>NZ_JAFNNL010000002.1:0-492621 GCF_026536805.1 Gilliamella sp. B3482 | reverse complement strand
TAGTAATAGGACCAGGATTGCTGGAATTCCATTGGGATTCAGTTGCAACAGGGCCAGTTAAGGTAACCCGTACGCCTGTCGCTGTAGAATTGCTCATAGTCGCCGTGATACCACCTCGCGAGACAGGAGACCAAGACAATGCTTGTTTATTACCAGCAATGCTTAAATCAAAGTACATGTTGTTAGCACCTGTAGTCGGAAAGTTCTTACCATATGAGTCAATTGACTGAGGCAAAAAACCAAGAGATGGATCAAAAATTTCAGGTGGGCCCGCTTTTACACCTCCATTGCCTTCGAAAGATAGACTTGGAGTGGCAAAACAAATTTCCTGCCCCTTAGGTTTGACAAAATAAGTGACCCGACTAGGATTGAAATCACTACTATTTGGAATACCATAACGCGTTGTTAATGTACCATTTGTATTAGTTAATATAACCTCATAAGGCGCGTTACAAGGCCTTAACACTGTATTACGTGATACTGTTCTATTTCTATAATCAACGAGAGATAACTCTAAAAAACCATTAACCTTAATCTCATCATCACCATCATCATCCCCCCAATAATTATTGGGAGGACCAATAAGCGTTTTTAAAGTGATTAAATCGACATTCGTTGGAACGATCATATCTATATCAGCAAAACTTTGACCTGCAACCGGTAACTCAATGGGGTTTGAAGATGATGAAGTATTCGTTGTAGTCGTGTACTGTTTTCCGTTAGATAGCGTAATACCGAGCAAAGCTTCAATATTAAGAACACGTGTCTTACCACCATCGAAAGTTAAATAAGGCGCATTACCGCGAATCATATTCGAGGTTTTAGCCGTTAATGCATGGCTAGAATAAAAAGGTATTAGCAAAAGAACGGGCGGTAAAAAGATCTGTCGGAGTAATTTAGATCCGAGAGATGATCGACGCGATGATCCAAATGACGATCTCCACAACGATCGACTAGGCGATCTTAAATTTTCGTCGACTAATAAGCTGGAATGAAAAAAAAGATGCTGGGAGTTTGAATTTGGCGAATTTAAATTAGAGGTTGACCAAGTTGGCCTGTTGCCTGTTGCCTGTTGGAAATTATAGAACATATGCGACAATCCTGTCAAGTATATTTTTGATTTATTTAATGTTTTGCTTGAATTTTAGCCATCCAGCCAAAATTTTCGAAGAGTATAGTTACTGGAAAAATACGATGCAATACTTTTTTTATTTTGGATCGTTAACATTCGTTAAGAAGATCCTAGAAGGATCTAAACAATAATTAGCTAACTACTGTTTTGATTAAAAATTTTATCTTTACAAACATTTAAAGACCTTAATTAATGATCCTTAAAAAATTTATCTGAGTGATTAATCATTTAATAATTTTTAATCGGTATTTAGAACTTCAACCCATGCCCTAAAAAAATCCCCCCCCGGTTGAGGGATGATGATGTTCGGGGGAGGCTAAACTACTAAATCACTTTTTTATTTGACAACTACCTTGATTCTTAAGGTCAACTATTCCTTGATAATTTAACGCCATCTTTACCCCCTCAAACTTTAAAGCTTAAGGAAGAAGGAATAAATACTAAGGATAAGTACAAAGCCCGTAGGTATAGTTGTTGTTGTACCAATCCACACCACCGTTGGTAATGTTTACGATAAACGGACCATTACCATCCGAGTCACTAGTCCAAATCCAATGGTTGATAGGGGTGAAGCCAATGTCTGAAATATTGTTCACACGCCCCCACTCCGAGGAAAAACCAGCACCAATATATCGCATGTAAAGAAAAAAATCTGAGGTAGGCGTGGCGCCAGGTATGATTACATCTGAACGAACGACATGTTTTGCATTTGTTATATCCTTTATCTTAACAAGGCGATAGCCTGTACGATTACACCAGGATAATGTATTAGGATAATTGTCCCACTTAGTACCACGGTTGACGAACCACTGCTTCAATGTAAAACCATATTTAATAACAGGATTACCTTGACCATCACGACCGACCAACTCAAAGGTCTGAGGCAAAATAGGTTTGGAAATAAGACCTGGATTGTCTGAATTATGCTGGGATTCGGTAGCGAAAGGACCTGTTAAAGTAACACGTACGCTTGCAGCAGTTGAATTAGACATTGTAACTGTGATTCCCCCCTGAGATAATGAAGACCAAGACAAAGGTTGACTAACACCTCTAATATCTAAGTCAAAGTACAATCCATTAAGACCAGTAGTAGGAAAGTTTAAACCATAACGAGATGGGTCAGTTGACTGAGTAAGAAAACCATAACGAGAGTCAAACATCGAAGGCCACTCAGTCGAATAGTAATTCAGATTAGGCTTAGCAAAACAAACCTCAGCCGCCTTAGGATTAACATAATAAGTCACACGACCTGCACTGAAGACACTACGATTAGGAATTCCGTAACGAGTATATAACATAACGTCAGTATTAGATAAGGTAACAAGATAAGGTGCCTTACAAATCTCTGGCACGGTACTACGTGAAACAGATTGACGGCTGTTATCGACGATAGATAAACTTAAACGACCTGTAGCGGTAACACCAGAATCACCATCATCATCTCTCCAATAATTATAAGGAGGACCGATAAGAGAACTTAAAGCGACTGAATCAGTATTAGTAGGAACAAACATACCTATATCAGCAAAACTCTGACCCGCAACCGGCAAGACGATTGGCGTTGTTGATGAAATATTGGTTGAAGGCGTGTACTTAGTTCCATCAGAAAGTGTAATACCAAGCAGACCGTTAACATCTATCACACGAGTACGACCACCATCGAAAGTCAAATAAGGTGCACTACCCTGAATATAATTCGAGGTTTTAGAGGTTAATGCATGGCTGAAAAGAGGAAGAAAAATCGCCACGCAAAAAACAATCTGACGGAGTAAATTAGATCGTAAAAAGGATCGAGAAAAAGATCGCGCGAAAATTTGCAAAATTCCCCATAATTGTGTGAAAAAATAAACTTTGGTAAAAAATAAACACTGAGAGCTTAACTTCGACGAATTTAAATTAGAGGTTAACCAAGTTGTCTTCTGAAAATTATCGAACATGCACAACAATCCTGTTAAGTATATTTTTAATTTATTTACTTTTTTCATTAATGAACATCATCTTTATAAACATCTAAAAATTATTATTAATAATCCATAAAAAATTATATTTAAGTATTTGAAATTAGTGATTTTGATAATTTAATAATTTTCAAGTGGAATCTTAAATTTCAAAAACCCCGTTCCTCAACTTTTTTACAGTTAAACACTTTAAAAATACCCCCCCGGTTGAGGGATGATGATGTCCGGAGGGGCTAAACCACAAAATCGCTTTTTATTTGACAACCACCTTGACTCTTCAAGTCAAATATTTCTTAATAATTTAGCTACTCCTTTATCCCCCAAGTTTTAAGGCTTAAGGAAGAAGGAATAAATACTAAGGATATGAGCAGAGCGAGGCATGGGGGGTGTCGATGCGATCATCCACACCACCGTGGAAGGTTTGCACGACATACCGCCAACGACTACCATTCACGTCACTAGTCCAGTACCAAGAGTCATGGGTGAAGCCAACGCCAAAGTCGCTAAGAGGACCCCACTCATTGAAAAAGCCAGAGCCAATTCTACGTTGGAAATAATTACCAGGTGAGGAAGGTGTGGCGCCGACGAAACCTTTACACCAATCGCCTGAATTTTTACCACGACAAGATGCATTTGTTAAATCCTTTACGAGAGGCATTCGATAACCAATACTATTACACCAAGATAAGGCAGGAGAATAATTGTCCCACTTAGTACCACGGTTGACGAACCACTGCTTCAATGTAAAACCATATTTAATAACAGAATTACCTTGACCATCACGACCGACCAACTCAAAGGTCTGAGGCAAAATAGGTTTGGAAATAAGACCAGGATTGTCTGAATTATGCTGGAATCCGGTAGCGAAAGGACCCGTTAAAGTAACACGTACGCTTGCAGCAGTTGAATTAGACATTGTAACTGTGATTCCCCCCTGAGATAATGAAGACCAAGACAAAGGTTGACTAACACCTCTAATATCTAAGTCAAAGTACAGTCCATTAGCGCCAGTAGTAGGAAAGTTTGAACCATAACGTGAAGGGTCAGTTGACTGAGGGATAAAACCATTAGCAGGGTCCCACATAAAAGACGGACCAGCATAATCATGATATGGGAACAAAATATCATCACCAAGCTTAGCATTTTTTAAATTAGGTCTGGTGAAACAAACCATCGACGTAGCCTTAGGATTAACGAAATACGTCACAACATTGGCACTGAAATCACTACTATTAGGAACGCCATAACGTGTGGATAATGTGCCGTTAGTACTGGATAACGTCACCCTATAAGGAGTATTACAAATCTTTAATACGGAATTACGTGATACAGCTTGATTGTTATTATCGACGATAGATAGACTTAAAGAACCAGTAACAGTAACGTCACTATCACCATCATCATCCCCCCAATAATTATTAGGAGGACCGATAAGAGAACTTAAAGCGACTGAATCGGTATCAGTTGGAACAAACATGTCTATATCAGCAAAACTTTGCTCTTCATCAGGCAAAACGATTGGCGTTGTAGATGAGGTATTATTTAAAGGCGTGTATTGTGTACCATCAGATAGAGTAATACCAAGCAGCCCATTTGTATCAACAACGCGAGTACGACCACCATCGAAAGTCAAATAAGGTGCACTACCCTGAATATAATTCGAGGTTTTAGAGGTTAATGCATGGCAGGTAAAAGAAAGTAAAACAGCCATACCTAAAAAAATCTGCCAGAATAAATTAGATCGAAAAGAGGATCGCAAGAAGGATCTAAAGTAGGATCGAAAAAAAGATCGCGCGAAAATTTGCAAAATTCCGCATAATTGCGTGAAAAAATAAACTTTGGTGAAAAATAAACGCTGGGAACTTAACTTTGACGAATTTAAATTAGAGGTTGGCCAAGTTGCCTGTTGCCTGTTGAAAATTATAGAACATCTGCGACAATCCTGTCAAGTATATTTTTGATTTATTTACGGTTTTGTTTGAATTTTAGCCATCCCGCTAAAACGGTAAAAGAGTATAGTTACTGGAAAAACACGATGCAATTCTTTTTTTGTTTTGGATCGTTAATATTCGTAAAGAAGATCGCAAGTAAAGATCTTGAAAGGATCGACCAACTCTTGTTTTAATTAAAATCATCTCGTTTACAAACCTTAAAAAAACTATAATTAAGATTCTGAAAAAATTTACCTGAGTGATGCGTAATTTTGATAATTTGATAATTTTTAATCGAAATTTGGAACCTCAAAAACCCCGCTCCTCAACTTTTTTATCAAAAAATCATCCATTTTATAAAACCCGCTTTCCCTTTGTTTGCTGTTTTTTAGCTGTTATAATCAATTTATCTTTTCTTTTTAGGGCAAATAGTTATGTATATTATTTATGGGATTAAGAATTGTGATACCATGAAAAAAGCGTTTAATTGGCTCAATGATCATCAAGTTAGTTACCAATTTCATAATTATAAAACCGATGGCTTGTCGGCTGAGTTGTTAAGTCAGTTATTAAAACTTGTTGATTGGCAGAGTTTGTTAAATACTCGTGGTACGACTTGGCGTAAGCTTGACGAAACAGTACGTAATCAAGTTGATAATCAAGATGCCGCTATCAAGATTATGTTAGCTAATCCTTCTATTTTAAAGCGTCCACTACTTGTTGATGGTAAGCGGGCTTTGTTGGGATTTTCTGACGAGAGCTATTCGCAATTTGTTAAACCTAAATCATAAGATCGAGATCACCATGACTGAACCTGTTATTGCACTAACCAAAGCATTGATTGCTGAAAGATCAATAAGCCCCGATGATAAGAACTGCCAGCAGATGATTATCGATCGTCTAAAGCCGTTAGGCTTTGTGATTGAAGAGGTAAATATTGGTAAGACGAAAAACCTTTGGGCCTACCATGGTAGTGGTAAAACTTTGATGTTTGCCGGTCATACTGATGTGGTGCCAGCCGGTGATGAGAGTAAGTGGTGTTACCCGCCTTTTGAGCCAACTATTGATGAAAACGGTATTTTGTACGGTCGTGGCGCTGCCGATATGAAAAGTGGCGTAGCGGCTATGGTTTGTGCCGCTGAGACGTTTGTTAAAAAATATCCTGACCATACTGGTCGGGTTGCGTTTTTGCTGACTTCCGATGAAGAAGCAGATGCAACCGATGGCACGGTAAAAGTGGTTGATTGGCTGATTAAACGTCAAGAACAGATCGATTACTGTATTGTTGGTGAGCCTTCAAGTGATAGTGTTCTTGGTGATCAGATTAAGAATGGGCGTCGTGGCTCTTTGACAGCCAATTTAGTGGTACATGGTATTCAGGGACATGTTGCTTATCCTCATCTTGCTGATAATCCGGTGCATAAATTTGCGCCCGCTTTGAATGAATTGGTAACGACAGTTTGGGATAATGGTAATGAATATTTCCCACAAACGACAATGCAAATAGCCAATATTAATGTTGGTACCGGCGCTGAAAATGTGGTTCCTGGTGATTTGTCAGTGCAATTTAATTTTCGTTATAGTAGTGAGTTAACCGATGAGATGATTAAAGCAAAAGTCGAGGCGATTTTGCAAAAACATCATTTAAACTATACGTTAAATTGGCGTTTGTCCGGCCATCCATTTTTAACACCACAAGGCGAGCTAACTGATGCAGCAGCAAGTGCAATTAAGGCCTTTACACAAATTGATACCAAATTATCAACCAGTGGCGGGACATCCGACGGGCGTTTTATTGCTAAGTTAGGTTGTCAGGTGATTGAGCTTGGTGTGTTAAATAAAACTATTCATAAAGTGAATGAAAATGTAAATTGCCAAGATGTCATTACATTACAAGCTATCTATATCGATATTTTAGAAAAGTTACTATAGATTTTAATATGAGATCATGCTTTGTGCTAAAAACTCAAGGGGATTTAAATGGAGTGGCTTAAAGATTATTGGTGGGTGATTCTTATTATTTTGGTGGGGATCTTTATTAATACAATTAAAGCACTGAATAAACTAAGCTATAAGCACTATTTAGAAAAAAAGAAAGGGATAAAACCTATCCCTTATTCTGATGATGAGGACGACGATTGGCCAAGTCGTCCTAAGCAAAAATAAATTATCGAAAGTCCTGACTTTTACTTGCAAAAATAGCTTGGTGACGATAGCGATCAACCCACATCGCTGTCGCGCCACAAACCGCAATTGGCATAATAATTAAATTCAATAATGGCACCATGGTAAAAAAGCTGATTAACATACCAAATAGCAGATTGTCAGCGCGATCTTGTCTTAATAATTGGCGCATACGCTCAAAAGAGATTTTGTGGTTATCAAAGGCGTAATCCGCATATTGGATGTTAATCTGCCAAGCGGTAAATAAAAACCACACTATCGGAGTAACCGATTGCCCGATGATGGGAATCAAGTAGGTTAGCAATATCGGAATCGCCCATAATAAATAATAGCCAAATTTTTGTAGCTCGCGCTTTAAGATGCGAGGTAAGTCTTTTATTAAACTCAACCAAGAGGTATCAGGCGCAGGTACACCAGTGAGCTGTGCTTCTACCTGTTCGGCCAGCAGACCATTGAAAGGCGCAGCTATAACGTTGGTTATCGTACTGAAAAAATAACAAAATAAAATTGTTAAAGTTAAAATGACAATAGCACTAATGATGTAGCCCAACCAGTGCAACCAACTTGGCATAAACGATAAGCCCCAATCCACCATGCCAGTGATTGAAACAAAAAACCAATAAAATAGCGCTGACATAATAACGATATTAGCCAGCAACGGTAAAAATACAAAGCGTTTTAAACCAGGGCTAAATGCTAAAGACCAGCCTTGGAAAAAGTATTCTATACCTGATTTAGAATTGGAATGTTGTGATTTATTTTCTAACACAATAGGATCCTTTTATTTAAAATCGGCGTCATTTTAAACGTAGTTTTCATCTGACGGCAACTGACTTTTCATTTTTTGATCGTAAATTAGCTGATCTTTATTTGGTCAGTTTGATAATTTTTCAAGCCATGTTTTTACTTCTTGTTTGATAGCTTGGATCATCTCATTTCGACTTGGTAGTTTATTTATCGATTCACTACTTTGTAATAATAGTGAAGGTATTTTACCATTTGTTGCCTGTTTTAGACGACACAGTGCCGGATAAGTTGCTTCAAACGGTCGATGATAATTACAAAATCCTTGCAGATCCTGAAGATCTTGATGAGTTAACGCCTGCTGATCATCAATGGTGATGAGTTGACTGAAAGGTAATTCGATAATGGCATTAAGCCAATAGCTATTACGCCTTAAATTTTCCGCTAAACGTTGGCTTAGTTCATAACCTTGCTGAGTGATGGGGTTGATTACCATCATTGAATAACTACCAGAATTGGCTTGTTTATGGCTGGCAATATGGACTAAGGTAAAGCCACAATTATGCCAAAATTGATAATTAACGGCGCTGTAAGCAAAACTGACAGAGACAAAATCGTTGTGATTTTTCATTGCTTGTTGATAGATATGTTCAACCAACTTCAGGGCGATATGTTGACGTCGATAAGGCTCTATAACCGCAATACGGTTAATTCTGACCGATTTTAGTTTTGCCGCTAGTTTATCACCAGCATGTGCAACCAATGATTGCGCGACAAGATTGCCTTTTGGTCGGCGTGTGCCTTTCCAAACGGCATCGATTAAGTCATCAGTCAAATTACCTTCATCAATCGTAATTGCGCCAGCAATAAGTTGATCACCTTTTTTGGCCTGCCAAACAGCTAAGTTTTGTGCATCAAATAGTCGTCTTAAATCAACTAAGGTTGTTTGATAATGAGCCGTTTTTAATAAATTGTAGATAGACTTAAGTAGGTCGATATCTGTTCTTTCGTTAAGAGAATAGACGGTAGCTTGCTCATTGGTTTGCGATTTTATGACGCCATTAAGCAATAAATTATCGCAAAGTTGTTCGAGTTGATCGTTATCTTGCCAACGAATAGGCGAATTAAGATAAAATCGCTGGCAAATTTGCCTGTCCATTAATTTTAATAAAAACCCCTGCCCTGTTCCTTCGTAACCTTCTACCGTTGTGATCAATAGGATTTTAGTCGATGGTGACAGCTTTAGCAGTTGCTCCAACATTGGCAATGGGATCATCGCCGCTTCATCAATGATCAACCACTCAGGAAATGGATGATCGACCATTTCAATTAGTTGATCTGGCGCATAAAACGGTGTTCCTGGTTTAGCAAACTGAAAAAAAGTCGTTAGCGCACTTTTATTCGGTGCTGTTACCCAGCATTCATGATAATGAGTAAATTGCCCAGCTAATGCTGATTTACCGCGCCCTCGTTTAGCTATTAAGATATTTAAACGACTATTGCTTTTTAGGAGTTGGTTTAGCACTAACTGTTGCTCGGTTAAATCCTTTTGCCCATCATCTTGCTGCGTAAACTCTGGTGGCTTTTCTGTGGCAAATTTTGATAAGGTTTGTTGTAAATGTTGAACAAAATTGGGCACACGAATCGGCTTTGTAGATTCATTCCAACGCAAACTATCTTGGTCCACCCAATTGGTCAAATCATCGGGCAGTAATAAAATTAGCACACTACCTTTGATTAAAGTGCCGGCTAGCATCGCAAAAGCATCTAAATTAAAACCTTCGGTGGAATCGAAAATAGCATGTTTAAACTCTTTGCCAAGTAATGATTTGGTTTGATTGGGATGAATATGATGGCTAATCGCTTCGGGCAAATCTGTTTTTGTGGTAACTGTAAGCCAATCGCCCGAGTGCTGTTGAATAATAGCGCTGACTTGATTAAATAATTGGGGATGCGAACCGTTTAACACCCATAGCTTTCTGGTGCTATTAATCATTGATTAACTTTTTCCAATCAATAAGGATAAAATTCCTGCTGCAATCAATGGACCAACCGGTATCCCTTTGAAAAAGGCAACACCAATAAGTGTACCAATAATTAAGCCATTAATTATAGTTGGATGAGCACCAATTAAGGATATACCACGCGTGCCTAACCATGAGACTAATATGCCAACTAAAATAGCCAGTAACGATTGCCAGGTGGTGAATGATTTTACAATATCGGTAATTTTTAACGAGCCATCCGCTAAAGGAACCATCATAGCCGCCGTTAAAATGACAATGCCAATGGTTAATCCATATTGATTTAAGAACGGAAAATAGGTTGCTAGCGGTGTTAATTTGAATAACAACAGTAGCAATACTGCAAAGGTCACTGTGTTATTATGCGTGATATAACACAGTGCAGCTAAACCTAATAATAAAAAAAAGGAGATATCAAATTGGGCAAACATTAAAGTGGAACACCAATACGTTTGGCTACCTCTTCGTAGGCCTCAATCACACCACCTAAACCTTGACGGAAGCGATCTTTATCCATTTTTTTCAAGGTCTCTTTTTCCCATAAACGGCAACCATCTGGTGAAAACTCATCGCCTAATGTAATTTCGCCATGAAATAGACCAAACTCTAATTTGTAATCAACTAAAATTAATCCGGCTTTATCAAAAAGCTCTGTTAGCACGGTATTTATTTTAAAGCTAAGTTCCTTCATCGTTGCTAACTGCTCATCCGTTGCCCAGCCAAATGCTTTACAGTGTGACTCATTGACCATAGGGTCATGCAGAGCATCATTTTTTAAGAAAAGTTCAAATGTTGGAGGATTAAGGATTTTGCCTTCTTCAACGCCTAAACGTTTTACTAATGAACCAGCAGCTCGATTACGAACGACGCATTCAACTGGCACCATATCAAGTTTTTTAACTAAAACTTCATTATCTGATAATAGGGCTTCAACTTGAGTTGGAATACCTGCTTCACGTAACTTGGTCATTATAAAATAGTTGAATTTATTATTGACCATCCCCTTTCGATCTAACTGCTCAATGCGCAGCCCATCAAATGCCGAGGTGTCGTTACGAAATTCAAGGATTAATAGATCTGGGTTGTCAGTAGTGTAAACCGTTTTTGCTTTACCACGATAAAGCTCAGCCAACTTTTTCATGTTTATAACCTTATATCAAATTGCCAATAAATAATTAAGGAGCTATTCGCCCCTTAATTTCAAATCAAGTACCTTGCCGTTATAAGTGTTAGCTATAAACCGTATTTATAAACTGTAGTCATAAACAGTATTTATAAACATTCATTTATATAGCAAAGGTAAGTTACTCCGCTATTGGGTTAAAATCGGCTTTACGCGGTTTTAACTCGTTTAGATGAAAGATTATCTGATCGTTAAATTAGCGATCATTTCTGATGCTATCTCTGATACTGTCTTTAAGATCTTCTTTCAGCTCTTTATTAGGATCTGATTCTTTTTCATCTGTTTTAACCGGCACAGTTCGTAGCGATTCAGGTGCAACATCATCCATTATTTGATTAAATAATCCAACTACATAACGCTGAACTTCGATCGGTTGTGACATAAGGTTTTCACCACTACGCGTTAATGAACTTAATACGATAGTGATAGTTTCTGTTGCGCCTAAATTATGGCGGGTAAAGACAAAAGAAGCCTCAACCGGTTGTTGTTCATCTTGGCGAGAAATAATTGCATTATTTGTTTTAATGGTTTTACTATCGCTTGAACTAACCAGTATATTTTGTTTATTTAACGTATTTGGAATACTACTCCATACACCATAACTTACTGGCACATTAAAGGTAACAGTGTTCTGTTCATGATGTACAAAAGATTCTGGGATAGTTGCAATAGCTAATGTTGGTGGACGAATATCAAGTTGTTTACCAACAGCACCATCAATTTTGTTGTTGTCCACATAAAAATCACCAGATTCAACTGGTACAGAAACACCTTCCGGAATAATTAACGCTTTTAAAGCGGGCGAATTGAGGTAATCTTCATTGCCATCAACCTCTCGTTTATAATTTTGATCGCTACTACATCCAACCATAAACATCGATGTAATAACCGATAAAACAGCTAGTTTTTTAAAGGCATTGCTTTTCAATTCAGTTTTATTCAACATAGATTTCTGCTTTTAAGTAAGGTTATAGTCAATTTTAAATTAATTTAGCATCTTTTAATGCTTGTTCAACTACAGGAATAGAAGCATCACTCAATGGCACTAATGGTAAACGTATAGTGCCGTTTGCCATTAAACCTAAACGAGTACACGCCCATTTTGCTGGCGTTGGGTTTGGTTCAATAAATAGATGAGTATGAAGCCCCATTAAAGTATCGTTTAACGTGCGTGCTTGTTGGATTTGGTTATTAAATGCCAATTCACAAACGGTTGCAACTTGTTTCGCTGCTACGTTAGCGGTTACCGAGATAACACCATCACCACCTAAAATGATAAAGTCTAAGAAAGTCGCATCATCACCACTTAATAGCTTAAAATCTTCGCCAACTAATTTACGAGTTTTGTAAACGCGAGACAGATCACCCGTTGCATCTTTTAACGCAACAATGTTTTTAATTTTAGCTAATCGACCGACAGTTTCTGGTTTAATGTCACTACAAGTACGACCAGGAACATTATAAATAATTTGAGGTAATGGAGAACTTTCTGCAATAGCTTTGAAGTGTTGGTATAAACCTTCTTGCGTTGGTTTATTGTAGTAAGGCGCTACCGTTAAGCAACCTACTACACCGATATTTTCAACTTGACGAGTTAATTCGATCGCTTCTTTGGTGGCATTTGAACCTGTGCCAGCAATAATATCAATTCGACCATCTGCATAATCAATAGTGCGTTTAATAACATCAATGTGCTCATGATGATCAAGCGTTGCTGATTCGCCAGTAGTTCCTACTGATACAATAGCAGATGTGCCATTTTCAATATGATATTCGACCATTTTTTTTAGGCTTACATGGTCCACATTTCCTTTCGTATCCATTGGAGTAACAAGTGCGACCAGACTTCCTGTAAACATAAAGCGACCTCTCATATTCTGTGTTTATAAAACAACTTAAAGATTAAAAAAACTGCGAATAAGTATGCGATATTTCTTATTTAAATTCAACTTTTGTTATGCAGGATTATCAATATCGATAAAAATAGTTTCTAAGCCATGGTTAGTCGATAACCATTCTCCTAATGTTTTTATACCATATCGCTCTGTGGCATGATGTCCGCAAGCATAAAAATTGATACCGTATTCACGGGCAATGTGAATGGTTCGTTCCGATACTTCTCCAGTAAAAAAAGCATCAAAGCCTTGCTGAGCAGCCGTTTCAATATAATCCTGACCACCACCACTACACCATGCAACTCGCTTAATCACTGCTGGGGCATTATCACCACAAAATAAAACTGAATGGCGACCATTATGTAGCTTCTGTTCAAGTAGCTGTTTAAATTCAATTGCGGTTAATGGATTCGCTAACGTGCCTTTAAAAAGCAAATCGGTAATATCATCACGCGCATCAACCGTAATATCAAACATTTGCCCAAGCAACACATTATTACCCAATACTGGATGACCATCTAATGGAAGATGATAACTATATAAATTGATATCATGGCTAAGTAACGTCTTCATTCGATGATACTTTATGCCAGTAATTGTCTCTGGCTCATTTTTCCAAAAATAGCCATGATGAACAAGAATCGCATCAGCATTTAGCTCGACCGCTTTATCTAACAATAACTGACAAGCCGTTACCCCTGTCACAATTTTGCTAATCTCCGGTCGACCTTGAACTTGCAAACCATTTGGCGCATAGTCACGATATCGTGTCACTTGCAGATGTGTATCAATGATGTGTTGAAGTTCGAAATTATGCACAATGCCCTCGCAAACCTTAGAATTAAACTAAAACAGTCTTAACAAAATGCTTAAGATAAAAACTTTTCGCCCTTTTGTTTGGCGCTAATTATAGTCGCTTTCTCGTAATATCTCACCCGATATTATGATTAATTAAACAATTATTTTAAGTTTTTTACCATCCTGCTTATTCAAGATTAAGTCTCAAATTTAATCACTTACTTGACTAGTTTAGATTTCGGGACAACATGCTTAATATAGACTTAACGCACAGTAGTAAAATTTGATAGCAAAGCAAAATAGGATAAGTAAGATGCTAATAACGCCTATAAAGAATAAAACTCAAGAGGATTAACACGTCATACTAAGTTAAAAACTTAATTGATTTAAGTAGGTAAAACTAGGCGAAAAAAGTAAAAACTGGCATAATACCTCTCATTTTAGATAGATAAGACTAACTATTGTGCCAAAACTTTGTGAACGCTTTCGAGGATTTTATCCCGTGGTTATCGATATAGAAACCTCCGGATTTGATCCAAAACTCAATGCTATTTTAGAAATCGCAGCCATTACGCTTAAAATGACAGATGACGGCTGGCTCGAGCCTGATAAAACATTGCAATTTAATGTCAATCCCTTTGCCGATGCTATTTTAGAGCCAACAGCGTTAGCTTTTAACGGTATTGATCCCAATAATCCGTTACGAGGCGCGGTTGATGAGAAAGAGGCCATTGAGGCAATCTTTAAATTAGTTCGCACCGGAATCAAAGCCAATGACTGTACTCGTGCTGTAATAGTGGCACATAATGCGCATTTTGATCACAGTTTTTTGATGACTGCGGCTGAAAGAGCGGGTATCAAACGCAACCCTTTCCACCCTTTTGCGACTTTTGATACGGCATCACTTTGTGGTTTAGCCTTTGGGCAAACAGTTCTGGCTAAAGCCTGCGAATCGGCAAATATCCCGTTTGATCATAAACAAGCACATTCAGCTCTTTATGATACCGAAAAGACTGCTATTTTATTTTGTGAAATCGTTAACCGTTTTAAACGATTAGGTGGCTGGCCTTTAGTCGAGTCGAAAACAGAAGAATAGTCAAAATATAAAAAAAGAGAGCTTAGCGCTCTCTTTCTAAAAATTATTAATCGTTTTTATGATTTTCTGCAGTCTCTTTGATCAAGGTTTGTAGTTCACCTGTTTGAAACATCTCTAACATAATATCACAACCACCAATCAACTCCCCTTCAACCCAAAGTTGTGGAAAGGTTGGCCAGCTAGCAAATTTTGGCAATTCAGCACGAATATCTGGATTTTGTAGAATATCAACATACGCAAACGGCACACCACATTGCGATAACACCTGCACAGCTTGAGCTGAAAAACCACAACTTGGCAATTTTGGCGAACCTTTCATATAAAGAATAATCGGATTTTCGGCAATTTGGCGTTTAATCTTATCAAGCGTTGTCAATTCGGTTGTCATTTGGTTTGTCCTTTAATTTGCGATAAAAAATAAAGTTAGTTATTTTAACTTAGAATGGTGACGAGTTATATAGATTTGAACTTTTACTCTAATAGATAGAGTAAATGTAATATCTCATATTTAAGATAATTTATTCGTAATAAAACCCCAAAAACCCCGTTCCTCAACTTTTTTATAATAAAAAACTCCACTTCTCAAAAAAAAACCGCCCCGGATGAGGCGGATGGATTACGGCTTCGACACCACAAAATCGATTTTTAGCGATCGACTGAGACACAAAGACCGGGGTTGTAGTTGGAATCCCTGTAGTTTACATAACCGTTGGACGCGCTCACGTAAAAATAGGCGTTACCATTTAAATTTAGGTCGCTAGTCTTGTAGTTATAGTAGGTGAAGCCAGCTCCTGAGTAATCGTCCATTTTGCCCCACTCGGTGAAAAATCCTGCACCAATACGACGCTGATATGTATTATGAGATGACGAAGGTATAGCGCCGACTAAACCTCGACAAAACTCACCTGAATTAAACCCCTGACAAGTAGCATTAGTTAAATCCTTTACACGAGGCATACGATAACCAATATGATTACACCAAGATAAATTACTGTTGTACGTGCCCTGATAATCGCCACGATTGACGAACCACTGCTTTAACGTAAAGCCATATTTAACAACAGCATTACCATTACTGTCTCGACCGACTAATTCGAAGGTTTTAGGTAAAGCGGGTCTAGGTATATTACCAGGATTGCTAGAGTTTTTTTGGGATAGAGTGGCGACAGGACCACTTAAGGTAACATGTACACTTGTAGGGGTAGAATTGGTCATACTAACAACGACACCACCAAGTGCAACCCGAGACCAAGACAATGCCTGATTATTACCAGAAATGAGTAAATCAAACTCTAAACCATGAAGACCAGTAGTCGGAAAGTTTAAATCGTAAGATGCTGGCGTAACTGACTGGGTTAAAAATCCATTCTTTCGATCAAAAATTGAAGGCGGACCAACATAGTTATCCGTATTCCAATTTAAACTAGGCTTCGCAAAACAAACCTCTGCAGATGCATTAGGATTGATATAATATGTTGCATTATTAGCGTTGAAACTACTACTGCTAGGAATCCCATAACGTGTGGTTAATGTCCCATTAGTAGTTGTTAATTTTATCTGATAAGGTGACTTACAAATTTCTGGGATAGCATTACGTGATACAGGTTGATTGTTTTTATCGACGATAGATAAACTTAAACTGCCAGTAACTGTAACATCAGTATCACCATCATCATCCCCCCAATAATTATAAGGCGAACCGATAAGCTCATTTAAAGCGACTGAATCTGTATTAGTTGGAACCAACATGCCAATATCAGCAAAGCTTTGACCGGTAACAGGTAAGACGATTGGCGTTGTAGATGACGTATTGGTTGAAGGCGTGTATTTAGTACCATCAGATAACGTAATCCCAAGCAAAGCATCAGTATTAACAGCACGAGTACGACCGCCGTCGAAAGTTAAGTACGGTGCATTACCGTGAATCAGATTTGAGGTTTTAGAGGTTAATGCATAGCTGGAATAAAAAGGTATTAACAATAAGCTTAGCGATAAAAAGATCAGTCGGAATAATTTAGATCCAATAGCTGATCGGATTGATCCAAATGGCGATCGAAGTAACAGTAGACGCAACGATCGACTACGCGATCTTACATTTTCGTCGATTAATAAACTAGAGTGAAAAAAAAGAGGTTGAGAGTTTAAATTAGGCGAACTTAAATTATAGGTTGGCCAAGTTGCCTGTTGCCTGTTGCCTGTTGAAAATTATAATGCATTTAGACTACCTTGTCAATTAATTTTATGATTTATTTGCAATTTTATGTTTATTGCTGATGTTTTAGCTACTCAGCTAAATTGATCTGAAAGTATAGTGACCCGAAAAATATAATGCAATATTTTTTGCGCTTTAGATCGTTAATCTTTGTAAAGAGGATCAGGAAAGATCTAAAGATAATTATTAGATAAACTATTTACCATTTGATCAATATCAAATTTATAATTCACTAAAAACCCTCATTTTTAACCCGATAAAAATCTTATTTATTGCTTTTTAAAGCGGATTTTAAACCCCAAAAACCCCGCTCCTCAACTTTTTTAAAATCTAGTCGCTATTTTCAACTGCGTTATAAGAAAAAAGTATAACTATATATAAATATATTATTTAACCGTCATAGAAAGATTTTATATTATAATCTCCGACTTCATAATTTTAATATATAAAAAACAATGCATAAACTAGCCAATCGACTCGATCACTTTTCCGATTCGGTTATCCGTCGGATGACTCGGATCGCTAATCAATATCAAGCTATCAATTTGTCACAGGGTTTTCCAGATTTTGATCCGCCGAAACCTTTAATCGATGCGTTAAAACAAGCTGCCGATTGTGGTCCTCATCAATATGAGATCACTTGGGGATCGGCTGAGTTTCGGCGTCTGTTAGCTAAAAAGCAACAAAAGTTAATGCAAATTGATATCAACCCAGACGAAAACGTGTTGGTAACTTGTGGTAGTACCGAGGCGATGATGTGTGCGGTAATGACGGTTTGTAATCCAAAAGATAAAGTTATTATCTTTTCGCCGTTTTATGAGAATTACGGAGCGGACGCCATTCTTTCTGATGCCACCCCAATTTATGTGCCTTTGATCCCGCCGACATTTGAATTTGATAAACAGCAACTTCGTGAAGCTTTTGAACAAGGCGCTAAGGCGTTGATTTTATGTAATCCTAGCAATCCTTGTGGCAAGGTATTTACTAAGGATGAGCTTGATTATATAAGTCAATTGGCGATTGAGTTTGATGCCTACATTATTACCGATGAAGTGTATGAGCATATGGTTTATGCTCCGCATAAACATCTTTATTTGGCAGGTTTTCCAAATATGAAAGAGCGGACTATTTGTTGTAGCTCGTTGTCGAAAACCTATTCGATAACCGGTTGGCGCCTTGGTTATATTATTGCTGATAAAAGGATTATAGATGGTTGTAAGATGATCCATGATTTTCTTACCGTTGGCGCTGCTGCCCCACTACAAAAAGCAGCTTGTGCAGGGTTAGCTTTAGGAGATGATTATTATCAACAATTGACCGAAACTTACACCGCTAAGCGCCGTTTATTTTTGAACGGATTAGATGAGTTAGGCCTTGCTTATTATGAGCCTCAAGGTGCGTATTATGTTTTAGTGGATATTTCGGCGTTTAATCCATTTAAGACCGATTTTGAATTTTGCGAATGGTTAATTAAAGAAGTCGGCGTAGCAGCTGTGCCGGGATCGGCCTTTTTTAAACATCCTGAATATCGTTATATTCGTTTCCATTTTGCTAAACAAGAACCAACGCTGATTGCAGCTTTAGAAAGATTATCCAAATTTAAGGAAAAATTATTATGTTTAAAAAATTAATTGTGGCAAGTTTAGTCATTTTAACTTCAGTATTAACTGGCTGTGATAATGCTAAAAAAGAGAATCAAATTACAGTTGGTGTTGCAGCTGGTCCTTATGGCGACATGTTTAAACAAGCTATTGCGCCTGGATTAGAAAAGAAAGGTTACCATATCGAAATTCGTGAATTTAGCGATTATGTTCAACCAAACTTAGCATTAGCAAATAGAGATATTGATGTTAATTTATTTCAACATTTAACTTATCTTAATAATTTTAAGCAAACGCGTAATTTAGATATTATGGCGATTGGTTTTGTACCAACAGCTGGCGCAGGAATTTATTCAAATAAAATTACTGACTTTTCGCAATTAAAACAAGGCGATCAAGTGACTATTTCAAGTGATGTTACTAACGAAGCTCGCGCTTTACGCATTTTAGAAGCAGCTGGGTTGATTAAGCTTGATCCAAATGTGGATAAAAACAATTTAACCCCTAAAAACATTATCGAAAACCGTTATGGTTTAGAGATTGTGCCAATTGAAGCACCACAAACTCCACGTTCGCTTGACAATGTTGCGTTATCAGTGGTTAATGGTAATTATGCAATTGGTGCGGGTTTAGATCTTTCTAAGGCGCTTTATCATGAAGTGTTAGATAAAGATCATAAAAATGTTATTGCGATTCGCACTGAATCAAAAGATACATTAGGTAAAGACATTATCGACGTGCTTAAATCACCTGAGTTTGCTCAAGTCATTAATGATAAAAACGGTATTTTCTATACCTTCCAAAAACCTGATTATCAGTTATTTTAATTATGCAGACTTTAATTCAAGTAAAAGATGTTTCTGTAAGATTTAAAGCCAAAGATCAAGTTGTTGAAGCGGTTAAAAAGGTCTCGTTTGATGTCAATCAAGGCGAGATCTTCGGGATCATTGGTTCGAGCGGTGCGGGAAAAAGTACTTTAGTAAGAATGCTTAATCGGCTTGCTGAACCTTCGTCCGGGCAAGTTATTATTAATGGTGTTGATATTCAAACCTTACGTGGGCGTGAATTGCAAGCGTTTCGTTTTCATGTTGGGATGATTTTTCAGAACTTTAATTTAGCATCATCAAAAACCGTTTATGAAAATATTGCTTTTGTGCTTAAAGCCGCTGGTAAAAAAGGCGATGCGGTTAAAAATAGAGTCAACGAATTGCTTGCTTTAGTTGGGTTAAGTGATAAAGCGAATGCCTACCCTGCTGAACTCAGTGGTGGGCAAAAGCAACGAGTCGGTATTGCCAGAGCGCTGGCTAATGATGCCAAAATTTTGTTGTGTGATGAAGCCACCAGTGCTTTAGATCCAACCACTACCAGCGCGATTCTTGATTTGTTAAAACAGCTTAATCAAAAATTTGGTTTAACTATTGTTTTAATCACCCATGAAATTGATGTGGTTAAAAAAATCTGCCACCGAGTTGCGGTAATGTCACAAGGTGAAATTGTCGAAATGAATACCACGTTTAACCTTTTTGCCTGCCCTAAACAGCCATTCACACAAGAATTTCTTAATATCGATGAAAATACCCATTTGCCAGATATTATAAAGCAAAATGTAAAAGGAAAATTGGTCCGTTTGCGCTACATTAATGAAAACACTACCCAGCCAATTCTGTATCAATCAGCGATTGAAACGGGTGTGTCATTTAATATTTTGCATGGGTTTATTGAATATTTCGACAATCAAGCTTTAGGTAATTTGGTGATCGAGCTGATTGGTGAATCGACTAATATCCAAAATTTAATCACCAAATTGGCCGATCAAGAAGTTATTATTGAGGAAATAAACTAATGATTAAACTCACCATTAACGAAATAGCGCAAATGTTATGGAAAGCCGCTTACGAGACATTCATTATGGTAAGTTGGTCATTATTAGCTGGTTTGATCTTCGGCACATTAATCGGATTATTGCTGTTTTTAATGTCAAATCAATTCTTCTTTAAAAATAGAATCATTAACAGTATTGCGAATTTTATCGTCAATGCAACCCGTTCAATTCCATTTTTAATTCTGATGGTTACGGTGTTACCTTTAGGCTCGCTATTGGTTGATACCGCCGTGGGCCCTAAAGCGGTAATTTTACCGCTTTCACTTGCCGCTATTGCATTTTATGCACGGTTAGCTGAAAACGCTTTTAGCCAAATTGATAAAGGCGTGATCGAAGCTGCGGTAGCAAGTGGTGCATCACATATGCGTATTATTTTTGGGATATTGTTTCCTGAGGCAATGGCGCAATTAATACGACACGCAACAGTTACCACAATTTCACTTATCAGCTTTAGCTCAATGGCTGGGGTTGTTGGTGGCGGTGGTATTGGTGATTTGGCGATCAGTTATGGTTATCAACGCTATGTAACCGAGGTGCTTATTTTGTGTATTGTTATTCTTATTTTTATTGTGATGGTGATTCAATACCTCGGTGACAAGTTAGCCAATCACTTTGATAGAAGCTATAAATAGTGGGTAATTTAGTATGAACAACTTTATCATTAAAGATTCAAAACGCATTGTTTTGGCAGATGCCATCCCACAATCCTACTTGACCGATGGTTTAAAGCTTAAATATGGGCAGGCTGATATATTAGTTTATCCTAAAACGACCGAAGAAGTAGCGGATGTGGTTAAATTTGCCAATGCCAATAATCTGAATATTACCACTCGCGGTGCTGGGACGAATTTAGTGGGTTCAACCATTCCTAATGGTGGCATTATTCTTGATTTATCATTGATGAATGAGATTGTTGAGTTAGACAAGGAAACTTTCACTATTACGGTTCAGCCCGGCATTTTATTGCAGGATTTACAACAGTTTGTTGAGCAGTATGATCTTTTTTATCCACCTGATCCGGGTGCTAAAACCTCCACTATTGGCGGAAATATCAGTACTAATGCAGGAGGGATGCGTGCGGTAAAATACGGTGTAACTCGTGACTATGTGCAAGCACTTGAGGTGGTGATGGCAGATGGGAGTGTGTTAAATATTGGCAGTAAAAATGTTAAGGACAATACTGGTCTTGCTTTAAAGCATCTGTTTATTGGCAGTGAAGGTACTTTAGGCATCATTACCCAATGTACGTTAAAACTGATCGCCAAGCCGAAAGTATCTCAAACATTTGTTGTTGGTTTTAATACTATTGAGCAGGCTATTGCCAGTATCACAACCATTTTACATACCCTAACGCCAACCGCGCTAGAGTTTGTGGAACGTAAAGTTGCACAATGGGGCGAAAAGTATTCAGGATTTCAATTCCCACTACCTCATAGCCAAGCTTATTTGATTATTATGCTTGATGGATCAGATCAACAATCCATCGAACAGCAACGAAAGCAATTATTAGTGAATTTAGGTGATTGTGACTATTTTGTTGCTGAAGATAGCAATCAGGCTAGTCAAATTTGGACGATTCGCGGTTCATTTGTGCGAGCGGTTGAGGCAGTGACCGAACAAGATCCGATTGATATTGTGGTTCCAATAAATCGTATTGCTGATTTTATTCACTTCACCAAACAGCTTGAAGCAAAAACCAAGGTACGCATGTTAGCCTTTGGTCACGCTGGTGATGGAAATATTCATCTATGCATTTTGCGTGATGATCGTGATGATAAACAGTGGGATACCGATCTACAGCAAGTTCATCAAGCTCTTTATCAAAAATGCCTTGAACTTGGTGGATTACCTTCGGCAGAACATGGCATTGGTACAGCGAAAGTGAGCTATTATAATGATGCTATTCCCAAAGCCAATCGCCAACTTATGCACGCTATCAAGCAACAGTTTGATCCGAAGAATTTACTCAATAATCAGGTTTATATGACGATGATTTAATCCGAGCAGTTTTTTATGATTGCTTTTAGATGAGATAAATCAGTGGCAAATTGAGAATAAATAAAGTTGAGGAGCGGGGTTTTTGAAGTCTTAAAAACCCCGCTCCTCAATTTTTTTATTGAAGCGCTAACATAAGTTGTATTGTTGTCATTACAGCACTTTCATTATTTGAACCAGTAATAAATTTAGCTACTGCTTTAGTTTCATCGAAAGCATTACGCATTGCGAAGCTGTAATTGGCTTGTTCGAGCAGTTCTATGTCGTTGAGCCCATCACCAAATGCCATTGTTTCCTGGTAGGTGATATTTAAGATTTGTTGTAGTTTTTTTATGGTGTTGCCTTTGTGGACGTTGTGTTCAGTGATATCTATCCAAGCGGCTTCTGATACGACGATGTAAACGTCATTATCATACGGTGTTAGGTGCTTGCGTGTTTGTGGGCATTGTTCTTTTTCGTCATACACGGTAATTTTGATAAAGTCGTCAGCGACAGTTTTAAAATCATCCACTTCGATGATTGTTGCATACGATCCTCGGACTTTTTGTTTTAGGTGTGTAGGCAAATTAGATTTGATTACTGCACCTTTTGCAGTACATGCAATGATGACATGCTCTTGACTCGCTTGTTCAAGGGTTTTGATGATACGTTGACCAAGTTGATTTTCAATGAAAGAGCGATAGATAAATTCACCTTTATGTTTGATTGTGGTGGCACTATCGCCTACTATCCAAATTTTATCGAGATAATCGGCAAAGAGTTCTTCTACTCGTTCACACTGTTTTCCAGTACATGCAACAAATTGGACGTTTTGTTTTGCCATAAGGTCATAGACTTGGGTAAATAATGTACGGTCATAGTCGCCTTGGCTATTTAAGAATGTTCCATCTAAATCAGTGATGATTAACTTGATCATATTTGTGTCCTTTAGAATGAATTAACTGGCTTTTTATTCATTTTGCCAAATTCTCTATAGAGAAACAATATGATAAAGCCGAAATAGAGATGAACATTTAATTCCACCTTTTTTATTAATTGAAAGGATTAAACCCAAAATATTACCAATTTTTATAGTCAATAAGGCGGTTATTTAGGTGTTAAATTTAGGTTATAAATTTAAGACAAGAATTTTTTCTAATTAGTTGAACTGTCAATTTTAAGTTTTAAGATTTTCTACAAAAAAGTCTGACAAGAAGCTTTCAGGATTTTTATTTTCTAATTATTTCTGCAATTAGTACCTCAAAAACCCCGCTCCTCAACTTTTTTTTATTTAATTGAGATGCGCATGGTGGCAATTTTTGTGATAAAAAAGCCTGAAAATTTCTTTTCAGGCTTTTTGGCTTATTTATATTGTTGCCTATTCGACGCAATAAGTAAGTAACCTTATTGTTTTGCAACAATATTTCCATCATCTACGTCTAGATGAATCTTTTTACCAGGCACTAATTTACCCGATAAAATTTGTTGAGCTAGTGGGTTTTCAATCTCTTGCTGTATTGCACGTTTCAATGGTCTTGCACCATAAATTGGGTCGAAGCCAACTTTGGCAAGTTGTTCTAGTGCACTATCAGAGATATCCATTTCATATCCACGTTCTTCTAGGCGTTTTTCAACATGAGCGAGTTGTATTTTTGCAATTGCTTTAATGTTTTCTTGACCTAGTGGGTGGAATACCACTGTTTCATCAATTCGGTTAATAAATTCCGGTCTGAAATGTTGGGTTACCACTGTCATAACTAAAGCTTTCATTTCGTCATAACTTAGTTCGACGTGACCTTGAATTAGGTCTGAACCTAAGTTAGATGTCATGATAATGACTGTGTTTCTAAAATCCACAGTTCTGCCTTGTCCATCAGTTAATCGGCCATCATCAAGCACTTGTAATAAAATATTAAATACATCTGGGTGCGCTTTTTCAACTTCATCAAGTAGGATGACGGAGTATGGTCGACGTCTTACTGCTTCAGTTAAATAGCCACCTTCTTCATAACCAACATATCCAGGAGGCGCACCGATTAATCGAGCCACGGAATGTTTTTCCATGAATTCGGACATGTCAATTCGAACCATTGCATCTTCACTGTCAAACATGAAGTTAGCTAAGGCTTTACAAAGTTCAGTTTTACCTACCCCTGTTGGTCCTAAAAATAGGAAGGATCCAATCGGTTTGTTAGGGTCAGATAGCCCTGCTCGACTACGGCGAATCGCATTAGCAACGGCAACAACCGCTTCGTCTTGACCGATTACACGTTTGTGTAAGGCTTCTTCCATGTGAAGTAGTTTATCTTTTTCGCTTTCAAGCATTCTTGATACAGGAATACCCGTTGCTTTAGATAGTACTTCGGCAATTTCGTTATCGGTGACTTTGTTACGCAATAACTTCATGGTTTTGCCTTCTAATTGCGTTGCAGAAGCCAGTTTCTTTTCTAACTCTGGAATTTTGCCATATTGTAATTCGGACATTTTGTTCAAGTCACCCATTCGGCGAGCTTGTTCTATCTCGGTACGCGCTTTTTCCAGCTCCGCCTTGATATTTTGAGTGCCCGAAAGTGCAGCCTTCTCTGACTTCCACTCTTCTTCAAGTGATGCATAATCCTTTTCTTTTTCAGCAAGTTCATCGTTTAACATCTCTAGTCGTTTTTTACTTGCATCATCAGACTCTTTCTTGAGCGCTTGTTGTTCAAGTTTGAGTTGGATAATACGTCTTTCAAGTCGATCCAATGATTCTGGTTTTGAATCCATTTGCATACGGATGCTTGATGCTGCTTCGTCGATTAAGTCGATCGCTTTATCGGGTAACATTCGATCAGAGATGTAACGATGCGATAAAGTTGCAGCAGCAACAATGGCTGGATCAGTAATTTGTACGTGGTGATGCAGTTCATAGCGCTCTTTTAAGCCACGTAAGATTGCGATCGTGTCTTCAACTGTTGGTTCTGCTACATAGACTTTTTGGAATCGACGTTCTAATGCTGGATCTTTTTCTATGTATTGACGATATTCATCAAGTGTAGTTGCCCCTACGCAGTGTAGTTCACCTCGAGCTAATGCTGGTTTTAACATGTTTCCAGCGTCCATCGCCCCGTCACTTTTACCTGCACCAACCATGGTGTGAATTTCATCAATAAATAAAATTATGCTGCCTTCCGCTTTGGCAATATCTTTTAATACCGCTTTTAAGCGTTCTTCAAATTCACCACGATATTTAGCACCAGCAATTAATGCGCCCATATCTAATGATAATACGCGTTTGTTACGTAATCCTTCTGGTACTTCTCGGTTAACAATTCGTTGTGCAAGTCCTTCAACAATAGCGGTTTTACCGACACCTGGTTCACCAATGAGTACTGGGTTGTTTTTAGTTCTACGTTGTAATACTTGTATTGTGCGACGAATTTCTTCATCACGACCGATTACTGGGTCAAGTTTTCCTTGTTCTGCGCGTTCAGTTAGGTCAATGGTGTATTTTTTTAATGCACCACGTTGATCTTCAGCATTAGGATCGTTCACGTTATCACTTCCTCTCACTTGGTTAACAGCTTGGCTAAATTTTTCTTTAGTAACGCCTGCTTTTTTTAAGATATCCGCTAGGCTTCCTTTTTCATCTAATGCCGCTAATATAAATAGTTCAGACGAGATGTAGCTATCGCCATTTTTTTGGGATAATTTATCGCATAAATTTAAGATTTTAATAAATTCTTGTGATGGTATAACTTCACCACCAATACCTTGAACTTGTGGTAAGCGTTCGATTGCTTGATTTAGTTCTTGTTGTAATGTCGCAACATTCGCGCCTGAAGCAGCGAGTAATGGATTTATACTGCTTCCTTCTTGGTTTAACATGGCTGATAGCACATGTATAGGCTCTATGTATTGATTGTCTTTACCTAATGCCATTGATTGAGCATCAGCTAAAGCTTGTTGAAACTTGTTTGTGAGTTTATCTAACCTCATATTATTTATCTCCTAAGCAATAGATTTGGTTTAAATGTTTAAAACATTCAATCCATTTGCATATTCACTAAATAAGTGTGGAAGAATAAATTTCAAGAGCTGATTAACAATATTTTTGACGATTTTTTGAAACAAAGCTGTATATATATTACTCGTTTCTTTGCGAAAAATAAAGTAGCTTGAAAAATCATCGATTAATCAATAAGGTTGAGAAAATTTGGGTGACACATGGGTTTTTATCCTTTATATTAGCCTCGCTTTTAAGTTAGCCAACCGTGGTTCGTGATCCATCCCACGTAAAAAAACTAGGAAATTATATGTTTAAAATTGCTAAAGAGTTTCAATTCGATGCTTGTCATATGCTTGATGGGCATAATGGAAAATGTCATAACCTTCATGGTCATACCTACCGTTTGTTAGTCGAGATCAGCGATGATCTTATTTCCAGTGGATCCAGCGCTGATATGGTAATGGATTATGCAGATCTTAAGTTGATTGTAAAACAGCAGATTGTTGATCAATTGGATCATGCTTATCTTTATCATCAAGATAATGCTAATGAACGCCAAATAGCTATGCTTTTAGAACAAATGGAGCGTAAAGTTTTTGCTTTTCCTTGCCGTACTACGGCGGAAGGAATGAGTAAATTTATTTTCGAACGTTTGTCTCAGTTTTTGCCGGTGTCGATGATTAAGCTTTGGGAGACCCCCTCTTCTTATTGTGAGTATCATCGGAGCGAAAAATGATTGAGTATCGCATTGTTGAAATCTTCGAATCTTTACAGGGCGAAGGTTATAATACGGGTATGCCTGCTATTTTTATTCGGTTTGCTGGTTGTAATTTGAATTGTAGTTGGTGCGATACTAATTTTCGTCATTTTAAGCGCTTTTCGTTAGAGCAATTACTGGCGATGCTCGGGCAATATAAGAGTTCTAATATTATTATCACTGGTGGTGAGCCTACTATGGTTAGAGATTTACCAATATTGTTGTCTCATTTGAAGCAGGCTGGTTATTATATTGCTATTGAGAGTAATGGGCTGGGTAAGGTTGATCCATTAATTGACTATGTTGCTCTGAGTCCTAAATTTTGTTATCAAAGTCGTTACCAAAACATTCTGCAATCAACTGCCAATGAAGTTCGAATCGTCGCTGAAAAACAAGCGGGCTTTATCGATTTTTGTCACTTCATTGAACAGCATATTGAAGCTAAGCGTTACTATTTGTCTCCTTGCGAGATAAATGGTGAGATGAATATGTTTGATACCATTGAGTTGTTAGGTCAGATTAACCATAATCGTATCGATAATAAATGGCTGTTAAGTTTACAGACTCATAAGTTTGCTGATATTGAGTAGTTTTTTATTAACTGCCATTAAACTAGTGGTTTATCACTTTTCTTCAAACCATATCATTGTCGCCATTCTTCCCGTTTTGTTTTCTCTTCGATAGGAGTAAAACAGATCGCGCTCAGTATACGTGCAATAATTACCACCATAAATTTGAGTAATTCCGATCGCGTTTAATCGCTGTTTAGCTATCATGTAAAGGTCGGCCAGATATTTTTTGCCTTCGATAAATTTGAATGCATGGTGAGCATTTTTGTCATACTCTTCAAATTGTTCTTTAACTTCAATACCTACTTCAAATTTTTGTGCACTGATTGCTGGTCCTAGCCAGACGAGAATTTCATTGGTGTTGCATTGAAATTTTTTTGCGGTTTCTTCTAAAATACCATGGCATAGTCCTCGCCAACCCGCATGAGCAGCAGCAACTTGATCGCCTTTAACTGAGCAAAATAGTACCGGCATACAATCAGCAGTTAAAACTACACTGACTTGATTAGCTTGCTTAGTGTAGGAGCCATCAGCTTCAAATCGTGTCGCATTGATTGCTGGTTTTACTTTTGTGATATCTAGGACAGTTGTACTGTGTGTTTGATTTAACCAATAAGGTTCACTCGGTACTTTTTCAGCTTGTATTAAGCGATTTCTATTTTCTACGATGTTATTTAAGTCATCCCCTGTTCGACTGCCTAAATTTAAGCTGTCAAAAGGGGGAAGGCTTACCCCTCCAATACGAGTGGAGGTGAAAGCGCGAACATTACTCGGTGCAGGCCAATAAGGATATATTGATTTAATCATTTTTATTTACCAATCAAGTTCATCTTTATGAAGTTCTGTATCTTCTTGTAACGCATGAATTAGTGTTAACATATCATCCGGTATTGGCGCATGCCATTCCATAAGTTCACCTGTAATTGGATGATATAAACGTAGCATTGTTGCATGTAAAGCTTGACGATCAAAATCGCGTAGCGTTTGGATAAAGGATTCACTCGCGCCTTTTGGTGGTCTTGGTCGTCCACCATATAGTGGGTCACCCACGAGGGGGTGAGCGATATGAGCCATATGCACGCGAATTTGGTGAGTTCGGCCAGTTTCTAGCCTTAGCCGTAGTCGAGTATGAAGTCGATATTTTTCCATGACTCGATAATGGGTTACCGCTGGCTTTCCTGTCGGGAATACGGCCATATGCGTTCGTTTAGTAGGATGGCGAGTGATCGGTTGATCGATTGTGCCACCTGCTGTAATGATTCCCATCGCTACTGCTTCATATTCACGTGTAATTTCACGACGTTGTAGGGATTCAACTAGGTGGGTTTGTGCCTCGATGGTTTTAGCAACGACCATTAGCCCAGTTGTGTCTTTATCTAAGCGATGAACAATACCCGCTCTTGGTACTCTTGAAATATCAGGATAGTGATAAAGTAATGCGTTTAGCACTGTACCATTTGGGTTACCTGCGCCGGGGTGAACAACAAGATCTCGAGGTTTGTTGATAACCAAGATATCATCATCTTCATAAACAATATTGAGTTCGATATTTTCAGGTTGGTGATATGTTTCTTCTTCGATTTCAACGTCTATAGTAATTTTTTCTCCACCGAGAACTTTTTCTTTGGGTTTATTTACAATATTATTATTAACTAACACGTGATTATTGACGATCCATTCTTTAATTCTAGATCTTGAGTAATCAGGGAAAAGCTCCGATAAAGCTTGATCCAGACGCATTCCAAGTTGTGTTGGTTCTATTTCTGATGAAAGTTTTAACTTGTGCATGTGTAATTTATCTATTTTAAGCTGTTATAATTTAGAGTATTATATACTAATCATTGCCTTTAATGTTTAATTATATTTTGGATTAAAACTGAATGAAACTTCGTTTAAATACTTTGTTAGCCATCGCTTTAAGTAGCGCACTAATTGGTTGTACGAGTACAAAGCCTGATGTTGAAAATGTATCAGAAATTGAGTTACACAATAAAGCCAAAACTGAGCTTGAAGGTGGAAATTTAAAATCGAGTATTACTGTTTTAGAAACGATTGATAAAAATTATCCTTTTGGACCTTATTCACAACAAGTCCAACTCGATTTGATTTATGCTTATTATAAAAATGCGGATTATCCTATGGCCATTGCGTCAATTGACCGCTTTTTAAAATTAAATCCAACCCATCCGAATATCGATTGGGTGATTTATATGCGCGGTATTAACAATATGGCGCAAAATGATAATACTATTCAGGGTTGGTTTAATGTTGATCGTTCAGATCGTGATCCTGAATTTGCGATGGCAGCATTTAAAGATTTTACTTATTTGGTTTCTAGTTTTCCAACTAGTAGTTATGCCGCTGATGCAAAAAAACGTTTAGTATATTTAAAGAACCGTATCGCTCGCTATGAGTTAAAAGTGGCTCAATATTATACTAACCGTGGCGCTTATGTTGCCGTGGTAAATCGAGTCATTCAAATGTTAGCGTTATTTCCAGATACTGATTCAACAAAAACAGCATTATCGTTATTGAGTAATGCTTATAATGAATTAGGTTTGACTGACGAAAGCCAAAAAGTCGATAAACTGATACAAGCTAATCTTGAAAATATGCCTGTTGAAGAGAAGAAATCTTACTTTTCTCGCTTCTTAAGTGTATTTAATGGTGGTTAATTTAGTTCAGATCTAAAAAATAATGGCTATTTAAATATTTAAATAGCCATTTTTTTATCAGTAATTTATAAACAATATATGCCCATGAGTTACTTTCTAACATATAAATAACGGTATTCTCCATGATCATAATTTGTATTTGTTAATGCTTTTGTTAGTTCTTGGGTAAGTTTAGTTGATAACGTTGTATCCGATGAGGATAATGTAAAATCTGGTTTTATAATTTGTTCATCGACATATTGTATAAATTGAAGAAATTGATCAATATCTTTTTTGGATAAATATATACTTTTTGCCACCATCATATTAATAAGCTTATTATCAAACTCCAAAATAATCGTGTGATATAGCACTACGGTACTTTTAAGCATTATTACTGTTTGTAATGCTGACCATTGAAACGTTTGATTCAATTTTTTATGGTCATCAATACTAATCGAATATGAATTGACATTGATCGTCATTTTTTTACGGAACAAGCGAGCAATACATATAGCAAATAGAAAGACAGAAAATAATTCCGGAACAAGGAGTCCAACAATAAAAATAACCTCAAAGTATTGGTTGGGAATCATCGGCATGATCGCATCAGAGAAAAATAAATACATGAGACAACCAAGGACTAAAACACCAAAGCAACAAATGAGTATCATTAAACTTATAAATGAGCGACGAGTGAAACAACGAAATTCAAATGTACGATTTTCCATAAGCTATTCCTTATATTTTTTATAAATATATCTTAAGTTTTTTTAATATATTGAGAAGCAAAGATTTATTTCTTTTTATTTTGTTAAGTTTATTGATTTTAATTCATATAAATATTGGTATCAAATCATCCTCCTTGTTTCATATATCGTTTGTAAAACGTGCCAATAACCAATACAATTAGCAAATTATTTTTTATTAGCAATAATAGATAGGACATTAATTCGTCATGCAAGAACAATATCGCCCAGATGAAATTGAAGCCAAAGTACAAAAACATTGGCAAGAAGAGAAAACTTTCCACGTTACTGAAGATCCATCTAAAGAGAAGTATTACTGTTTGTCGATGCTTCCTTATCCTTCAGGTCGTTTGCATCTTGGTCATGTCCGTAATTATACAATCGGTGATACGATCTCACGTTATCAACGCTTAAACGGCAAGAATGTTTTACAGCCAATCGGTTGGGATGCATTTGGATTGCCAGCAGAAGGCGCAGCCGTTAAAAATAATACAGCACCAGCTAAATGGACTTATGAAAATATTGCTTATATGAAAAAGCAGTTGCAATTACTGGGTTTTGGTTATGATTGGGACCGCGAAGTTACGACTTGTCGTCCTGAGTATTACAAATGGGAGCAATGGTTTTTTACTAAATTATTTGAGAAAGGTTTAGTTTATAAAAAGACTTCAGCTGTTAACTGGTGCCCTAACGATCAAACTGTTCTAGCTAATGAGCAAGTAGTTGAAGGTTGTTGTTGGCGTTGTAATACTCCGGTTGAGCGTAAAGAGATTCCACAATGGTTTATTAAAATCACTGATTATGCTGATGAGTTATTGAATGATTTAGATAGGCTTGAGAGTTGGCCAGAACAAGTTAAGACCATGCAACGTAACTGGATTGGTCGTTCTGAAGGGGTGGAATTTGACTTTGCTGTTGAAAATTATAGCGATAAGTTACGCGTTTATACTACTCGCCCTGATACGTTAATGGGTGTGAGTTTTGTATCTGTGGCGGCTGAGCATCCTCTTGCTCAATTAGCTGCGCAAAACAATCCTAAAATTGCTGAGTTTATTGCTGAATGTAAAACCACGAAAACCGCTGAAGCTGATATGGCTACAATGGAAAAGAAAGGTATGGCGACTGGATTTTTTGCCATCCATCCATTAACCGGTAATAAGGTTCCAGTTTGGATCGCTAATTTTGTATTAATTGAATATGGTACTGGTGCTGTGATGGCTGTACCGGGTCACGATGAACGCGATTATGAATTTGCATCAAAATATAATTTACCAATTAAAGCAGTTATCTTGAATCAAGATGGGCAAGCTCCTGACCTTTCTGAACAAGCTTATACTGAGCACGGTAAATTATTTAATTCAGGTGAGTTTGATGGTCTTGATTTTGATCAAGCTTTCAATGCTATCGCTGATAAACTTATTGCGTTAGGCATTGGTAACCGTAAGGTGAATTACCGTTTACGCGATTGGGGTGTTTCTCGCCAACGTTATTGGGGAGCGCCGATTCCAATGGTAACGCTTGAAGATGGCACAACGATCCCAACACCTGAAGATCAACTTCCCGTCATTTTACCTGAAAATGTTGAAATGAATGGGATAACCAGTCCTATTAAAGCCGATCCCGAGTGGGCAAAAACAACTGTTAATGGTCAACCAGCCTTTCGAGAAACAGATACTTTTGATACCTTTATGGAGTCATCTTGGTATTATGCTCGCTATACTTGCCCGCATTATGACAAAGGTATTTTAGATGAAAACGCAGCTAATTATTGGTTACCTGTTGATCAGTATGTTGGTGGTATCGAACATGCGATTATGCATTTACTTTATTTCCGATTCTTCCATAAATTGATGCGTGATTTCGGTTTGGTTAAATCAGATGAGCCTGCTAAACGTTTACTTTGCCAAGGTATGGTTTTAGCTGATGCTTTTTATTATACCAGCCCAACTAACGAGCGTATTTGGGTTTCACCAACCGAGGTGACCATTGAACGTGATGATAAAGGCCGTATTGCTAAAGCAATAGATAGTAAAGGCAATGAACTTGTTCATGCTGGTATGACTAAGATGTCAAAATCGAAAAACAACGGTATTGATCCACAAGAGATGGTAGAGAAATACGGAGCTGATACTGTTCGTTTATTTATGATGTTCGCATCCCCAGCTGATATGACGCTTGAATGGCAAGAATCCGGTGTTGAGGGCGCTAATCGATTTATTAAACGTGTTTGGCGTTTAGTTTTTGAGCATTCTCAACTTGGTAAAACTGCTGCGCTCGATATCGCTAAATTGAATGCTGATCAGAAAGCTTTACGTCGTGAATTACATAAAACAATTGCTAAAGTGAGTGATGATATTGGTCGTCGTCAAACTTTCAATACAGCTATTGCTGCGGTGATGGAGTTTATGAATCGCTTACAAAAAGCACCACAAGGCACTGATCAAGATCGCGCATTGATGGATGAGTCTTTAAATGCAGTAGTTCGATTACTTTATCCTATGATGCCACACGCTTGTTTCGTTATGTGGCAAGCATTAGGTCATAGTGAAACAATTGATAATGCTTCATGGCCAGTTGCTGATGAGTCAGCTATGGTTGAAGACGAAAAATTAATTGTTGTGCAAATCAATGGTAAAGTGCGTGGTAAATTTACTGTACCTGCTGATGCTCAGCAAGATTATGTTGTAGAGCAAGCTAAACAAGAGCCAAATATTGAAAAATACTTAGCTGATGCCACAATTCGCAAAGTGATTTATGTACCAGGTAAATTATTGAATCTGGTTGTAAGTTAATATTGTTGGATAACTTGGATATAGGTGGTAATACCAATGAAAAAATATTTAGCTTTACTGATGTTATTGGCGATATCGCTAACGGGATGTGGATTTCATTTGCAGTATGAAACTGAAGTCCCTGCTCGATTTAAAACGCTTTCATATGTTAGTGGTGATCCTTATGGTCGTTTATCGAGAAATATTAAAGAGTTGCTACGCGATAATAAAGTAACTTTGGCTAATATTAATGATCCGGCCAATTACCCATCACTCAGAATAGTGGGTGATTCATTGAGTAAAAGCACCATATCCATTTATCAAGATGGTAAAGCAGCAGAATATCAATTAGTACTAACGATTCAAGCTCAAGTAGTAATTGCGGGTGAACAAATTCATCCAATTAATGTTCGTGTTTTCCGTACGTTCTTTGATAATCCTGCCGCAGCTCTTGCGAAAACAGTCGAGCAAAATCTAATTGAAGACGAAATGTATAAGCAGGCTGCAAAACAGATCATCCGTAAATTAAAATCGGTTGATACACCTAATTAACGATGAAAAAAATTAGTGCAGAAAAAATCATCCATCAGTTAGGATCACCCTATTATTTAATTTTAGGTAGTGATCCTTACTTGCAACATTATGCGCAAACTGAGTTACGTAAAGCTTTTAAACAAGCTGAATATGACGAGCAACTTTCTTTCACGATAAACGCTCAAACTGATTGGCCGGCAATGTATGATAGTTGTCAGGCGATGAATTTGTTTTCTAGTAAAACCTTGCTATGTTTAGACATTGGTGAAGGTGTGCTTAATGTTTCAGTTGCTACAAAATTAAATACGTTATGTGAAATGTTAACCCCTGATATCGGGTTGATAATCAGTTTAGTTAAGATTACCAAGACTCAAGAAAATTCAGCATGGTATAAGGCTTTGTCTGATAATTTAGTGGTTGTGAATTGTTCAACGCCAGAAGTAGCACAATTACCATCATGGATAAAAACCTATCTGCAACAAATGCAGATGACAATTGAGAAACCTGGTATTGAATTGCTTAGTTATTATTATGAAGGTAATTTGTTGGCTTTAACACAAATTATTGAGCAATTAAAGTTACTTTACCCAAATCAGACGATTACTTATGATCAAGTAGAATCAAATATTAATGATTCAGCAATATTCTCGCCTTTTCATTGGGTCGATGCGATGGTTTACAATAAATCTAAGCGGGCTATGCATGTGTTACACCAGCTTAAAATGAATGATTTTGAGCCATTGATATTATTGCGTATTATTCAACGTGAGTTGATTTTGTTGATCAATATAAAATTGGCTTTAGCAGAAAAATCTCCTCGACAAGTTTTTGATGAGTATCGAATCTGGCAAAATAAAAGAGCGATGTATAGTGCTTATTTAAATCGATTCGATATCAAGCATCTATTTGCTGTATTGGCCACTTTAACTGAAATCGAGATTAGCTTAAAACATAATAATGATTTACCTATTTGGGATGCTCTGTTGAATTTAACTATGCAGTTTATGGGATTAGATAATTGTTAACAGCACTCTTTGGTGGTACATTTGATCCAATCCATTATGGGCATTTGCGCCCTGCTTTAGCCTTAGCCAAAGAGGTTGGATTGAATAATATTAGTTTATTGCCAAATCGAATCCCTGCTCATAAACCACAGCCAGAAGCCACAGCAGAACAACGTTTAGCGATGTTAAAATTAGCAATATCTGATTATTCGCTTTTTTCCATCGATACACGAGAATTAGAACCACAGCTAATCAATCAACCCTCTTTTACTGTTGATACACTTAGGGCATGGCGTGATCAAAATGGTCCCCAATCAGGCTTGGCTTTTATTATAGGGCAAGACTCTTTGCTTAATTTACCCACTTGGAAAGAGTGGCAAAAGTTGCTCGATTATTGTCATTTGCTTATTTGTCAAAGGCCTGGTTATCCCCAAACCACCGATGATTTGCAATCATGGATTAATCAACATCAAACAAAAGATAGCCAAGCGTTACATCATTATCCAAACGGTTATATCTATTTTGCTAATACACCACTTGAATCGATTTCAGCGACAGAAATAAGGTTAAATATCGATAATCAACAATGCTGTGAAAAGTTGTTACCGAGCAAAGTTTGGCACTACATACATGAACATGGAATTTATAATTCAAAGAAAAGTTAGAAATGACTTTACATCTGTGAGTTTTTTCGGCATTATTTTGCCGCTATATTTAGATAATCTGATTATAGCTGTTCTGTGTCTATGCTCATATCAATGAATTTGCATACGCCAAAAATTGGTGATTTAGTAGATAAATTCGCTTTTCTAATTAGTTTTAAAGAAAATCGAAAAATTGATTTGAGTATATTTAATTTGTATTTAATATTAAGAGGCCCCAATGGCAAAAGAAGATAACATTGAAATGCAAGGTACTATCCTTGATACTCTTCCGAATACGATGTTCCGTGTTGAACTTGAAAACGGTCATATTGTTACTGCACATATTTCTGGAAAGATGAGAAAAAATTATATTCGTATTCTTACTGGCGATAAAGTAACAGTTGAAATGACACCATACGATCTTTCAAAAGCACGTATCATATTCCGTAGCCGCTAATACCGTTATCGCACTTGTTGTTTTTGTATTATTAACCAGTTTATTGGTTATTTTCTCTTTTTTAATACAATCCCGTCGACACATGTCGACGGAAGCACTTTTCTAATCTATATGTGACTTGATTAGTCTATTTGAGAAAAATCCATCTGATCGTATTTTATCCATTTTGTCTTTTTAACAATTTTATAACCAAAGTAGATTGAAAAAAATAGTGGAATACCGATGTAAGTTGCAATAACACCATTCCAATCAATGGTATCTTGTAGAAATGCTTTATAATTTTGACCTAGTGTAATAGCCAAACAAAGTACAAAAGCAAAAATAGGACCAAATGGAAAGCAGCTTGAACGATAAGGTAGTTTATTGAGATCTCGTCCTTGTAAAATGTAGCCTTTTCTAAAACGATAATGGCTAATTGCAATACCAAGCCATGCTATCAGTCCTGTCATACCAGACATATTAAGTAGCCAAAAATACACAACTTGATCTTTATATAACGAAGTTAAAAAACAAAGCATAGCCACTAATGTTGTCGCAAATAACGCCATATCAGGCACACCTGTTGAAGATAATCGACTGAAAATCTTGGGTGCTTTACCTTCTTTGGCTAACGCATATAGCATACGTGTTGAAGCATATAAACCAGAATTACCGGCAGAAAGAACTGATGTTAAAATTACCGCATTCATGATAGCTGCTGCGGATAATAGTCCTGCATGTTGAAAAACTAAGGTAAATGGGCTAACACTAATATCTGTTTCATCATTACGAAGTAAGCTTTTATCAGTGTATGGAATAATTAAACTAATTACAAAGATGGCAAAAATATAGAATAGTAGTATTCGCCAAAAAACTTGCTTCATTGCTTTTGGAATATTTTTTTCAGGATCTTTAGATTCTCCTGCCGCAATGCCAATTAATTCGGTACCTTGGAATGAGAATCCAACAACCATTGCGATACCAATCATCGATGAAAACCCACCAGCAAATGGTGCTTCCTTTATTTTCCAATTTTGCCAACCAGCATTTTCAACACCTTTTAAAATGCCAATTATCATCAATAAGCCAACAACAATAAATAAAATAACTGTGACCACTTTGATTAATGAAAACCAAAATTCTGCTTCACCAAATCCTTTTACAGAAATATAGTTCAAGCAGAAGATAATACTTAGGAACAATAAACTCCATAACCAACTATAGGCACCTGCATCAAACCAATAGGAAATAACCAATTGTGCTGCAACTAAGTCAACAGCAACAGTAATTGCCCAGTTATACCAATAGTTCCAACCAATGGCAAAACCAAAGGCTTCATCAATATAACGCGCTCCATAAGTTGCAAAGGTTCCCGAAACGGGAAGATAAGCAGCAAGCTCTCCAAGACTAGTCATTAAAAAATAAACCATTATCCCGATAATAGCATAAGAAAGTAATGCGCCGCCTGGACCTGCTTTTGCAACTGCTGCTCCAGAAGCAACAAACAACCCTGTACCAATTGAGCCACCAATAGCGATCATTGCTAAATGGCGAGCTTTCAAATCACGCTTTAATTTTTTCGTCATATCAATTTTCTTCTTGTTAATTAAATTTACTAATTATTTTAACTACACTTAACATGATGTAGCTTAGTAACTGATTTAAGCTAATTTATTTAAATATTTAACATTAGCTAATAAAGTGCCTGAAGTGTATCAAAAAAATTTATGTGCGAGATAAATAATTCTAATAATACAGCCGATATGTTAAATATTAGCAATAGTTAGTTGCTAGAAAGCTGTTCTAATTGAGTTAAATAATCTAGTGCCTGATTACGATTTGTTCCACACATTTCATAACATGGTCTTAGGTGACTACAAACTTGAGGTCTGGTTGATTTGCCAAATAATTTGCATAATAAATTTTCATCCAAATGAATACATGCAACACCTGCCGGTTTTCCCTTAGGCATACCAGGCATAGCAGATGAGATCAACGGTGCAATACAACATGCCCCACAGTTTCTTCGACATTGGAATGATTCTGTCATGAGATTAGATGAGATTGTTTTATAAATTTTATTGGTGACAATAGCAAGTTAAGGGTAAAATAGCGAACTAATTTTTAACTTTATTTAATATGAAGAATCTATTATGGCTAAAGCTAATGAAATTAAACGTGGTGATGCTGTCACCTATAACGGTAAGTTGTTACTTGTAAAAGAAATTGATGTACAAAGCCCTAGTGCTCGTGGCGCAAGTACACTTTATAAAATGCGTTTTACCGATGTTAAATCTGGAGGTAAAGTTGAAGAACGTTTTAAGGGTGATGATGTTTTAGACACTATCGAACTATTTCGACGTCCTGTAAGCTTTTCTTATATTGATGGGGATGAATATGTATTCATGGATAATGAAGACTATACCCCGTTTATTTTTAAGAAAGATCAAATTGAAGAAGAACTTCTTTTCATCCCAGAAGGCGGTATGGATGGAATTCAAGTTTTGATGGCTGAAAATGAAGTTGTCGCTCTAGAATTACCACAAACAGTTGAACTTGAAATTATTGAAACCTCGCCAAGTATAAAAGGTGCTTCGGCAAGCGCACGTACTAAACCTGCAACATTGTCTACTGGCCTTGTTATTCAAGTACCTGAATATATTGATAACCACGAAAAAGTTAAAATTCATATTGCTGAACGCCGATATATGAGCCGAGCGGAATAATCTATTAAATCGTGATGAATACATACAATCAAAATAAATTACATAAACGATTGCGTCGTCTCACTGGCGAGGCAATCGCTGATTTTAATATGATTGAAGAAGGCGATCGTATAATGGTCTGTCTATCTGGCGGTAAAGATAGTTATACATTGCTAGATATTTTAATTAATTTAAAAATCAGTGCACCAGTGCAATTTGAATTAGTTGCAGTCAATTTAGATCAAAAGCAGCCAGGATTTCCTGAACATGTTTTACCTGATTACCTCGAATCTTTAGGTATTGAGTATAAAATTGTTCAAGAAAATACTTATGGTATTGTTAAAGAAAAGATCCCTGAAGGCAAGACCACGTGTTCACTCTGTTCTAGGCTTCGACGAGGTATTTTATATCGCACAGCAACTGAGCTCGGTGCGACAAAAATTGCGCTTGGCCATCATCGTGATGATATTTTAGAAACATTATTTTTAAATATGTTTTATGGCGGAAAACTTAAAGCGATGCCTCCAAAATTAATGAATGATTCAGGTGAACATATTATTATTCGACCACTTGCGTACTGCAAAGAAAAGGATATTGCAAAATATGCTGAAATTAAGCAATTCCCTATCATTCCATGTAATCTTTGTGGTTCACAACCTAATTTACAACGTCAAGTGATCAAAGAGATGTTAAATGATTGGGATAAGAAGTTTCCTGGTCGTATAGAAACTATGTTCAGAGCCACGCAGAATATTACCCTTTCTCATTTATGTGATACCAATTTATATGATTTCAAAGGTATTAAGAAAGGTGATATTGATGTTAATGGTGGTGATTTAGCATTTGATCATGAAGAGTTACCAGCTATGGTCGGATTTGATACATCGGAACTAGATGATAAAAATCTGATTCTTTGGAAAGAGGCCAACTAAAAAACCCTTCAATTTAATTTCTTTTTTTATCGGCGATAATCTATATCGTCGATAATCCTTTCTGATATTAAAACAATAATCGATTGTATATAAACTTTGATCTAGCTCACGAATTGACAAAAAAAAATCCATTTTTATTGTGGTTCTAATGACATTAAAATAAAATTGAAACGTTCCAATTTTCATAAAATAACGATGTATGAAAAATAAATAAACATAGGAGAACAATGTGAAAATACATTTTTTGGGTACTGCTGCATCAGAAGGTATCCCAAATCCTTTTTGTAAATGTCAGATTTGTGAAAAATCTCGTATTCAGAAAGGTAAAAATATAAGAACTCGAAGTTCGATTCTTATTGATGATATTGTGCAAATCGATTTTGCTCCGGAATTTAGCTATCAAGCAATGAGAGAAAACATTGATGTGACTAAAATAAAGGACTTATTATTTACGCATACTCATCCTGACCATTTTAATGTGGGCGATCTATTTAGCCGTATGGTGGATTATGGTTTTAATATCGACCACCCTCTTTACGTTTATGGAAATGATATTGCCATAAATGGTTGTTTGAATGTAGTACCTGGTTATAGTTCTGAACGTTTTGTATTTAATTTATTAGTTCCATTTCAAACTGTTGTAACCTCAGCTGGTTATACCGTTACAGCTTTGTTAGCTAATCATGCTAAATGGGAATTTTGCTTCATTTACTTGATTGAGAAAGATGGGAAAACGTTTCTACACGGACATGACTCTGGCTATTTTCCTGAACTCACTTGGCAATGGCTAAAAGATAGTGGCAAAAAAATTGATATGGCTATTTTTGAGTGTACTTATGGATATAAACAAAATGATAAGACCAATAATCATATGAGTATTGAAACTGTTATCGCTACTCAAAAACGCATGTTGGATGATGGTATTTTTAGTTCAAACACTCAACTTATCACGTCTCACCACTCTCATAGCAGTGGTTTTATGCATGATGAATTAGTTGAAATATTCAAACCTTACAATATTGAAGTAGCCTATGATGGCTTGACGAAGACGATTTAATACGGAGCTTTATATGTTTAAAATACCACGTTTATTGGTAATGATGTTTTTACAATATTTTGTGCAAGGTGCATGGAATATGGTTATTGGGGCAGTACTTGCTGCTTATGGATTGAAAGAAATTGTTGGTTCGACTTATTCAGTTTTAGGAATCGCAACGATTATCTCTCCACTTTTCATTGGAATGATCGCTGATAGGTTCATTGCATCACAAAAAGTGATGGGCATATTACATATTCTCAATGCAGTTGTTTTATTTATCATTCCTAATTTTGTTGAAAGTGGCAATATTGCTGGCTTTTTAATCATGATTTTTATCGTTGGTTTATTATTTTATCCAACAACAGCATTAGCTAATAGCGTTAGTTTTAGGCATATAGATGGTGTACGCTGGTTCCCAATTATTCGTGTATTTGGCACCATTGGTTTTATGATTGTAGGATTAATTCTTGGTTATACTGGTTTTTCTAGCTCAATCAACTCATTTTTACTTGCTTCTGGTGCATCTGTGGTTTATGGGATTTATTGTTTTACTTTACCTAACACACCACCTACAAGTCGAAATAAGAAATTCTCAATCCGTGATGCAATGTGTTTAGATGCATTATCACTTTTCAAAGATAAGTATTTCACTATTTTTATGCTGTCTACTTTTATCTTAATGATAACTAAAACTGCATATAGTGCTTATTTACCGGTGTATTTACCTGTATTAGGTTTAGAGCCTGCCTCTATGATGCAAATTGCTATCGCTACAGAAGTGTTATTTATGTTCCTTCTATCTTTCTTATTAGGTCGTTTTGGTTTCAAAAAAATCATTTTATTCGGCGCAATTTGTTGGGTAATTCGTAGCATGATGTTATCACTGGCCGCAACATCAGAAGGTAATATGTTCTTCTATATTATTGGTACGCTATTGTTACAAGGTATTTGTTGGGACTTCTTCTTTACTGCTGGTGATATCTATGTTGATAAGAAAGCTGGTCCAGAAATTAAAGCGCAAGCTCAAGGGTTACGTTTTATTGTTTCTAATGGCTTTGGTGTATTTATGGCTGCATCAGTATGTGGCTTTATCAATAACCGCGTTGTTACAGAGAAGACATTACCTAATGCTGGTCCACAATGGCAAGAGTTCTGGATCTATCCTGCGGTAGTTGCTGCAATTGTTGCTGTAGGTTTCTGGTATTTCTTTAAAGATAAAGATGTCATCATGGCACCTAAAAAAGTAGAATCAGATTAATTTCTTACTCTTACTTTAATATGGCTAATAATTATTTATTAGCCATACTTTTTTCTATCTCACTATTAATCATCTCTATGATTTGTTTTGAACTATATTGGTTAGTTATCCACTGTGATAAATACTTTCCAATAATATTTTCAATCAGTCTTAAATTGATAGCACTACCTGTCATACTATTTTCTCGAATGCCATTGGCATATTGTTGTTGCGCCACTGGTAACCATGGATAACTATTTATAATTCGATGATTTTGGAAAATAGTGTTTTGTGCGGTTGCTCCACCAAGTAATGCTATTTGTTCGCTGATTTCGTTGGAGTAAAGCCAATTAAAAAAGGTTTTTACTTGTTCATTTTTTTGACTATATTTTGACATACCAAGGGAACCTCCACCAAATAGTGATTTTTTTCCCGGTACTTTAGCGTATCCAACCAAAGGCAATATATTACGATGATTAATATAGCCAAATAAATTCATATAAACAATTAACATAGCTAGCTTGCCTTGTTCAAATAAATTTACTGATTCTTGCCACCAAGCTGATTGTATATTTTTGGCAACGCTAATGTATGATTGCAAATGATTTAAAGTAGTTATAGCAATTGTGGTATTTAAACCAAATTTATTGCCATTAATTAGTTTTCCTCCTTGAGAATAATAGCGAACTAAAAATTCAGATGCGATAAGTTCATAATTACCGAGCGTAATACAACTACCGAACTCTACTGGCGATTCCGTATTTTGCTGTTGATTAAAAAAGGTCGCAATTTGATCGAACTCTTTGAAGTTTTTAGGGACATTAAGATGTTGTCGATATGCTTCAAAATAAGCACGCTTAATTAATGGATCAGTAAATAAGTCTTTGCGATAAAAGAGCATTTGAACACTAGGATCAAAAGGAATAGCATAAGCAGAATTATCTACATAGCTAAAGCGTTCTACAATTTCTTGTGGATATTTTGCAAACAGTTGATTCAAGTTAATATCTAATTCTGATAAAGGTTTGAATATCGATGGTGCAAACCAAGGTAATCCAGCCATATCAATTCGTATAATATCAATTTGCTGATGTTGTTCAAATTGATTAAGAATATGATATATTTCGTCGAAAGGTTTTATAATTAAATTTACATCAATACCGCTCGTCTTTTTGAAATGTGGTAATAGTTTTTTTACCGCCTGCGTTGATGGGCTGGGTAAGATTAAAAAGTTAATAGTTTCTGAAGATTTAGTTATATTTTCTGAATTCAAATCAGGCAATAATGAAAAACCTTTATTATCAAGATTGGTTGTGTTTTTGCCTTCTACTAGTTTGATAATTTGTTCACTTAATATGCCATAGTTCATATGGTATTGATAAATGTTATCTTCATAAAAAAAACTGTTATTGGTTAATGTATAAATGGGTGGGCAAGATTTTAAACTTCCAAAAAAATTAGCATTACGAATAAAATGTGCTCGCTCAATATCCATGGTAATTAGCGCATCATAATTAACCTGTTCATCTTCAAAAAAACTAAAAGCTAAATTGTAGGTACCATTAGAAGGTTTAGAAGCAATACTATTCAATGTCACATCATAATGATGCTTTTTGAACGTGTTTAGTAAACCTTTTTTGAAGTTTTTAGTATGAGTGTGATGCTCTGAATTACAAAATAAGCCAATCCTTCGATACGTTTTTTTGATTAATTCATTAGCAATATCCCGTCCAGCTTTCTCATAATCAAGGGATATGAATTGCAATGCTGAGATAGGCTTTCGATAGACAAAGATAATTCTTTCTTTTGGTAATTTAATTTTTTGATAATAGGAGTTAGCATCTGATAATGAACTAACAACGATAACTGCATGATCCCGTTTTACAGCTACCTTTTGGATTAATTGTAATTCCAGTTCTTTAGAATCATAAGTTAAATAAAGCGAAAGCTCATAACCAAGTCGGTTGGCTTGACTAAACAGACCATCATATAAATTAGTATATTGTTCGGAAGTGATATTTGGTAGTATAACCGAAATAGACTTATTTGAACCTTCTTTTAAAATTTTGGCAGATAAATTGATTTGATAACCTAATTGTTGAATCGCTTGTTCAACTAATTTGATTTTTTTTAAACTGACATTACCACGATCATTGAGTACATTTGAGACAGTACCATGAGATACACCAGCAAGTTTTGCTATGTCTTTGATCGTCGCCATTAGGTATTACACTCCATAAATTTTCACTTCAATCAAAACAACTTTATTAAACAATTATAAGTATATTAGAACTAATTAGTCTTTAAGCCATTTTAGCCAGCTTTGATTCACGATCTCTTTTTCTGATTTGAAACATGAGTCATCAACAATGCTCGGTAAGAGTTGCAACGATAATTGATGGATTTCATTTCGCATATCAATATAAGCTTTAGTGAGTTGCTGGGCTTCCAGGTTGTCCATAATTTGATAGTTAGCTGCAAGCTCTAAGATCCGTACGTTGTCACTCCATGTGGTCATTTTAGGATATTGATGTGCATAGTTTAGCACTAGATATTGAGATAAGAATTCAATGTCACCAATACCACCTGCATCTATTTTTAAATTAAATTGATGTGGCGCTGTTGTACTTAAATGTGCCCGCATCTTTTCACGCATCTCTCGAACTTCGGTTTTTAATTCTCTTTCTTCACGTTTTTTACATAAAACAGTATGCCTAATTTCGTTAAAGCGTTTAATAAGTTCAATCTCACCATAAACGGCTCTTGCTCTAACTAATGCTTGATGTTCCCAAGTCCATGCCTCATTCATTTGGTAGTCATAAAATGCACTTAAACTACAAGCTAATAGTCCTGCATCCCCTTGCGGACGTAAGCGAACATCAACTTCATAAAGAATACCAAAGCTAGTACGTACATTGAATAAATGAATTATTCGTTGTACCAGTCGTAAATAAAACTGGCGGCTATCAATTTGTTTATCACCATCCGTTATACTATCAACAGGGCAGTCATGAAGAAATACGAGATCTAAATCTGAACCATATCCTAATTCCCAACCACCTAATTTTCCATAAGCAATAATAACTAACCCTTTTTGATTATCAGTTAAATGTGCTGGCTTTCCATAACGAGCAATCATCTGATTCCACGCCATTTGAACAACAAAATCGAGAAGGGATTCTGCAACATATGTTAAATGATCACTTACTTTCATAGTATTTAATACATGTTCAACATCAGCAGCGGCTATATGTAGGAGTTGCATTTGTTTAAATTGTCTTAATGCCTCAAGTTGTTGTTCTTCATCATCAACCTGAATTCGAAGTAAGTATTGATAAAGTTCACTTTTATATTCATTAGGGGCAACAGTTTGATAAAGTGAGTGAATATCAATAAGCTCATCTAATAAGATTGGATAATGTGCAAGTTGCTCACTAATCATTGGTGAAGCACTACATAATCGAATTAGTTGTTTTAATGCCGTTGGGTATTCAAGCAGTAACTCTAAATAAGTTGTTCGGCTAACAATATTGACTAGTAACGGTAAAATTCGTGATAGTATTATTAATGCATGCTTATCATTACAAATTAATTCTAATAATTTTGGCATTAACTGATCAAGTATTTCACGCCCTCTAACACCAATGGTCCGTTTACTGATATCATCACGAAATTGACAAAGCATTTGATAAAGCTGTTTGGCATCATCAGGTGAATAGTTCAATAGTACTGAAGTAACATCATTTAATTGTAAATCAGGCACCCAAAGGTCATTATAGTGATCGTTGTTCGTATTTTGTGTTGATTCAGTTGATTCATCACCAATAAGTTGATTAAATATTTGCCGAGTAAATTGCATTCTTTTAGTAAGTTCAGATACAAATTCATTCCAGCTTCTAAAATTCATGCCTATTGCTATACGTATTTGGTCTAATTCATCTTCTGGTAGTGTTTGTGTTTGTTCATCATGTATAGCCTGTAATAGGTTCTCACAACGACGTAGGAAGAAGTAATTTTCACGTAGAGCATCTACTTCATTAGCATTAAGTAGTGATTCTTGTTCTATCACTTGTAAAGCAGTCAATAAGGAACGTGTTTGTAGGCCAATCACACGTCCACCACGTATAAGTTGAAATACTTGTACGATGAATTCTATTTCTCGAATACCACCTGCACCAAGTTTAATATTGTTGGTTAGACCTCGACGACGAACTTCACGTTCAATCATGCCTTTCATGTTTCGCAAAGATTGTAAGACACTAAAATCAATATAACGGCGGTATACAAATGGTTTTAACATTTGGTAAAGCTCTTTAGTGTATGGATCTTGTTGATCACCGAGTATTTTCGCTTTTACCATGGCGTAACGTTCCCAGTCTCTTCCTTGCTCTTGGTAGTAGTCTTCCATCGCTGAAAAACTTAAAACAAGTGGACCGCCATCACCTAGAGGACGTAAACGCATGTCAACTCGGTAGACAAAACCATCTTCAGTAATTTGATCTAAAGCTTTTATTAAACGCTGCCCTAAACGTGTGAAAAAGACCGCGTTATCTAATTCGCGACGACCACCTTGTGTTTGCCCATGTTCAGGATAAGTAAAAATAAGGTCAATATCAGATGAAAAGTTAAGTTCTCCTCCACCTAGTTTCCCCATGCCTAGGATAAGTAAAGGTTGCGCCTCTCCTTGCATATTAAAAGGGGTTCCCCACTCTTTACAACTAAGATCATAAAGCCAATCTCGTGCAGTGACAATAATCACCTCAGCTAGCTCAGTAAGTTGTAATAAAATTTGTTCATCGCTACTTGTTTGCGTTAATTGTGACCATTCAAGCCTTACTAAAATGTAGCGCCTAAATAATCTCAAAACTTTCATTAATGCCAATTCATCAAATGTCGATGCTAACTTTTCATTTAACCATTGTTGATAGTAACTTCTTTCATCAGCTTGAGGAGGATTATTAATAATGTCTGTCAACCAATCTGGAAACCGATAAAAAGCATCAACAATAAAATCACTTTGTACCAAAATATCAAGATTATTTTGTACCGCAATTGAATCACATTGTGATAATTGCGATGTAATTTTCTGTTTTTGCTCTGCAATTAATGGTGAAACTAGCGATATAGGCTGAGACATAATAAGCACTCACTTAAACTTGTTGATAAAATCACCTAATTAACTATTATAAATGACTTTTTAACTTCACATATCTTTTTATTAAACAAATTGTAAAAAAGAGTATTGATATCATTTCAATAGTAGATTAGCTGATAATTAATGAAAACGATTTGAAAGACGAGTTGAGACTTGTTTATTGAATAAAGTGACTACGCAGGGTAGTCACTTTAAGTTAATGTCTATTTTTTAAATTATTAGATAGTCTCTAATTATTAGAAACTATAACGGTAACCTAAGTTAACTTGTTTTTGGTCAAATTTATTACCGAATGAATAAACAACATCTGTATAAATATGGTGTTGTTTGTTAAACTGTACATCTACACCAATACCGTTATCCCACCAATTGCCACCGAAATCATATTTTTCTTTTGCAACATGGTTAAAGACATAAGATGTTTCACCATCAAACTCTTTCACATAACCAGTTTTTAGGTATACATCAACTATATTATCATCTTGGGTAAAGCTGTTGCCTAGGACAACACTTGCTCTACCGAGTAATGAATTATAACTGTCCAATTTAGTTCTTAATCCATTGGTTGCATTGATGACTGCACTTCCTTGATGAGAATAAGTTAATTGAGCTTGAGGTTCAAAATACCAACCTTGATTTGGTAATGAATTGAAATAGAATCGTTGACCTAATTCAGTCCCTATTGAAAAACCATTAGTATTACCATCACCTTTTACGAAATAACCCCCACCGGTACGAGTATTAAATTTATTCGACATTCTCATATATTTAATTAAACCGTCGATATAAAACCCTGATTGGTTTAGGTATGTGCCGTAAAGTGCTGCATAGTAGCCTTTAGTGTTTCCATCACCTACATGATGATCTATATTTCCTCGGCTTAAACCACCCATGATACCATAATAGATATCACCATTTGTATTTTCAACTTTTCGATCCACACCAAGTTGTAAGCCATAATAATCCATATCAAAATTCGATAAACGTTTATCGTTGAATGAACTTAATTTGCCACCATAAATACGACCCCAAACATCACCATCAGATGTTTCGCCTTGACGAAGTTTACCCATTCTTTGCATTAAAGTTTGTGTTTCAATGTAACTAATCAAGTAACTGGAGTTTAGAATATTTGCCGCATTTTGAGCTGTATTGGTTAAATTAGGCTTAGTTGGATTTACTGTTTTCTTTTGAGCTGATAATATCCAATCTTCTGAACCACTACTACGTTCATCAGTGACTTTAGTTAGAGTATTAAATTGGTATGCACCAATATCAACTGATGGTGAAGTCAAATTAAAATTAGCACCACCACCTTCAGTTTCAACTAAAGTAAGTTTTTCATTACCAGTAACTGCTGCTGAACCATTGTTGTCATCTCTAATTGAGATATTGTGATTACCAGTTGCTTGTGAAAAGCCAGTAATTTTGAGTAAATCATTAGCAAAACCACTACCGATGGAAGTGCGCAATTCAAATAGCCCATTTCCAGATAATGAATTTGTCGTTAAAGTCATGTTATTTGAACCATCAAGAATCGTATTTAATGTTGCATAATCATGACCAAAACTTACTTTGGCATAATTAGTTAACATAAGGGAATCAACAGATGAGCTATTGGTCATATTCCATTGGCTTTGACTACCATCTATCTTGACATTGATAGTACCTTTATTCGCAGATGAAGATGTATTATCAATTGAAGTTAATAATGTCGAGCCATCAGTTAAATCAAGATTAATCTGTCCTGAACTGGCTGCATAAATATCACCCTTAATATTCGATTTACCATTAACAGTTATTTCACCAGCAGTCGACTGTATTGCGTTATAATTGTTATAACTAGTTGAAACAATGTTATTAACATTTGAGCCACTATTAATGAATAATTTTCCTGCTTTTTGGTCCATGTAGACAGCGGTTCCATTAGCCGTTGTTACATCTAATCCATTATTAAATTTAATAACACTGTCTGCATTTGGGTTAGCACCAGCATATTCCTGGAACGCAACACCAGTCGAATTATTGCCACTCATATTAATCGTTACTTTTTCGTTAAAGTTTAGATTTATACCAAGTGAATCTGGTGCGTTATTCAGTAAGGATAAAATACCATAACTACCATTTCCTACTGACTGTATGTTAACTTCACCATTGAAGTTGCCTTCAGTTTTTGATGAATTTGAACCGTTATAAGCTCGAATTCCAATGAAACTGCCATTTGATGTACCAGTCCCTATTATAGTTACCTTTTTATCAAAATCAGCTTTCCCCGTATTAGCAAAATAAATACCGGTACCATCTTTAACATTTAGGCGAATGTCACTTAAAGCATTGACTTTCCCATTTGAAAGAACATGGATATTACTTATTTTATTATAATTACCTGTTGCATTAGTTTGAATTACAAATTCATCCATTCCGGTATCAATGGTTAAAGTTTTACCATTATATCCTGATTTAATACCGTAATCTTGATTGCCTGTAATGTTGATATGAGGCGCAGCAACACCTGTTATATTTTGAATAATAATATCTTCAGTTGAAGAAACAGCTATACCACTATTAGTATGAGTCCCAATATTAGATGCATCTATAATAGTTAAAGCACTTGCAAGATTAGGTGTAACCAAGCAAGTACCTAATATTAATTTGACCAAGAGATCAATTTTATTTAAATTACTTTTAAACACATAAACTCCATTTATTTGACATTTACCAACCATTATATTAGTTAATTCAAATCTTAACAAATCAAACAAAAGTTAACCTATTGTTGTAATTTATAAAATTCACCAAAAATGACAAAGTATCAAAAAAAATAGTTAATGTCTATATTGATTATTTAATGATTTAACTAAATGTTTTTTTATAATCTGAAAATAAAAAATTGTGAGCCTAAAATAAATTTCTATAAGATTTAGCTGTTTTTTAACATGAGATGGGAAGTTTTTTTATTTGAGTTTAAAAAACATACATATGAAGTAAGTTTTAAGATGATTATGTATTGGAAGCTAATTTATTTATTAGTTACTTTACCAATACATATATACCAACTTGTATTATTGTGTGATATTAATTTTATTATTTTTTGAACAAAATAACAGTTTGGTCATGATTTTAACCATTATAGAGCTTAGAATAAACACGATTCCTATTATGGCCCATGTATAACACAATGAAAAATTTTTGGATAATCTATAATATACTTTTAAATATTCATACAGAGAAATTGATACCCAAAAAATTATTATAACCAATATACAGTTGAAGATGAATATACTTATCGAACATAATATAAGCTTTTTTAAGTTTAAAACTTCTGTTACACCGGTAAAACATTTTCTTAACAAAAAATAGCCGATCAAATTAGTAATTAATAAAAATATAGTTAAACATATTATATTTAGAATAATACCTATGAAACTGAAATGTACACCATAAAATGAATTAATGGAAAAATATAGGGTGCTAAAATAACAATTATAAAGCAAAATAAATACACCAAGGTGTAACCGTTGACTCTCTGATTGAGTTGGTACGTCACAGTCATGTATAAATTTTTTATTTAACAATTTAATACTAAAATAAGTCCATAATGCTACAAAAATATAAATAGTTATTATCACAATAAAATTAATAATCTCATTGAATAGAGAATAATTGCTATCAAAGAAAAGGTAACTAATTTTAGATTGAACCCATGGATTAATACTGTTGTAAAGAAACCATCGCCCTGCAATATCCATTGATGTAATTAATATAGCAACAAGTAACGTATTAGTAATATTTCTCGAATTGACCTGATTAATTGAATATTTATAAAATAATACTATGGAAAATACAAATACAATAATTGAGTTTGGTATTTGGTAATAGAAGTTGATTAATACTTGCTTAGTTAAATTTTTAATAAGTTGATTACTTGTCATATTTGACAGTAAAAAATAATCATCAAATCCAGTAAAATAGACAACAATATATAAAATATTAAATAACCAATAAAATAAAACTAATAATAGTGGTAATTTAAAAAAAGTTCTTTCCAATTTCATTTTTATACCTATATTTTATTTATTTCTGAAATTAGCCTAAGTTTGAATTTTGTGTTTACCTCGCTATAAGCAAAATTTTTAATCGAGTTAATACGTTGCATTGCCATTTGCCACTGCTCAAATTCTAGCTTAATTTCAAAATTCTTATTTATTAATATTTCATTTATTTGAATAAGTAGCTGTTTATAATAAGTTAAATCATTATTTTCTAAAGCATATTCTTCATTTTGTTGCCAAAAGTTTAGTAGGCTTGGCAAATCCTGTTCAATTTGTGGAGAATAAACGCTAGGAGTAATAGGCACATTGAGAAATAAGCGATATCCTCGTGAAGCCTTACTCTGAGAAAACAGATGTAAGCTAAAGCGACTTAATTCAATCGCAAAGTTGATCAAATCTTGTTTATTACCCTGTTTTATCTCGAGCTCAACTTCTTGTATTGGTTTAGATTGTCTGTTTGAGGTAATGCTGCCTATATCTAAAGCAACTTCTATTTCACTATTGGCAAATGATATCAACCAAGTTTGACGTTTAAAATTAGTCGTAAAAATTGGATTTAACTGGATTAAACCATCAGGTAATGCCTCTTTGGGCAGCACACTTAAATCTAATTTGTCATTAGGTAAAGGCCGATTAATTTCAATTCGTTCGTGTAAGCCACTCACAGAATTACCCTTTGATTTCACGGTAATTTCATAACACTTATTTTGACCATCTTCAGTACTTCGAATACGCAAACCACAACCATTTTGTCTCAATAAATGATCTTCGGTATCATAATAAGTATTAGTTAATTTTAGTTGATTGGTTAAATTTTTTTGTGATGAAAATTCTGCTTCATCACAATAAACCCATTGATTTAAATAACTTTGTAAGTGTTCTATATCACTTTGATTGATTTGAAACTTTAATTCAATTTCGTTACTCATTTGTCTGTTTTCATTATTTATTTTGCCATATGATATACCGATTAGGCTAACAAATATAGGCTATCATCAACTATAATATGATTAAAGCTATAGCGACATTCAGGATGATAAATAAACAAGATAAAATAATTAATACTTTATAGGTAAAAGTGTATAGAAAAAGCAGTAGAAAAGTGGAATTATATAAATTAATTAACTAAACACTTTTTTATAAAACTTATTCTTAATTTTAAACATCACAAGATAACAATCTTGTTTAAATTGTGTGATTTAGGTTAGCTAGTTTTAGCATGGGTATTCCAATAGGTAGGAAAATATCCTATTTATTAGTTAAATTTCAAATAGGATAATAAAAAAATAATTAAGGATAGCTATTTAACAACCCTAAAAGGATTTGCAGGTTTAACATTTTCGGATTGCTTAGTTGCACTTTGTCTTAAGGCTTTGTAGTGTGGTTCATCTTCAAACCCCATCCCTACTCCGTTTTCACGAGCATAAATAGCTTCAATAGCAGCCATTGGCACAACAATATGTTGAGGAACACCAGAAAATCTAGCATTGAATTCGATTTGATCATTATTGGCCAAATACTGTCCTACTGATTGGGGTGCAATATTGAGTACTATCTGATTATCCTTCACAAACTCTTGTGGAACTAATACACCATCAATAGACGTATTCACCACAACATAAGGAGTTAAATCATTATCTAAAATCCAGTCATAAAATGCCCTAAATATATAAGGGCGTCGAGGAGTCATGTCATCAAGTTCCATAACGGCTACCTTGTTTAATTGCTAATCTGTCATTAGATAAAATAAATTTTAAGCTCTAATCTTTCTTTCATCTTCAGTTAAAGAATTTATAAAAGCAGGTCGTTCAAATACACGTGCCATATAAGAAAGATAGTTTTTCTCTGCAACTTTTGGCAATTCAATACCAATCAATGGTAAACGCCATAGTAAAGGAGCAAAATAGCAATCACACAAAGTAAAATCATCACTCATAAAGTAATCTTTTTCTTTGAACATGACAGAAATAGAAACTAAGTCATCAAGTAAGTTTTTACGTGCCTCTTTAGCTTTACTACTATCAGGATCTTTTAAGATCGTTTCGTAGGCGCTATACCATTCTTTTTTGATGCGATACATTGTTAAGCGGGAATTAGCTCTAACAATTGGGTATACCGGCATTAATGGTGGGTGAGGAAAACGTTCATCTAAATACTCTAATGCAATATGTGTTTCATAAAGAGTTAGATCACGATCGATTAAGGTAGGAATTGAACCATACGGATTAAGATCCAATAATTCTTGAGGTAAAGTATTTGATGTAACAAACTCGATCTCAGCTGTTACCCCTTTTTCTGCCAGCACAAAACGAATCTGATGGCCGTAAATGTCAGTTGTATCACAAAATAATGTCATCACAGAACGTTTATTAACAGCAACAACCATGTTCACTCCAAATATGCGAAATTTCAATTAAGTTTAAATATGCTTACTATTCTAGCAAATTGGATAACAAATTTGTTAAAAAAATATATTTTCTTTTTGTTTTTTCGGCGAATAATCATTTTTGAACGTAAATTAATTTCAATAAAGTAAGAGCAAGATAACAAAGATTATTATTATCCATTTGAATTAATTATAATTTAATAAAAATAGAATAAATATTATTACAGCTTGTTTAAAATTATATAGCGATAAAAAAACCCAGCATAGGCTGGGTTTCGAAACAAATTTGTAACGTTGCAATTAACGTTTGCTGAATTGTGGACGACGACGTGCTTTGCGTAGACCCACTTTTTTACGTTCAACTTGACGTGCATCACGAGTAACAAAGCCCGCTTGACGTAATGAAGAGCGTAAAGTTTCATCATATTCTATTAATGCACGAGTAATACCGTGACGAATCGCACCCGCTTGACCTGAAATACCACCACCTTTAACTGTGATGTAAAGATCAAGTTTGTCAGTCATTTCAACTAACTCTAAAGGTTGCATAACAACCATACGAGCAGTATCACGACCAAAGTATTGCTCTAATGAACGTTTGTTAATAATGATATTTCCACTACCTGGTTTAATAAACACGCGAGCAGCAGAACTTTTGCGGCGACCTGTACCGTAATATTGATTATCAGCCATCTTCTATCCCCTTAAATATCTAATACTTGCGGTTGTTGTGCCGCATGATTGTGCTCACTACCAGCATAAACTTTTAGTTTACGGTACATTGCACGGCCAAGAGGACCTTTCGGTAACATGCCTTTTACAGCAATTTCGATGACTTGTTCAGGATGACGTTCAATCATTTCTTTAAAAGTCGCTTCTTTAAGTCCACCGATGTAACCAGTATGACGATAATAGATTTTATCAGTGCGTTTTTTGCCTGTTACAGCAACTTTTTCTGCATTGATAACGATAATATAGTCACCTGTATCAACATGTGGTGTATATTCTGCTTTGTGTTTACCACGCAAACGGCTTGCGATTTCAGTAGCTAAACGACCTAACGTTTTACCTGCTGCATCTACAACATACCAGTCGCGTTTAACTGTTTCTGGTTTAGCTGAAAAAGTACTCATTTGTATTTATCCAAATTTTAATTAATCTCACGTTAATAAATCATTTGATTTATTTACACTTTTTGATTGCAACTATTAACTAACTAACCCCTTCGAGTCGTTATACTAATACTGACAACCGAAAACAGCGTTGGGAAAAACACTGTTGTAACGTGGGTGGCAATATTATACAGAAATATTAAAAAAGCGCTAGGATTTATGATAAAAAAAGCGTAGCGAGAAAAAACAGTAACTGCTACACTTTTAACTAATATTAAATAACACGATAAAAATTGATGGAAAACTTAATTCAACTTGCTGAAAAAGATTATATAAGTAAAGGTTTACACCGCAAATGCTATCATCACCCCGATGATCCTAATAAATGTATCAAAGTCAATTATAATGAAGGAGCAGAAGAGGAAACAAACCGTGAAATTGCCTATTATAAGCACCTTATAAATCGCAATATCTCATGGGATGTGCTAGCAAAATATTATGGTCCTGTAATGACTAATTTTGGTCAAGGTCATGTTTTTGAACTTATTCGTGACTATGATGGAAAAATTTCTATTCCATTAGAAAAATATCTGTTCGACGAACAAGCAACTAATCAAAATTATGATGCGTTAGTTGTATCACTCAAAGCATTAAAAACAGCCTTGCTGAAAGATAGAATCATTACTATGACAATCAAGAGTAAAAATATTTTATTTCAGCATTTGTCACCAGAGGAAAATCGCTTAATTATTATTGATAACATTGGTAATTCGACATTTATTCCTATCGCTAACTATGTAGGATTTTTTGCAAAAGCCAAAATTGAACGCACATGGCAACGATTTTTATTATCACTAATTCGAGAAAATAAGCATAATTCATTAATCACTAAGTTAATTGATGATGTGAATCATTAAGTCTGACTTCGGCAATCGTACCCTTTTGGTCTTGCCGATTTCTTAATGTAAATTGGCCATGATGTAATTTAGTAATACGATTAACTATACTCAAACCGAGCCCTATTCCATCATGTTTACGATCCATTCTGAAAAAAGCTTGGGTTAACTTTTCTGTTTTTGACTCATCAATACCTCTCCCTTCATCTTTAACGGCTATCACAATTTCTTCAGCATCTTTATAAAAACTAATAGTAATTTTACTTTCATTTGGACTATACCGATAACTGTTTTCAACCAAATTACGAATCAGTAAACGAATCAAAGTCGCATCACCATTAAAAATTATATTATTACCCGTAATTTCCCAATCAATACTTTGTTGTTTCTGTACTGTTAACTCTGTCAATTCATCAAAAAGGGGAATTTGAATATCATCTAGAAAATTAATTTTTTGATACTGACCTAGAGTAAATTTTTGACTTGCTCGAGCAAGCATCAACAGTTGTTCTACGGTATTTACTAAACGATCTATTCGTTCAATTAACTCATGGCAATCTATTTTATCTTTACTTTCTAATAATTCTAGATGTAATCGAATACCTGCTAAAGGTGTTCTCATCTCGTGAGCTACATCTGCTGTAAATAAACGTTCTTGAGATAATGTATTATTAAGCCTTTCAAATAAATTATTTAATACCGTAGTAATTGACTTAATTTCACGCATATTACTGATTGGTTTTATTGGCTTAAGATTATCTTCAGTTCTTTTATTTAAATCTTTTTCAAGTATCTCAAGGGGTTTAGTAATCCATTTAATCGCCTTATAGGCCAAAAATAAAGTTACAACCATCATGGAAAATGCTGAGCAAAATAATGCAAAAATTGCTTCTAATTCTTCATGTTCAACCACTTCATCTATTTTATTTTGACTTAACGTTAAGTTAACTAAAACATCAATTTGCTCTTTACTCTCATGCCATAACCAAAATACTGTAATAATTTGGCAAATTAGCATTATTGCACCCAAAGTAAAAAATAGATTCCAACGGATACTATGTCGAATATTATTCAAAGACTGTTCAATCATAAATTTGCCATTCAATTAATTTTAAAATAATAACTAATTATTAATATTGAGTTGATAGCCATACCCACGCACAGTCTTAATTAAATCTTTTCCTAATTTATTCCTTAAGGCGTGAATATAAACTTCAAGCACATTTGAACTTGGATCACTCTGCCAATCATATAGATCATTTTGTAATAAACTTCGATGCACTTTTTCACCGGCTTTCAACATCAATCTAGATAGTAAAATAAATTCTTTTGGCGTCAATATCACTTCTTGATTATTTAAAGTAACTTTTTGAAGTTTAATATCTATTGAAATAGGACCATAGTTAACAATATTATCGGCAGTTCCTTGATTTCGACGAATTAACGCTCTTATTCTGGCTAGCAATTCGGTTAAGGCGAAGGGTTTTATTAAATAATCATCTGCACCAAGATCTAAACCTTCAACTCTATCTTCGATAGTATCGCGAGCGGTTAAAATTAGTACAGGAATATCGATATTTTTTTTGCGCCATCGGGTGAGTAACTCTAAGCCATCACAATCAGGCAAACCTAAATCAAGAATAATTAAACTAAACTGTGCAAACTCAATAAGATCCTCAGCTTGCTTACCATTAGATGCGACTTCACAAACATAGCCATTAGACGTTATCGCGTCATATAAACCTTTTTGTAATAAACTATCATCTTCTACTATAAGAATTTTCATTATAGTGTTACCTAATTTTGATTTAAGAAATGTAACATTTACAACTATTATACGCTTTACTACTTATTTCCCAATGCTTTAAAAATTTAAGTTCATTTTGATAGTTATAATTTAGCGAATAATTATTTAAAACTTTTTGAGCGTATAAACCATATCTTTTTGACTAAATAAACAGAGATAAAACTTAACAACATACCCACCAGAATATCCAGTGGCCAATGAACACCTAAGTAGATTCGACTCCAACAAACAAGTAATGCAACAATCGTACATAGATAAGTTAATGCTTTAAATTGCTTTTTATAATTTAGATAAAGTGAGAAGCAAATAGTCCAAATAAAAACAGCGTGCTGACTAGGAAGAGAACTCGTTTTATCGTGATTCAAATAGTTCGTACCAATATTAAGAACAAATGGTCGTGGAGAATAAAATAGATGTCGAATAACAAAGGTTACAAACAAGGCTACAGCCAAACCTAAAGCAATTTTTATGATTAATTGTCTATAAACAGGTTTGAATAAAAAACATATTCCCAATATGACTATAGGAACAAAGATTAAATAATTTGCACAAAATATGGCAAAAAGAATAAATAATTTGGAGGCTTGTTCTTGAGCATTAATTAATAAAAAAAGATGAGTGTTCATATCAAGCAACATACAACGACCTATAAAAACAATATTTAGTTGTAATTTAATCAATAAAGCTTAAAAGAACCTTAAAAAGGATTTTGAACATTTAATAAATGATATTTATCGTTTATTTTTTCGAGTAATCAAATGGTATTTCGGCAATAAAGTGACGGTAAAATCAAGTGCAGCACAAATGATAAAATAAACAACAATCACAAACAAAAAGATTTCAGTAGGATAAACCATACTACGATTATTAATTTGGGTAGCAATGAATGTAAATTCCGCAACACCCACTATATAAGCTAAAGACGTATCTTTAATTAATGATACCCATTGATTAACAAATGAAGGCAGCATCATTTTTAATGCTTGAGGAAGAATAACAAAAATGATGACTTGTCTTTTATTTAAACCTAACGAAAAAGCCGCTTGCCACTGTTCTTTAGCAATAGCTACCATTCCCGCATACACAGAATGACCAATATATGCGCCACCAATTAAAGATAAAGCAAAAATAACTGTTGTAATAGCTGGCACATCAACATTCAATAGCACTGGCAACAAAAAATAAGTCCAAAATATCAGCATAATAACGGGAATCGCTCTTAAAAATCCTAATACTACAACTAAAAGTTGACGTAAAAATCCTTTGCAAACAGTTAGACCAATACCAGCGAAAATACCAAAAATAGACGAAAAGATAATAGCAGCTAAGCTCATCAAAAGAGTCAACACAATACCGCCTGGGAAATTACCCCACATTAGGTAATCTAAATTATTCCAAATTACTTCAAAACCTTTAAAATCCATAAAAAATTAGACCCTGTTTAATCGCTTTGATTGATAAATATTGCCTAGTGTCCCAACAATGACAATGGCTAAAATATATAAAAATGTTGCTATCGCAAAATCCTGAAATGTTTTCAGCGATTCGGTTTCAACTTGACGTGAAACATAAGATAGTTCCAACACGCCAATAGCCATCGTTAGAGAGGAATTCTTGATGATATTCATATATTGACCAATTAACGGAGGAAATGCGATACGAATGCTTTGAGGTAAAATAATAAACCGCATACTTTGCCAACGTGTAAGACCTAAAGCTAATGATGCTTGTTCTTGACCATTGCTTATTCCCAAAATTCCTGCTCGAAATTCTTCAGCAATAAAAGCGCTGGAGTAACATGTTAATCCAATTAAACCAATAATAAATTCAAAAGAAGGCATTTTTAAAGAGAAAAAAAACAGCTGGATTTGCGGTTCATCAAATAGCCACATTTTAAATTCTACTGGTAACAAATTACCTATACCAAAATACCAGAAAAAAAGCTGAGGTAACAATGGAGAATAACGAAAAATAGCGTTATAACTAATTACAACGCCTTTAATAATTTTGATATGACTTTGTTGAGCAATAACTAGCAAAAAACCAAATATTGTAGAGAGAATGATTGTTAAAACTGAAATAGCGATAGTGACTAAAAAACCATCCCACAACCACCATAAATAACGGAGTTCCAGTAATTGCTCATACATTATTTATTGACCTTTACCTATTTTGAAATCACCACGAGGCATGGCTGAATTTGTATCAGGTCCAAACCAACGGTTATAGATAGTTAACGCTTCACCATCATTTTCAAGCTTTAATAATATTTGGTCAACTTTTTCTTTCAAGCGGGTTTCCCCTTTTGGAATACCTACAGCTTGATATTCTTGAGTTATACTAAATGGAGATATTTCAAAAACAGCTCGTTGTTCTTCTGGAACATTAGCAAGTAAACCAATTAACTTTGCGTCATCTTGAGTAATAGCTTGTACAACACCATTGCGTAATGCTGCAAAAGCAAAAGGTGTATCATCATATGAGATTACTTTAGCATTTGGGTACTTCTCACGTAGAGTAATTTCCATCACTGTACCTTTATCGGCACCTATACGAAGATTTTTAAGATCTTCTGCTGTTTTTAGGAATCCTTTTTTAGCCACAAACTTCTGACCAGTAGCAAAATAAGGCAAACTAAAATCGACTGTTTTAGCTCGTTCATCAGTCACCGTAAAGTTTGCTACAATCAGATCTGCTTTTTGTGAGGTTAGCAAAGGAATACGGTTGGCTGGATTAGTTGGAACAAGTTCGACTTTTACATTCAATGCTTTAGCAATTTCATTGGCATAATCAACATCAAGCCCAGCAATTTTATTAGTTTTTTCATCAATAAATCCAAACGGAGGATTACTGTCAAATACCGCTATTTTGATCTGTCCGCGTTTTTCAATATCATCTAATCGATCGGCGTAGGCTGAACTCGCAACGAATATTGAGCTGATTAAGGCAACCACCGTCAGTGATTTAGTTAAAAATTTCATTGTTATTATCCTCCATTGGACTTTGTATAGGGGTTAAGTCTATCAATAAAATATTCGGAGTAATAAATAACAATTATTTAGGTGCTTATAACTTAAAGTTATATTTAAAATAACCTATAATTTATAAAGAGTATAGAATTGTAATATTAGCAATAAAATAACACGTGTTTTAGCATTTAATACCTTTACACATCATAAAATTAAGCTGAGTGTCTTTGCACTTTTGTGCCAGCTGGATTGTAGAAAGGTACCAGTCGAAGAATAATAAAAGGGATATACGTGTAAAATAGATAGTAAGCTAAAAATCATCTGAATTGATAAAAGCTCTCTCTTTACACTCACCACTAATGGATTTGATATTCAAAAAAATTAATAGGGTTATTGAGATCCAAATTCTCTGCCAACTAAAAGATTTAAAAGAAACTATTGAGTTAATTTAAAACTATAAAAAATATGATATTGATTGAAAATTAGAATAAATTCAACAATAATCAATAAAATCCAATAACATTAAATAAAATGAATAAGAAACATGAATAGTACAAATGACGAGTTTGAATATTATATTATTGATCGAGCAGGTGATAAAGCCTATCCTTTAATTGGTCCACAAGATGATTCCAGGCATACCATGATGTATCCGAGAACAAGAGAAAGAATTGAAAATCCCGAATTAACTCAATTTAGGTTTTGTGCCCCTATTCCTAGGAAACCTGTAATTGGCGATTATTTTGCAGAACCAAGTAGCATTGTTTCAAAAAAGATAGCCAATGTCTTAGATGCTATGCATATTGAGGGAATTCAGCTTATACCTGCCGAAATCGAGACCAATACTGGAGACATTTTAAAAGATTATTTTTATATACATATCTATAATTATCTAAAAGCTGTCGATAGAGAAAATTCTAAATGTAAAGTAGATCGTACAGATCCTAATTTGTTAAGCTGGATCGATCGGTTTGAATTAGATAAAGAAATTTTATCTGAAATACCTTTAGAAAAAAGATTAATTTTTAAATTATTTGAGTTTTGTACTATACACTTATATCATAAATCAATTGTCAATGCCATTATGTCAGTTAAACCTCAAGGCGTTTCATTTACCAAAGTTGAAAAATGGTGGTTTTGATCAGATTAATAATTCCTAATGCAATTTTCTTTCAGCAATAAAGATTAGACATATGTTTAAATGATATCTATATGAAAAAAACAGCGTTCATGAATATGGCAACAGGGAGCATACAGAAGGAAAGTAAGTCCAATCTTCTATCTATTTAGTTATTTAACGCATTAAAGAAGATAATAGATATATAAAATTTTTACAAAAATAAACTCTTCACACAACATGCATCATGCTACTATTTTAACCAAAAATCAGCAAAACTATTTTATCTCCAAACAAACTTACAACCTATTGAAGAGAAATAAAACATGGAAAATTATTATTTTATACAGAGAAAATCAGACCAAGCCTATCCATTGATTCGTATAACGGATCGTGATGATCGCTTAAACCCCACTTTAATAAATTTAGAATTTAATGGAACTATACCCTCTCAGCCCGTTATGTCTGATTTTTTGTCTGGTCCTGAGATTTTTATTACCGATAAAATAGCAAATGTGATTAAAAGCTTTAAGCCCAAAGGGATTAAAATTATTGACACTGAATTAACAACCCCACAAGGTAAAATCATTAAAGACTATTTTTGTCTACTTTCTGACAATATAATCGAGGCTTTAGATAAAGATAAATCCGATTATGAAAAGCCTAGAATGACATATTTTATAAAAAAACTCATTTTGGACAGAAAAATTTTAAGTGAAATTCCTTTGGAACAAAGATTAGTTTTTCTATTAAGAGAATCGCTTCATATCGTTTTTCATGAAACATTAGCCAAAGCTATCATGGCGGTAAACCCTACCGGTATGGAATTTATTAATATTGAAACCGATGGAAAACCGTTAGAAGTAAATTAATATTTTTGACCATGGCTATATTTAAACTAAGTATTTAAAACATCCTTCCTAGATTTGAAAAAAGTGGGGTAAAACCCCGCTTTTTATCTATTTAGTTATTCTAGCATACTGAAAAAAACAATTATCTACTTGAATTAATCCCAGAAAATATATTTAGAAGATGCATAATATTCTACTATTATAGTTAACAAACAGTGAAACGATTATATACTTTTGTTAAACCTATCTTTCAATCACATTGACGCTCACATATAGTGTAAATGCTAACTGTTTCTGCCACATTAGATATTTCTGTTAATCCCGATTAAAATAAACCTCAGATAACGATCCGTTACAAATTTAATGGGCAATAATTTAACCACTGAGTTTGTTACTTAATTAATCTGACATAAACTTTAATCGAAATATTTGTCCGCTTTCATCTAATAATAGCAAACGATGAACACCTTTTTTAGCAATAGTTAAGGCCACTTTTTCATTATCTTTGGAATTAGCAACTAAGTTTCCATCTAAAAACCACCATTTTTCCCCATATCCACCCTCTGGAGTTAAATCAACTGTGACTTGATGACTTCCTGGTAATGCTCTAATCAATTGTTTATCACGTAAACCTACAATATTGAGTGAAGCAAAAACATCTTGTCCCATTACAGGGCAACTTTTATCAATTGGTGGTAATAAAGTCCGCCTTTTCTCTTTTGTTAACAAAAAGTTTTCTAATGATACTGGCCATAGGGCAAGTTGTTTTTTTTGTGCTCCGGGGCAATCAGCAGCAACACGTTCACCTCGTTCATTAACCCAAATCGTTATCCAACCAGAACGATAGATATTATTTTTTAGTTCACCATAGGTACTTAATGTTGGCGGTGTCATATTGTTTAAAACCCATGCAGTCTTTTGACGGTGACAATTTACATCAGATTCTGGAAGAGGTTGCCCTAATGGCCAACAAATTTTCGTAGAAGATACTGATGCTGGTTTTTCATAAGTAGTAAGTGGACGATTTAAACGATTTTCTCTATTTAACAAAATAGAATTAACATGTTGTAAAATTGGCATTGCAGACATTGAACCATATTGCCCAACAACGGGAGTACCATCAGGACGCCCTACCCAAACGCCAATTAAATATCTTGGATTGATACCAACTGCCCAAGCATCCCGATAGCCATAACTGGTTCCTGTTTTATAAGCTAATAGATTACTATTAATTAACATTTGTCTTGTTATCCAAGCACTACCATCTGAAATAAAGGGTTTATTAATCAATGGCTCTTTTTGAGTAAAGCGCAATGGACTCACTTCGCCATGCCTAGCAAATGCACTATATGCACTAACAAGATTATCCATCCTTAATGAAGCGCCACCTAATATATAGGAGATATTAGGCTCGTTGCCTATCGAAGATAAAGGTAACCCAATACCAGCCAATTTACCTGCAAATCGTTTGGGGCCATATAACTCAATTAATTGAACCGCAGGTAAATTTAATGATTTACTTAATGCGTCAGATACACTAACCGGCCCATAGAAACCATCATCGAAATTGGTTGGACGATAATCGGTAGTAATACGAGGAACATCTTGCAATAGCGATTCAGAATGAATCATACCTTCATCAAGAGCAAGCGCATAAATAAAAGGTTTTAGTGTAGAGCCAGGAGAACGTAACGCACTAATCATATCAACTTGGCCAAAGCGTTCATTGTCATTAAAATCAGCTGAACCGACATAGCCTTTTACTGTCATATCAGTATGATCGACTACTAAAATAGCCAATGATGTTTTAGGCGGTAGTTGTTTCACACGATTGATGGCTAAATCTTCTAAATTATATTGAATTGAAACATCAATAGTGGAATGAATAATATCCTCATTAGGGTATTTATTTTTTAAACGATAAGCCAGTAAGGGAGCCACTTGTGGTGCTTTTCGTGGATATACCCAAACCTCATCGCGTCGAACGGTTTCGATTAAATCATTTGACCATACTTTATATTCTGCCAATCGGTCTAATACTTTATCACGAGCTTGTTTGGCTCTTTCAGGAAATCGGTCGGGTCGTAACCGGCTTGGAGCTTGAGGTAACACAGCTAATAATACTGCCTCACTTCTTGTTAACTCTTTAGGCTGTTTACCAAAATAAGACCAACTTGCCGCCCCAATACCTTCTATTGTGCCGCCATAGGGTGCGTGGTTAATATATAAAGTTAAGATCTCATCTTTACTATAATGTAATTCAAGCTGGAGGGTTCGAAAGATCTGTTTTAGCTTACCCGTTAGCGTTCGATCGTGTGGATATAATAATCTTGCCACTTGCATAGATATAGTACTACCACCGGAAACGATTTTATCATTTGATATATTTTGCCAAGCTGCACGAAATAAAGAAATCGGATTAATACCAATATGTTCATAAAAATAGCGATCTTCATAATTTAATAAAACTTCAAGATAATAGTCTGGCACTTCATCAAGACTGACCGAATAACGCCAAACACCATTTTGATCAGCAAATCGCCATAATGGAGTTTCATCTGCTGCAACAACGGTTTGGGTAGTTTTATTTTGTGAGATAGATAAAGGAAAAAGAGAGTCAGCAATAAAAAAACTACTGCTCAATAAAACTAATAATATCAAAAAAAATTTAAATATTTTATAAAAGCATTTTTTCATTATCTTTATTATGTGACCCAGCCAAATGTATTTATAAATAAAAATTCCGCCAAATATATTGGCGGAATAATTAGTATATTAATATCTAATTAATTTTCTTCCTGTCTAGGATTTGAAATAGTCATAAAATCAGGTGATTCTCCTATAGCAAAACGGTCTGGACGATACATAGATTCTACATAAGGATAAGGAATCATGTAATCGCCAGTAGTTACTGCTCTAACTAAATACACTAAACGTTTTCGATATTTATTATTGCGCCCCACATAATTATTAATATTAACAGCGGCAACATATCTATCATCTCTATATTCTTGATATTTAATATTACTAGCATCATCATCTCCCATTAATTTAGCTATACTAGGAATTGATGATAAATTCACACTACTATTAGAAAGGTTTTGATTTTCAAGCTCTAGACCAGCTGGTAAGAAATCAACAACCAACGCATCATGAACTTGTTCTTTAGCTATTACATCTAAAACCACAACCATCATAGAACCTACATCTAAATCTGCTGGTGATATTTTATTACCCTGCAAATCATAATACGTACGACTGATGTTAAAGAAACCATCAGCTGAGGTTGGCGCTGGAGGTGTTTTAGAATAACCTGTTACAGAGAACTTAACATATAGTGGCTCATCTGATTCTGAATTATCAATCGATAACCCTTGGGTTAATTTATCAAAATCATATGAATGTGAAAATACTGAATCAACTTCATTAACTTTTCCATTCACTGATACCTTAAATTTATTACCACTTTTATGCTGTTCTAATGACCAACCAGCAATAAACAATGAATTTAATTCTTGTGTTGAGAAATATCGTTTACTGTTTAATAAATCTGATAAATTATACAGATAAGTACCTTGTTTATTCTGAGCTATTTTGTTTTCTATTAATAAAGATAGAATTAATGCTTCATCACGTATTTCACTACCGTAATTACCAAACCAGTGATTATTGTATTGATACGAAGTGCTAAAAACTAAAGGTAATAATTTTTCATAAACATTTTGATTACCATTTAATTTAGCAGCAACCGCTAGTTGAGCTATAGGTAATGGCGAATAGATAAATGACTTATCATTACTTATCTTGTCTGATAAATAATTTATCTCGTTACGCATTGCTGAGGTAACTTTATTTTGTTTAGTTAAAACCATTAATGCATAGGCTTTAATTGACAACTTAGAAAACTCAAAACTACGTGAATCTCCATAATAATCAAGATTATTATATGCAGACGTATCATAGATATATTGACCTAGGCGTGTCATTGCTGAATCAAGCGCTTTATCACTAACTTGATAACCTCGTTCTTTAGCTTGCAACAAGAAATCTGTTGCATAAACTGTCAACCAATGCTCTTCTTCACTATGACTATTCCATAGCCCAAAGCTACCATTATTTCGTTGCATTGATAAGATACGTGAAATACCTAATTGCACTTTTTTACGACGCATCTCATCTGAATCAGTTTTAATACCTAGTTCTGCGAGTTGTTTACTATTGGCATATAATGATGGGAATAAACCACTCGTTGTTTGTTCCAAGCAACCGTAAGGATATGCAAATAAATCTTTGATATATTGAGCAATATTTAACGGCGGCTGATTAGAAATGACCAATTGCCCTTCAACAGTGTTATCAATTAATCCTGTTAATGCATCGTTTGGTAATTCCCAATTCTCATTGGCATCTAGTGCTAACACATAAGATCTGGTTGTTCCGGCATATGCAGGCCTTACTCCAATTGACCATGATCTTTCAATTTTAGTGTCAGAATTATCTTCAAGTAAAATACCTTTGACCGCTATTGTTACCGAACCAGTACCATAACCATAATCTGCAATAACAGGGATTTGAATGATATCTTTTTGTTTACTATCAAGTTTGACTGATATCGTTTTGGCTTCATTTTGATGAATCAAACCATTAGTCGATACTTCAACTTTCATATTTTGTGTTTTATCTGTCAAATTATGAAGATCTAACGCTAATACAGCGCGATCACCACCAGATAAGAATCGAGGAGTTGATAATTCAGCTATAACCGGAGCTGAAACTTTCATTTTTTTATCAGCTTTACCAAAACGATTATCATCCCATGCTTGAGCCATTATACGTAGCTCACCATTAAAATTAGGTAAAGGTAAATTAATAACACCTTCGCCATTGTCATCTAATTGAATGGTTTTGAGTTGTTGTGCAACAATTAGAACTTCATTTGACGGTTTTTTACCGCCAGCGCCCATCGCATCACCACCAAAGCTCATATTTACATTACGACCAGTAGCTTCAATTAAGCTGCCATAGACATCGTTAATATCTACATTAAAACGTTTACGTCCTAAAAACCAAGCATAAGGATCTGGTGTGACATAATCAGTGATATTTAAAACACCTGAATCAACAGCTGAAACCAATACAGTCACTTTTTTATCTTTTTGGACAGATGGCTTATCCATTTTAATTTTAATTGGCACAACAGTTTCAGGTTCTACTTGTACCGGTGTATCAATTGTCACATTTAATTGACGATTAGACGTATCAATTGGTAAATAAAGTAAACCAATTGCTCGTTTAACTGTTTGCACGGAAGCATCAGTCGAAGGGCGAATAATCATAGCACTAATATAGACATCATGTCGCCCCCATTTTTCAATAGGAATTTCGACATCTAAACCTTCTTCACCCACCGTAATTGCTTTTTTCCAAATGGTCCCATCATTGGTTTCGAGAGAAATATAACCAGAACCAGCTACAGGTGCTTGAACATTAACTTTAGCGACATCTCCAGGATTATAAGATGGTTTATCAATACTTAACTTAACTTGGTCTGGACGTACTGATTTAGTACCATGAGTATTATCTTCCCAATCATAACCAACCCAGAATCGGAGACTTGATACGACTTTACTGTTTGTATCTACCACTTCAATTCGGTAAGCACCATAATCAGTAGGTTGATAGGCTATTTTTGTGGTACTGCCTGCCTCAATAGATAACTGATCTTCAGAAACCACAAATTCCTTCGAGTTGGAACTTTGACGCCAACCGTCTTCCTCTGACCAAACCCAATAGTAATCATTACGCTCACGAACTAGTCTAGCTTTTAATGATTTTGTACCTAATTTTTCCCCATCCAAATCAACATAAGCGATTTCGAATTCAGCAGTACTATTTATGTCTACAGTTGGACGCTCAAAATAATTATCGCTATTCCAATCATAATATTCTGAGTTTTCAAATAATGCTCGGATTGCCGGCAATTTAGGTGCAGGCCAAATAGTTTGTGTTGCATAACGCGTAACTGGTCTACCACCAGAATCTAGCAAACTAGCTTGTAAAACGACTTTTAGAGGTGATGAGCTTCCTGACCAATAATTATTCTCAATATTAATTTCAGTTAAACCATCGCTATCTAACTTTAACTCTAAAGAATCAAGTTCGCGATATGGATTTTCTTCAGTAGCTGATCCAATTTTGAAGTCATCTAATCCTGCAATAGTATCAACTTTCTTTAAATAAAGATTAGCATCTAAGCGATTACCAGATGCTGGCGCACCATATAAATACCAACCTTTTATATCAAAAGAAACATCTTCACTCTTAAGAATTGGACCATCAGATGAACTATGTATTTCCATCGCCATACGTTCTGGCAAAAATTCTTCAACTTTAAAATTCCACTGGCGATAGTTATCATCACCTAAATTGAAACGAATTGACCAATTACCTGTTGCTGCATCAGCGGGGATAACAAATTGTTGTTGATATAAACCATTGGTATTCACACTGCTTTTTAGTTGATAAGTTTTGACAACTCGACCATTAGAAGAAAACACTTCAGCGACGATTGGTTGATCAGGTAATGGCTGTCCATCTGCATCACGTAATAGAGCATTAAAATAGACGGTTTCGTTCGGACGATAAAGGTCACGAGGGCCAAAAACAAATAATTGTTTTTGGTAGAAAGGTTTGCCCGATAAATTGAAATCAGTTAAATTAAGCGCAGCACGATTAACCATCAAAAATGACGTTTGCTCGCCATCGGTTGCAGTCAATACGCTATATGCCTTGTTGTTGCCATCGATTTCAACATAGCCATCTTTATCTGTCGTTGCCTTAATATTCTTACACTGCTTATTATTAGATTCGCATAATAATGTTAAATTAATATTAGCTAGTGGCTTACCGTTATCTAACGCATGAGTCGTTACCGCTAATTTACCATTATCATAACGATGATATGAAACCCCGATATTGCTTATTGAAAATATTGTTGCAGGATTTGATTCATTATAAGTACCCGCTTCATTCATTACCGCAATATAAACACCTTCTTGATTAAGTTCAGAAACTGTAGAAAGGTTAACGATAATGGTTTCTTGAGCATTCGGTCTAGGATTAAGATCAAATCTTGAAGAATAAACTAAATCAGTATATTCACTCATACTTTGCGAACGCCAAATTGACAACATATCAATAAAACCATAATTATCAAGTAAAATAGGTAATTTTTCTGGCTTAATTTTGAAAAAGTTTATATCAACTTTATCAACATTGAGCGTATTAATCGGCAATCCACTCATGGATTTACTTGGTAATAAAAATCCAGTACTAGCAAAACCAACCATAGGTTGGCGATCTTGGGTGGTTATTTGAGCTTCATAAACAGATGACAAATGGCTATCATTAATCGCTGATAACATCTTATCAATAGTTAAAACCAATTTACGATTTGGCTGAAGGTAGCGAAGTTTTAATTCAAGGCCATTATCAGACAACTCCCACGCGCCATCAACCACACCACTCTCTTTGTCAACCAATCTTAATAAATTTGAAAAATTCAATTTCGGATTGAGAGGAACGGAAAATGTCACGACTAATGTGCTTGAACCATCAATGATTAATTCTGAACTATCGAGAACTTTTAGATTTTTACCTTTATATTTTTCGATTAATTCAGGCGTTGGATTAAATGGGTTATGAGATTGCGAATTTGTACTCGAATCATGCGTTGTATTACTGGTATTACTGGTATTATTTGTAGTTAACTCGGTTTTATTATTACTTACTGAATCTGTCGATTTATCTTTTTGATTATCACAAGCGCATAACGTCAAAAACAAACCCAACACAGCTAAGTGTTTTATCAATCTCATTGTTTCACCTAATCCTTTCTATTCCTAATAAAAATACTACTTATTTTTTTGTTCATATTATGCACTTTCACAAAAACTTTAGCAAAGAATCTTTATTAAGATTTTTAATTTATTTTGAGATAATTAAATTTTTTAAATTGGTAAAAAAAAGTTGAGGAACGGGTTTTTTGAGAGGGGGGGTGGCATTTAGAACTTATCATAACGCTGATAAGCTCTAAATATTAACAATTATTCTGAATAATTAAGTAATTAATCAGGTTGTTATAGTGACTTTATAAGCAGTTTTTTTAAAATAAAATTCAAAATAATGCCATAAAGCGGTAAGAAGAATAATCCACAAATTAAAATTTTAAAACTATAGTCAATTGCGGCAATCTCGATCCAATGATTCGCCATAAATTCGTCGTTACTTTGATAAAAGGCAATAGCAAAAAAGACAATTGTATCAATACCATTACCTAACACCGCTGACGCCGAAGGCGCAACCCACCACGCTTTGTTTTTTCGTAAATAATTAAACACGGTAATATCCATCAGTTGCCCAACCAAATAAGCAGCAAAACTGGCTAATGCAATTCGAAAAACAAAACTGTTAAAATCACACAATGCTGAAAATCCCATCCAATGCCCTTCAAAAAATACAACCGAAATGGAATAAGAGAACAGTAAAGCAGGTATCATGACAACAAAGATAATTCTTCTGGCAAGGCTGGCACCAAATACCCGGATGGTTAAATCGGTGGTTAAAAAGATAAATGGAAAGGTAAATGCTCCCCATGTGGTATGAAAACCGAAGATATCAAACGGGATTTGTACTAGATAATTGCTTGATGCAATAACTAAAATATGAAAAAAAGAGAGCCAGCAAAGCGCCTTGCGCTGCTGAGCTGAATTAAATTTGTTCTGAAGTGTTTCAGAATGAATATTCAAATACATATTCGTTTCCTTTTTTAAATGGGGTGAGAGAACCCATAATCTTTAATGTAAAAATGATGTAATTAAGGTTAAAAATGTCGGATAACCCGAATTTAATTACATCGATATCTAATATTTTTAAATTGTTATAAAAAAATGCTTTTTATATAAAATAAAAGCAATCAACCAACAAATTACGACAATGAATAAGGCATAGATAAAAGAACTGGGGTAGTTTCCAAAATATTGCCCTAAAATCTTTGAATACAGAAATTGTCGCAAACTGAGTGAATCAGAATGATAAACCAGCGTCATTCTACGCGTTATAATCGAAATAATACCGGCGATAACAAAAATGAATAAAGAATTCATGCCAAAGGGGATAAAACAATGAACGGCGTTTTTGTATTTTTTGATATCAATCAACCAAATTAATAAGGCAAATAAGACACAACCTATAGCACAAGTCACCAATACAAATGACGGTGACCAGATTTTTTTATTAATTGGGCAAATAAAACTCAAAATAAACCCTATTATTGAAAAAATTATCCCGTATTTAATCAAGATTTTTATTTTGTCGACATTGACATTAGTCGCAAATATTTGTTTGGCGATACAAAAACCGATAAGGACTTGAGCAATGGCCGGAAAAGTACTTAATATCCCTTCCGGTTCAAAATACATACCATTATCCAGATACATACGCTCTTCACCCAAAATCATTCTATCGACTTTAGCAATAATGTTGTTATTTTTTTGCTCAAACCCGTCGCCCAAATATAAGATGAAAAAATAAAACAGTAATATTTGAACGATCAGAACAGGCAAATATTTTCTATCAAAACATAAAATAATAAGAGAAGAAAACAAATAACAGATCGCTAAACGTTGTAAAATGCCCATAATTCGGATTTGATCTATACAAGACAAAGATTCAACCATCCGCTCATGAAACGGCAGCCAATTAAAATACTTATACAAAGCAAGAAAACCCGAAAACCAAGCAATCAATAATCCAATAGCAAAAATAATCAGTGTTCTTTTCAAGATTTTAATTAACAGAATTTTATTAAGCTTAAAATCTAATTTATTTAAGGAAATATAAGTCGACACGCCCATAATAAACATAAATAAAGGAAAGATGAGATCGGCAAAAGTCAGCCCGTTCCATTTAGCATGCCTAAGTAAAGGATAAATAGCATTTGGCGACCCGGGATTATTCACTAAAATCATTCCTGCAATGGTCATTCCTCGCAATACATCCAATGAGACTAATCGTTGATGATTGTCAGACATGCATTTCCCCTTTAAATAATACTATTTAGAGCTATGGGTTAGATACTGATTTAACCCTTTTTCACGTAAGTCGCAACTAGGACATTTACCACATCCCCCCTCTACCCCATAATAACAAGTGTGAGTGTGTTGCCGGATATAATCAAGATAACCGAGTTTATCAGCCATTTCCCATGTTTGCGCTTTAGTCAGATACATTAATGGGGTGATGATGTTAAACGTGTAATCCAAGGCTAAATTCATCGAAACATTCATGGATTTAATAAAGATATCTCGACAATCCGGATAACCACTGAAATCGGTTTCACATACGCCAATAATGATATCTTTAATACTGTGCTGTTTGGCATAACACCCGGCTAACAATAAAAATAGCATATTACGCCCGTCAACAAAGGTATTCGGATAATTCCCTTCTTGAGCTGATTTAATTTCTTGCGAGTCATCAATCAAGGCATTATTAGTTGTTTGTTTGATCACTGAAGTGTCAATGACGGTTTGCTTTACACCAAGATCGTCAGCAATCCATTTGGCTTTTTCAAGCTCAATGGCATGTCGTTGACCATATTGAAAGCTGATTGTTTCAACGTTTTCACGCCCATAATCAGCAATCGCTTGCAGTAGGCAAGTGGTCGAATCTTGCCCACCAGAAAATATCACAAGTGCTTTACGATGTTGCATTAAAAATTTCCTGTTAGGATGATGAGATTAACGATTATCGACTTTTTCAGGATAAAGATCGTGATTAGCTAAACGATTAAGCGCAATTTGTTCCCAGTTAGTGCCGGGTTTACCGTAATTTGCATATGGATCGATAGAAATACCGCCACGAGGTAAAAATTTACCCCAGACTTCAATGTATTTTGGATCCATTAATTTAATCAGATCTTTCATAATGATATTAATGCAATCTTCATGATAATCACCATGATTACGAAAGCTAAATAAATAGAGTTTGAGCGATTTACTTTCCACCATCTTTATATTGGGGACATACGAAATATAAATCGTCGCAAAATCAGGTTGACCAGTGATAGGACAAAGGCTGGTAAATTCCGGGCAATTAAATTTAACAAAATAATCATTACCGGGGTGTTTATTATCAAAGGTTTCTAAAATATTTGGACAATAGTCAGTTGGATAGCGAACAGATTGGTCGCCAAGTAGTGTAATGTTGCTCATTAAATTTTCCTTAGTTTTTTAGCGTGGGAGGTTCACGAACCACGTAATAAGGCGCACACCTTACTCTTTTTAGGCAGAAAAGTCTAGTTTAAGCACATTATCTTTTATCAATAAAAAAGCACCATTAACGCTCGATTAATGGTGCTTATCTAACAAAAAAGTTGAGGAAGGCACTTTTTTGCGTTTAACTTTACTCTATTTGCTAGTCATTTGTTTGTAATAATCAGCAAGTTTATCTTTAGCATCAGATAACTCTTTTTCAGCATCATTTAATTTAGCTTTTAATGCATCAATTTTATCTTGATTTGCATTGAGTTTGTCTTTTGCATATTCTTTAGTCTTTTCTGCTAATTCTTTAGTTTTATCAGTAACATCTTTAGTTTTTTCAACCACTAATCTTTTATATTTTTCTTCTAATGTTTCATCTTTACAATTGGTATTAACTTCTTGAAGTGCTTTTTCAAGACCTGCAACTTCATTAGCATTATTAGCATTCTTAGCTTGATCTATTTTAGTTTGGATTGCTTGTTTTTTACCGTCACAATTTAACCCTTGGTATTCATCATTATTTGTTGCATAACTGTTTACTGAAAATGCAGTAACTAAAGTGATAATGCTTAACTTACTTAATAACCTAATTGCTGATTTCATATTGATTCCCCTAAGTTTATTTTCTTAATTGAACACAATCTACTTTATGATCTTTACCTTTGGTTAAAATCAAACTTGCTCGTTCCCGTGTTGGCAGGATATTTTCGATCAAATTCAATTCATTAATTTCTCGCCAAAGGCGGTTAGCAATATTCACAGCCTCTTCCTCGGGAAGCTTAGAATAGTGGTTAAAGTAAGAGTTAGGATCACTAAATGCCCCAGCTCTAAATTTTAAAAATCGATTCACATACCAATCGTGTAATAAGGGTAATTGTGCATCGACATATATTGAAAAGTCTACATAATCGGAAACAAACACCCGATTGTTAGCCTGTGTATAATTTATGGTGCCTTGTAAAACATTTAATCCTTCAAGAATTAAAATATCTGGACTGTCGATAGTAATCTGTTCGTCTTCAACAATATCGTAAACCAAATGAGAATAAACGGGTGCTTTAACTTCTGACTGACCTGACTTTACATCAGCAACGAAATTAATTAACTTTTTGATATCATAAGATTGAGGAAATCCTTTCTTATTCATGATACCACGTTCTTCAAGATAACGATTGGGATATAAAAAGCCATCGGTCGTTACTAACGCAACTTTGCGATGTTCCGGCCAACGAGTTAATAATGCTTGTAAGACACGAGCTGTGGTGCTTTTACCAACAGCAACACTACCAGCAATACCGATAACATAAGGTATTTTCTGACTTTTACCTAGAAACTTTGATAAGACTGCCTGACGGCTAAAACTATTGCTTATATAATAATTGAGTAATCGAGATAAAGGCAAGTAAATTTCACTTACTTCATCCATAGACAAATCTTCATTAATTCCTTGTAACGAGGTTAATTCTTCAGCAGTTAAAGTCATCGGTACCGCATTACGCAAGCCAGCCCACTCTTGTCGGGTAAATTGCATATAAGGGCTCAAATGATTTTTCATGTTTTATTTGCTCAATATTTAAAAATTATTTGGCTCAGATTATACTAAATCTATTTTTTTACAATCATAAATTCGCATTAACTTCTGCTCATAGCTATATTAATGACTTGCTGGTAAAATATGTTTAAGTAAATTTATAACAAGATATTAAATTGAGATTGTATGTTAAAAAATAAATCGAAAAAAACCCGTCAAGAGATTAATGAAGAGTCTCGAGAACTTAAGCGAAAACGTAAACATAAAGGTTTACCTAGTGGTTCTCGTTTTAACGGCAAACAAAACAATAAAAAAACGTCAAATATCATTAAAGATCCGCGAATTGGTAGTAAAAAACCAATTTCATTAGTGCAAACGGATGATCCAATTATAAAAGTTAATCAACCTAAAAAGGTCAAATTAACACCAGAACAAGAATTAGACCAGCTTGAAAATGATACTAAACTTGACCATTTACTTGATTTAGTTGAGCAAGGCAAAACATTGACTAATGAACAACAATCTTATCTTGATAATAAACTAGATCGCATTGATCAACTGATGAAACAATTAGGTTATGAAGATAATGATTTTGATGACGAGTTAGAAGAGCCTAAAGAAGATATTGTCAGCTTACTTAAACGTAATTAAGTTAGATTTATTTAATATGAACTAGAAATTTATAATTTCATTTTCCAAATAATGTCAATAAAGAGTCATTAACCATGCCAATATTTATTATGCTCGGTTTATATTTGGGATTATTTATCTGCACATTATTGTATTTGAAAAAAATCAATCGTATTAAAATTAAAACGCAAATTAAAAAGCGTAGTAAAGCAAAATGTGATGGAAACAACAATGTCAAAAGCAGGATTAAATAAACACAATATGATTCAATCTCAGCTATGGGACCAAGCATTAATAGAAAAGTATAACTATTCCGGCCCAAGATATACTTCATATCCAACTGCGCTTGAATTTAATGAGCAGTTCACTGAACAAAACTTTCTTTCAGCTGCCACACGTTATCCTGAACGTTCATTATCACTATATGTCCACATTCCGTTTTGCCATAAACTTTGTTACTTTTGCGGTTGTAATAAACTTATTACCCGGCAAACCCATAAAGTTACCCAGTATCTCGATATACTAGATATTGAAATTGCTAAACGGTCAGAGTTGTTTAAAAATCGTATTGTAAGCCAAATGCATTGGGGCGGAGGCACTCCTACTTTTTTGACTGATGATGAAATAACACGATTAATCACATCAATCAGGCAACACTTTAACTTTACTCAAGATGCTGAATTATCAATTGAAATAGACCCCAGAGAAATCAGTACACAAACAATCGATCATCTTTCTGAACTAGGCTTTAATCGGTTAAGTATGGGAATTCAAGATTTCAATCATGAAATTCAGAATCTAATCAACCGAGAACAAGATGAAAATTTAATCCGCTCATTGATTGCTCAAGCACGAAAAAATAATTTTCGATCAATTAGCCTCGATTTAATTTATGGATTACCCAAACAGACCGTTGAAAGTTTTACCGAAACTTTAAATAAAGTTATTGATATTTCACCCGATAGATTAAGCGTTTTTAATTATGCCCATTTACCTAGTCGTTTTGCTGCGCAACGTAAAATCAAAGATTATGATTTACCTAACGCTAATCAAAAATTAAAGATCTTACAAACTAGTATAGAAAAATTAACTCAAGCCGGTTATCAATTTATCGGTATGGATCATTTTGCCAAACCAACCGATGAGTTGGCTATTGCTCAAAAAGAAAATAAATTGCATCGTAACTTTCAAGGATACACAACTAAAGGAGATTCAGATCTATTGGGTCTTGGTGTGTCAGCAATTAGTATGTTGGGTGATAGTTATGCACAGAACCATAAAGATCTAAAAAATTATCAAACTTTAGTTAAACAACAAGGTAATGGTTTATGGAAAGGATTTACCTTAAATCAAGATGACAAAATAAGAAGAGACATCATTAAGCAACTTATTTGCCATTTTTACCTTGATAAAAAACAAATTGAACAACTTTATGCGATTAAATTTGATGACTATTTTAATGAAGATTTAAAACTATTAGCACCATTGGAACAAGATGGTTTAGTCTTAATTGGTAAAGATAGCATCGTTGTCCAACCTAAAGGGCTTTTGCTTATTCGAAATATTTGTATGTGTTTTGATATTTATATGCGACGATTGGTTCGACAACATCAATTTTCACGCGTGATCTAGTTCACTCTACTCACGCATGAATATTTGATTATCATTACTTATTAATGACTGGCTAAATAGACTTTAAATTTTGTTGTTTGGGCAATAATTTCAACACTTTTAAAGGTTTCATCCAAAATCGATTGATAAGGCAAAAATGAATTTGCCACAATACAAAGATAACCATTTAATTTTAAGTGTTTTTTAGCCTCTTTAATTAGTTTGTTCACTGCAGTATAACTTGTCTCTTTACCATCATGAAAAGGTGGATTAGAGATGATTAAGTGAAATTTATCGTTGATATCTGAAAATACATCACTAGCAATAACATTTGCAGAAAGATTATTACAAGCTAACGTAGCTTTGCTTGATTCTAACGCCATACTACTGACATCGGTTAATGTTAAACTTATATCTTGATATAATTTACCTAAAACTGTTGATAATATGCCTGAGCCACAACCTACATCTAGGATATTACCTTTGATAATATCACTCTGTTCCATCAATGCATTTAACAGAAGCTCACTACCCGCATCTAATCCTTTTTGGCTAAATACACCTGGTAAGCTTTTAATTTCGATATCTTGGTTTTCAATGGTTAAATGATAACTTAGCCACCACTCTTTTAGTTCAAAAGCTAAACGGCTATCAGCACGAAAATGATACAGACCACATCGCCTTGCACTATCTATTTTTTGTATAGAGCCAAAATCAGCCAATAATCCTTCAACACTTTTTACACCAGTCCGATTTTCACCAATAATAAAAATATCACTCTCTTTAGGCATATTATTTAATAAAAATGATAACTGAAATTGTGCTTCACTCTTAGTTTTAGGCCAATAATATATGAGTGTGTTAACATTGTTATAAAAAGACTCGTCAGGATAGAGCGAAAAATTGGTGCTTTCAGCTCGTTTCGAGTGTTTAAAATTTAAAAATGTGTGATACTGCGAGCAGTGAATCTTAACCAAATTAGCTGATATAACAGCTGGGTAATTATCTTGGATATCACCTGCAATAAGAATATTTTTATCATCAAAAAAGGATTGATGACGTTCAAGTACTTGGCTAGCAGGAGTAAATGCGGATATTGCCATAATGCCTCAATGAAAAACCTTTATAAATTGAAGCGAAGATTATACAATTAACTTTCTTTAATCCCTAATAAAAACAGTAATCCGACAATGACAGCAACTGATTGGTATCTAAAGCAATGTGATATTACCCAATATGTTTTACGCAATTCTGCCGTTTTTCAAGGTGAAGTTGCTACACATATCGACGATAAAATTCGTTTAATCGTCGTTGCTAAAAAGCAACCAACACAAAAAATTTATTATGATATTTTAAAAGCCATTGAGTTAACTGAAGAGCAAGTTTTATTTCTTACGCCTTCGCAATTAATAATACCGGCAGATGAAGTAAAAGTTGTAACTTGGTTTATTGACATAAAAAGCCATGAACAATGGCAAAATAAATTAACGATTAAAACCAGCGATTTAGTTTCGCTAGCCAAAGATCCACAACAAAAGCGACAGCTTTGGCTACAATTATGTGAATATGAAAACGATTTCCATCCTAAATGAAAATGATCTAGCAGAAGCCTATGAGTTAGAGCGATTATGCTACCCTATTCCTTGGTCTAAAGAGACTTTCTTTTCAAATCAAGGAGAACGTTATTTAAACCTTAAAATAACCGTTGATAATAAAATTGTAGGCTTTTGTATTTGCCAACAGGTAGCTGATGAAGCAAGTTTATTTAATATTGCCATACATCCTAAATACCGGAATCGAGGGTTAGCAAAAGCATTATTAAACCAGTTGATTGATGATTTAATGGCAATGCCAAATAAAATTTCGACAATATGGTTAGAAGTAAGAAAATCAAATGCGCCAGCACTTGAGTTATATCATTCAATAGGGTTCAATCAAATAACTATTAGAAAAAATTATTACCCAACCACCGATGGTAATAAAGAAGATGCAATTATTATGGCTTATACTTTAGCGTTATAAAATGTTTTAATGGGAGTAATAATGTTCACAGCACTGTTATTTGTAAATGGCGAACCACCTAAAAATTTACCTACCCACTTAGGTAATTATAATTATATCGCATGTACTGACGGTGCATATCATAGTTATCTATCTAAATCTTCAATTAAACCAGATTTTATAATCGGTGATTTAGATAGCATTAACTCCACAATGACAATTCCCGATAAAACCCAAATCATTCATACGCCAGATCAATCTAAAACTGACTTTGAAAAAGCGTTGTTGTTTTTGAATACTAAAGGAGTCACATCATTTACCATATATGGTGCATCAGGACGAGCCAGTGACCACTTTCTAGGTAACTTATCGGTTGCTATGCAATATCATCAACAATTAAAAATGCTGTTTTATGATGATTATTGTCACTTTTTCTTCGCAACTAATCATCAAATTATCCGTCATGTTAAATACCATATTATTTCATTAATGCCTCTATCCAAAGTTACAGGGTTAACTATAACCGGTTTTGAATACCCATTACATAATCAAACTTTATCTTTAGGTAGTTTTACTAGTCTACGTAATAAAGCTATTAATGACACTGTCAAAATTTCTTTTAATGCTGGTCATTTATTGATTTTTGTTCAAAATTAAAACTGTTTAGATTGACATCAACTTACATTGCTTTACAATATTGTGACGTTTTATTAGCGATTTTTTAAAGGAACAGCCCATGCTTTTCAAAAAACTTACTGTTATTGCTTGTTCTTCGCTCATGTCTTGCATGGCTTTTGCTCAAGACAATAAAGCAAGTGTAACAGATAAGATAGTCGATACTTTTCTTGCATGTGATAATCAATTTTTCCAAAATCTAGCTGAAAATAAAAAAACATTTAGCGAGTATGTTGATTTAACCACAAAAGATAACGTGACATTTATTCCTGTAGAATCAATTTATCAACAAGATAAAAATAAAGTTATTTTTAAAAAACCACTTAAATATCGTGGGTTAACTATTACGGGATATCAAGACATATATATTCCAACAAATTTATCTGGAAAATATTATTATTGGGGTTTTATTTTTGATAATAGCCAAGAAGAAATTATCAATGCATTAAAAAATATAAAATGGTCAAATTATAATGAAAATGTTTATATTGCTAATGCTAAAATTTATGATCGCAATGCTAAATCCCCTGAATGGGAAGATAACCTTTATGCAATTGATGGCGTAGTGCCAAGACTTGGGACAATTGAAAAATCTCTATACTTAGAGAACATAGACAACAACTATAATCGCGTTCTTTGCTCTATTCAGGGGGATTTAAAGAAAGATATTCTTTATAAAGATCGTCCAGATATAAAGCTATTTGATGAACAGATAAAAAAAGAACAGCAAGAAAAGATCGAAGCTTATAAATTAAAAAAAGAACAAGAAAAAAATAATGCAACACAAGAATCAAGTGAAGGCAAGAGCTCAAAAGAGGGAGATAACATTTAAATGAAAAAATTATGCTTAGTCTTAATTCTTTTTTCTTTTGCAACTATAAGCTATGCAACAGATGAAAAGCGGCCACTTACTGAAGAAGAGAAAGCTACTCAAGCAAAAGAAGTTAAGGAAATGTTGAGCAATCCTAAAATCGGTGAGCAATTTACACCTATTTCAAAAAATGATGAAGATAATAAGGTTGGTTACTCATTCCTTGATAAAAAATCGATAAAGTTACACCCGTTCAATCCTCGAATTCGTGTCTTTAAAGAAGTGATCAATTATACTCCTGCATTAGTACAAAACATAGATAATGTGAAAACACCCTATCGCACTATTGTCGTTAACTATTATGCTAATTGTGACAAAAAAGAAATTGCTAAAGGACAACTTGATTTAGTTGAAAAAAACTTCGCAGAGGGTAAATTAATTAATAATATCAATATTCCAAATCGTTGGATGCGAGCCGAAAAAAATGATGAAAATTATAAATTATTAATAATGGTTTGTTCATTACCTCTCAATCAGTAACACTGAATTTACCTTCGCCACCTAGCTGTGGCGGAGTCTCTCTATTTATGCTACTATTCCTATATTAATTGCTCAATATAATCACACCAATATGAACGTCACTCAATTTCATACTCTAACAGATCAACTTTTCAATCAAATTGAATCATACCTTGATGATTATGTTGATGAGCATGATATCGATTTAGATTACGAAACTAATGGTAATGTTATTAATATCAGCTTTCCAAATAACAGTAAAATTATCATTAATACACAAGAACCTTTATTTCAAGTTTGGTTAGCAACAAGAAAACAAGGCTATCACTTTGACTTTATTAACAACAAATGGATTTGTAATCGATCAGATCAAACATTTGAAGATATTTTCACCCAAGCTGTAGAAGAACAAGCTGAATAATTTTCATAAAAAAGGCGGTAAATTAATATTTAGCGCCAATTTTATTAAAATAGATGGCATTTATAATAATGTCAGATTTGCTAATTTTATTACTAACCATTTAATACCAACATCAACGAAAGCGATTTGAACTCGCCTATGATCACCTTCACCATCAAGATTGATAATTGAGCCCTCACCAAAACGGTTATGTTTAACCTTTCTACCTAATGTATAACCATCATCTTCCTTTTTCTTTTTAGAATAAGATTTTTTACGTTCTTGATAAAACTCATCATCTTTATTTTGGTAACCAGATCGCCCTCCAAATGAAGAGAAACTACCTTGGTAATAAGTTTCATTTAAGTTTTCAACTGGCAACTCATCTAAAAAACGCGAAGGTAAATTTCGTTCTTCTCGCCCATAGAGTCGTCTTTGTTCTGCCAATGAAAGTGTTAAGTTTTTTCTTGCTCGCGTTATACCAACATAAGCTAAACGTCTTTCTTCTTCCATTTTATCGACTTCTTGAATAGAACGTTGTGTAGGGAAGATACTCTCTTCCCAGCCTACAATAAAGACATTGTCAAATTCTAATCCTTTTGCTGAATGTAGCGTCATCAATTGGACAGAATCTTGGTTAGTACCCACATCACGGCTTTCAAGCGATGTAACCGATAAGAATGATTCTAAAATTGTTAAAGGTTTACCTGTTTCAGCATCTTCAATCACAGTATTTTGATTGACACGGTAAAATTGCTCAGCTGCAGAAACAAGTTCTTCAAGGTTTTCTAACCTTGCCTGACCTTTTATACCCGGCTCTTGTTCATACATTCGCAAGACACCTGATAATGTAATAATCTTCTCTAATTGTTTATAAAAAGGTAAGTCATTAACTTCAGCGTGAATCGATTGCATTAAATGGATAAATCGACTTATGTCTGTAAGTTGTCTATCAGAAAGTCCCTTCTTTTCAATTAACGTTAAGCAAGCATCCCATAACGACATAGCTTTATGTTTAGCAAAATGTCTAATTTTATCTAAAGTAACTTGGCCTATACCACGAGTTGGCGTATTTATAGTTGCTTCAAATGCCATATCATTGTTATGGTCATGTAATAGACGTAAATAAGCAAGAGCCAATTTAACCTCTTGCCTTTCATAGAATCTAATCGAACCATAAATTTGGAAAGGTATGCCATTTTGCATTAATGTATCTTCAAAAATCCGAGATTGAATATTATTACGATACAAAATCGCACAACTAGAGTAATTTTGACCTTGCTCATGGAATTTTTTTATTTGGCCAACAACAAATCTTGCCTCATCGGCATCATTAAAACCTCTGTAAAGCAAGATTTTTTCACCATCGCCACTATCGGTCCATAAATTTTTACCTAACCGATTCTTATTGTTAGCAATCAATTTATTTGCAGAATCTAAAATCAACCCTGTGGATCGATAATTTTGCTCTAAGCGAACAATTTCAGTGTCGGGGTAATCATTGATAAATAATTGAAGATTATCGGCATTAGCTCCACGCCAACTATAAATTGACTGGTCATCATCACCAACAATCATGATATTGGCTGTACTACCCGCTAATTTTTGTACAAATCGATATTGAATTCTATTAGTATCTTGAAACTCATCAATGAGAATATTTGAAAAACGATTACGGCAATAATCTAAAACATTCTCATCACTACAAAGTAATTCATAAGCTCTCAGAATTAACTCAGAAAAATCAACATAGCCAACTTTATCGCAAATTGCTTGATAATCACGATAGATTACTTGCCACATAACTTGTTTTGGATCTTCTGGTACCAAGTCTTTAGCGCGAAATCCTTTCTCTTTTTGCGCAGAAATATAATTAGCACACTCTTTTGCTGACCATTGCTTTTCATCTACTTGAAGTTCTCGGAAAATTCGCTTGATAAGTCGAATCTGATCTTCTGTATCAATAAGCTGAAAATTATCTGGAAGGTTAGCTTGTTGAGGAAACATGCGTAATAAGCGATGAGTCAAACCGTGGAAGGTACCTACCCACATTCCATTTAAATATCTTTCACCAACTAACGATTCAATTCGCTCTTGCATTTCAGCAGCAGCTTTATTGGTAAAAGTAACCGCAAAAATCGAACCGGACGAATAATTCTTCTCAACACAGAGCCAAGCAATTCGATGGACAAGTACACGAGTCTTACCACTTCCGGCACCAGCAAGTACAATAGTATATTGATTATCTGTAACTACTGCGGTTTGTTGTTCTGTGTTAAGATCTTCTAATAATGATTGCTTAATGTTCATTATGTGTTAATCCATTCCGATTACATAAACCACTATTAATTATTGATACATTGAATCTTTTTAAAATTGCCATTTTCTTTATAATATTTATTGGTGAGTCTATTAAAAAAATAAAGACAGGTAGTAAATGCAAACTTATTTACATCTAACTGTACTGTCTTTTTATACACATATGCGATAATTATAACAGATTATCTAATTCTATCAATCGGCTTATCTCAATATGAGGTAAGCACCTTGCATCAGTAAGATGATAAATATCTTGCTCAAAGATATTTATCCAACACGATAAATAACCATTATTGATGGCGCCATTAACATCAGTCTCTAAATTATCACCAACATGTAATATATATTTATTGGGTATGGATAATTTTTTTGCAGCCAAATCAAAAATTTCTGGAAATGGTTTTGAACGTCCATCCGGCCCACCGCGTAAAGAAAATTGGAAATAGTCTCCCAATCCGATTTTATTTACATCGACATTACCATTAGTAATTACAGCTAATGGATATTTTTTTGCTAGTTTAGTTAATAAAGTATGTGTTGATTGAGGAACAACCATCTTATGGCGCCAAACATTGAAACAATCTACCGCATCATCAATTATCTGAGAATGTTGAGATACTGGTATATTAGTTCTACTCAATAAAGATTTTATAGTGTCTATCCGCCAAACTATCACATCATGATAAACTTCCGGATTGATTGAGAGCACCAAACGTTTTTCTTGGAAATATAAATCTAATGTTAAATTTTGAAACTGTTCATATTTCTGTAATTTTTTTATCATTTCCTCTTCAGCTTTATCTACAATCATACTATTATCATATAGAGTATCATCTAGATCGAAAGTGATCGCTTTAATGCAGTCAATTGAACGATAAAAATGCATTACTTTTTCCCTCTTTTAGCTCGTGGATGAGCAGAATCATAAACTTCCGATAAATGTGAAAAATCCAAATGAGTATAAACTTGTGTAGTGGATAAATCAGCATGACCTAGTAATTCTTGTACTGCTCGCAAATCGCCACTCGATTCAAGCATATGCGTTGCAAATGAATGGCGTAGTTTATGTGGGTGAACATGTGAACTTAATCCTTGTTTGATACCCCATTGAGCAAATCGTTTCTCCACATTACGAGGAGAAATTCGTTTCCCCAATTTAGAAATAAATAGTGCATCATCCTGCGGTTTTAATTCATTTCGCATGGTTAACCAATATTCAATCCATTTTACAGATTCTCGCCCTAAAGGTAATTTCCGTTCCTTATTACCTTTTCCCATTACCCGGACTTCCCCTTCCCTTAAATTTAGCTCTCGACAGTTAATGTTAACTAATTCAGAAAGACGTAATCCAGAACCATACATAACTTCTAGCATAGCTCTATCGCGCACAGATAATGGATCGTTATATTCAATATCTAGTAATTGATTAACCTCATCAATATCGATATTTTTAGGAAGATGCTGACCTAATTTAGGATTAACTACACCTCGAGCAGGATTGACGGAAATCATTTCATTCTTCACCATCCAATCGAAAAAACTTCGCAGAGCAGACAGTCGTAAGGAGAGACTTCTTGCTTGTAAACCGGTTTGCCGACTTCTGCTAATTAATAATCGTACAGCTGACGAATCAATAGCTTGCCATTTTTCAATATCCAGATCCTTGGTTAAATCGATAATGGCATAAAGTTGACGGCGATAATTAACTTGTGTGTTTACGCTAAGTTGTTTTTCTGATTTTAGATAGTTTAAGAAATGCTTAACCGGCTCAGCTAATAAAGTGGAATAATTTGGATTAGTTTTAGCCATCATCGTTCCTTACTTTCTTCGCATAATCCATTTTTCAATCAAAATAGGTAATATCTCACTAACTTTCTCTAATAACAAAGTTCCTTGCCCAACTTGATAATGTTGTGGATCTGGGCTAGTAAACATCAAAAGACCGAGGTCCCCAAATTGACCCAATAATGATAATGCAACTGATCCGACATAACCATGCTGCGGTAATAAAAAATCTAATTCAGTTGTGTTTAATTGACCTAAATAAAATTGACTATACTGTAGATGACGAACACGAATAAAATCAAATTGTAATGAATTTAAGGCTAAATGATGATAGCTAGATGGCGCACTAAGTAACCATTTATCATCGAAAAGATATAAATAAGCACCATTGAGCCCTAAATCTTTAGCCCAATTTTTTAAAGATACAATTAATTCATCAATATCTTTTGCTTTAATTAAGTCGAATTGCAATTTCATTAACTGATTAAAAAGCAGCTCATTAGCACTAGCATGCTCCATTAGCATGGTAATTTCAGACTCTAACTGATTAATTTTATTACGCTGTCTAGCCATGTGCCATTCAGGTAACGAAATAATTCCGCGAACTGGATGTGGTACACGCATTCGTTCAATCTGAGCAGCATTACGAATAAAGAAATCAGGATTATCAATGATATACTGACTGACCATTTCATCATTCAATTTGACAAAGTTTTTTTGTCGACGATGAGGCTTATATTTAACTGTCTGTGTTTTTTTAATGACCATAATTTATTTCTATCGTACTCAGTATCAAATCCTAAATTACATCAGTTATTAAATTGAAATATAACCATCATATACATGTGTTGCTGGTCCAGTCATATAAAGGGGTTGCTGATTGCCTTTCCATTCGATAATTAATTTGCCACCTGGTAAATTAACATTTACTCGTGGATTTAAGAGTCCTTGATTAATACCAACTGCGACAGCCGCACAAGCACCAGTACCACAAGCCTGTGTTTCACCAACACCTCGTTCAAATACGCGCAAATTAATATTATTTCGATCGATAATATGCATAAAACCAATATTTGCTTTTTCAGGAAAACGTTCATGTTGCTCTAACAGTGGACCAAGCGTTGATACTTGAGCTGTTAATATATCGTCAACCTGAATAACACAATGCGGATTACCCATTGAAGCAACGCCACACAGAACTGTTTGTTCTTGTGCACGAATAATATAAGTTTTTTCTTCTTTAATGGCTTTGAAAGGAATTTTACTCGGCTCAAAAATAGGGGTTCCCATATTAACACGTACGGTTTCATCATCATTAACCGTCAATACAATATTACCTTTCATAGTACTTACTTTTAAAACACGTTTTTTCGTCAACCCTTTCAAACGAACAAAACGAGCAAAACAACGTGCACCATTACCACATTGTTCCACTTCTGAACCATCTGCATTAAATATGCGATAGTGGAAATCGCTTTCTGGCGAATAAGGTGGTTCAACAACAAGTAACTGATCAAAGCCAATACCGGTATAGCGATCTGACATGCGCTTAATCAATTCGCTCGAAAGATGAACATTTTGCGTTAGTGCATCAATAACCATAAAATCATTACCTAATCCATGCATTTTAGAAAAGTTCATCTTTGCTTACCTTTTTTTAATTACCTATTACGCTAATTAAGTTTAATTAATAAAGCGCTTTATTTGCCAAGCGAATGAGTCCATCGCATCACACACTCTTAAAAGATTATAATACTAATTCACCACGCCATAAATCATCAAACGTCTCACGTTTTCGAATTAACTTATGTTGTTTTCCTCCTTCAAGCAAAACTTCAGCTGGACGTGGGTGACTATTATAATTTGACGCCATACTAAAACCATAGGCACCAGCACTACAAATAACCAATAGATCACTTTGTTCAACGGACAACTCTCGTTGATAAGCTAACACATCGCTAGATTCGCAGATTGGTCCAACGATATTGTAACATTCTTTTTTATCAGAACTTTTGGGTTCTCTGACTGGTAAAACTCGCATCCAAGCTTTATAAAGAGCTGGTCGAATTAAATCATTCATTCCCGCATCAACAATAGCAAAATGGTTACCATCTTGATGTTTAGTGTATTCAACTTTAGTAATTAATAAACCAGCATTAGCCACAATTGAGCGGCCTGGTTCAAAAATAATTTCAAGATCAGCATAATTGGTTAATTTCGCAAGTAACTCTGAAACAAGTGTAGATGCAGAAATAGGTGTTTCATTATCATAACAGACCCCTAATCCACCACCTAAATCAATATGTTCAAGGTGAATATTTTCTGCTTTGAGTTTATCAACCAATATTAAAATCCTATCAGCAGCATCTAAAAATGGCGATAATTCTGTTAATTGAGAACCAATATGGCAATCAATACCAACTATCTTAATATGATTTAAACTAGCCGCTTTGCGGTATACATCAAGGGCTAATTGATAACTTATGCCGAATTTATTTTCACGCAATCCTGTTGAGATATAGGGATGGGTTTTGGCATCCACATCAGGATTAATTCTTAATGAAATTGTTGCAATTTTACCTAATTGTTGAGCAATTTCGTTGATACGATATAATTCCGCCTCCGACTCAACGTTGAAACATTTAATACCAACTTCAAGCGCACGTTTGATTTCTTCAATAGATTTTGCGACACCAGAAAAAACTATCTTTCTAGGTTCGGCACCTGCTTTTAGCACCCTTTCTAATTCACCCTGCGAGACAATATCAAAACCGGCACCAAGTTTAGCCAACAAATTTAAAACCGATAAATTACTGTTAGCCTTAACTGCATAACAAATTAGATGTTTCTTATCTTGAAGAATTTGCTGATAAGCAAGAAATTGTTTTGTCATATGAGCAGCAGAATAGACATATAACGGAGTTCCATATTGCTTTGCTAGATCAGAGATAGCGACTTCATCTGCCAATAACTGACCATTACAATAATGTAAAAATTTCATTGAATTATTCCTTTAAGCTATGTTACTCACATCATTAGATTGAACAAATGTGCTTGACTGCTCATTAGGATAATATAATGGGCCTTTTAAACCGCAACCAACTAATGTCAAGATGGCTAATAATATGGAGAATAATTTGATCATTGATTTCATATAATATTCGCAATTCTTTCATTTTGTTATAATGGCCATTATATTACACGATAGGCCAATTAGTGGAAAGAATAAATAAAAATCTCTTAATATTAATATGTTGCTATAAAAGAGTTTAATAATGATCTTAAGGTTAAAAATAACATGTCATTCTGATGCGTTCTGATGACTATTTTTTTAATTCGACTGAATAGATAAAGCCCAAATAAGACATTAATTGAGCTTTATATCATTTTTATTACATGTAAATTAGGAGAATAGTGCATATCCTGCTTTGGATGCCATAGCATTTAGGCTTTGTTGAGCAGTAATAATATTTTGCTTCCAATTATCATCTTTAGCCCACATTTCAATCACAAAAGGAGCACAATAATCCATTAATTTTAATGTATTAAAAATGGCCGGAAAATCAACTTCGCCTTCACCAATAACTAAATCTCGAAATTGCCCAGAATAATTAGATTTAACTTTTTTGGTATCTTTGAGATGAATTTGCACAATGTGATCACGACTTAATAAAAGTTCGGTGCACACATCGTAATTCCAACCAGAAATATTACCAACATCCGGATAAGCCATAAAGTATGAAGACGGTATTTCCCTTTTCAGAATCTCGAATTTACTTAGTGAATTAAGATAGTCAGTATCCATTATTTCTACAGCTAACATAATACCTGCTTTTTCTGCTTGTTTGGCACTCCACTTCATACCTTCAATAAAGCGTTGATGGGTTTGATTACTTGCTGGTTCATAATAGACATCATATCCTGCAAGCTGAATGACTCTGACACCTAATTTATAAGCAAGTACTATTGCCTTGTTCATTATGTTTTTTGCTTGTGCGCGAATATGTTCATCATTGGAACCGAATGGATATTTTCGATGAGCACTTAAACAAATAGAGTGCAATGCTATGCCAATTTGTTCTGACAAATGACGTAATGAATAAATTTCATCATCAGACCAATCCAGCCTTGCTCGACGTTCGTCTGACTCATCAATGGATAATTCAATAAAATCGAATCCTAATGCTTTTGCTTCATTAAATTTTTGTTGCCACGTTAAATCATTTGGTAATGCTTTTTCATAAATACCAATACGAGGCGTGTTTTTTTTGATATTTATTGCTCTTTTTGTCATAATCTAAACCTAATAAAAATGGAACAATATGCATTGCAGTTGAATTGACAACTGCAATATACCAATTACCAATATTTAGCTATCTGCTCTCTTAAAGCTTGTGCAGTTTGTTGACCATTTTGGTTAGCAAGAGCACGACCAGCAATAAAGGCTTTCGTTTTGATTCCTGCAAAAAGATGAATATCTTCAGGTACAATACCGCCCGTGATAGAGAGCTCAAGGCCTAAGTCGGAAAGTTGACGCATTTTAACTAAGTCTTCTTCACCCCATCCAAATCCAGCTAATTCTGCATCACGAGAACGATGATAAATAGCTTGCTTTATACCTAACTTTCGCCAGGCTTTGGCATCATCTAGAGTCCAATGACCATATAACTCTATTTGAATTTCTCCATTAAATTCATCAGCAACTTTTTTACAGGCTTCAATAGTTGCAATATGTGCAGCCGCTGAAACAGTTAACCAATTAGCACCTGCAGAAAAAGCCATTTTGGCTAAAATCGCGCCACCGTCGGTAGTTTTTAAATCACAAACCAAGATATGGTTAGGGTATTTTTCTCTTAACGTTTTAACGCCACCAATACCTGCACCAAAAGCAAGAATTGTTCCCACTTCGATAATATCCACAAAACCAGCAACATTTTTTGCAACTTCTAAAGCTGGTTGTAATTCTGTTTGATCTAATGCGATTTGTAGTTTAGGTTTTGTCATTTTATTTGCCCTCTTGCATTCTATTTTTGACCATAATAAGCATTCGCACCATGTTTACGAAAATAGTGCTTATCCGATAAAGCTTGTTGAATTTTTATTGTTTGATTAAGTTGACGTGTAGAAATAGCCATCATTGCGACTTCTTCCAATACGACTGCATTATGCACAGCATCTAAAGCATTTTTACCCCAACAAAATGGAGCATGACCAGAAATAACTGCACCCGGCATCGCTTTAGGATCGAGCCCGCGTCGTTTAAACTCTTCAATAATCACAAGTCCGGTATTTTTTTCATAATCATTTGCTATTTCGCTATCGGTTAATCGACGCGTACATGGCACATCACCATAAAAATAGTCAGCATGGGTTGTTCCTAAGGCAGGTACATCGAGCTCTGCTTGTGCCCAAATAGTCGCATAACGAGAATGCGTATGAACAATACCACCAATATCTTTAAATGCTTTATAAAGCTCAAGATGAGTAGCGGTATCACTTGATGGATTTAGATGACCTTCGATAATGTCACCATTTAGTGCAACCACTACAATATCATCAACTTTCATCTTGTCATACTCGACACCTGATGGCTTAATAGCAATAACACCTTTATCACGATCAATCTCGGACACATTGCCCCATGTAAATGTCACCAAATGATATTGAGGCAATGTTAAATTAGCTGCTAATACTCTTTCTTTTAATGCTTGATACATAAATTAGCCTCCATTTAATGCCTTATCGATGACCGCATAAACATCTTCTTTGTTTTTGCAAGCTCTTAACTTATCAAGATTGACTCCAGTTTCACTGGTTTCATCATCTAACACCTGGGTAACCTCCATTAATCCTTCCATGTGTTGATCTGATGTACTTCCTGCTAAAGTAACAAGCACATCAACAGGTTCTTCTTCGCCATCGAAATAAACTGGTTGATTAAGGGTTACTAAAGCAAAAGCAGTACGATTGACTCCATCTTCTGGTCTGGCATGAGGCATGGCAAAATTAGGTGCAATAATAATATAAGGCCCCATTGTTTTAACGCAGTGGATAATTGCGTCATAATAAGAAGGTTTAATTGCATTTGAAGCGACTAACATATCGGTACCTAATTTGACAGCTTCTTGCCAATTAGCAGCATTTGCTTTTAATAATATTGAATTATTTTCAATTAATGATTCTTTCAAAGCCATCGTTGTACTCCTTTCTTCTCTTTATATTTAATCGATTATTGAGCAAGTACTTTTTTAATAATCTCAATAAGCTCATCACCGAATGTGTTTGGATTAAGCATATTTTGTACACCTAAAGCATGTTGTCCTTCATTAACTTCGATTTCGTGAATCAAGTGTTTTGATGCAACAATAATGTCAACATTGGGTAAACGTGATTTGTAATCAGTTACCGCGCATGAATCCATCACATTTGCAATACCTTTCTTATCTAGATAATTAGCTATTTTCATTTTCATCATCATTGAAGAACCTTGCCCACTTCCACATACCGCAAGGATACGTATCGGACGACCTTCAGCCACGGCTACTTCATCCATTTTATCTACCACGGCTTCATTAACATCTTGTTGATTATCGTTAAATTCTGGATGATCTTTTTGCATTGCTTCTTCTTGTTTAAGCTGTTTTGCAGCAAAAAACATATAAACTAAAGCTAATGCAATTAATAAATAGATAAATAAATGAGAAAATGATAAGCCTTGTAAAATTGGTGGGAATAAAATTGCCCAATCAGCCATACCCATCCAAGCGTCAATAGGAGTACCATTTTGAGCAAAAATGTGAATGACCCAAGCTGAACCAAATACTTCAATCATGCCCATAACAAAACAGAGTTTCATCACCGCCTTCCAACCACCAAAATGGTTTGCAAAAACACCAATTGTCGCATTAGAGAAGAACATTGGAATAAAACCAGGAATAATCATAATCGGTGATTTGAAAATAAGTAATAAAGCAATCGCTAAAAATTGTCCTAATGCACCCCAAATAAAACCAAATACCATAGCATTAGGTGAGAATGCATAAATCGCAGCACAATCTATTGCTAATACTGCATTAGGGATCAATTTTTCCGAAATACCTTTAAATGCCTCAGATAATTCAGCTACAAACATTCTTACCCCACCAACGATAACTTGTATGGCAACAGCAAATTTCAATCCTGTTTCAAGAATATAAATAGTCCAATGAGTAGAGCCAGCCATAGTTTGCAAATTATCCAAACCAAAAGAAAGCAAAATAATGCCAAAAAAGAATGTCATAACAATTGCTGTAGCAGCGATACTGTCATGAAAGATATGTAACCATTTAGGTAATTTAAGGTTATCAACAGAATTGGCTTTATCGCCTAATTTTGGTGCCAATTTAACAGCAATCCAAGAACCAAGTTGTTGCTGGTGTCCAATTGAAAAACCAGCACCACCAGTCACCGCTTCGGTAGGCTTAAACATCATATTGGAAAATATTCCCCAATATAACGCTGTAATGATAGCTGAATAGATTATTGTTTCCCACATGCCATAACCGAAAAGGAAATAGAATAAAGTAATCAACCCTACTTGTTGGAACATGATATGGCCTGTTAACATTATGGTACGAATACCGGTAATACGACGAAAAATGACTAAAACAATATTAATTGCTAGTGCTAATAAAACCGCATATCCTACCCAAGAATACTGATCACCCATACCGTTTTCAACAGCAACCATTGATGCATAAGTGTCAATGATAGATCCTTTAATACCATGATATTCAGCTAATTTGGCAATAACCGGCTTAAAGGTCGAAACTAACACATTTGAACCCACTTGTAACAACATAAACCCAACAATGGTTTTAATTGTTCCTTTTAAAATTGTGGTTATGTCTTTGCGTAAAAGACAATACCCAAGCATTGTCACCAAGCCTAGTAACAAAGGTGCTTTCGTCATGACTTGACTATAAAAAATATAGAAAATGTTATAGATTACTTCCATATGCCCCTCTCATTGGTTATTGGACACTGTTTGCATTACAAATCCTTATTAACTTTTCAATGCAGGATAATTAACGCTATCCAGATGCCACTTATATGGTTGTTTAGTGTGAGGTTAGTTTTTTTCTTAAAACTTAACTCAGTTAATCAATCGTGATTCATTAACTGATATTTATCTTCCATAATCACAATTAATCATTCAATGATTATTTGTGATTATTTTGATGTAGATCACTTTTCTATAACAATCAACTGTAAAACTGTGATGGATATCACATTATCGCTAAAAAAAACACCATGCAAATCAAATTATAGCTATATTAATCAATGCATTAAATTATTTTATCTTTAATGAGACATGATCAGCAATTGACAATAAATCCAATGATAATTATTATCACAAATAATCAAATTAGCTCATGATGTTATAAGAGGTTATCAATGAATGAAATTGTGCGACACAACGAAATTGTTGCTTTAGTCAATGAAAAAGGTGAGTTAAAAGTCACCGAATTAATTGAAATTTTCTCCATTTCTCCGGCTACAGCTAGAAGAGATATAACTAAACTTGCTTTAGATGGGCGAGTGCGAAAAGTACGTAATGGTATTTTACGGTTAGAAGAACAAAAACCTATATGGGCACCAATAGATATCAATAATACCGATCACTATCATGAAAAAGCACGCATCGCGATACGTGCAGCTAAACTATGCGAAAGTGATGAAAACGTTGTGATTAATTGCGGTTCAACAGCATTTTTATTAGGGCGTGAATTGTGTGGTAAAAATGTCTCAATTATTACCAATTACTTTCCATTAGCCTGTTATTTAATTGAACACGATCATGAAAACGTCATCATTATGGGAGGGTTATATAACAAAACACAAAATATCATACTCAACCCTATTGCCAGCTTTACTGATTCTTATGCAGCAAAATGGATGTTTACTAGTGGCAAAACATTAACACCAACTGGTCTTTATAAAAATGAGATCTTAGGTGCAGTTGCAGAACAACAAATTTTAGAAAAAGCTGAAAAATTAGTTGTGGTGGTAGATAGCTCCAAAATCGATACTAAAGCCAACTCCGGCATGCTTTTTTGTCCTGTAAATAAAATCGATATTTTAATTACAGGTAAACAAGCGAATAAAGAGGTAATCGATTGCATAAAAGAGCAAGGCGTAGAAGTAATATTAGTTTAACTATTAAATGAAGAAAAGGAACATAGTATGAGTAAAGTGAATGAAATTACCCGTGACTCTTGGATTTTAAACACTTTTCCTGAGTGGGGAACTTGGCTTAATGAAGAGATAGAAAATACGGAAGTTAAACCTAATACGTTTACCATGTGGTGGCTTGCTTGTACGGGAATTTGGTTGAAATCAGCTGGGAACACCAATATTTCTGTCGATTTCTGGTGTGGTACAGGTAAAAAAACCCACGCCAATCCTTTAATGAACAAACAACACCAGATGATGCGCATGGGAGGTGTACGTGAATTACAACCTAATTTAAGAACCAGCCCATTTGTTTTAGATCCATTTGCTATTAAACAAATTGATGCCGTCATGGCAACACATGATCATGCGGACCATATTGATGTCAATGTTGCAGCTGCAGTTATTCAAAATTGCTCACCAGAAGTAAAATTTATTGGTCCTAAAGCTTGTGTCGAATTGTGGAAAAGTTGGGGTGTACCGGAAGAACGCTGTATTGTTGCCAAAGTAGGTGAAACCTTACATGTTGGTGATATTACGATTCATGTTTTAGATTCATTTGATAGAACATCACTTGTAACTTTACCTAAAGGTGTTTCATCAACAGATAAATCCATTTTAGATGGGATGAATGATCGTGCAGTCAATTATTTATTCGAAACAACCGGTGGTTCACTCTACCATTCAGGGGATTCTCACTATTCAAACTATTACGCAAAACACGGTAATGATTATAAAATTGATGTTGCTCTTTTATCTTATGGCGAAAATCCACGTGGTGTAACCGATAAAATGACTTCGTCAGATATTTTACGCGCAGCAGAATCTCTCAACACTAAAGTGGTCATTCCATTCCACCATGATATTTGGTCTAATTTCCAAAGTGATCCTCGTGAAATAGAAGTATTATGGGATATGAAAAAAGACCGCCTAGAATATCAATTTAGACCATTTTTCTGGCAAGTTGGTGGTAAATATACATATCCTACTGATAAAAATAAAATGCATTATCAGCACTATCGAGGATTCAGAGATATCTTTACCGATGAGCCGGAATTACCATACCGTTCATTCTTATAAATAAAATTAACACTAATATTTATGGACTTATAGATATCGCTATAAGTCCTTTTTTATGAATAACGCTTTGCTTTTATTGAATATTATATGGAAAAAGCTATTACAGTTCTCAACTACTATCATAATTTAAGCATTAATGTACTTTTCTCGATCAGGTAGCCAACATTCAATTAGCTGATTAGCACTTTCGGGATAATTCTTCTGTAAATAATAAGAGGCTTTTTGCACTTCATTAATTAGATGTTGATCACGGATTAAATCAACTACTTTGAAGTTAGCTACCCCTATTTGCCTTGTACCTAGAATTTCGCCACTACCACGAATCTCTAAATCTTTTTGGGCAATAACAAAACCGTCATTACTTTCTCGCATCACCTTCATACGTGCTTGAGCTATTTTACTTAAAGGTGCTTGATACATAAGAACACAATGAGATATTGCAGTACCTCTCCCTACTCGCCCACGTAATTGGTGCAGTTGTGCTAAGCCTAAACGTTCAGCATTTTCAATAATCATCAAGCTAGCATTAGGCACATCGACACCGACTTCAATAACCGTTGTGGCAACTAATAATTGAATTTTACCGTCTTTAAAATCCTGCATGACAGATTGTTTTTGATCTGATTTCATTTTGCCATGCACTAAAGCAATAATAAGATGCGGTAAGCGTTCTTGTAATTCTGCAACTAACATTTCTGCAGCTTGAGCATCAAGCGTTTCAGATTCTTCAACTAAAGTACAAACCCAATAGACTTGGCGATTATCAATGCAAGCTTGATTGACACGTTCAATAATTTCATCACGACGAGAATTTGGTATCACTATCGTCGATATTGGCGTTCGTCCTGGAGGTAATTCATCTATGATTGATACATCTAAATCTGCATAAACTGTCATCGCTAGGGTTCTTGGAATTGGCGTTGCTGTCATTATTAATTGATGAGGATGACACTCATCTTTAATACCTTTTTCCCAAAGACTTAATCGCTGGTTTACACCAAAGCGATGTTGTTCATCAATAATCACCAATCCTAATTGAAAAAACTTAACTTTCTCAACAAATACGGCATGAGTACCAATTAACATTGAAATTTCGCCTAATTCAATATCATCATATCGTCGTTTTTTATTTTTTGCGGTTAATCGCCCAGCTAACAACTCAACCTTTATTCCTAGTGGCTCAAACCATCGACAAAAATTATGAAAATGTTGTTCGGCTAATATTTCGGTCGGCGCCATTAAAACAACTTGCTTATTATTTTCAATAGCATTTAGAGCGGCTAAAGCTGCCACTAACGTTTTACCTGAGCCCACATCTCCCTGAACTAATCGCATCATTGGAACTGACTTAGCCATATCTTGATAAATATTCTGTACGACTCTTTTTTGCGCATTTGTCGGTTCAAATGGCAAAGAAGCAAGGAAAGGCTGAGAATAACGCTTATTACTATGCATTGGATAAGAATGTTGTTTTTGATTATCAACCTTAATAAACAACATACTTAAATGATAAGCAAGCAACTCTTCAAAAACAAAACGCTTTATTGCTGGATGTTCTCCATCAATAAGCTGATCTACATTCGTTGTTAATGATGGATTATGAATAATATCTAATGATTCAACAACAGATAAATAACCATTGCTTATTGAAACCGGTAAGATTTCAGCTGGTGGGTTTCGTTTTAACAATATTAATGCCGATTGTATTGCTTTACGGATGACATTCTGAGTTAACCCATAGGTGGTTGAATAAATCGGCGTAAATCGCTCTTCGTTTGGTTCAGAAAAACTAGGCGACTCCTCTTTTTTTGATTGAATATTAAATTGTGGGTGAATCATTTCTGGATAATGGCTCCCCCTCTTTATTTCTCCGTAAGCCCTCACCCATTTACCGGATGCCATGGCAGTCTTCATACCCATGTTGAAATTGAGAAAACGTAAAATAGCGATACCAGAGTCATCCTGAATATAGCAGAGCAACATTTTACGTTTAGTTGTAATTATTTCACTTTTGATAATTTGACCTAAAATTGTGGTCGTTTCACCAATTGCAACATCACTAATTGCTGAAGATGTCGAACGATCTTCATAACGTAAAGGAAAATGTAATAAGAGATCTTGAACAGATTTAATACCAAGTGCAAAGAATTTTTTTTCTAAACTAGGCCCAATACCAGCTAATTTTGCAAGCGGTATTCGGTTTAGCAAACGATCAACCATAATAACTAATTAATATTACGTGTCACACTCACTACATCTTGTTGTAGTGATAATTTTCGGATTAAATCATTAAGTTGTTGAGTATTCTTAACTTCAATTTGCAAAATAATTGTATAGATTTGCCTATCTTTTTCTTCCGTGTTTAACCATTGAATATGTGCTTTCTCATCATTAATGATAGAAAGAATATGGCCTAAAGAACCCTGATTATTAATAATATCTACCCAAATTTCAGCTACAAAAAACTGCTCAATATCTGGTGCCCATTTAAGCGAAATATATTTATCGGGATTATTCTGATAACCACTAACATTGCGACAAGATTCATGATGCACAGTTAAACCTTTTTCAGGGCTAACATGACCGACAATAGGATCATTAGGAATAGGATGACAACATTTTGAAAAAGTAACTAATACCCCTTCACTTCCTGTTATAACTAATGTTTTATTTTCTTCAGATTGATTAAATAAAAGCGCTTTATGTTCAAGACCTTTGACAATAAAATGGCTCATAATATTGCCTAACCCTATTTCAGCTAATACATCCTCAAACGAAGTCAACTTAGTCAAACTAACAATACGATCTTTCTGCTTATCAGTTAGCGAGTCAATTCCACCCGATTTAATGAGTGCTAAATTAAGCAATTTACGACCTAATAAAATAGCATCTTCGCGCTTCAAGGTTTTCAATGCTTGTCGAATGCGAGATCTTGCTTTAGCACTAACCACAAAATTAAGCCAACTTGCATTAGGACGACTTTCTGGAGACGTAATAATTTCAACAGTTTGACCATTGCTTAAAGGTTGAGAAAGCGGGTAAGGCTTACGATCAACTAAAGCCCCAATACACTGGAAACCAATATCAGAATGCACAGCATATGCTAAATCAACTGCTGTTGAACCTTCAGGTAATTGAACAATTCGACCTTTGGGTGTAAAAACATAAATTTCTTTTGGAAAAAGGTCAGATTTAACATTTTCAATAAACTCAAATGAATTACCAACACTTTGCTGAAGTTCCAACAAGCTCTGCATCCAACGCTGGGCTTTAATCTGAGTAGTAGTGTTATTTAACTCATCATTTTCATTATAAATCCAATGCGCAGCCACACCCATTTCTGCCATTTGATCCATATCTTCGGTTCGAATTTGCACTTCCACAGGCGTACCATGTGGGCCAATCAATGATGAATGCAACGATTGATAACCATTCGCTTTAGGAATAGCAATATAATCTTTAAAACGATTAAGTCGAGGTTTATATAAGTTATGGACTAAACCAAGTGCACGATAACAAGTATCAACATCATCAACTACAATTCGGAAAACATAAATATCCATAATTGAGTGGAAATGCTGTTCACGAAGTTGCATCTTTTGATAAATAGCATAAATGTTCTTTTCAAGCGCTTCCACTTGGGCATTGATATTCGCTTCAGCTAAACGCCCTTTAATTTCTGATAGAATTTGCTGAATAAGCTCTTTTCTGGTGCCACGAGCAATTTTAACGACTTTTTCAAGAACTTTAGCCCGATTAGGATGCATCGCCGTAAAACCAAGTATTTCAAGCTCAGTTTTAATATGATGAATACCTAAACGATGAGCCAAAGGAGCATAAATCTCTAATGTTTCTTTAGCAATACGTCGACGTTTATCCGGTCTTAATGCCCCAAGAGTACGCATATTATGCGTTCTATCAGCTAACTTAATTAGAATCACTCGGACATCTTCGGTCATGGCTAAAACCATTTTGCGAAAATTTTCAGCTTGAGCTTCTTGTCGGTTTCTAAATTTTAACTTATCAAGTTTCGAGACACCTTCAACTAACATTGCTACATGTTTGCCAAATTTTTGTGTTATATCTTGAAAGGTGACTTGGGTATCTTCGATGGTGTCATGCAAAAGTGCAGCGATGATGGTCTCATAATCCAGCCGCATATCGGCTAAAATGGTTGCTACAGCAACCGGATGAGTAATATAGGGCTCACCGCTACAACGGAATTGTCCTTCATGCGCTTGTTTAGCAAAAAAGTAGGCATTTTGAATTAATTCAACTTGTTTAGCTGGAAGATAAAATGCAACAACCTCTTTTAAGCTTTCAAAATATTGCATGGACAATTCTCAGCAATGTTTATTCGTATGAGGGAGTATTTTCTAAAAGTACCGTTTCATGAAGAGCATTACGCACTTCTGATTCTTCATCTTGACGAGCTTGGAATTCAGCAGTATCAAGAATTTGTTTATTTACAAGCCCATCTTCAATTTCGCGTAAAGCAACTACAGTTTCTTTATCGTTTTCTTCTGGAATTAGTGGCGTTTTGTTTTCAACTTGTAATTGCCGAGCACGTCTTGCTGCAACTAAAACGAGATCAAAGCGATTACCAATTTTTTCTACTGCATCTTGGACAGTTACACGAGCCATTTTTACCTCTAATATATTAACTTATATGCTTCAATTGAAAGATCCGCTATTCTACTTAATTTTGTAGGGAATTGTCCATAACTAATATTACTAACAAATGAAAAACCCCTGTAAAATCGTTCTAAAAGCGGAAGCAATATTATAAAACTATTTGTTAAAACTATACGATAAAACTATACCAATAACTCTAACCAGACGTTAGGCCCAATGATAGGCAGATTTAAAAGATAACGACGCAAACCATCTAAAGCAATCGCAGATAAAATTTGTTGTTGAATCTTATTATTTTGAACTCTACCAGTATACTTCAATTTAAAATGCAATTCTTGATTTTTAGTGACAATAACTAAAGTAAATTCCGTATTCTTTTCTTGAAAATTGACTACCCCTAGCGCAATATCGGCTTTTTGATTTTGCAATACTTGTGAAAAGTAATTAAGTGGTTCTTCCATCACAAAAGGTACCACTTCTGATTTCACCACGGGGGCATTGGCTTCTAATAGGTGATAACCAATTACTCCAGCTGATTGTTGTTCAATGACCACAATAGATTGATTCGTTTCATTTAACAATCTTGATACAACCTGAGCTAAACCTGATATACCTTGATTAACACCTTCACAAAGTAAATTATCTGCAACAATAGACTTTATTTTGTGCCATGCGCTATCCATTTCACTTTTTTTACTTTCTGGCCCAGTTAATTTCAATTCAATAATAGGCATTGCTGCACGATAACCAACTGTAATAAAATCAGGAATATCTAATGAAGTCTCGATCTCCATTCCTAAATCACTTTCTGTTCGTCCCATGGTGGTTAATCGATAACAGAGTTTACGTTCGGTTATAGGATAGATCATCTTAATGTCAGGCAAAATTGAAGTTCTAATCATTTCTTTAAATTCAGAAGGAACGCCTGGCGTAAAGAATAATAGACAATTATTTATCACCATCTTAAAGCCACATGCCGTTCCGATTGGATTATCAATTAACGTTGCACTTTGAGGTAACATTGCTTGTTTGATATTGCTTGATGGCATTTTTCTACCGCGATTCAGGAAGTAGCGTTCAAGTACTTTAAGCCACTCATCGTGTAAAACCAAAGACTCATTATTAGCCTGTGCAGCTGCTTGTGCACTTAGATCATCACTTGTTGGTCCTAACCCTCCATTCACAATTAAAATATCATTGTGTAAGCTACGCTCTTGCAGAGTATCAACCAATGTCAATAAATCATCCCCTACTGTATGGCGCGAAGTGATAGAAATGCCTTCTTCAAATAAAAAATCAGATAACCAAGCTGCATTAGTATCAACAATTTGACCATATAAAACCTCATCTCCAGTACTAAGCATCTCAATTTTGAGTGGATCTTTTATCTGATTCATAATTATCCCTAGCTAATTAAAAAATGATAAAAAATTTAATTATTTATATCCTCGTCGTTTTTGCTTTCCATATGTTCTTTACTCTGAACTGACCTTACAGCAAAATAAAGATCATAAGCAAACTCAATATAATCAGTATCTAATTTAATATTCATCTGCTTAAACCAATTCTTCAATGTTTTACGTCGGCCAGATAAAATTAGTACCACATTTCTAACCTTCAATGATTTAACCAACTCGTCAATACCGGTCAAAACACTAACATCTTTATAGGTAAAGCAAGGAATAGCATCAACAATCACATAATTAATTGTCTCAGGAGATTCATCTATATAATTAATAATCCTACGTTTAAAGTATGCAATATTGAAATAAGTTAATGGAGAATTAAAGCGATAAATCATAGTGTTACTTAATGGACTAACATCCGAACCAATTGAATGAATTCGTCCACTTTCATCAACACCTAATAATTGATCATTCGGCCTAAACACACGACGCAAAAATAAAAACAGCCCTAATAAAACGGCCAACGCCATACCGGGAATAATACCAATAACTAATACCGAAATTAACGTAGTTAAGCTTAAATAAAACGCATCACGATCGAATTTAAAAAATCGGATAATAGTTTGAAAATTGATAAGAGATAAAGAAGAATATATTAAAATCACCGCCAACACACAAGTTGGAATATATTGTAGTGGTGACAAAAAGAACAATACGACAAAGCCAATCAAAACAGCCGCAATAATTGATACTAATTGCGTTTTACCACCATTGGCATCATTAACCGCGGTACGTGATGAGGTACCGCTGACTACAAAGCCTTGCGATAAACCTGCAACAATATTAGCCATACCTAATGCTTTAAATTCAACATCGGCATTAGTCTCATAATTATTTTTAGAGGCAAAGCTTCGTACCGTAATCATCATACTTACAAAACAAATAACGGCGATATTGAGCGAAGGAACGACTAAATTACGCATCAAGCCCTTATCAAAATCAATCCATGACTCAGCAGGAATAAAATCACTCGTTACTCCACCAATGATTCGAACATTATAATGTTCAAAATTAAACAGCCAAGAGAGAAACGTCATAATAATTACAGCAAACAAAGGGGCTGGATAACGTGGCTTGAATTTTTTCAATACAACCAGAATCGCAAGTGTACAAAAAGATATAAATGCCGTTAACACATGAATTTCAGATATTTTAAAAGGTAGATAAGCAATGCGTTCAATCAAATAAGAATAATCATACTTAAAGCCAAACATCTTAGCTAACTGATCGACCATAATAGTAATTGAAATCCCATTAAGTAGGCCAATCAAAATTGGCTGACTTAATAAATCCGCCAAAGCACCTAAATGGAGTTTACCGGCAATCAAGCACCAAATACCGATCATAATGGTCAACAGCACCACCAATTGCCAACGTAAAACAGGATCATTAGCTGCTAAAGGAAATACCACAGCAGCAACCACAGCACAGGTAGCTGTATCGGGACCGACAATCAATTGCCTGGATGAACCAAAAAGCGCATAGACAATAAGCGGCAAGATAGTTGAATATAATCCCGCAATCGCACCGACGCCTGTAAGCTCTGCATAAGCGATAGAAACAGGCAAAGAAACTGCTGCCACTGATAATCCCGCTTTAATATCAAAACTAAGATATTCGCGCTTATATCGCAATAAACTCATCAGGCCTGGCATCCAAAAAATAATTTTTTGGAATAATGCGCTACTGGTAAACTTTCCCATGTTTGATTATTTCCCTGCTACACTCATATTTTCTACTAATATTGATCCAGTTTGAATATTACTTCTTGTCTCAATATCACTGCCTATTGCCACAATATTTTGGTAAATATCCTTAAGGTTACCCGCGACGGTAATTTCATTGATTGGATACTGTATTTTACCATTTTCCACCCAAAAACCAGAGGCGCCACGCGAATAATCACCCGTAACATTATTAACACCTTGTCCCATTAATGACGTAATAACAACACCTTTATCTAATTTTCTTAACATTGTATCAAAATCAGCATCAGTTTGACTTGGTGAAACTAACCAATTATGTATACCACCAGCATGTCCTGTCGATTTTAGCCCTAATTTTCTGGCTGAATAGTTACTTAACAAATAAGTTTGTAAAATACCGTCTTCAATGATATTGCGCTTAACTGTTTTGGTTCCTTCACTATCAAAAGGTGATGAACCAACTCCTTTTAAAATATAAGGATCTTCTAAAATTGTCAGCCAAGAAGGAAAAATCGCATTACCCACACTATCTAATAAAAAAGAGGATTTTCGGTAAATAGCACCACCACTAATGGCTCCAACTAAATGGCGAATCAACCCAACAGCAACTTCTGCACAAAAAAGAACTGGAACTTGCATAGTCTTTATTTGTTTAGCACCTAAATGAGCAACCGCCTTTTCAGCAGCATGATTACCAACCCAATCAGGTGATTTTAATTGGTTAGCAACACGGGAGGACGTATATTCATAATTACGCTCCATTTGCCCATTTTGTTCAGCAATAACAGAGCAAGAAAGTGAATGCGAACTTGCACAGTAACCTTGTAACATCCCTAAACTATTACCATAAACATAAACACCATAACGACTATTAAAATAACCACCGTCACAGCTTATTAAAGAAGACCTTGCCAACACACTTAGTTCAGCCTGTTTTGCCTGTTCAATTGCATTATCAACATTCAAATCACTTGGATAAAACAGATCTAAATCTGGCGCATCAAAAGCCATTAAATCGGGATCGCCAAGACCAGAACAAGGATCTGCTGACGTATATTGCATAATATTAATAGCCATATCCACAGTTTGACTGATTGCCTGTGGCGACAAATCACTGGTTGACGCACTACCCTTACGCTGATGTTGATAAACAGTAATACCTAACGCACCATCACTATTAAACTCAACATTCTCAGCCTCACCATCTCGTGTACTAACACTAATACCTGTTGATTGATTAATCGATACCTCAACCGCATCAACTCGAGCTTTTGCCTGGTTAATAGCATCGGCAACAATTGCTGACAAATGTTGCTTTTGGCTTAACGCGTCTTTTTTAATTTGTTCAATACTCATTTTATTATTTTCTACAATTCTGCTAGTGATACGTTATAATATGCCAGAATTCAATTTTAGTTAACAAAAGAAATAGCATGAATAACAATCAAGAGCCAAATTTAGAACCTGACTTCAACATTGATCCTCAAGACGATGACATTATTTACGTCAGTAAAAGTGAAATCAAACGTGATGCTGAAGCACTTAAAAAGTTAGGTGTCGAACTTGTCAACTTAAGCAAAAATGAAATTGCTAAAATTCCCCTTGATGAAGATCTACTTTATGCGATTGAATTAGCGCAAAAAATAAAAAAAGAAGGCTATCGAAGGCAAATCCAATACATTGGTAAACTGCTTCGAAGTCGTGATATTGAACCTATAACATTAGCTTTGGATAAACTTAAAAATCGCCATAACCAACAAGTCGCCCTATTTCATCGATTAGAAAAATTGCGTGACGAACTTATAGAAACGGGTGATGCAGAATCAATAATGGGGCTTTTCCCTTCCGCAGATAGACAGCAACTACGCACACTAGCGCGTTTAGCCAAAAAAGAACTCTCTGCAAACAAAACCCCAAAAACAGCCAGACAAATTTTTCAATATCTAAAAGATTTGAGCGAAACAGAGTAAATTTTTATAATGTTCGCTTTATATTTATCATTAAACACAATTAACAAATAAAAGATAGAGGACACAAAAATGGGACTATTAAATGTACCAGCAGGTAAAGAATTACCAGACGACATCTATGTTGTAATCGAAATCCCAGCGAATGCTGACCCAATTAAATATGAAGTTGATAAAGACACTGGTGCAGTATTTGTCGATCGTTTTATGGCAACAGCAATGTTCTATCCATGTAACTATGGTTATATCAACCACACTTTATCACTAGATGGAGATCCTGTTGACGTATTAGTCCCAACACCATACCCATTACAACCAGGTTCAGTAATTCGTTGCCGTCCAGTTGGTGTATTAAAAATGACTGATGAGGCGGGTTCTGATGCTAAATTAGTTGCAGTACCACACACTAAACTTTCAAAAGAATACGATCATATTAAAGATGTAGATGACTTACCTGAATTATTAAAATCTCAAATCAAACACTTCTTTGAACAATACAAAGCCCTTGAAAAAGGTAAATGGGTAAAAGTTGAAGGTTGGGATAACGCAGAAGCAGCTCGAAAAGAAATTATCGAATCATTTGAACGTGCAAAATAAACCCTTCTTTACAAAAAAGTAATCGCTTTACCGAGTCATAAAGAAAAATTTTTATGACTCGCATTTTTAGACTTTTTTTGACTTTCGAAATAACTTCAAGTAGTTATAATATCAGTAATTTGCTATAGATCAAAAAACGATCAATTATCAAAAAATCATATAAAAAACTTCATCCTAAGATGAAAAAAATGTCATGAAACTCTTGCTTTCGATTATGATTTATGAGGTAATAGTCGTGGGTGAACAAAAGAAGCATTTTTATGGAAACGATTAACTTTTTAATTTAGTGGTAAACTGGTTAGATTAGTTTTTGAGTTGATGTAAACAATGTTTTGTTAAGCCTAAACAGCCGATAAGGCAAATTATTAATTATTGTTAGGATGTCTAGTAAATGAATAAAAAAACAGGCCAAGTAAAATGGTTCAATGAAAGTAAAGGTTTTGGTTTTATTACCCCAGCCGATGGAAGCAAAGATGTATTTGTACACTTCTCTGCAATCTCAGGCGACGGCTTTAAAACCTTAGCTGAAGGACAACAAGTCGAATTTGCGATCCAAGATAGCCCACGTGGACCAGCAGCGGCTGAAGTTGTTGTTATCTAATTAAATTTTAATTAAATAATAAAAGTAAAACGCCTATTTTTTCAAATAGGCGTTTTTTATGCTTACGAATAATCATTCTTAGCAGAAATAAAAAAGCGACTCAAGGTCGCTTTTTTATCAATTACAATGCTTCTTATTTTTTAGAAACAACTGCGATTAAGTCTAATACTTTGTTTGAATAACCAACTTCATTATCGTACCAAGATACTAATTTAACAAAGTTATCGCTTAATTGGATACCTGCTTTAGCATCAAATACAGAAGTACAAACTTCACCTAAGAAATCTGTAGACACAACGTCATCTTCAGTATAACCAAGAACGCCTTTCATAGGACCTTCAGCTGCTGCTTTGATAACTTTACAGATATCTTCGTATTTAGCTGGTTTAGCTAAACGTGCAGTTAAGTCAACAACAGAAACGTCTGGAGTTGGAACGCGGAAAGCCATACCAGTTAATTTACCATTTAATTCAGGGATAACTTTACCTACAGCTTTAGCAGCACCAGTTGATGAAGGGATGATGTTTTGAGCAGCACCACGACCACCACGCCAGTCTTTATGAGAAGGACCATCAACAGTTTTTTGAGTTGCTGTAGTTGCGTGAACTGTAGTCATTAACGCTTCAACGATACCGAAGTTATCATTAACTACTTTAGCTAAAGGCGCTAAACAGTTAGTAGTACAAGATGCGTTAGAAACGATATCTTGACCAGCATAATCTTTATCATTAACACCCATTACAAACATTGGTGTGCTATCTTTTGAAGGACCAGTTAAAACAACTTTTTTAGCACCAGCTTGGATATGTTTACGAGCAGTTTCATCAGTTAAGAATAAACCAGTTGCTTCAGCTACAACATCAACACCTACTTCATTCCATTTTAAGTTCGCAGGATCTCTTTCAGCAGTAACGCGGATTGTTTTACCATTAACGATTAATTTACCGTCTTTAACTTCAACAGTACCGTCAAAACGACCGTGAGTTGAATCATATTTAAGCATATAAGCCATATAATCAACGTCTAATAAATCGTTGATTGCAACAATTTCGATGTCAGAACGTTTTTGTGCAGCACGGAAAACAATACGACCGATACGGCCAAAACCATTAATACCTACTTTGATTGTCATAACAATTACCTTCTTTATTTGTGTTAAATGATAAAATAATTGGCAATAAACTACCAAATTTTTGAGGTTTATTCAAGCTGAATTAAAATAATTGGTAAGAATAAATTTAACAGAAAACCATCTTAATTATCATCCGATGATAGCCAGCCTAAATAGGCATATTATAAATCAAAAAACTAATTTTATTTTCAATATAAACTTATTTTAAATCAAGGATGATAATGCAATAACACTCATTTTATTGATAATGACTTAAACTCACTTCAACCTCAAAAGTGATAATATCGATTGACTTAAAAAGTTGATAGATGAAATATAATCATCGCTTTAAACTCTACATTATTCATTGTTTTTATTATTTACAAACAATCAGCTCATTTTCATTACATCATATAAAATGATACAATCACCCAAAAATATACAATATCGAATAAAATAATAAGTTGAACCAATTTTTAGCATTTTAAAAACAGGGTTACTTAAAGAGCAAAATCGAAGATTGTACAAAATACAAGCAAGGTTAGAGATAATAATCGCCAGAGTTTTAGATAAAAAAGAATTAATAATATGACCGAATACGACAACCTCACCGACCACACACCAATGATGCGACAATACCTAAAATTGAAAGCTGAAAATCCGGATATTTTACTGTTTTATCGAATGGGTGATTTTTATGAGATGTTTTATGATGATGCCAAACGTGGTTCGCAACTCTTAGATATATCGCTGACTAAACGAGGCTCATCAAATGGACAGCCAATTCCTATGGCTGGCGTGCCTTATCATGCAGTTGAAAGCTACTTAGCTAAACTTATATCGCTAGGCGAATCAGTAGCAATTTGTGAGCAAATAGGTGATCCTGCAACCAGCAAAGGACCCGTTGAACGTAAAATTGTTCGAATTGTTACACCAGGCACAGTGAGTGATGAATCACTATTAGAAGATCGTAAAGACAACTTACTCGCGTGCATATGGCAACAAAAAGAGCACTTTGGTTACGCCACTTTAGACATAAGTTCAGGCCGTTTTTTTGTATTTGAATGCGATAATCCAGAAGCTATCCAAGCAGAATTACAGCGAACTAACCCAGTTGAGTTACTCTACCCAGAAGATTTTCAATCAATGAACCTAATTGAAAATCGTCACGGATTAAGACGGCGACCAATTTGGGACTTCGATCTCGAAACCGCCAAACAACAACTCAATTTACAATTTGGAACGAATGATTTAATTGGATATGGGGTAGAAGAGTGCCATTATGCATTATGTGCAGCAGGCTGTTTATTACAATACGTAAAAGATACCCAACGCACAGCCATGCCACATATTCGCTCAATAGTTAAAGAATCGCCAGTTGATTTTGTCGTGCTCGATGCATCCACTCGCAGAAACTTAGAAATTACCGAAAACCTATCAGGTGGAACAGAACATACTGTAGCTGATATCTTAGATAAAACCCAAACTGCAATGGGTAGTCGAATGCTTAAACGCTGGCTGCATTCGCCAATCCGTAATCTAGCAATATTACAAAACCGACAGCTAGCAATTCAAGAACTGCAAAACCATATCACCGACCTACAACCGCTATTAAAACAGATTGGTGATCTTGAACGAATTTTAGCAAGATTAGCATTGAGAAGTGCTCGCCCGCGAGATTTCGCTCGCCTACGCGATGCCTATAACCTATTGCCAACGCTTCAACAACAGCTATCCGAATTCAACGCGCCATCACTAATTGCATTACGCGCCAAAATTAACCAGTTTGACCAAATTGCTGATATCTTAAATCGTGCAATAGTCGAAGCCCCACCCGTTATTATTCGAGACGGAGGCGTAATTGCTGCTGGTTATCATCAAGAATTAGATGAACTACGCAATTTAGCAGATGGTGCAACTAACTACTTAGAACAACTTGAAATTCGAGAACGTGAAACCTTAGGAATTGACACCTTAAAAGTAGGCTTTAATGCCGTACATGGTTACTACATCCAAATTAGCCGAGGTCAAAGCCACCTAGCGCCAATACACTACACACGAAGACAAACACTTAAAAATGTTGAACGCTACATCATTCCTGAGTTAAAAGAGTACGAAGATAAAGTCTTAACGTCTAAAGGTCGTGCATTAGCACTAGAGAAACAGCTTTATGAACAGCTGTTCGACCTACTTATGCCAGAATTAGCTAACATGCAAACCAGCGCTGATGCGATTGCCGAGCTTGATGTACTAACTAATCTTGCTGAACGATCCCTAACGCTCAACTACCGATGCCCAACATTAACCAACAAACCGGGTATTGAAATCAAAGATGGGCGGCACGTTGTGATCGAGCAAGTATTACAAAAGCCATTTATCGCCAACTCACTCTCACTATCATCAGATAGAAGAATGCTAATTATCACTGGCCCTAATATGGGCGGAAAAAGCACCTACATGCGCCAAGCAGCGTTGATCGTCTTACTTGCTTACATTGGTAGCTTTGTCCCAGCTTCGAAAGCAATAATAGGCCCTGTTGATCGTATCTTTACCCGTATTGGCGCATCTGACGATTTAGCATCTGGGCGTTCGACATTTATGGTTGAAATGACCGAAACCGCCAACATTATGCATAACGCTACACAAAATAGCTTAGTTTTAATGGACGAAATTGGCCGAGGAACATCAACCTATGATGGTCTCTCATTAGCTTGGGCGTGTGCTGAAAATTTGGCTAACGAAATCAAAGCAATGACACTATTTGCAACCCACTATTTTGAACTAACGCAACTACCTCAACAGATACAAGGTGTCTACAACATCCATTTTGACGCGATTGAACACGACCATACTGTCGCTTTCATTCATGAAGTATCCGAAGGTGCAGCGAGCAAAAGTTTTGGTATAGCTGTGGCAGGATTAGCCGGTGTGCCTAAAACGATATTAAAACGAGCCAAACAGAAGCTAAAAGAGCTAGAAGTTCTCTCAACAGCTGACAGCCATATTGAAAGCTCACAACTGACCTTGATCAGTGATACTGAACCATCAGAAGTCGAGCTAGCTCTACAACAGCTCGATCCAGATGCATTAACGCCAAAACAAGCGTTAGAAGCAATCTATCAACTAAAAAAATTACTCTAAATAAAAAAACCGCCATTAATTCAATAATGGCGGTTTTAATGTTCAGTTTAGTTTCTAAATCATTTCCAAAATTTCTTTTTAGATGTTTTACCAATACCCGGATTAAAGCTGTTAGTTGGATCTAACTCGTGATAGAAATTTTTCAAATCAGAATTAGCATGATACAAATGACCAACATTATGTTCGGCCGGATATTGTGCTCCACGCTGATCGAGTATCGCCAACATCTCCTCTTTCATCTTAGTACAGTCAGTCCCTTTTTTAGCCAAATAGTCTTGATGGAACACTGAACAGAAAAAGTGGCCATAATAAAGCTTATGAATAAAATGCTGACTAATACTTTCTGGTAACGTTTCGAACCACTCCTTATCATTACGACGCAAAGCAATATCTAGAGCGACCAAATCCTCGACAGTCTTAGTATGAACATTACGATAAACCGTAGCAGCACCCGCTGTTGCAAAGCGGTGTAACATAGCAGCCTCAGCTTCCTTATCATTACAACGGAAATAACTACCACTACGTTTCTCACTATTTGCAAAATACGCCTTCAAATATTCCTCAGCTTCGGCAATGCTGTCATCAGACATTTTCAAAATGAGATGATGCTCATAGCGATCACGATAATCACGCATCGATTTTGGCAAATGCTTAGGTAACAACTTACACACATTCACCGCAAACCAATCAGAAAAACTGTTAGGGAAGAAAGGAATTTTTCTCACAATACGATCGACAACATTCTTAAATGCATACAAACGAGGGATCGTATCGGTACCCAATTTCTGAATAGCTAAAAATAGATGTTTGCCATATACCGCTGCAATATCAAACGCGTCACGATGAATATATTCACCTGAAATTGGCAGATGCTTAAAAGTACCTAAAATATGACGACGAATATCATCCAGCTCGCTGGTATCATTAGTTCCAATATAAAATACCGCGGTCTTTTCTTCTAAAGGAAAAGTATCTAACCGCACCGCAAAAACCATCAATCGACCAGCACTACCTGACGCTTCATAATGACGACTTGGATCGGCATTATATCGAGCAGGTGTATCAGCATCGATTTGTCGAACATGATCACAATAATGGTGATCATGGCCTAAACCTGCATTAGGGTTAACATCGTTATCGGTATAAGCACGTTTTTGTAAATTTTCTAAAATTGCTTCTGGTGTATCACCTAATTCAATCCCTAAATGATTGACTAAATGTAGCTGACCTTGCTCATCCAACTGGGCAAATACCGCCATTTGAGTATAAGCAGGACCACGTTGAATCAAAGCACCGCCAGAATTGTTGCAAACGCCACCTAAAACCGAAGCACCTATACAAGACGAACCAATCACAGAATGAGGACCACGGTGATATTTTTTTAACTCTTTTTCTAAATGGAATAACGTACTACCCGGTAAACAGACCACCTGATCACCATTTTCAATCACTTGAATCCCATCTAATCGTCGAGTACTGACAATAACTATTGGCCGGTCATAATCATTACCATCAGGAGTAGAACCACCAGTCAACCCCGTATTGGCAGACTGTGTAATGACAATCACATCCGCCTCAACACAAGCCTTTAAAACTTCCCACTGTTCTAAAAGCGTGCCTGGAATAACAACAGCTAATGCATCACCTACACCAAAACGCGCACCTTGACGATAAGGTAAAGTCCGATTTGGATCAGTTAAGGTATATTTATCACCAACAATATTTTTTAATTTTGCAACCAGATCTGATGTACTATTTGCAACCATATTATGTTCCCTTCCTTGAATTATTATAAGTAAACTCAACCAATTTTGGATATATTATAACCAATATAATCTATTGAAAAGAGGGTATAAAACTTTATAGCGCAAAATATCAAAACTGACACAAAAAGCTAAAAATAATCAAAAAAAGCAAAAATATAATTGACCTATTTTGCTGACGAAGAAGTTACTGTTTTTATATTAAAATTTAACTAAACGCTTAGGAAAAGACGATGAATAGGCAGTTAAAATAGACTTGTTTAGTATAAAAAATTATATCAAATAACCACAGATTGATATTAGAAAAGATATAAAAATGAGCGATTTCAATATTCCAAAAACCCCACTCCTCAACTTTTTTTTCTAAAAAAATCCTTTATCCGATAAAAACAATTCCACATAAAACTAAATTTGCGACATTTACTCTTTTTTAATTTTTTAAATTCTTGTACAGACTTAATTAATGGAACATCGGTTTTGAATATTTTTTTCGGCGTCTTTCGTTTTTGACTTTCTCTTTTTTTTAAATAGGCATCAAAAGTATTGAGTATATTAATCATTATAAAAAACAATAGGAAGATTAATTCCACAATCCTTAAATAAATAAATTGCTCAAAAGTGACTTTAAACATTCCTTTGCCGTTACTAAGTAAAAAAACTGATCCAGTATAAAATATAATTTTATATTAAACAATTTTAGCCAATAATGAGTAAAACATTGGGCACTTAATAGTTTTAATCCCCTTTCCTCAACTTTTATAAACTAATTTTAGGCAATGGAAAAAGTTAACTAATCCAATTTAGGATGTTGATCGACAAGTTCTTGTCGCTTATTTTGTAGCGCCTCGATCTGCTCATCAATATCTTCAACTTCCTCTTCAATCGAATCAAAATGTTCAGATAGAAGTGATTGCGCTTCGTCTCGATTGGCGGCGGTTGGATTAGTGCCGTGTAAAGGTTTATTTGCTGTTTCATGCATAGCAAGCCCAGTAATCACACCAATGAATCCTGCTAACATTAAATTGTAAGCGGGCATATATAAATTACCAGTTGACTCAACAAGCCAAGCCACAAATGTTGGCGTTACCCCGGCAATAATAATTGCAACATTGAAAATGCTTGCAATAGCGCTATAGCGAATATTAGTTGGAAACATTGCTGGTAATATTGAGGTAATAATCCCAGTAAAACAGTTGATAAACATGGCCAAAATAAATACGCCTAAAAAAACCAAAGGTATTTGCTGGCTATTAATTAACATAAATGCAGGATAAGATAATAGCAATAAACCAATACTTCCAATTAAAATGAAAGGTCTACGACCCACCTTGTCACTTAATAACCCGATAATAGGTTGAATAATTAACATACCGACCATAATCGCAATAATAATAAGCAAACCTTGTTCAGTATCATAATTCAAATTATGTGCTAAATAGCTCGGCATATACGTTAGCAACAGATAAAACGAGACATTTGTTACAATAACCAACCCCGCACAAATTAAAATATGCTGCCAATATTTACCGACAACTTTTTTTAGTGTTGATTCAGCCTTATCTTGCGACTCTCTGGCTTCAAGGTGTTGTTGGAAAGTTGGCGTCTCTTCCGAAATATGATGTAGGATAAAGCTAATGATCCCAAGCGGTAAGGCTATTAAAAACGGAATTCGCCAGCCCCAACTAAATAGCGCCGATTGACTGAGTAACATTGATAAAAACACCACTAGCCCTGCACCAATTATAAAACCCACCATTGAACCAAAATCAAGCCACCCACCAATAAAACCACGTTTACGATCGGGCGAATATTCGGCAACTACCGTTGCTGAGCCAGAGTATTCCCCACCAATTGAAAACCCTTGGGCTAATTTAACAATCAACAGCAACACAGGCGAAGTGATACCAATCGTATCATAAGTTGGAATCAACCCAATACAAAATGTGCTTAACGACATTATCACTAAAGTGATAGATAGCACTTTTTGGCGACCAATATTGTCACCAATTAAACCAAAAATAATCCCACCTAAAGGGCGAACAAAAAAAGGAATAGAAAAAGTCGATAACGCAGCAATAATCTGCACGCTAGGTGAAACATGAGGAAAAAACACCTGCCCAATAATATACGCCACAAAACTGTATACCCCAAAATCATACCACTCAATAGCATTACTAAATGCCGATGCCCAAGTGGCTTTTTTTAGCTGATTGTCATTAATAATAGGGATATCATCAATATCCAAAGGTTTATTATTCGATTGCGCCATGAAGTACCGCCTTTAAAATTCATTAATATAAAAATAAATAACCGGCTACCATGCCAAAGATAAACTAAATCAAATTATGTGAGTCAGATGAGATTTTAAATTTAATCACACCAATTTTACTTATTCAATTGATGCGATATAGGTAAGAATTATATACCTAAAAAAAGCAAAAATAACCCATTTATCACATCCTCTTTTTATGATGAGTAGTGCTAGTAACCTCATCTATTATCCTTTAGAATGATGTTACCAAAACTGATGAGGTATTCCCTATGAGATGGAGAGGCCAAAGAGAGAGTGATAACATTGAAGATCGCCGCTCACAATCAGGAAGTGATATTGGGACACGCATCCCAATTGGAGGTAAAGGTAAAATTGTTTTATTTGTTGTTGTATTAGTGGCAGGCTACTATGGCGTTGATTTAACTGGTTTGCTCGACAGCAATGTGATTGATTTGGATGATTCCACATCAACAAGCCAGATTGACAACACCCCTATTAACGACGCAGATAAATTTACTTCAGTAATATTAGCAAGTACCGAAGATTTCTGGCGCGAACAATTCCAAAAATTAGGCAAAACCTATATTCCCCCTAAACTTGTACTCTATAACGGAGCAACTCAAACCATGTGTGGCACCGGGCAAGCCATGATGGGACCATTCTATTGCAATCTCGATAAAACGGTTTATCTTGACTTATCATTTTATCAAGAGATGAAAAGACGCCTAGGTGGCGGAGGTGACTTTGCACAAGGTTATGTGATTGCACACGAAGTTGGGCACCATGTACAAAATTTACTTGGCACATTTAATAAAGTTGAACAATTATCGCAAAATCAATCTACACTAATCCGTAACCAATTGTCGGTCAAACTTGAATTACAAGCTGACTGTTATGCGGGATTATGGGGCAATGGCGTGAAAAATATTTTAGACGCGGGTGATATTGAGCAAGCCCTCAATACTGTGCAAGCAATTGGCGATGATCGCCTACAACAAAATAATGGTTATATTGTTCCTGATAGCTTTACTCATGGTACATCAAAACAACGCTATACATGGTTTAAACGTGGTTATGACAGTGGGTCGATGGATCAGTGCAATACATTTATTCAATAAGGAAATATAAGAAAAGGAACCAATATGTCAAAAAAATTAGTCAACCGAGTACTTTTAGTCAATGATGATGGCATTGATGCCCCTGGAATTCAGATTTTAAAAAGCGTGGCTGAAAACATAGCAAACGAAGTTTGGATTGTCGCACCTGTTGTTGATCAAAGTGGCGTTTCTTGTTCAGTTAGTTTAAAGTCGCCATTTCGCGTTCAAAAACGTAGCAATACAGAATACGCAGTCTACGGCACCCCTGCTGACTGCTCACTATTTGCCATAAAATCACTAATGGCTAATCAATTACCCGATCTCGTGCTGTCAGGAATTAATAATGGATCTAATTTGGGATTTGAAACAATATTATCGGGCACAGTGGGAGCAGCAATGATGGCAATGACGCTAGGCGTGCCAGCCATGGCGCTAAGTCAAGTCAGCAGTGAAGATAACACACCAACCAATTGGCACTGTTCAACTCATCTTGCTGAATCGATAATCAGACAACTCTACCCCCTTTCAGATAAGACTTGCTTCAATATCAACTTCCCTAATTGCCAAGCCGATCAAATAAAAGGGATAAAAATCACAAAACAGGGCGAGCCGGATGTAAGCCAATTTGTTATTGCAGAAACTCAAGATCCAGAAGGTCATGACTACTTTTGGTTTAGAGCTAAACGTAACCAAAGTGTAAAGGTTGATATCGACAAAGAGCTTGATGCAGCTAATGATGGTTATATTGCTATTACACCGTTAAATTATGAACGTACTAATTACGCGTTATATCAACAAATAAAAGCAACGTTTAAAGTATAAAACTTAGATATTGTCTATACGTCTTCCTAAATCACTCAGGAAGACGTAAATAAATTATTTCTTCACTAAAGCACAGAATAAAAACGAAATCGTCACCATCACTAAACCAATCCAATAAATCACTTCATGCCCGTAAGCTTGTGAAACAAAACCTTGAATGATACCAGCTAAAATGACACTGCAAATAATACCATTATTAAATAGCGTTGAAGCCACGCCCATACGAGTTGGTAGCAAATCTTGGAAATAGATAATACCAATGTTAGCAACAATCCCAATAAACAGCCCATTAAAAAGTTGCAACACATATAACATGGTTGAATCTTTAAACAGAATCATCCCAATATAAAATAAAATTCCGCAAATTATAGCGATAAAAAATAGATTTCGCTTACCTAACACGGGGACCAAATAACCCGCAATAATCATAATAGGAATTTCAATCCCTGCCGCTAACCCCATCAACCCACCAGGTAATGAATCAGATAAGTGCAGAACCGTTTCTACATAAATCGGCATATCGATGATATACATCATATTAGCGGTCCACATAAAAATGGTAGAAATTAGCAAACACATGACATTACGATTAGTAAAAATTGATTGGTTTGCCACCGCTAACTCATTAGCAGTAAACGAACTGATAACCTTTTTTTCAATGGGTGGTAAATAGATTGCTACCACAATCATCGAAATAATAAACATCGACATTGCACACAAATACATGATGGTAAAACCGTACTTGATCGCCAAAGCAAAAGATAATGGGGGGCCAATCACCCACGCTAATGACAACTGTGCACGAATCAGAGAATTAAAGGCAACCGCATTACGTCCACTCTTTTCTGCATACTCACGCGCCATAGCAAAAATCTGTGGCATCGCGGCAGACGCTAACGCAGAAAAAAATACGCCCAAAGTAATTAAGACATAATAGTTGCGTGAAAAGGCAAAAGTCAGACTATTTGCCAACCCCATCAAACAACAAAAAATAACAATCTTACGCCTATCACCCTTATTGTCTGAATACTTAGCTAACAGATAACTACCAATAATACTGGCTAACGCATTAATCGAATAAAACGCCCCCACTAAGCGAGGGTCAGCGCCAACTTCAAACGATAAAAAACGACTTAAAGTAGGTGATTGCAAAGCACCCGCCACCCCAATAATAAAGGTCGCCACTAAAAAAGCACCAAAAACAACACCCGATTTTCGAAGGAATGAAGAAGTCATAAAAGCCGATTTACCATGAAATTAAGTGCATCAATTATACCCCTAAAATTAGTGGGAATATAGGCGTATTTAAATAAAGGCTTTTTAAACAATCCATCAACATTAATACTATAAATGTAATAATAAATGGTAGATTTAAGGCTTAAAAAACCCCGCTCCTCAACTTTTTTTAAAACGTCTAGAATTTAATCCACATATCAAGTAATTCAAGCATCTCTACAAAATCGCATTTCATCGTTGACTCTTCAAGTAAGCTATACTTTTTAACACTATAGTTCCTAGCACTTATTCCCTCGTTCAAAAAATAAAAAGGCTAAGGCCAGACACAAACCATCAGACCTGTAAAGTAATTCGATGAAAATAGAGAAGCACCTACCGAGCCATTTCTTGGATTAACAGTATATTTACGGCTTTTTCCCGGTAACATATGCCCTTTTTCCTCACTAGTCCAATAGTCATCGAATCCAAAATTAGCTTTAGAATATAGGCCCATTGTGCCCCACTCACTAAAGAATCCTGCGCCAATTATACGCTGAAAGTAATTATTCGGTGATGAAGGTATTGCGCCGACTGCTCTTTTACACTCACTATTAACATTTAACCCATTACAAGAGGCATTAGTTAAATCTTTAACCTTGGCTAAACGTAAACCTTGGTCACTACAGACAGATAATGCTTTATTATAACTATAATGTCTATTATCGGTATAAAACCACTGCTTTAACACAAAACCATACTTAACAATTTCATTACCACGACCGTCACGACCAACTAATTCAAAAGTCTGGGGTAAAGATGGTCTAAATAGACTATTTAAACCGTAACGTGTTAATGTAACTCGAACACCTGTTCTTGATGAATTTGTCATAGTAGCAGTGATGCCTTCATGTGAAACAGGAGCCCAAGATAAAGCCTCATTACTACCAGCAATGTCTAAGTCAAAATACAAATCGTTAGCGCCAGTAGTTGGAAAATTTAAACCATAAGATGACGGATTAGTTGATTGAGTTATAAAGCCCTTATTTTCATTCCAAATAGAAGCAGGACCACGGACTTCATTAGAATAATCACGTTCATTAATTAAAAAATACTTTAAATTAGGTCTAGCAAAACAAACCACAGCCCTTGCTTGTGGATTGATATAATAAGTAACATTACTTGCGCTGAAAATACGACTACTTGGAACGCCATAACGAGTACTCAATGTACCGTCAGTGCTGGTTAATTTAACCTGATAAGGCGCCTTACAAATATCTGGAACAGTATGACGTGTGACGGGCTGATTATATTTATCAACGATAGATAAACTTAAACTACCAGTAGCGGTAACGTCAGTATCTCCATCATCATCTCCCCAATAATTATAAGGCGGACCGATTAGAGAATTTAAAGCAACTGAATTAGTATAAGCTGGAACCAACATACCAATATCAGCAAAACTTTGACCTGCAACAGGCAACACGATTGGCGTTGTAAAAGAAGTATTAGTTGAAGGCGTGTATTTAACACCATTAGATAACGTAATCCCAAGCAGAGCATTAGTATCAACAGCACGAGTACGACCACCATCAAAGGTTAAATAAGGTGCGCTACCTTGAATCGGATTTTTTGTAGTCTGTGAAGTTAATGCGAGACTAGAAAAAGGATGTAAAATAACCGAACCTAAAAAAAACCACCAAGATAATTTAAAAAAATAAGAGGATCGAAAAGCGGATCGCGCGATAATTCGCAGAATTCCACATAATTGCGTGGAAAAATAAATCTCGGTGTAAAATGAACGTTGGAAGCTGAAATTAGACGAATTTAAATTAGAGGTTGGCCAAGTTGCCTGTTGCCTGTTGCCTGTTGGAAATTATAAAACATTTTCGACAATCCTGTCAAGTAATTTTCTGATTTATTTGGAATTTTATACTTAATACTCAATTTCTGGTCACTTAACTAAAACCGTGTAAAAAGTATAGTGATTGGAAAAACACGATGCAACACTTTTTTTTCACTCAATTACGTTAATTTTCGTAAAGAGGATCTGAAAAGGATCTAAAAAATAACCGGTTATATGCTGTTTTAATTGAATATATCATCATTACAATTTTTTAAAATTAAGCTTATTGATCCTTGAAAATTTTATTCAAGAGCTTTGAATAAGAAATTTAGTAATTTTGATATTCTAATAATTTTTTTAATAAAATTTAGAACCTCAAAAACCCCGCTCCTCAACTTTTTTTGATGTAAAAACGGTTACTGAAAAACGCCACAGTTTAAAGCGGAATTATTTACTTGAGGCAACATTGCAAAGCAGAATTTAGAACCCCAAAAACCCCTTTTCTTAACTTTTTTTAAGATAAAATACCTAAAAAAATAAACCCGCCGAAGCGGGTAATTGAAGCGTCGCTAAGCCACAAAATCGCTTTTTTATAGCTCAGCAACATTGAGAGTCAGCTTACTTTTAATAACTTAATATTATCTTTCCCCACCCTACCCTAAAAATTAAGATCGAAGAAATAAATACTAAGGATAGGTACAAAGACCGAGCGCTAAGAAGTAGTTATGATGCGGACGACCGTCGAATGCGTCCACGACAAACGCGTCGCCATTAGTAGCGATGATGTCACTAGTCCATACCGAATCGAAGTTGAATCCAACGCCAGAATAATCGTTCATAAAACCCCACTCAGTAATAAAGCCAGAACCTATATGACGCATGTAATGTGCACCTGATGAGGAAGGGGTGGCGCTGACATAATAGTTACAAAAAGGGTCGGATTGCTTATTAGGACAAGATGAATTGGTTAAATCCTTTACCTTAGGAAGGCGATAACCTAGACTATTACACCAAGATAAAATATTAGAATATGGTTTAAAGTGAAAATACTCAGAACCTCCTTTGACGAACCATTGCTTTAATCTAAAACCATATTTAACGGCAGGGTTACCTTGACCGTCACGACCGACCAACTCGAATGTCTGAGGCAAAGAAGGTGTAGAAATACGATCAGGATTGTCTGAATTAATATGGGATGAAGTAGCGAAAGGACCAGTTAAAGTAACGCGTACGCTTGTAGCTGTAGAATTAGACATTGTAGCAGTAATACCACCATGAGATACCGGAGACCAAGACAAAGGTTGACTACTACCAGTAATGAGTAAATCAAAGTACAATCCATGAAGACCTGTAGTAGGAAAGTTTTGACCGTAAGAGGATGGGTCTGTTTTTTGAGTAAGAAAACCATTAGCAGGGTCCCATATCGAAGCAGGACCAGCATAATCATAAGATGGGTAAATAAAATCATCACCAATCTTGCCATACATTAAACTAGGCCGAGCAAAACAAACCACAGGCGTAACTTTAGGAATAACGTAATAAGTCACACTACTTTCACTGAAATCCCTACGATTAGGAAACCCGTAACGAGTAGCTAATGTGCCGTTAGTACTGGATAACGTAACCTTATAAGGAGAATTACAAGTCGTTAACACAGAATTACGTGATACAGCTTGATTATTTTTATCAACAATAGATAAATTTAAACTACCTGTAGCAGTAACATCAAAATCACCATCATCATCCCCCCAATAATTATTAGGAGGACCAATAAGAGCGCTTAAAGTGACTGAATTAGTATCAGTAGGGATCAACATATCTATATCAGCAAAACTCTCACCGGCAGTAGGCAACTCAATTGGTCTTGAAGAAGATGAAGTATTGTTTGAAGGTGTGTATTTTGAGCCATTAGATAAAGTAATCCCAAGCAAGCCGCTTGTGGTTATTAAACGTGTGCGTCCTTCGTCTAAGGTAAAATACGGCGCACTACCCTCAATCGGATTTTTTGCAGTCTGTGAAGTTAATGCATAACTCGAAAAAGAAAGAAAAATCGCCACGAAAAAAACAATCTGCTGGGGTAATTGGGGAAAATGGAAGGATCTAAAAAATGATCCGGAAAACGATCGTACGAAAATTCGCAGAATTTCACTTGATTGCGTGGAAAAATAAGTTTTAGTGAAAAATTTAAACTGGGTGCTGAACTTAGACGAATTTAAAAGATAGGTTGGCCAGGTTGCCTGTTGCCTGTTGCCTGTTGAAAATTATAATGCATTTTAGACTACCCCGTCAAGTAATTTTTTGATTAATTTGCAATTTTATACTTTTTTGTCAAATTTTAGCCTATTAACTAAAACCGTGTAAAAAGTATAGTGATTGGAAAAACACGATGCAACACTTTTTTTCACTCAATTATGTTAACTTTCGTAAAGACGATCTAAAAAAGATCTAAATAATAATTCACTATACGCTGTTTTAATTGAATATATTAAAATTACAAATCTTTAAAAATGTAATTAATGATCCTATTAATTTATTCTAATTTTTGAAATTAGCGATTTTGATCATTTAATAATGTTTAAACTTAATTTATGACCTCAAAAACTCCACTCCTCAACTTTTTTTAGAAAAGTGGGTTAAAAATATTTCTTTTTGTTTTTTTGAGCGTACAATAAAAATCATCCACGAATAGAGGTAACGTTATGTTATATAATAACAAATCTACGCAATCCCATCACGATAATCACGACCATTGTCATGGAGATTGTCATAATATTGCACATAATCATATGCATGATTCTCATAACGAAAGTCCAACAGTATCTTGTGATGGACATAACCATGGACATGAGATTGAAGATCCTCCCGAAGAGCCTGAGCGGAGTTGCCAAGGCGTTAAATTAACTTGGAAAATTCAAGGTATGGATTGCGCACATTGCGCAAGTAAAATCGAAAACGGTGTTAAAACACTGCCCAATATTAATCAAACCAAAATTATTTTTTCAACTGAAAAGTTAATCGTTTTTGTTCCAAAACATGATGATGCGGTAATAAAGATGATTGAAGATAAAGTCGTAGAATTAGGTTATACCCCGATTTTTGAGGCGTCACCTAACCAATCCCATCACCACGAGCATTCACATAATTTTGATAAAAAAGCATTTATTCCCTTAGCCGTTTTAGGTACTTTAATTGTAGTAAGTTATCTTATTTTGTTGGTGAATCAGACTGCTGGCGAATATGCCTTTATTGTGACGGCTATTGTTGGAATTATCCCAATTTTGAAGGAGGCGATTGTTTTAACCCGTAGTGGCACTCCATTTGCAATTGAGTCGTTAATGAGTATATCCGCTCTTGGTGCGCTGTTTATTGGAGCAGCGGAAGAAGCTACCATGGTGATCTTTTTATTTATGATCGGTGAGATGCTCGAGGGCTTTGCAACGAGTAAGGCGAAGAAGGGAATTTCGTCACTAGTAGAGTTGATGCCTGATGAAACGGTGATTATTATCGATGGTAAAAGAAAAACAGTTGCCAGCCATACGTTAAAACCTAATGATATTATCGAAATTTCATCTGGTGGACGATTACCTGCTGATGTTATTTTGGTTAGCGAACAAGCCAGCATTGATGAGAGCGCATTAACAGGTGAGTCGATTCCAGTTAATTATTTAAGTGGTAATAAAATTTTAGCTGGGTCATTAGTGGTGGATAATACTATTCAACTCAAGGTGATTTCGGAATCAGGACAAAATGCCGTTGATCGTATTTTGCAATTGATTGAAGATGCCGAAGATCGTAAAGCACCTATTGAGCGTTTTATCGATAAGTTTAGCCGATATTATACGCCAGCAATTACGCTATTTGCGTTTTTAGTGGTGGTAATTCCACCATTGTTGACGGGTGCCGATTGGTATACTTGGATTTATCGAGGATTGACGTTGTTGTTAATTGGTTGTCCTTGTGCATTAGTGATATCTACACCCGCTGTTATTACCTCGGCTTTATCAAGCGCAGCTAAACATGGGGTACTGATTAAGGGCGGTGCAGCACTTGAACATATTGGTTCAATTAAGATGGTGGCATTTGATAAGACTGGAACATTAACTGAAGGTAAGCCACAGGTAACTGATGTCATTAATCTTCATTGTTCTAGCGAGGAGTTATTAGCGATTGTTGCCTCGATTGAAAGCGGATCACACCATCCTTTAGCTAAGGCTTTAGTTGATTATGTTAAGCAAAAACAGATCCATTTTGAGGAAGCTCAAAATCGTAAGGCGATTGCTGGCGTTGGGATTCAAGGTGAATTAGATCAGCAAATTTATTTTATTGTCTCTCCTAATAAAATTGAAACCGTATCAACGGCTATAAGTGCTAAAGATGCTGAAACTATCACTCAACTCGAAAATGGTGGTAAGACCGTTGTGGTGGTTACAACCCATCAGCAGTTGTTGGGGATTATTGCTTTGCAAGATGTGCTACGAAGTGATGCTGTAGCTGCTATAACTGAGCTTAAGCAACTTGGTTTACAAACATTGATGTTAACCGGCGACAATCAACGTGCAGCAAAAGCAATTGCAGGGCAATTAGGCATAGATTATCGTGCTGAGTTGTTGCCAGCAGATAAGCTAGCAGAAATCGAAAAAATAGGTCAACATACGTCTATTGCGATGATTGGTGATGGAATTAATGATTCCCCTGCTATGAAGGCTGCAACTGTCGGTATTGCTATGGGTACTGGTACGGATGTTGCACTTGAAACAGCCGATGCCGCTTTAACCAAAAATAGTTTATTAAGTTTACCTAAATTAATTCGTTTAACTCGCTTCGCTAATTGTAATATCAAACAAAATATTACAATTGCCTTAGGAATTAAGTTGGTATTTTTAATTACTAGTTTATTTGGTATTACTGGGCTTTGGCTTGCAGTATTAGCCGATTCGGGTACCACAGCGATTGTTACAGCCAATGCTTTAAGATTGCTTAAGGTTAAAAAATAAGGGTGAACAGCTAATTTTAACTGTTTCCTAAAGGATAAGTTTCCGAACTTTTTATAATGGCGTAATCTATCTTTTATTCTTAAACCTTTTAAAGAAGGGATGCTTTACGCAATCCCTTCTGGTAAATCCTTATTTAAATGGAACGCTTTGAAGTTAACCACTGCGATTCATATACAAACCGTTTATCAATATATTGGCAGATTTTCACAATTATCAAAATAGTAAAAAAACTGACTCACCCGCTTTTTATTTTTCTATCTCGATTTCCCTCTATCCTCATCCTTTTTTGTTTATATGCAAAACGTTTATCGCTACTTATAGAGAATACTCGTCTAGTTTTTTGCTTGCTCTATCGATGCTTTGCACCTCAATTTTTAGTTTTAGCGATGTAATTTCTTCCGCCATAATTTCTCAAGATATCAAATTTTCTTGAATGAGAGAAACAAAAAAATAAATCTTATATTTTAATTAAAAATACTTATAAGTCTTATATTATACTTATATTAAAATTGATTAGAAAAGCAAAATGAATAAAATTGCTTTTCAAATCAAGACATTGAAGCAGTTACGGAAAATACCTAACAACAATCTAATTCATAATAAGATTAATGATTTAGCTGATATGCCAAATTGTATTAATGTAAAAGCATTGACTGGCCATGAATATCAATACAGGTTAAGAGTTGGTAATTATCGAGTGTTTTTAATTTTAATGGCTAGATTTATATTGTTTCTATTGAAGAGGTGAAAAAACGAGATGACCGAACTTACTAATATACAATTTATTAATAATGAACAAGGGCAACCGCAATTTGTGGTTTTACCATACAATCAATATTTAGAGTTATCTAAATCCAAGACAATTGATATTGAATCTGGTGTACCAAGCGAGGTTGTGAACATGGTTTTTGATAATAACTATTCGCCTGCTCAGGCGTGGCGTGAATATTTGAATTTATCTCAAGTTGAAGTGGCAAATAGAATCGGTATTAGCCAGCCAGCATATTCTCAATATGAAAAAAGCCAAAAATTGAGAAAAACAACACGGATTAAAATTGCTGAAGCGCTACATATTAAGCCTGAACTTTTAGATTTTTAACTCTTCGCTAATAACTTGATAATATGACAAAATTTGTTAACAGAGAACAAAAATCCGCTCTAGGCGGGTTGTATAATAAATACAAGTTAATTATTTTTTAATTTGAGCATTCTTTTTCTAACCTTTCGTAAGCTTTCTTATAGCCAGCTAAAGGAAATTTTAAATCCACTGTAGATTTAGACCCAACTCTAATAATAAACTTTGTAGCCCCCTGAATTTCTTTATTTAAAAACTCTTTTTGATTAGTAATTAATAGGCTACTTTTTTTCTCCCATTCCATTTCTACTGGAGTATTTTTATCAACTCTGAAAATAACTTTAATTAGCCCATCCTCATAATCTTCCAAACTATTATGAATGGAGAATGGAACAATAAAGACTGAATCACAACTAACTGTAAAAAAAGCGCTACTTATTGAATCGCTGTTTGATACATAAACTGACTTCATTGACACTGTTTTTTTATCTGTAATTGAATCAGTAACGATATTAACTCGCCAATCTTTGTAAGTAATTTCATTGGTAAAAGCACTAAATGAAAAAAGCAACAAAATGGTGATGAATAATCTTTTCATACATTCTCCTGTAAATAATTTAGGTCAATAGTACGAAATTCATGAAATTTGCACAATAAAAAACCGCTATAAAAGCGGTCTTATTTATAAAATTTATTATTTTATTGAGTAAATTATTTTACGTTTGCAGTACAGTACGATGATGATTTTATATAATTATCGTCGCGGTAAAACGTATATTTTTTACCCATGTAGTAATTAGCGGTAACGTTGATTTCACTAGAATTAAATTTATCAACATCAAGCTTTTCACCACTTTGAACAATCAATGATTTTCCATCATAAATCAACTTATATAAAACATCTTTCCCATTCCATGAATAACAAAACAAGCCTGTCCCGTCTGGATTTATTTTAATCGTGGTTAAGTATGGTCCCATTCCTGCAACCCATACCCCAACCATTTTATTATCGACATTTTGTGGGCTTGAACGTAAATAATCATCAGCGTTCACATCCCCTAACGTTTTACATCCAGCTAAAGCAAAACAAATTAAAAATAAACTCAATACAATTTTTTTCATACCATTCTCCTTAAATTTTAGGTAATGGTATGTTATTTAAAGGGTTTGGGCAATAAAAAAACCGCCAGGGCAGGTTGTTAATTTTTAATAATTTATTTAATTAAACTTTGTTATTGCTATTATTCATTTTATTAATAACAGCACTCAGACTCATCCCCATCATTCGTTTAATTGCTACATTGGGTTCTGCATCAATCAACTTTTGGATTTTTTCCAAAATATCAGCATCCCAGGGTTGTTTCTGAATTAAATCATGCATCATCTGTAGATTATTGTTCATCATGTTTTATCCCAAAACCAGTTGAATTTTCTAAACCATTTATGCATTGGTGAACTGAACAACTTTAATATAAAGTTGTTGGGATTATATCTGTATTTCCATTCTGATCTATAAATAATCTAAATACTTTTCTTTCGCCATTCTTAAACGCAAATTCACGTTCACGTCTTGGAGGGTTAAATCCACACAATCCCTTTCCTTGAATCGATCAACCAATTATTATATTACCACTTGGTGCATACAGTGAAACACGTTCTTTAGTTTCTAGCCTTGCTGCCTCTTCCCCATTAATAAATACGTTTATGTAACAACCACTACCAACCAAGCCTTTATCTCTTATCAATATTAAATTAGCATAATTACTAACTTCGTTCTGAAATTTAAACACTCTCTCTTTCGGGACGTCCTTTACTTCATTTAATGAAATTGGAGTTGTTGAGCACCCTGAAATCGAAAAACCAATAAACATTAAAATTAATAACTTTTTCATACCATTCTCCTTAATTTTTAAGTATGGTATGAAATATTATCTATAAAATCAATTTTGCCAATTTTAAATTCAATTTGTTTATTCTATAATCAAAGTACATAAGAAAATATATTCATTCGAGCGCTCAAAAGTGAATAAAAAAAACAACGAACTTATAATTAAAAACACGCCAGATTACTATATTGCTAGAGAACAAGTTTATGGTGAAATAATATCCAAACCAATTAGAAAAAAATAAGAGAAATCGCTTATGAAGTTAGAGAACATATAAAGGATAATGAAACTCAACAAGCAAGTATTGTAAAACTGATTGATGAGCATAAAAAAACCACCCTTAGGTGTCTTTTTGATTTATTCATTAATTTCAGCGCTTCCCCTTCCATGATTTGTAGTTCATTAAAAACTCGCTCATTTTCATAGATATTACAGATAATCAAAAAGCGAATGATGAAAATAAATATGAAGAATTAGAATATATTGAAAAAAATAAACGAGCAAAGTTGCATTTAAAAATAATATCTGATTTACTTCGTTTAGCTGTAAATGAATTTTTAGTAAAACTACTATAAAAATTAATCTAATATTAACCAATTATTGCAAGGATTTTATATGAAAAAGATATTAATATTAATTACTGCTTTGTTTTTATCTGGATGTAATGAAAAGACCTATACTGTAGAAGATTTTAAAAATGATAAAGAACTACTAGATAAATATCGTAAAAAATGTGAGAACGGTGAAATTGATGGTGATAGCTTAAATTGTCAAAACTCTCACAAAGCAGTGGTCTCAAAAAATAGAGTTGGTAACGCAAGCTGGAATTAATAGCTTTATAAGCTACTCATGTTGGCTTTAAATTTCAATCCGTGATAAGCTTATAGTATTAATTTTATTATTAATCATAAGCTTACCATCTTGCCTTATAATCTTAACTTCTTTTTCGGCTTTATTTTAATTTAAACAATTGATTAATCTACTTCGAACAATTCTCTTTTTGCTATCCTTGCTATCAATTAATTTAGCAAATGCTGTTTGCTTACCGTTTATTTGAAATTGATAATTGGGTTCTTTCACAATATCACTTTGTTTCTCTGTTGCAATTGAGAATGTAGCTTAAATAATTGTAAATATTAGATTAATTGCAAACTGCGACTTAACTTTTTAGCAATCTGTAACCTACCAATACGCTGGTTTAACCCTATGCATATAGGGAACACCTTAATTATAACCTATTGTTTATTAATTAAAATACCAAAATGAAAAATTCCACCAATTTTTTGGGTGCTTTTTTAAACAGCTGGTTTAAGACGAGATTATCAATATAATTTGAAATTTATTAAATGGTTAAGTCAAGATAAAAAGGGATTTAGAGCTGCATCATTTTTTGCCGCTTACCTATGTACCGATTTATTTCCGATCATAAGATATACTTTTCAGTAATTCATGTTAATCAATTACCGGTAGATATTTCACTCATCACTGCGTAATGAGATTTCACCACCAATAAATGCGTTCGTTTTGCCATTTTGTTCTAAGAGTAACGCACCCTGTTCATTGATACCTTTGGCTACGCCACGGATCACATCGTCACCAATTAATAATTTAACAGGACGCCCTACAAAATTGTCGAGCCGTTGCCAATCGTTAAGAAACGGTGTTAGTCCATGTTGTTCGAAGTCTCGAAGTTTTACTTTTAGATTTTTCGCGACTTTTGCTACTAATAAATTGCGATCAACTTTACCTAAATTAGCCCACTTTTGGTTGACGATAGTTGTATCGGGATTATTCATCATTAGGTTGACTCCAACACCAATAACAACATGTGCACAGTCTCCCGTTTTGCCTGCAAGTTCAACTAATATGCCTGCAAGTTTTTGGTCATTAAGATAGAGATCATTTGGCCATTTTACTTTAATATCTTGCCCCGAGATTTCTCGTAACGTATCGGCTATCACAACACCAACGACTAAGCTTAGCCCCATGGCTGCTGCGATGCCCTGTTCAAGTCGCCAATACATTGAGAAATAGAGATTACTGCCAAATGGTGCAAACCATTGTCGCCCACGCCTGCCTCGTGCTTTTGATTGAAACTCGGCAACACAGCTGTCGCCAGTTTGTAATTTCTCAATATTATCTAATAAATATTGGTTGGTTGATTCAATAATAGGCAGTACTTCCACATGACTATCAGCACCATAGTCGTTGTCGATTTTAACTTTATCAAGTAGATCTATTGGTGATGCTAAGCAGTAACCTTTACCTTGCACGGATGATAAGGTGATCCCCCATTCCCGTAGCACTTTGATATATTTGTTGATGCCAGCTCGCGTTATTCCAAATTGGTTGGCAAGTTCTTCACCAGAGTAAAACTGCCCATCAGCTAATATATTGATTAATTTCAATGGATTTTGGTTACTGCGCATTAAACCCTCACTTTTTGAGTGATAATAAAACAATAAAGTAAAGCGAAATTATAGCAAAACTAATAAATAAATAGGTATTGTTAAATGTGTCCATTATAAAGGCAATTACCGCTGGCGCAACTAGGCTACCAAGTGTATTGGTTAATAACATAGCTTGATTCATTGATACAATTTCTTGTTTGCGAACACACGAGCAAGCCCACGCCATTGAGATTGGGTAGATAGTGTAAATGGTCGCACCAAGTAAAATGATGGCTAATACGCCATAGAGGTTAAATATCAGTAAACAACAAGCTATCATCATTAAGATTGATTCAACCAACAAAACAATACGACGACCAAACCTATCTGCGCACCAGTTGGCAGGCATTTGCGCGATTACCCCAGAAAGTATTAGTAAAACCATCCAATTTGCGACTTGGTTATCTGTATAACCTAGATGTGAGTAGTATGCTGGCATTAGAGAGTATAGCGATCCAATTAACATACCAGCAATCGCACAACCAATTAAACCAACTCGAGAAGGTTTATACAATATCATGGGGATGATGTTGAAACTGCTTTTTTTCTTTTTAGGTAATTTGTAATGGGTTAGTAATATAAATAAGATGGCTAACCCCATTAGCACTGCTATTACTAGACCAAAATAGAGTACGTTTTGCGGAAAGTATTGGAGCAATGCTTGCCCTAAAACAGTACCTAAGTAGTAGGTGGTTAGATAAACCGCCAGCATTTTACCGCGAGTACGAACAGTACCCGTAACTAAGATACAGCTTTCAATAACCACCCAAGTAACTGCACAGGCTATTCCAATAAAAAATCGCCATATCGCCCAACTATAGAAATCCATTGAAAAGCTTAATCCAATAGTTGCAATCGCAAAGATAATACAACTATAGGTGTAAGTGAATCTGGCGTTAAATCGGCTAATAAACCAATTTGCCATAATCGTTCCCACTAAGTTACCTGTAAAGTAGCTTGAGCCGACTAAACCTATTTGTCCTAGTGAAAAATGTTCACGTACTAGCCAAAGTGGCACTTGGGTATTAAGTGCCGATAAGGCGATGGTTACAAATAATAAACTTGTTAATAAAATAGGAAATGAATACGAATGTTTCATAATTTTGTTGTATATAAGCTGTTTTATTGTCTAATAAACGTTATTTACGTTATAGAAATTTATCCACGTCAATCTCACCAGTTGCGCCCATAAATCGAATTTCAGGCGAAAGGTGCACCGAGAACTTTTGTAATACTGCATTTATGATATAACGCGCTAACGCAACGACATCTTGCGCTGTCGCATTATCTTTATTGACTAATACAAGAGCTTGTTGTTGATGCACTGCTGCACCACCAATTTGATAGCCTTTTAGACCACACTGATCAATTAACCAGCCAGCAGCTAATTTTATTTGATCATTTGTTTGTGGATATATTGGCATTGTTGGATATTTTTCAAGTAGTTTATCAGCAAATTTTTTGTCTACTACTGGGTTTTTAAAAAAGCTTCCACCATTTCCTAATACATTAGGATCAGGCAGTTTGCTACAACGGATTTCGCACACTTTGTCGAAGATCATTTTTGGGGTGACACTTTCTGGATCAAAATTCCTTAATTCACCATAAGTTAACACCGGGCTCCATTGTTTTGGTAATGTGATGCCAACATATACAACCGCATAACCATTAGCATATTTTTGTTTGAAGATGCTTTCACGATAGCCATATTGGCCGTCAGTTACGCGAATAATTTTACCCGTTGCAAATTCAAGTAATTCGACATAATCGGCTACTTTTTGAAATTCAATGCCATAAGCGCCAATATTTTGAATTGGTGCAGATCCTACACATCCTGGTATTAGAGCTAAGTTTTCAAGACCAGGAATGTTTTGATTAATGGTGTTAGCAACTAGATCATGCCAATATTCACCCGCACCCACTTTTAAATGCCAGTGTGTTGGGGTTTCGGTTATAGTTAATCCTTTAATTCGATTAACAATGATTGTACCAGCAAAATTTTCAGTAAATAGTGTATTACTACCTTGTCCAATAATCATAATTGGTTGACTATCGGTATTAGTTTTCCAAACTTGCATTAGCTGTTCCACAGTTTCGACTGTTTCTACTTGGTTGGCATATACATCTAAAGCAAATGTGTTAGGAATTTTTTGGTTCATTAATGACTACCTTTTATTAGAAATACTTTTAAATTCAATTAAATTAGTTTTATTCGGCATTTTTTATGCCTTTTTTATTTAAAAGTATCAAATCAATGCCTTTATCTATTTTGATAAAGCAATTTATTCTATTGTGTCGATTGTTTATTTATTTGCTATATTATCACAACGCAAAACGATCTTTTATGCATTAAAATTTTTTTTAATGATCTTAACTACTTTTAGCTTGATATATGTGTCAAAAAATTAGACAAATAGTCTACAAATTGGACACTTTCCCTTTTTTGTTTTTTTTTATCATGTATTATAGCTACCCTAACGATCTTTTTTATAAATTTAGTTAAAATCTATTTTACTCAACCTTGTGGTAGACGTTATTATTAATGAAATTTAAAAAATAAGTTATCGATCACGGTTTTATATAACTTTATGTTTTAAGATTGTTACAATATTTAGTGGTAGTTGTGATTTAGAGGAAATTATGAAAAGAGTTTTTATTATGATCCTCGATTCCTTTGGGATCGGCGGTGCTGAAGATGCAAAAAAATATGGTGATGAAGGTTCTGATACCTTAGGCCATATTGCCGAAGCTTGTGCTTCAGGTAATGCAGATCATGGTCGTCAAGGCCCTTTAAAATTACCTAATTTAGGAAAGTTAGGTTTGATAGAAGCCGCTTATGAATCAACTGGTTCATACCCTAAAGGAATGGCTACCGAAGGTGAAGTTATTGGTGCTTATGGCTTTGCCAGTGAGATTTCGTCGGGTAAAGATACGCCTTCAGGTCACTGGGAAATCGCGGGTGTTCCCGTTCTGTTTGATTGGGGCTATTTTACCAATACTACCAATAGTTTTCCTAAAGAATTATTAGATAATATTGTTAAACGTGCTAACTTGCCTGGTTATCTTGGTGATTGTCATTCATCAGGTACAGTGATTCTTGATGAGCTTGGGCTTGAGCATATGGCTTCTGGTAAACCTATTTTTTATACCTCTGCTGATTCTGTTTTTCAAATTGCCTGCCATGAAGAGACTTTCGGTCTTGATAAACTTTATGAGGTTTGTGAGATAGCTCGTGATGAGCTTAATAAAGGCGATTATAATATCGGCCGCGTTATTGCTCGTCCATTTTTAGGTAATAAGCCAGGTGAATTTGTGCGTACTGGTAATCGTCATGATTTAGCCGTTGAACCACCAGCTCCAACAATGATTAAAAAGCTGGTTGAAGAAAAACAAGGTACTGTTGTATCAATCGGTAAAATTGCCGATATTTATGCCGAAGTAGGTATCACTAAGAAAGTTAAAGCTACAGGTATTGAGGCTTTATTCAATGCTACGCTAGAAGAAATCAAACAAGCGAAAGATAACACGATTGTGTTTACCAATTTCGTTGATTTTGACTCATCTTATGGTCATCGACGTGATGTTGCAGGCTACGCTGCGGCTTTAGAATATTTTGATCGCCGTTTACCTGAGATGTTAGCCCTTATTGAACCAGGCGATCTTTTAATTATTAGTGCCGATCATGGTTGTGATCCAACGTGGCCTGGTACGGATCATACTCGTGAGCATATTCCAGTTTTAGTTTATGGTGATAGTGTTCCAGCTGGATCATTAGGTCATCGTGAAACATTTGCTGATATTGGACAAAGTGTTGCTGATTATTTTGATTTGTCACCAATGGATTATGGCAAGTCATTTATTCGTAAATAGCAATTGTTTAGGACGTTTTTTAGTAATAAATCAGGAGAGTTAAATGCCTACCCCTCATATCAACGCCGCCGATGGTGCTTTTGCTCAAACGGTATTAATGCCCGGCGATCCATTACGAGCTAAGTTTATTGCCGAAACTTTTTTAGATAATGCTAAAGAAGTAACGAATATCAGAGGAATGCTCGGTTTTACTGGTCAGTATAAAGGTAAACAAGTTTCTGTTATGGGGCATGGAATGGGTATCCCATCTTGTTCTATTTATACAACCGAATTGATTAAGTTTTATGGTGTTAAAAACATTATTCGTATCGGTTCGTGTGGTGCAATTAGTCCAAATGTTAATCTTGGTGATGTTGTTATTGGTATGGGCGCTTGTACGGATTCTAAAGTGAATCGTTTGCGTTTTAAAGATCATGATTTTGCTGCCATCGCTGACTTTGGTCTTGTTTGTAATGCAGTTAATGCAGCTAAAGATTTAAATGTTAATGTGAAGGTTGGTAATATTTTCTCAGCTGATCTGTTTTATAGCGTTGAGCCTGATCTTTTCGATATCATGGAAAAATACAATATTTTAGGTGTCGAAATGGAAGCTGCTGGTATTTATGGTGTGGCGGCTGAATATGGCGCAAAAGCGTTGGCGATTTGTACGGTATCAGATCATATTCGAAAAGGCGAAGCGATGTCTTCCGAAGAACGCCAGCTAGGCTTCAAAGAGATGATTACTGTTGCGTTAGAGTCGGTATTACTCAATTCAGATTAAATTAATGGCAGAATTTCTGCCATTTTTTTTGTTTAAGAAATAAAAGTTTTACATTGACTGTCATTAATCAATTTTATCAGTAAATGTGTTTAACGTTATAACTAACGCATCGATAGTAATAACAATTTTTATTTATTCATTAATTTTATCTAATAGGTTAGAAGAGAACTCATTTAATAAGGAAACGAAATGAATATTAAGTTCAAACTTAAAGTTATATTTTTCTTGCAATTTTTTATCTGGGGTAGCTGGCTTATAACTTTAGGCTCTTACATGATGGAGACCTTGCATTTTACTGGAACAACAGTAGGTACAGTTTATGGTACTATGGGCATAGCATCCTTATTTATGCCTGGTCTGCTTGGTGTTGTTGCAGATAGATGGATTCCTGCTAATCGCTTATTCATGCTTTGCCACTTATTTGGAGCAATAACCCTTTTTATTGCCGCTTCAGTCACAACACCATTTATGATGGTCGTGGTAATTTTAATTCATTGTTTAGCATTTATGCCAACTATCGCGATTTCTAACTCAATTTCTTATTCTTGTTTAGAATCAGAAGGTCTTGATGTTATATCGCAATTCCCTAGTATAAGAATTTTTGGTACTATCGGCTTCATTGTTGCTATGTGGCTTGTTAGTTTCTTAAAAGTTGGATTAAGTAATGTACAGCTCTATATTGCAGCTGGCGGTTCGATTTTACTCAGCCTATATTCATTAACATTGCCATTAATTGTCATTGCTAAAGATGAGTCAAAAAGAAAGTCACTTGTAAGTTCTTTAGGTTTAGACGCATTTGTATTATTCAAACAACCTAGAATTGCTATCTTTTTTGTCTTTGCAGTCTTCCTTGGTGGTATTTTACAAATTACCAATACTTTTGGTAATCCGTTCTTACTTTCATTTAAAAGTATTCCGGAATATGCTGATAGTTTAGTTGTGCAATATCCGTCAGTATTGCTATCTATTTCACAAATGTCAGAAGTTGTATTTATTTTATTTGTACCATTTTTTATGAAAAGATTTGGTATCAAGTATGTTATGTTAATCAGTATGTTGGCATGGGTTGCTCGGTTTGGATTATTTGCTTTTGGCGATCCATCACCTGTAGGTTTCACGTTACTTCTTCTGTCAATGATTGTTTATGGTTGTGCATTTGATTTCTATAATATTTCGGGTTCTATGTACGTTGATAAAACAGTTTCACCAGATATCCGTAATAGTGCACAAGGTTTATTTATGATTATGACCAATGGTTTTGGGGCTTATTTAGGTTCAACTATCAGTGGTATTGTTGTGGATCTTTACACTGTAAATGGTGTCATTGACTGGCGTACAATTTGGTTAATTTTTGCAGGATATTCTTTATTACTTGCTATTATTTTTGTCTTTATTTTCAAGAATGATACTCTTGATAACAGAAATTAATACCAAACTCATGGCAAGGTCAACATTAAATAGATAGACTAAATTAACCAATTTGACCACATCAATAGACAGGCATCTAATTTGTTGCCTGTCTATTGTTGCCACTTGATTTCAAAGAAGTTGATAAGTCACACAAAATGTATGGAAAATAATTGTCTTATCAAGGTAGAATAAAATGCTTGTAAAAGTTGTATCACTTTAGTCTGATGAATAATTTACAAGTGCCCTATAAGCATATACTTAAACAGATTAGAACTAGATGAATAAGCAAATAATCCCAAAAGTTATACTTCATGAGCATGTGGAAGGTAGTATTACACCATTTATGGCAAAAAAACTAGCCGATAAGAATCATCTGACTTTTCCTGATTCATTGTGCTATCGACCCGGTGAATATGATGCAACCGATTATAAAAATGGTCGATATAATTATGATGAATCCGATTTTGTTTCATTTATCCAAACTTATGATACTGTCTCTAATTTTGTTAAACATCCCGACGATTATTACCTAATTACTTACGATTTTTTAAGCAGAAATGCCAAGCAAGGGTTAATCTATTGCGAGCTATTTTTGTCTCCCTATCATATTTGTGCCATGGAAAGCGAAGGTAAAATAGTTTGGGATCAAGAAAGATTTAAACAAACGCTTAATCAAATGGATAAAGCGATTATTGATGTTCAAAAAGAACATAATATTACTGTAAGATACCATGTGATTGGCGTGCGCCATCTGGGTGCCGATGTGGTATACGATACACTGCAATTTATTGAGAATAACCCCCACCCATTTATTACCGGATTTAATATCGCAGGTAATGAAAAAGCAGGTCATTTTGATGATTTTGAAAAAGCCCATCAACTTGCTTCTAAATTAAATTTAAAAAAATCTTATCATGCTGGTGAAATTGATTCTGCTGAAAGTATTATCCAAGCGCTTAAACATGGCGCGAATCGTATTGGACATGGTATCGCCGCCATTGAAGATGATAAGTTGATTGAGAATTTAATTGATAACAAGATCACTTTAGAAATAGCGCTTACTAGTAATCGTATTTTAGTCAATAAGTTAAATGGTGATATTCTTAATCACCCAATTCGACAACTTTATGATAGAGGGGTCAGAATAACGCTTAATACCGATGACGCAGGCATATTTGGCACCGATATAGAGAAAGAATATAAGCTCGCTGAGCATTTTTTTCATTTTTCTCGATTGGAACTGTTTGATATTACACTTTGTGGAATTGATGCTGCATTTATTGAACCAACCGAAAAATCACGTTTGTTTAATGACGTTTTAGCCTTTTTTACGATTAATGATAAGCAATGTCTACAACAGGCAATCAACGATCAGCAGTATCACCCTGCTATTATTGAACGATTTAAGAATTATCTCGTTTTATTATATGTTAATGATTAACAACATCAGAGAAATAGGAGATTGATATGAATAAAACCCGATTAATCCTACTAACCCTATTAATATCTGGTTCACTTCAAGCAGCAACAGTAGATTTAAGAATTATCGAAACTACCGATTTGCACGGTAATATGATGAATTATGACTATTTCAAAGATCAGTACATTGATACTTTTGGTTTAGCTAAAACAGCCAATTTAATTCATCAAGCACGAAAAGAGGTAAAAAACAGTGTTTTAGTTGATAACGGCGATTTGATTCAAGGCAGTCCAATGGCTGATTATGCTTTGAATAAAGGTCTAAACAAAGGTGAGACTCATCCTGTTTATAAAGCACTTAATACGCTAGATTATGTAGTTGGTAACATCGGTAATCATGAGTTCAATTTTGGTTTAGATTTTTTACAAAAAAGTCTAGCTGGTGCTAATTTTCCTTATGTTAATGCTAATGTTTTTGATGCGAAAACAAATAAACCTTACTTTAGGCAATATATTATTTTAGATAAACCGGTCGTTGATAGAGAAGGTAAACAACACACTATTAAAATCGGTTATATTGGTTTTGTGCCACCACAAATTATGCAGTGGGATAAACTTAATTTGGAAGGTAAGGTAATTGTTAAAGATATCACTGAAACCGCGAAACAATTAGTGCCTGAAATGAAAAAGCAAGGTGCAAATATCATTGTTGCAATTCCGCATTCAGGTGTTTCTGCCGAACCGTATAAGGCTTTAGCTGAAAATTCAGTCTATTATTTAAGCCAAGTTGAAGGTATTAATGCAATTATGTTTGGTCATTCTCATGGGGTCTTTCCTAGCGAGGATTTTAAATCATTGCCTAATACTGATATTAGTACCGGAAATATCAATCATGTGCCCGCGGTAATGCCTGGACAATGGGGAAGTCATTTAGGTGTAGTCGATTTAGTTATTGAAGGTGATAAAGCTAATTGGAAAGTCATTTCTGGTAAATCAGAAGCTCGCCCGATCTTTGATATTAAAAATAAAAAAGCATTAGTTGAATCAGATAAAAATATTACGAATGCGTTAAGAGACGACCATGAAGGTACCCGTGAATTTGTTGGTAAACCAATTGGCAAGGTTTCAACCGATATCAATAGTTATTTAGCATTAGTCGAAGATACTTCTGCTTTGCAAATTATTAGTGATGCGCAAATTGATTATGTGAAACAGTTTGTTCAAGGTGATCCAGATCTGGATGGATTACCCATTTTATCGGCAATTGCGCCATTTAAAGCTGGTGGTCGTAAAAACGATCCTTCAGCTTATGTTGATGTTAAAAAAGGTGATTTAACTTTTAGAAATGCAGCTGATATCTATCTTTATCCTAATATTTTATCTGCAGTAAAAATAACGGGTAAAGATGTTAAAGAGTGGTTGGAATGCTCAGCAGGCGTTTATAATCAAATTGATATCAATTCGCCACAACCACAATATTTGATTAATTGGAATAAATTTAGAACTTATAATTTTGATACCATTGATGGTGTGAGTTATCAAATTGATATTACTAAACCTGCACGTTATGATGGTAATTGTCAGTTAATTAATCCTGATTCAGAACGTATCGTAAACTTAACTTATCAACAAAAACCTATTGCTTCCAATCAAGCATTTTTAATTGCCACCAATAACTATCGTGCATATACCGGAACATACCCTGGTACTGGTGGTAAAAATGTTAAATTTAATTCTCCGGATGATTTAAGGGTCATTCTTTCAGCCTATATTACTAATCACACTAAAAAACAAGGTGAAGTGAATGTGAAGGTTGATAATAACTGGCGAATTGCACCAATTACCAGCAAAATTAATTTGGATATTCGCTTTGAATCTTCCCCAACTGAAGAAGCCAAAGCTTATATTGAAAAACATTCATTGTACCCAATTAAGTTTATTGAAAAAGATAATTTAGGCTTTGGTGTATATCAACTTAATTTACAAGCACCAACAAAATCGCAAAACTAAAAATCTATTGATGATAACAAGGATTATGAATATGAAGATTGAAAAACTAATTGAACTAGCTAAAACAGCACGCTCAAAAGCTTATGTACCCTATTCTAAATTTCAAGTAGGTGCAGTATTAATTACCGAAGATGACGAAGCTATTTTAGGATGCAATATTGAAAATGCCTCATATGGCCTAGCCAACTGTGCTGAACGAACTGCGATTTTTAAGGCGGTATCAGAAGGTAAAACAAAATTTAAAAAATTAGTTGTAATTGGCGATACTGATGGACCAATTTCACCTTGTGGAGCTTGTCGCCAAGTCATTAGTGAATTTTGCGCCAAAGATATGCCAGTTATTTTGACAAATATGCATGGTAAAATCCAAGAAACCACTGTCGGTGAATTGTTGCCTTGGTCTTTTTCACCTAGTGATTTAGATTAGTATTATTTCTGAATAAGAAAATTTTAACTATCAAAAAAATTGATAGAAAATAATAAAAGAGAGTGATGAAGCTAAGATCAGAATTATCATCAATCCATATAATGGATGAAAAAATATAATCCTAATTTGATTTATTGATATTAAGAGAGAAGTGTAATGAGATTTGTAGATATTATTGAAAAAAAACGTGATGGGCATGCCTTAACTACCGAAGAAATTCAATTTTTTATTACCAATTATACTAATGGTAAGATTCCTGACTACCAAGTAAGTGCTTTACTTATGGCTATTTATTATCAAGGTATGACTTCGAAAGAATGTGCTGATTTAACTAGTGCTATGATGTATTCCGGTGATACTGTTGATCTATCATCAATTAAAGGTATTAAAGTAGATAAACATTCAACCGGAGGTGTGGGTGATACAACCACTTTAGTATTAGCACCATTAGTTGCTGCTTTAGATATTCCTGTTGCCAAGATGTCAGGTCGAGGATTAGGCCATACTGGTGGAACAACCGATAAATTTGAAACTATTCCCGGCTTTAAAATCGAATTAGGTAAGCAAGAGTTTATCGATCAGGTTAACCAAAAAGGTGTTGCGGTTATTGGTCAATCAGGTAACTTAACCCCAGCGGATAAAAAACTTTATTCATTACGTGATGTAACCGGTACGGTTAACTCTATTCCGCTGATTGCCAGTTCAATCATGAGTAAAAAACTGGCTGCGGGTGCTGATGCTATTGTGTTGGATGTCAAAACCGGTGACGGTGCTTTAATGAAAACGATGGAAGACTCTGAGAAATTAGCACATGAAATGGTTAATATTGGTAATCAAATTGGCCGTAGAACCATGGCGATTATCTCAGATATGTCTCAACCTTTAGGTTATGCTATTGGTAATGCCTTAGAAGTTAAAGAGGCCATTGATACATTAAATGGTCATGGTCCTGCTGATTTAACTGAGTTAGTTTTAACGCTTGGTAGTCAAATGGTTGTATTAGCCAATAAAGCTAAGACATTAGAGGAAGCAAGAGAAAAACTTCAAGAAGTCATTAAAAATGGTAAAGCGATAGAGAAATTTAAAACGTTAATTGAAGCTCAAGGTGGAGATAGCTCTGTTGTTGATCATCCTGAAAAATTAGCCAACGCCCCTTACCAAATCGATCTACCTGCACAAAAATCAGGTTATGTATCACGCATTATTGCCGACCAAATTGGTATTGCGGCGATGCAATTAGGCGCTGGACGTGCAACTAAAGAAGATGTGATTGATCCAGCTGTTGGTATTGTTTTACATAAAAAAGTGGGTGATAAAGTTGAAGTGGGTGAACCATTATTAACTATTCATTCTAGTAGCGATAAGATTGATGCAATTAAACAAAAATTGTATGACAATATTACTATCAGTGATAGTGCTAAACAACCACAATTGATTTTCAAAGTAATTACGGAATAGCTCTAATAAGGATTTGGGAGATGCCATGTATTGTTTTAAATTTAAACTGTCACTAGTTATTATTTTAGGTCTGTTCTCAGTTAATTCATTCGCAGCAGTTGCAACCAAGCAATCTACTGCTCCTACTTGGGAAAAAGATAAGCCCTATTCTTTTACTATTTTGCATACTAATGACCATCATGGCCATTTTTGGCAAAATGACATTGGTGAATATGGTTTAGCTGCTCAAAAAACTGTAGTTGACCAAATTAGAAAAGAAGTATCCGAAAAAGGTGGGAAATTACTTCTGCTATCTGGCGGTGACATTAATACAGGCATTCCTGAATCCGATGTTTTACAAGCTAAACCTGATTTTATGGGTATGAACAGTATTGGTTATGATGCAATGGCTGTTGGTAACCATGAATTTGATCATCCTTTAGCAGTTATTCGTGAACAACAAAAATGGGCTCACTTTCCATTTTTATCAGCAAATACTTACTTCAAAAATACTGATAATCGCGTTTTCGATGCTTATAAAATGTTTGATTTAAATGGCATTAGAGTTGCGGTATTTGGTTTAACTACTGATGATACAATTTTCCTTGCTTCACCTAAAAATACTGACGGTGTTGAGTTTCGCAAAACCTTGCCTGAAGCAGAGAAGGTGATAAGTCAAATTAAAAATAATGAGCGCCCAGATATGATTATTGCGGTTACTCATATGGGACATTATGAAAATGGTGAACATGGTTCAATGGCACTGGGTGATGTTGAGTTAGCACGGGGATTGAAACCAGGTGATTTAAATATGATTGTAGGTGGTCACTCTCAAAACCCTGTATGTATGGCTAGCCCTAACAAACGTATTACTGAGTATGTTCCTGGCACACCATGTGCACCCGATCAACAAAATGGAACTTGGATTGTTCAAGCTCATGAATGGGGTAAATATGTTGGTCGTGCCGACTTTGTCTTTTTAAACGGTAAAATAACACTGGAAAATTATCAGTTAATTCCTATCAACTTGAAAAAAGAAGTCGACAATGGCAACGATACTAAACGTCTTGAATACTACACTAGTGAAATTGAACAAGATAAAAAATTGTTAGAAACACTTAAACCTTATCAAGATCAAGGTAAACAGCAATTACTCACTAAAACAGGTGAATTAATCGGTCGTTTAGAAGGTGATCGTAGTGTAGTAAGATATCAACAAAGCAATATGGGACAGCTGTTACTCAGTGCCTTTATTGAAAAAACGAATGCTGATGTTGGCATTATGGCTGGCGGTATGATTCGTGATTCACTTATTGAAGGAAATATTACTTATCGTGATATTTTGAAAGTTGAGCCTTTTGGTAATACAGTTGTTTACTTTGAGTTAACCGGCCGTGAATTGGTGGAATATCTTAAAGTTGCATTAAGTAAAAAACAAGGTTCTGGTGGTTATACTCACTTAAAAAATATCACGCTAGCTGGCAATACGATTAGCGATATTAAAATTAATAATGAGCCAATTGATTTGCAAAAATCTTATCGTATTACCACGTTAGATTATTTAGCGGCTGGTGGAGATGGTTATCCTGTTACCAACACTTCACCAACTTATGTCGATACAGGTTACCGAGACGCAGATGTGATAAGAGAATATATTGAAGCGCACTCACCAATTAATGCGGCAGATTATGAGCCGGTTAATTTCATTTTGGAAAAATAACGGCTTTAAAAAAGAAATATAGAATATAAATGGCACGGGTAAAATTGGTATTATAAATTAGCCATTAAATTTAATTTTTTGCTTTCAACATATAGGTAATATAGAGGTATTTATGAACATGACAGAATTTCAAAAAAATTGTTACGATATTGTGACCGATCCCAACCTGTCACCTAAACAAAAAGCGAACCTTCTTGCTTTAGCAGCGGAAAATAATTTACCTTATGTTGATTTGGATAGTGAAACTAAGCAAGCTTTAGATGAGCGTGTAATTTGTGACATGTACGAAGGTCATGCACCGTATAAACCTCGTTATGTGTTACCAGATTATGCAAAATTCCTTAAACAAGGATCTGAGTATTTAGAGCTTGAGCCTGCAAAAAATTTTGATGATGCCATAAATATGCTGACAATTGCTTATCATCATGTTCCTTCGGTCACTGGTATGCCCGTTTATTTAGGTTGTTTGGATAAAGTGTTACTACCTTATGTTGGCAATTTAACAGAAGAAGAGCTTTATCAGCGATTAAAACGTTTTTGGATTATGCTTGATCGCAATCTTCCTGATGCATTTATGCACGCCAATATTGGTCCAACTGACAATGTGATCTGTCGCGTAATTTTACGTGTTGATCGTGAACTCAAACAAGTTGCGCCTAATTTAACGTTTATTTATGATGAAGATATCACCCCAGAATCTTTACTAAATACAGCAATTGAGAATATCTGCCAAACAGCAAAACCACATATCGCTAATAATATGATGATCAAAAAAGATTTTGATGATAAAGGCTATGGTGTTGTAAGTTGTTATAACTCTCTCCCTGTTGCGGGTGGTGGTAGCACTTTATCAAGAATCAATTTAAAAGAAGTCGCATTAAAAAGTAACAGTATTACCGACTTTTTACAAAATACCCTGCCTTATTATTGCCAATTGCAATTGAACTTAATCAAAGCGAGATCGGAATTTCTTTATGAAAAATCGAATTTCTTTCAAAATAGTTTTTTAGTCAAAGAAGGACTAATTGACGCAACTCGATTTGCACCAATGTTTGGTATTTATGCGATGGCTGAAGCGGTTAATATTCTACAAGAAAAATCTAACTTATCTGGTCGCTATGGTGTTGATGAAGATGCTAATGAACTAGCTACCACCATTTCTGAGCAATTAGCCGACTTTATTGATAATCATAAAATTAAACATGCATGGCAAGGTAAAGCGATGTTACATGCGCAGTCAGGTATCAGTACAGACCGCGGTGCAACACCTGGTTTACGTATCCCTTATGGACATGAACCAGATCCTGTTACCCATATTATGGCATTATTTAAACACCATAAATATTATACATCTGGCATTAGTGATATTTTAACTATTGATGAAACGATTAAAAATAATCCATTAGCCTTAGTACAAATTTGTAAAGCAGCATTTAAATTTGGTTTCCGTGAATTTACGGCTAATATCAGTGGTAATGATCTGGTGCGTGTAACTGGTTATATGGTGAGATTATCAGATATCAAAAAATATAAAGAAGAAGGTTCGCGGATTAATACCACATTTTTAGGTAGTGAAGCAGCCGAAGATACAGTGAACAATAGTTACTTATGCAGGACCCCTAGGGTAATAAGCCATGAACAAGTCATGGGCAATCGTTAATAAAATTTTACCCTTTTCTTGTGTTGATGGACCGGGAAACCGGTTAGTCATCTTTTTACAAGGCTGCAATTTTAAATGTTTAAATTGCCACAATCCTTATACCATTTCACGGTGTAAGGAGTGTGGTGAATGTGTTGCTTCCTGCCCCCATCAAGCATTATCATTTATCAACAACAAAGTCATTTGGCAAAGTTCAACTTGCCAGCAATGTGATACTTGTATAAACACTTGTAACTATCAGTCAACACCGATGACTTATCGATACAGTATTGAAGATATTTTAAAACTTATCCGAAAATATCTACCTTTTTTAAACGGAATAACCTTAAGCGGTGGTGAGGCAACACTGCAACTAGCGTTTATTGAGCAGCTTTTTAGTGCGATTAAACAAGCTCAGGATTTAAAACACTTAAGCTGTTTTGTTGACAGTAATGGATATTTACCTCAAATGGGTTGGCAAAAAATAGTCAACGTAATGGATGGGGCAATGATTGATCTTAAAGCATGGGATAATCAAGTACATGAAGCATTAACTAGCAAGGGAAATTTAAGAGTTAAAAAATCAATTGAATATCTTGCAAAAATGAATAAATTATATGAAGTCAGATTTCTAATTATTCCTAAGCATACCGATTTACAACAAAACGCTGAACATTTAGCTAATTTTTTAAAGCAATTTGATGCAAATATAAAAATTAGAATCAATGCATTTCATAATCATGGTGTGAGAGGTGAAGCCAAAACATGGCAGAGCGCATCAAAACAACATATCGAAAATTTTGCTATGGAATTAAAACAATTTGGCCTGAAAAATATTGTTTTGCCAACTGTTTATTTATCATAATAGCGTTTTTTAATGAGTGTGTGCTTAATAAACCATTAACAGGCTTATTATAAAATTCCAAAATAATGTCTTAAATTTTTACCTCATGAGATTTTTGAAATAAAAATGAGCAGTTTGAAAACCTGCTCATTTGATTAACATCAAAATCAAATATTAAGATAAATCATTAATATCTGTTTAGATTTTAAAAAAATAGCTAATTGTATATCAACGTTAATATTTAACACATAAGGTATATGCTACATCTGGTTCAACAATAATATTACCTTCTACCATCCCCACACTGTAATATCTATAATTACCTAATACATCTTTTACCGATGATGGTTCACTGGTAAAATAGAAATCATAATTGATTAAACTTCTTAAATTTGGCGCACCAGACATCATATCTCGCCCAATATAATCAAGTGGGGAATAAAAGTAGGCTTTACCCCATTCTGGCAATAATCCTTCACCGATTGCTCTTCTATATCCATTATTTTTTACATAATAGTTATCATTAGTTGTTGGAACGGTAGCAAAACTAGAATTAGATAACTCAGCTCGTATAGGTAATCTATCATTATTATTTTGACAATATGTATTTGCGCTTTGCCAATTGCCCACCAAGTTATTTGTAAAATATAACCAATGTTTTATAGAGAAAGTGTAATAAAACTGTGCTAACGTTCGATTATTGGTAACTAATATTACAAATTTATCATCTTGAACTGGTACATTTTCGGTAAATTTAAATTCACTTTTAGAATCAGCGCTTGAATCACGAGAAGCACTAATTAGTGAATTATTCGGATTTTTAACCAAGGTATAACTATAATCTGAAATTGGATTTACCGGCACAATTCTAAAACGTGCATCCGGGAAACCATATGTTGGGAAGTAATTGCCGTTTTGATCTTTAGCGGAGGCCTTAAAACCTTTATGCATAGTAAATTGGTCTACGTTATAAGGAACATCAAGATCTATCGTATCAGCACCATAAGGAGCATAGTTATCCCCTTCATCCCATCCATTGTGCATAATCAGAGCCAATACACCAGGCCTAATATAACAGATACCATCATCAGCACTGACTTGAAATGTTTTAGAGACTTCTCTTGGTTCTGACTGATCAGGAGCACCGTACTGGGTTTTAGCAACAAATTGAATCGTTACTTTTACTGATGATTTTGCATTAGCCGTCGATGAATTACACACATCACTACCAAGTTGGGAAGTAGAATCAGAAGGAATTATGTTATTGTTTGAGTCCCGCCATTCAGTATTAATAGACTGAATGATAAAACTGCCGGTAGTAGCCACTTTGTCACCATCTACATCATTTATATCACTATCATTCAAACTTGAAGTATCTACCCCAAATGAATAAATACTTGGTGAAGTGTTGTAAGCAACAGAAATCTTATTATCAGTACCAGGCAAAACAATCACAGGATCAATACCATCAATATTTAATTTAAATTGAATTCCATTTAAGATTTTTGTATCAGCAGATTCTAGAATTTCAGGCGGATTACCGTGAATATATTGCGTAGTGGTTGCAGCAAATGATAATGCGGCTAGAGATGTATGGCAAAAAAGGCAAAAAAAAGAAATAGCTGTAATATTAAATATTAATTGCATCAAATAAAATTTTGGGGAAACAAACATTTTACTATTCATGCTAATTCCTCTACTCATAAACTTTCCTGCAAATTAGAATAAAGTTATTGATTTAAAGTTTTAATAAACTACAGAATTATCAAATGATTGATAAAAATTGTTACCTATTACAATTTCAAATTTTAAAAACGCGTATAAGCAATAAAAACCATTAGAAAGTTATTAAATTGCATCCATGTAACGGTATATTTTTATTTAATATCTAGAGCAAAAACGACTATGTCGCTATCAAAAAAGTGTAATATTCAAATGTTGTTAATAAACTAATTTAAGAATATCAAAATAAGAAATGCTATTAAAAAGATCAGCGCAAAGTAGTTTAACTTTTCTAACAGGCTGATTAAATAAGATAATTAATTGTATATGTTAAAAATAATCTACACAATTGTGCATAGTATATAATAATATATACAATATGGAATAGCTAAATATCAATTTATTGATATTTAATGGTTCTCAAATGAATATTTATTAAAATAATAATTCTAAATAAAGTGATTTAGCTCCTGATTTGATTTTTAATCACTGGATTTATCATCAATAATTTTATTAAAATATTTTGAAATTAGCGTTAAATAAAAAAGGAGGCATTAACCTCCCTTTAAAATATTACTGCATTTATTTTCCTTTTTTAAAAGCTGCAGCAAAAGCATTACCCATTGCACTATTTGTAATAGGCGCTGACTGTCCACTTTTAGAAGTGCCGGTTGATTTATTCGTTCGAGCTTTGGCCCCTTCTACTTTTGGCGTTGTTGGATCATCAAGTCGCATCGATAAAGCAATACGTTTGCGGGCAATATCCACTTCAATCACTTTAACTTTAACAATATCACCAGCTTTAACTACCGTTCGTGGATCTTCAACAAATTTATCAGATAATGCAGATATATGAACTAAACCATCTTGATGTACACCAATATCAACAAAAGCACCAAAATTGGTAACATTGGTTACCGCACCCTCCATAATCATGCCTATTTTTAAATCTTCCATTGTTTCGATGTCATCAGCAAACTGGGCAGTTTTAAATTCAGGCCTTGGATCACGTCCGGGTTTATCAAGTTCTTTAATAATATCAGTGACAGTTGGAACACCAAAATGGTCATCAACGTAATCAACCGCTTTTAATGATTTCAGGTAATTAGTATCACCTAAAATTTCTTTTAAAGATTTATGATTTTTCTCTAAAATTCGTTCGACAACCGGATAGGCTTCAGGGTGAACAGCCGATGCATCAAGTGGATTTTTACCCTCCATTATGCGCAAAAAACCAGCACATTGTTCAAACGCTTTAGGGCCTAAACGACTAACTTTTAACAACTGTTTGCGATCGGTAAATTGACCATTTTCATTACGCCAATCTACAATATTTTGGGCAATAACTTTATTCAATCCTGCAATACGGGCAAGTAACATCATTGATGCAGTGTTTAAATTTACCCCTACCGCATTTACTCCATCTTCAACCACCGCATCAAGTTTTTTAGCTAATTGGGTCTGACTAACATCATGCTGATATTGCCCCACCCCAATGGATTTTGGATCGATTTTTACTAGCTCAGCTAATGGATCTTGTAAACGACGAGCAATGGATACCGCACCACGAATTGATACATCCAGATCAGGGAACTCTTGAGCAGCAAGCTCTGATGCAGAATAAACAGAAGCCCCAGCTTCGCTAACAATAACTTTTTGCCCTTTTACTTCCGAATACTTTTTCTGAACATCAAGATAAAAACGTTCAGTTTCACGAGATGCCGTGCCATTACCAATTGCAACTAATTCCACTTGATGTTTGATGCAAAGTGCAGCAACAATCATTGCTGCTTTATCAGCTTGTCCTGTATGAGGATAAATCGTTTCGGTCGCAATAAGTTTACCTGTAGAATCCACAACAGCAATTTTTACACCTGTTCGTAAGCCTGGATCCATTCCCATGGTGACTTTCATACCTGCAGGTGCAGCCATCAACATATCGTGTAAATTTGCTGCAAATACGTTAATTGCTTCCTCTTCAGCACGTTCACGCAAAGTGGTCATAAGCTCGGTTTCCATGTGCATTAAAATCTTAATCCGCCATGTCCAATTAATAACTGCTTTACGCCATTTATCTGCAGGTTGATCATTAAAATGAATCCCTAAATGCTCTGTAATAATTTGCTCGCAATAGCTCTCTTTTGGCGTTTCTTCAAATTGCGGATCGGCATTGAGTGAAAGTTGTAAAAATCCTTCATTTCGTCCTCTAAACATCGCTAGAGCACGATGAGAAGGCACTTTTGAAATAAGTTCACTTTGTGCGAAGTAGTCTCTAAATTTAGCACCTTCTTCCTCTTTACCTGTAATAACTTGAGATACAAGATGCGCGTTATTCCAAAGATAATGGCGAACTTTAGCAAGTAAAGCGGCATCTTCAGCAAAACGCTCCATTAAAATATAACGGGCACCATCTAAGGCAGATTTAGTATCAGCAATGCCTTTATCTGCATTGATATATTTTTCAGCTTCAGTTTCTGGATTGAGATCGGGATTTTGCCATAAATCGTCAGCGAGAGATTCAAGCCCTGCCTCGATTGCTATTTGACCGCGGGTACGACGTTTTGGTTTATAAGGAAGATAAAGATCTTCTAATTCCGTTTTACTAAGCGTATCAGTAATTTTTTGGCTTAATTCTGGGGTTAATTTACCCTGTTCCTCAATTGATTTTAAAATTGTTTGTTTACGATCTTCTAGTTCTCGCAAATAACTTAAACGGCTATCTAAGGTACGTAATTGGGTATCATCCAGACCTCCGGTCACCTCTTTACGATATCGAGCAATAAAGGGAACGGTACTACCATCATCTAATAACTGAATGGCAGCTAAAACTTGTTCTGGTTTTACGGTTAATTCACCCGCTATAATATGGCTAATTTGATTATTTATCATGATATCTCTGTATATCTCGTCGATTAACGGAATTTATATTCATTATGCAAAAAGCTAATTATATAACAAGAGAGGGCTACTTGGCACTCGATCGTGAATTGAAATATTTATGGAAAGAAGAAAGGCCTCGCGTTACTCAAGCTGTTTCTGATGCTGCAGCCCTTGGCGACCGTAGTGAAAATGCGGAATATATTTATGGAAAAAGACGTCTTCGAGAGATTGATAGACGTGTTCGCTTTTTAACCAAACGTTTAGAAATATTAACGATTGTCGATCCTGACCCAAGACAAGAAGGAAAAGTATTTTTTGGGGCTTGGGTCAAATTGGAAGATGATTCAGGAAAATTACATATCTACCGTATTGTTGGTAGTGATGAATTCGATCCCAAAAAAAATTGGATATCGATTAATAGCCCTGTTGCCAGAGCTTTAATTGGTCATAAAATTGATGATGAAATAGCAGTCATCACACCAAACGGTAAAACGTTTTATTATATTATTGATATCAGTTACCAAGAATTTGTTTAGATATTATTTTAATAATTACCTTAATAATATCGAGTTAACTAAACAGCCTAATTGTTCATACGGCAAACAACCTGTCGGAATAAAAATGGAAGGTAACATTAAACAATTAAAATTTATCAACTACATAAAAAATATAATGGAAGAAAAACCTGATCTACTGATGAAAAAATTGAGAATTCATTAAATATAGCTAAAAATACCGCCCTACTAAAACTTGAGGAAGTCACATATCTTGAAGATGATACCCCATGCGAACATAATACCTCTTTTATAAAAGCAGAATATCATCCTATACAAAATATCATTGAACGACGATTGTAAGATTGCTTAGGAATGAATTTATGGCACTTAAATATATAAATCACTAATAATTAAATATATAATTTGAGCAAACTGATTAAATATTTGCTGATATGATTGCCGTTAAACAACTCTTTATCTATCCGATTAAATCAATGCAAGGTATTGCATTGACGCGTGCCAAGAGTATTGATGGTGGCTTTGAACATGACCGTATCTTAATGATAAGTGAACCCGATGGAACATTTATTACTGCCAGACAATATCCAGAGCTGTTGAAACTTAGAACGGTAATAACTGACAACCAAGTACAAGTGTCATTACCAACTAACGAATCAATCGTGATTAATCTCGATGAGTTTTCACAAAGTAATGAAGCGACCGAAGTTTGGGGAAATCACTTTACATCACATATTGCGCCAATTAAAGTTAATCAATTTTTTAGCCAATTTCTTCAAAAAGATGTGCAATTGCGTTGGATCGGCAATAAATTGAGTCGAAGAACTAAACGTTATCCAGATGTGCCTGTTAGTTTTGCTGATGGTTATCCTTATTTGTTGTTAAATCTTGCATCATTTAACTATCTTGAACAGCAGTGCCCTGAAAAATTAGATATTCGCCAATTTCGTGGCAATATTATTATTGATGGCGCACTCCCTTTTGCAGAGGATGGATGGAAAACCATTAAAATTGGTGAGTTAATATTTGATATCGTCAAACCTTGTACTCGTTGTGTATTAACCACGATCAATGTCAATTCAGCCAAAGCTTTACCTAATAATGAACCTTTAAAAACTTTAAGTTATTTTAGAACTAATTTGGATGGTAAAATTGATTTTGGTATGAATATGATTGCTCGAAATCATGGTACTGTATCGATTGGTGATAAAATTGAGGTACTTGAACGCCAACCAGCTAAAAACTATATTAAAAACTTTCCTACAGAATCAATAAAAGACTATCAACCTTGTACAATTACTTTTCAAGATAAAAAAATTAAAGGTAATAATCAACAAACAATTTTAGAACAACTTGAACAACATCATATTTCAATTCCTAACTCTTGTCGGGCTGGTGTGTGTGGTCGTTGCTCAGTATTATTAACAAAAGGGAATGTAAAACCTTTAACTCAATCAGCGATTAAACAAAATAAACATATTCTAGCCTGTAGTTGTGTTCCAAAAGGTGATATAACTATAGAATAGAAAAATAATAATTTTTATTATAAGACAAAGAATTTAATTTATTAAAATAATGGAATAAATATTAGGCTACATTGGATGTTAAAAAAATTATTTTTATTTATACTTCTCGGTTCCCTTTCTACATCTGTATTTTCTTTAGATCATTATAAAATGGTTTTTGACGATATAAAGGAAAAAAAAGAAGAGAAAGTCCTTAAAGAATTAGAAGAAGGCAATACAACAAATCTAACTTATCTTACTCAGCTAGGGATGAGTTATATTGAATTGGCTAATACACTTCACAACAAAAGTTGCAATAAAATTCATAACATTCATGATTTAGTATCAACTTGGAAAAACCAATTTATTTTGACTAATGATATCTATTATGGTGTGTATGGTGAAGAGGATGATCGTAATAATTACTTGTCTTATAGATGTAAAAACCTAGAAATTGACATAATAAACGTTTTCATAAAACCTAAATTAATAGATAAAGGATTATCATTAATTCGAATTGCAATAATGAATGGTGATTTAAACACCATTAAATTAGTAATGACTTTAGAAGATAGTAGAAAAAATCCTAATTACTATTATTTTCATGATTTTATTGAATATATGGAAAAAGAAAATAATCAAAAAGTAAATGGTTATGTATCTTTTTTAATTGGTCAAGCATATCTTACTGGTAAATCTATTGATAGAGCTTATGGTAGAGCACTTTGGAAATTTTCTGAAGCTAGAGATATTGGTGAACCATCTTTACCCTACTTTATTGCTCTTGCTAAAATTGAAGATCGAATTGATACTTTATTGAATTATGAATATCTGTTTGATGAAGAAATTTATAAAAAGAGAAACACTGAGGTTGATAAAAGTATCTTGGATGGTATGCAAGATAACGCATTTCGAGGGGATATTCCTTCCTTACTTTATTTGAGTGGCTACTATTTAAATGAAGTTAAAATGAACAAAGCTTTAATGTATTTTAAAAAGGCTTGCGCATTGTCTTCTTCTCCAGCATGTGAAATGTATAAGAACAATCTCAAATATTCATACCATAAAGAACTCTATCCGTTATTGGAAAAGTTCGATAAAGATAAACCTGATCCTAAAACCGCCACGAAAATCGCTGAATGGTTTGAAAAGCGTCATAAATATTTGACCGCCATTTATTTTTACACTTATGCTGCGGATAATGATCATAAATTATTTCTTCACATAGCTGACTTATATTATAAGACTAGACTTACTGATGATGAGCAAGATCAAAAAATCGTGGAAAATTATACTAAATATGTGAACTACGTTAAAGATCCGAAAATCATGGAGAAACTTTATTATAAGCATAGGGATAAGGATAAAAAAATTTATTGGTTGAATGAATCTGCAAAGGCTGGATTCCCTGATTCTCAAAAGACATTATCCAATATGTATATGGTCGGTTATCTTTTGCCCCAGGATTTTCATCAAGCAATTTATTGGTACAATAGATATTGCTTTGATATAGAAGAAGAATATCTATCGGCGACTTGTTCAACCTTAGATGAATTAAGAAAAAATCGACAATTACAACGTGATTTAGAAAATAATGATATGTATGCTCAATCCAGAGTCGGTTGGATGTTTACTCGACATTTTGACTTATGGGAAGCAGGAAGGGATTATTTACAAAAAGCAGCTGATCAAGGTATTAATGGAGGTGAAATAGATTTACAGCTAACGTCGGATAAAAATCCTTTTATGATGTATTAAACAATAAAAGATAAGTTTTAAAGGGTAAATGGGTAGTAGACTACCCATTTTAAACTATGTTAATTAAGAAATCGCTTTTAATTCTAACTGCTCATTATCCAAAGCTGTGGCGTTTTCTGTTTTTATGAACGACTGAGCTAAAGCTAATCTATCATTCATCACTTTAATCGCTTCTGAAAAATAGAAAGTTTTGTTCATAGCGATGAACGTAGGTTGTGCAATAATACAAAGCGATGCGTTTTCACCAGCTTCAACAACCAATAAACATACTCGTTGACCTGATTCTTGCAAGTTTACCTCCACAATATCAGCAACTTTTGGATTATACAGCATAGGTTGCTGAGAAAAATACCAACTCTTAGGCATTTGTGGTTTTAAAAAATTTGAAGCTACGATTGCATTGATTGATAATTCAATTTTTTGAGAGTCACTTAAAGCTAAAGATTGGCAACTATCATAAAATAGATAATAAGCCGTCGCGTCATCAACAGAAAACGAAAACTCATCAAATACATCTGGTATCAATATTTTGCTTGCATAATTACAACGAAATAACATTTCTGATGAAATTTCAAGCATTAAGCTGTCGTATTCATTATCAAAATACCAACGCCAGCTATCAGTTGGTCGAAAAGCCATTTTCATTGATATTTTATCCTTACAAATTGAACTAAATTTGAACAAAATATACCATAACTAATATAAAAAATAAATAAAAAGTTAAAATAAAAAATTTTTAATTATTTAATTTTTAAAAGTTTTATTAAAATTTTAGAAGGATCCGAATGATCTAAGTTGGATCCTTTTTTTGATCCTTGATCCTTTGTGATCAAATCGTAATTTTACAAAATATTAAATGCAGTTAAAGCTTGATGTTAAGATACTTTAGACATAAAAAAAGGTGCTTATTAGCACCTTTTTCATAACTGATTAAGATCAATTAACTTGCTACATTGATCCTTTTCATATCTGTCATATAGCTACGAAGTTTACGCCCAACGATCTCAATTGGATGGTGACGAATAGCTTCATTAACATCACGTAATTGTGCATTATCAACACTGCCTTCAGGTATAGCTTTACCTAAGTCACCTGCTTGTAACATTGGCATGAATTTCTCTTTTAATAATGGAACAGCTGCATTAGCAAATAGATAGTTACCATATTCAGCGGTATCAGAAATAACGACATTCATTTCATACAAACGTTTACGAGCAATTGTATTTGCAATAAGTGGTAACTCATGTAGTGATTCATAATAAGCTGATTCAGGTAAAATACCCGATTCAAGCATAGTTTCAAATGCAAGTTCAACCCCTGCTTTAACCATTGCTACCATAACAACACCTTGATCAAAATAAGCTTGTTCGTCAATCTTACCTTGATATTCGGCAGCTTTTTCGAATGCAGTTTCACCCGTTTCTTTACGCCATTTCAATAAGTTAACATCATCGTTAGCCCAATCTTTCATCATTGTTGATGAGAATTCGCCTGAAATAATATCATCCATATGTTTACGGTAAAGATCAGTCATGATCACTTTTAATTCTTTAGCTAATGCATTCGCACGTAATTTAGCAGGATTAGATAAACGATCCATCATTAACGTAATACCACCTTGTTTTAATGCTTCAGTGATCGTTTCCCAACCAAATTGTAATAATTTACAAGCATATGCAGGATCAACGCCATCTGCGACAAGTTTATCAAAGCAAAGTAATGATCCAGTTTGCAACATACCACATAAGATCGTTTGTTCACCCATAAGATCAGATTTAACTTCAGCAACAAAAGAAGACTGTAAAACACCCGCTCTATGACCACCTGTTGCAGCAGCCCATGCTTTAGCAATTGCTAAACCTTCGCCTTTAGGATCATTTTCAGGATGGACAGCGATCAGAGTTGGTACACCAAATCCACGTTTATACTCTTCACGAACTTCTGTTCCTGGACATTTTGGCGCAACCATCACTACTGTGATATCTGGACGAATTTTTTCGCCAACTTCAACGATGTTAAAACCGTGTGAATAACCTAATGCTGCACCCTTTTTCATCAATGGTTGAACAGCTTGTACTACAGCTGAATGTTGCTTATCTGGAGTTAAGTTGATAACTAAATCAGCGGTAGGAATTAATTCCTCATAAGTTCCAACTTTAAAGCCATTTTCTGTTGCTTTTTTCCATGATGCTCTTTTTTCTGTAATAGCTTCTTTACGTAAAGCGTAAGAAATATCTAAACCAGAATCGCGCATATTTAGCCCTTGGTTAAGACCTTGAGCACCACAACCAACGATCACAATCTTTTTGCCTTTTAAAAAATTAGCTTCTGATGCAAATTCATCACGAGCCATAAAACGGCACTGACCTAGTTGTTCTAATTTTTCGCGTAAATTTAATGTATTAAAATAGTTAGACATTATTCTCTCCATGAGTTGAATTATTTTTAATCAGAGCACTATAGCGTAAAATCATAATTGCGAAAATTGATATATTTAGAACATTATATTGCATAAATTGCAATAAACTTGCCAAGTTAAACACTTTCTTTTACTCTAAGTCCCCCCAAATTAATTAACCATTTATTTAATATGGATACTCGTTACAAGCAGGCTAATAAAGAAGCAAAGCTTTCATTGTTACTTACTCTTATCTATTTCGCTGCATGGGTAATTAGCGCTTATAGTTTAAAAGATCAAAAAGGTTTCATAGGTTTACCATTATGGTTTGAGCTGTCATGTATAATGGTACCATTTGGTTTTATCTTGTTATGTTATATTGTGGTAAAAAAACAATTCAAAAATATTCCATTAGAATAGGCCATTAAGCGTGCAATTAGATATTATTCTTCCTCTTATTATTTACCTTATATTTGTATTTGCGTTATCAATTTACGCTTATATAAAAAGAAAGAAAGTAAACCAATTTACTGACTATTTTATTGGTAATCGCACCATGGGCGGTTTTTTACTGGCGATGACCTTGGCTGCAACTTATATTAGTGCTAGTTCATTCATCGGTGGGCCAGGGGCTGCTTATAAATATGGACTTGGCTGGGTGCTTTTATCAATGATCCAAGTCCCTACTGTATTACTTTCACTGGGCATTTTAGGTAAAAAGTTTGCTATTTTAGCCCGTAAATACAATGCAATAACGCTTAGTGATATGCTCTATTCTCATTATAAAAGTAAAATGATTGTATGGTTTGCAAGTATCGCTTTAATTACTGCTTTTGTTGGTGCGATGACAGTACAATTTGTAGGAGGAGCCCGTTTATTAGAATCATCTGTCGGTATTCCTTATGACAATGGATTAATTATTTTTGGATTCGGCACAGTAATATATACGGCTTTTGGTGGTTTTAGAGCCAGCATTTTAAATGATGCTTTCCAAGGCTTAGTTATGATAATCGGTGCCATTTTACTTTTAGTCGCAATTATTTACGCTGGTGGTGGGATTACAAATATTATTGACCGTTTATATACAATCGATCCGGCTTTATTAACACCACAAGGACCAAATAATTTTATGGACTTCCCTTTTATGGCTTCTTTTTGGGTTTTAGTCTGCTTTGGTGTTGTTGGTTTACCACATACTGCTGTTCGTTGCATGGCCTATAAAGATAGTAAAGCGGTACACCAAGGTATTATTATTGGCACTATAGTTGTAACAATTATCATGTTAACTATGCATTTATCTGGAGCACTAGGTCGTGCGATAGTGAGTGATTTAACGATTCCGGATCAAATTGTACCCACATTAATTATAAAAGTTATGCCTCCTTTGGCTGCAGGAATCTTTTTGGCTGCACCACTTTCAGCTATAATGTCCACAATTAATGCCCAACTACTACAAGTATCATCGGTTATTATTAAAGATCTATTCCTAACGATAAGACCAAATACCAAATTTAGTGATAAAATACTAACTCGATTATCAGTTACCATTACCTATTTCTTTGGTGGATTATTGATATTAGCCGCATGGAAACCACCCGAAATGATCATCTGGCTTAATTTACTAGCATTTGGTGGGCTTGAAGCAGTATTTTTATGGCCATTAGTACTCGGATTATACTGGAAAAAAGCGAATGCAACAGGGGCTCTTTGCTCAATGTTAGCTGGTGCAATAAGCTATACTCTTCTCGCTGTTTATAACATTAAGATTTATGCTTTCCATCCAATCATACCATCGTTACTGATCGGATTAGTTGTATTTATTATTGCCAACTTATTTGGCCAAACAGGAAAAAACTATGCCTTGGATTCAACTCAGAATTAACACTACTAATGAATTAGCTGAACAAATCAGCGAGCAACTAGAAGAATCAGGTGCTGTATCAGTCACTTTTCAAGACACTTATGATAACCCTGTTTTTGAGCCGTTACCAGGTGAAACGAAACTTTGGGGAAACACCGACGTAGTTGGACTTTATGACACTCAAATAGATATTGATGAATTAAAAGCGATACTAAATCTCAACCAATATTCTTATAAAATAGAACAGCTAGAAGATAAAGATTGGGAAAGAGAGTGGATGGATAACTTTCATCCAATGCAGTTTGGTAAAAGATTATGGATATGCCCTAGCTGGCGAGACATTCCTGATCCTAATGCAGTCAAAGTAATGTTAGATCCTGGTCTAGCATTTGGAACGGGGACCCACCCGACAACAGCATTATGTTTAACTTGGTTAGATAGTCTAGATCTAAACAACAAGATAGTGATTGATTATGGTTGCGGTTCAGGTATTTTAGCCATTGCTGCATTAAAATTAGGTGCTAAGCGAGTCATTGGAGTAGATATTGATCCTCAAGCGATCCAAGCAAGTCGTGACAATGCTGAGCGAAATAATGTTAGTGAAAAAATTGAACTATATTTAGCAAAAGATCTTCCTAATAATTTACAAGCAGATGTTGTTGTCGCAAACATATTAGCTGGCCCTTTAAAAGAACTTGAACCACAGATCAATAACCTTGTAAAAACTAATGGAAAACTAGGATTATCAGGTATTTTAGCCACTCAATCTCAAAGTGTATATGAAGCATATCAGACTCATTTTGAACTTGATCCTATTATTGAGCAAGAAGAGTGGTGCCGAATTACTGGTAAAAAAAAGTAAAAATGTGACATTACCCCCTTTTAACTTAGAGGAAAAATGCGTAATATAGCCGACCTTAATTTGCTTAGCATTGGCAAGGTCACATTAAAAAACAATTTAATTGCGGCCCCTATGGCAGGAATAAGCGATAAACCATTTAGAAATTTATGTCATCGCTTTGGTGCAGGAATGACTATTTCTGAAATGTTTTTAGCTAATTCAGATGTTTGGCATACTGACAAATCAGCATTAAGAATGATTTCAACTGATGATGTAGGTATACGTGCAGTCCAAATTGTTGGCTCAGATCCAGATGAAATGGCTAGAGCTGCTGAATTTAATGTCAAACATGGTGCTCAATTAATTGATATTAATATGGGATGCCCTGCTAAAAAAGTAAATAAAAAATTAGCTGGTTCTGCATTAATGCAGCATCCAGATCTAATAAAAAATATTTTGCAAAAAGTTGTTGGCTCAGTTGATGTGCCAGTAACACTAAAAACTCGGACTGGATGGGATAAAAATAATAGAAATTGCATTGAAATCGCACAAATTGCGCAGGATTGTGGCATAAAGGCTATTACTATTCATGGGCGAAGTCGTGCATGCTTATTCAATGGAGAAGTCGAATATGACTCCATAAAAGCAGTGAAAGAAAAGGTAACGATTCCGGTAATTGCAAATGGTGATATTTGTACACCAGAACAAGCAAAAGATGTTTTCAAATATACGCAAGCTGATGGTATAATGATCGGCCGAGCGGCACAGGGGCGACCTTGGATATTTGAAGAAATTGCATTCTATTTAGCACACGGACAGTTAAAAAAAAATAAAACAATTGATGAAGTCGAACAAATTGTATTAACACACCTTGAAGATCTTTATCAATTTTATGGAGAATACAAAGGATTAAGGATTGCCAGAAAGCATGTAAATTGGTATACCAAGAGTTATGCTGATAGTGATCAATTCAGGCGCTTATTTAGTGTACTTAGCAATACAAGTGAGCAAGTAAAAACACTAAAAGCATTTTTTAGTCAAATTAGAAACAAATAAAAGAGTTAAAAATACTATGTCAGAACAACGCGTTACAGCTGCAGCACTTAAATTTACAACTGTAAACTCTCAAGACCAAATAACACAAAAGCCTTTACGAGATTCGGTAAAACAAGCTTTAAAAAACTATTTATCACAATTAAATGGTGAAGATCCTACTGATCTATACGAATTAGTGTTAGCTGAAGTTGAACACCCATTCCTTGATATGGTTATGCAATATACTCGTGGCAATCAAACTCGAGCAGCAAATATGCTTGGTATCAACCGTGGTACTTTACGCAAAAAATTAAAACAATATGGAATGAGTTAGTAAAAATTTTAAACCATATTATTTAATAGATTAAAAGCGCTGCTTGATAGGGCGCTTTTTTTATTTTTTACTAACTAAAAATTTATTCAAGCCTAAGAGCACTAAACAAGTGTTGCACAAAGCTTATATAGCGATTTTTTAATTATCAATACAATTTAACGTTATATACCTATAAGAACTATTCTTTTCAAACTTTCAGCAATAAATAAGAGCAATGTTGTATATCCACATACTCAACTTTTATTGAAATGACTCTAATAAAAACTTTATTATTAACAGCAGAAAAGGAATAAAGAGATTGATAATGAACTTTAGCTAAAAGTTTGTTAAAATAGCTCGATTTTTAAATTATTTAATCTGGAGAATTTTATGGCAGGTCATAGTAAATGGGCCAATACCAAACATCGCAAAGCAGCTCAAGATGCTAAGCGCGGTAAAATCTTTACCAAAATTATTCGCGAACTTGTAACAGCAGCAAAACTTGGTGGTGGCGATCCAGCGTCTAACCCTCGTCTACGAGCTGCTATGGACAAAGCATTATCTAACAACATGACTCGAGATACCATGAACAGAGCAATTGCTCGTGGTGTTGGTGGTGAAGATGATACTAATATGGAAACTATCATCTATGAAGGTTATGGACCAGCAGGTACGGCAGTAATGGTAGAATGCTTAAGTGATAATCGTAACCGCACGGTATCAGAAGTTCGTCATGCTTTTACTAAAACTGGTGGAAACCTAGGTACTGATGGTTCTGTATCTTACTTATTCACCAAAAAAGGCGTTATCTCATATCCAACTGGAACTGACGAAGATCAAGTCATGGATGCTGCGCTTGAAGCTGGTGCTGATGATGTTGTGACATATGACGATGGTGCTATTGATGTATTTACAACACCTGAATCATTCGGTGAAGTTAAAGATGCACTAGATGCAGCAGGCTTAGTCGCTGAATCCGCTGAAGTTTCAATGATTCCAGCCACTAAAGTTGATTTGGATATAGAGTCTGCACCAAAACTACTACGTCTTATTGACATGCTTGAAGATTGTGATGATGTTCAAGAAGTTTATCATAACGGAGAAGTGTCAGACGAAGTTGCAGCAGCGCTCTAATGACTATCATTCTGGGGATTGACCCAGGTTCTCGTTTGACGGGTTACGGTGTAATTCGCCAAACGGGACGACAACTAACCTATCTTGGCAGTGGTTGTATCCGTACTGCAGTTGATGACTTACCAACGCGTTTAAAACGTGTCTACGCCGGAGTAAGCGAAATCATCCTCCAATTTCAACCAGACATGTTTGCTATTGAACAAGTGTTTATGGCTCATAATGCCGATTCCGCACTAAAATTAGGTCAAGCACGAGGTTCTGCCATTGTTGCAGCGGTTAATAATGATTTACCCGTTTTTGAATATGCCGCACGATTAGTTAAGCAAAGCGTAGTTGGAACAGGAGCAGCGGATAAAAAGCAAGTACAGCACATGGTTAAGTTATTACTTAAACTACCTGCAAGCCCTCAAGCAGATGCCGCTGATGCGCTCGCAATCGCGATTACCCATGCGCATATGACCCAACACTTAGTTAAATCACATCGATAAAGTCCAATCTTTAAAAAAATCACCTCAATATCTGTTTTATATCACTCAAAAACCCCGCTCCTCAACGCAAAATTTAACTGAATACAAACTTAATTATCGTTTAAAAGATTAATCCAAAAAGCACATAAAAAAAGCACCAAGACTATTGGTGCTTTTTAAATCTAACCTATTGGTTATTTATTTTCAGTGTTGCCTGTAAAGTTAGTTGGCAATACGACTTTATTCTTATGTTTAGTAAATAATTTAGTTACAAATAAGAAGAATAGCGGAACATAGAATATCGCCAAGAATGTTGCTGTCAACATACCGCCGATTACTCCTGTACCTACCGCATTCTGGCTTACAGAACCAGCACCACTACTTGTTGCTAATGGATACACACCAAGAATGAAAGCAAACGAAGTCATTAAGATTGGACGTAAACGTAGACGACAAGCTTCTAACGTTGCATCGATTAATGATTTACCTTCTTTTTCAAGTGCATCTTTAGCAAATTCCACAATCAAAATAGCATTCTTAGCCGATAAGCCCATCGTAGTTAAAAGACCAACAATAAAGTAAATATCGTTATCAAGACCTCTAAACATCGTCGCATATACGGTACCGATAATACCTAGTGGGATCACAAATAGGATCGAAATAGGTACTGTCCAGCTTTCATATAAAGCTGCTAACGACAAGAACACCACAATGATTGAAATATAATAAAGTGTTGTAGTTTGAGAGCCTGTTTGACGTTCTTGATAAGAAATATCTGTCCAGTCAAACGAGAAGCCCTTAGGTAAGTTTTTAGATAATTCTTCCATAGTCGCCATAGCCTGACCAGAACTCAACCCAGGGGCTGCCGAACCACTAATACCCATTGCCGCTACACCATCATAACGAACAAGTGATGGTGAACCATAACTTTTCGTTGTGGTTGCAAATGCATCATAAGGAACCATTTCACCTTTTTGATTTTTCACATGCCAGAAACTAAAATCATCAGGAAGCATTCGATAAGCCGCATCAGATTGTAAATAAACCTTTTTAACACGGTTATTATAAACAAAGTCATCAATATAAGCTGAACCTAATGCAGTTGAAAGCACGGTATTAACACTACTTACCGCAACACCAAGTGCTTGAGCCGTTTCGAAATCCACATTAATTTTATATTGTGGAACATCTAACATACTACCAGGGCGAACTTGTTGTAAGTTAGGATTTTGAGAGGCTTGTCTCAATAGTTGGAAAAATGCGCCCATCAATGCATCATGCCCAAGGCCAGAGGTATCTTTTAACATATATGAGAAACCATTAGCCATACCAAGTGACGGTACTGCTGGTACATTGGTAATAATGACACGACCTTCAGTTATTGTTGAAGCAAACCCCCAACCACTACCAACTAAGGCATCAACTTTTTGGTCTGGGCGAGTACGCTCATCCCAATCTTTTAATCGAATAAAGCCAAGCCCCATATTTTGACCACGACCAACCATACTAAAACCAGCAACGGTAAAGATTTCCTTCACTGAGTCAGCCTTTTTCTCCATATAGAAATTAGAGGTTTTATTCAACACACCCATGGTTTGTTCTAATGTAGAACCGGGTGGTAATTCAACCATGACAATTAATACCCCCTGATCTTCATTTGGTAAGAAGCCAGTTGGTAAGCGATTAAAGCCAAATATTAAAGCAACAACAATTAACGCATAGCAAATAAATGAAACGAGAGGATATCGAATAAATTTAATTACACCTTTTTCATAGGCATGTAAACTTTTGTTATATACATTATTAAATTTATTGAAGAACCATTTAGTACCAATTGAAAACCAGCTAAATGGAGGCACACTTTCTAATTTTTCGCCAATCGTAGCTTTCTTAATTTTGCTTTTTGACGGTGCTTTTAAAATTTGAGCACAAAGTGCTGGCGTTAACACAATTGCCATCACCACTGATAATGACATTGACGTTACAATAGTGATTGAAAATTGACGATAAATCCCCCCTGCTGCACCACCATAAAATGCCATTGGTACGAATACCGCTGAAAGTACCACGGCAATACCAACTAAAGCAGAAGTAATTTGTTCCATCGATTTAACGGTTGCATCATAAGGTGAAAGTCCTTCATCATGCATAATACGTTCAACGTTCTCAATAACCACAATGGCATCATCGACCAGAAGACCGATGGCCAGTACCATAGCAAACATGGATAACGTATTAATGGTAAATCCACAGATATATAGAACCGCAAACGTACCTAACAATACTACCGGTACGGTGATGGTTGGAATAAGTGTAGAACGCAGATTTTGTAAAAACACATACATCACGATAACAACCAAAATGATTGCTTCGATTAAGGTATGTACTACGTTGTTGATCGATAATTTAACAAATGGTGTTGTATCATAAGGATACGCAAATTTAATATCCTCAGGAAAAATATGAGATAACTCTTCAATTTTTTTGTCAACTTTCTCAGATGTATCAAGTTGGTTAGCACCTGTTGCTAAATAAATACCTAAACCAGCTGATGGTTTACCATCATAACGAGAAAGGAAATTATAATCAGCTGCACCAATTTCAACTTTAGCTACATCTTTTAATAAAACATTTGAACCATCTGTATTAACACGAAGTAAAATATTTTGAAATTGCTCCGGTGTTTTTAAACGTGATTGAGCAGTAATGGTAGCATTAAGTTCTTGCCCTTCAGTGGCTGGTAAAGCACCTAATTGCCCTGCAGTAACCTGTGCATTTTGCGCTTGGATAGCACCAATAATTTCTTCAATCGACAGATTAAAATAATTAAGTTTATTTGGATCTAACCAAATACGCATTGCATATTCAGAACCAAATAATTGCGTATCACCTACCCCTTGTACACGACGAATCTGATCTTGTACAGTTGAATAAATAAAGTCAGCTATATCTGCTTGTGTTTTTTGAGGATTGGTTGAGTAAAAGCCGATAACTTTTAAGAAGTTGGTGTTATTTTTAGCAACCGAAACCCCATTTTTTTGAACACTTTCTGGTAGACGAGATTTAATACTTTCTACCTTATTTAATACCTGTACCTGAGCAAAATCAGGGCTAGTACCTGGTGCAAAAGTTAACGTAGTTTGTACCACACCTTGAGCACTACTGGTTGATTTCATATAAATCAAATTATCCAAACCAGTTAAGTTTTGCTCAATTAACTGCGTCACTGTATTTTCAATTGTTTGTGCATCAGCACCTGGATAAACAGCAGAAACCGTAACAGCAGGTGGTGCAATATCAGGATACTGTTCAACAGCAAGTAACTTAATACACAAAGCACCGCCCAGCATCATCATGATAGCAATTACCCATGCAAAAACAGGTCTATCAATAAAAAACTTAGCCATAATTAAATCTACCTTATTTTACGCTGTTTTTGATGAGACTATCTAACTGCTCTTGAGTGAGTTCAGCCGGCTTACCAACTGCAACCGCATTCATAGCTGCTCCTGTTTCAACCCCAGTTAAATTAAGCAGGCCTGTTGTAATTACTTCTTCACCGATATTAATTCCACTAGTTACCACCCAATAGCCACCTACACCAGTATAAATTTTAATATCTTGGCGATACTCAACTGCACCATCTGGTTTTAAAATCTTAGCCGTATATTGGCCTTTTTGGTTACTAGTAATACCTTGTTGAGGCACTAACACTGCATTTTTAATTGTACCTAATGTCATTTGTGGTTTGACAAACATACCTGGTAAAATTTTACCTTCACTATTTGAAAATTGTGAACGCAGTGTAACAGTACCTGTAGTCTCATTAACTGTCATATCTGAAAATTTAATGCTACCTGATAATGCGTATTTAGAACCATCATTAAAAAACAGATCAACGTTATCGCCTTTAGCGGGTTCATAAACAATGTTTTCATCTTGAAGATATTTATTATAGCGAGTAGCCGCTTCAGTCATATCAACATAAATTGGATCAAGTTGTTGAACTAAAGCAAGTGGAGCAGCTTGCCCAGCAGATACCAACGCACCTTCTGTCACACTTGATTTACCAATGTAACCATCAATTGGTGAGTAAACTTTAGTATAATCTAAATTAACTTTCGCAGCGTGTTCTGCTGCTTGAGCCACTAAAACACTTGCTTCAGCTTGTTTAGCATCAGCAGCAGCTTTATCATATTCTTGTTGGCTGATGGATTTAGTATTTAATAGTCCTGCATAACGCTTTAAAGTAAGTTGCGCGATATTAGCATTAGCTTTCGCACTTTCTACACTTGCCACAGCACTATCATAATTAGCTTGATAAATAGCGGGATCGATTTGATAAAGTGATTGCCCAGCTTTAACATTCGAACTTTCTTCAAATTCACGATTTAACACAATTCCGCTAACTTGTGGTCGAATTTCAGCTATTTGCGATGCAACAACTCGTCCCGGTAAACTAATTTTAAGGGTATAATCTAAAGGTTGGACTTTAAAAACAGTTACCTTAGGTAATTGACCATTAGCTGATTGGGATTGATTATTGTCACAACCAGTCAATAACAATAGACCAGATAATGCCAGCGTAAGTAATAGCTTATTAAATCTCATATAAAAAAGACCTCGGTAACTTAATAATTATTTTTTAATAAAAACAATGAAATCATTCAAAAGTGATCGGTGATTTTACAAAAAATATGCATTGATTGTAAGTATCTTAACACCTTAATAGCACAGAGTTCTAAAAATTTACTAAATTTAACCATATCAAAGCAATAATATTAAAAAAATTGGGATTGATATTATGATTATTCGGAGAAATAAAGTAATATATGCGAATTGATTTTTAGTGCTGTAATAAGTAAGTATGGATTTAGCTTACGAATAAAAAGTAAAAAAATTTAATTGTGGTATTTTTTAATCCTTTTTTTTCAATTATATTATTGAATAATTTAAATCTATATTTAATTTAATTCTGAGATGGGTATTATGGATAATTTACGTACTGTTCTAATTGTTATTGCGTCCTTAGTCATTATTGCATTATTGATTCATGGGCTCTGGATCAATAAAAAAGAACGTTCTTCTTTATTTAAATCAGGCAAAAAAGATAAATTCACACCAAATACTCAACAATTTGAAGACATCTACGGCGAAGAAGACGATGTAATATTACTCACGCCTAAAAATAAACAGGATGAAAGTAATAAGCCAGTTGAGTCAGTAGTAGTTGAAGAAGAGAACGTTAAAGAAACCGAGAAAGAAGAAGAGGAAGAGCATTTACCTCTTCAAGAAGATCTATTTTCAAATAATAATGACGAAGAAATTGACGATAAGGCTGATAACGAGCCTACAATCAACTTTCAACAAGAAATTTTTGCTGAAGAGCCAGTAACACCAAAGGTTAAAGAAGTTCAAAAAACGGCTCAACCAGTATCAGAAGAACAAAGCAATCAAAAACTAGATGTCGGTGAAGACAACCAAACTGAAATTATTGTCTTAAACGTAACCGGTATAAATGGCAAATCATTACAAGGTGATGTACTGTTAGCTAGCATAATGCAATCAGGATTCCAATTTGGTGATATGCAAATTTTCCATCGCCATGTTGACCCTGCCGGCAATGGCCCAATTTTATTTAGTTTAGCTAACATGATTAGCCCAGGTTATTTAGATCCTGAAACCATGCACGAATTTACCACACCGGGTGTATCAATATTTATGGTTGCGCCAACTCATGGTAACAATCAACAAAACTTCAAACTTATGTTACAAACCGCGCAACGTATAGCTGACGATGTCAATGGTGTAGTACTTGATGATGAACATCACATGATGACACCACAAAAGATTGATAGTTATAAAGAACGCATTAAAAAAGCTTGTAACGAAATTTAATCACAAGAACTCTTTTTTTAAAACTATTTCACTAATGAAAATTAGTGAAATAGCTAGTTTATGTGGGTTTACAAACTATATTTATCAATACCTATTGTACTAAATTTAGTTACGTACTATTTTATTGCTAATTCTAAAACTGTAGTTTTAATTTAAGAGTTTAAAATCATGCCAAATATAACTGAAAATTCAGTAAATCTTTCTGAATCTCTTCAAGAGGTAACAGAAGAGATAACTGCTTTACGCAATCTGATAAGACATCATGAATATTGTTATTATGTGCTTGATGCACCAGAAATTCCCGACGTAGAATATGATAAATTAATAAAACAACTCCAAAATTTAGAACACAATCACCCTGAACTCATCACATCCGACTCACCAACACAACGTGTAGGAGGCACACCTCTGTCACAATTTGCCTCGGTAAAACATGAATTACCGATGCTATCACTTGATAATGTATTTGATGAATTAAGTTTTAATGCCTTTAATAAAAGGGTAAAAGATCGCTTACATCTTACTAGTAGCCAATCAGTTGAATACTGCTGTGAGTTAAAACTTGACGGGTTAGCGGTAAGTTTATTATACGAAAATGGACGATTCGTTCGAGCAGCAACACGTGGCGATGGCACTACTGGTGAAGATATAACTTCAAATGTAAAAACCATAAGAACTATTCCACTGGTATTAAAAGGTGAAAACATACCTACTCGATTAGAGGTACGTGGCGAAGTCTTTATGACACACAAAGGTTTTGCCAAATTAAATGCAGATGCGGAAAAACGCAAGGAAAGAACATTCGCAAATCCTCGGAATGCCGCCGCAGGTTCATTAAGGCAATTAGATCCTAAAATCACCGCCAAAAGACCGCTTTCTTTTTTCTGTTATGGAGTTGGCATTAATGAGGGCGCAACTCTACCTGATAACCACTATGACCGTCTAATGCAATTTAAAGCTTGGGGTTTACCTGTTAGCGACAAAGTCCAGATTCGCCAAGGTGTCCAAGAAGCACTTGCCTACTTTCATGAAATTGGTGAGGAAAGAATGTCACTTGATTTTGATATTGACGGTGTAGTTATCAAAGTCAACAGTATTGCACAACAACAAGAGCTTGGTTTTGTTGCGCGTGCACCTCGTTGGGCCACAGCATTCAAATTTCCAGCGCAAGAAGAAGTAACACAGCTTAAAAAAGTCGACTTCCAAGTTGGTCGTACCGGTGCCATAACACCAGTAGCAAGACTAGAGCCGGTATCGGTAGCAGGGGTTATCGTCAGTAATGCAACACTCCACAACAGTGATGAAATTGAACGTTTAGGTATTCGAGAAGGTGATTATGTCACTGTACGCCGTGCAGGTGATGTGATTCCACAAATTGTTTCAGTCATCCAAGATCGGCGACCAGCTGACACCAAAGAAATCATCTTCCCAACCCACTGCCCTATTTGTGGCTCCCTTATTGTTCGCGATGAAGGTGAAGCAATCTCTCGTTGTGCCGGTGGATTGATTTGCCCAGCACAGCGCAAAGAAGCTCTAAAACACTTCGTATCTCGCCGGGCAATGAACGTTGATGGACTCGGGGATAGAATAATCGAACAATTAGTAGATAAAGATTATGTCAAAACACCGGCTGATCTTTACAAGCTAACCTTACCAATTTTATGTTCATTAGACAAAGTTGGGCAAAAATTAGCCAGCAACCTAATTAACGCATTAAATCAATCTAAAGACACGACCTTAAATCGATTTATATTCGCCTTGAGCATACCAAATGTTGGTGAAGTCACAGCTGAAAATTTAGTTAACCAATTTGGTAATTTAACGGCGATCGAAAACGCTTCATTAGAGCAACTACAAACTGTAAGTGATGTTGGTGAAGTGATCGCTGAAAGTATTATCGACTTTTTTCAAGAACCCCATAATCGTGATGTCATTGACCAACTAACCAGTCCGGAAATCGGTATACATTGGCCTGATGTCGAAGTACAACCATTAACAATTGACTCACCATTCTCGGGCAAAACCATTGTATTAACCGGAACATTATCACAATTAACCCGTGACGAAGCAAAAGACAAACTAAAAAAACACGGTGCTAAAGTTACTGGTAGTGTTTCTAAAAAAACCGACTTAGTGATTGCGGGTGAATCAGCAGGTTCAAAGCTTACTAAAGCAGAAGAGCTAGGAATAAAAGTCATTGATGAACAAGAAATGTTAGATTTATTAAATCAATGAATAAAAAAGGTGGAATAAATCGAGCTAATTAATCAAAATAGCTTGATTATAAACTAAGGAGAACATTATGCCTTTATTAGACAGTTTTAAAGTCGATCATACTAAAATGAAAGCACCTTTTGTGCGAATAGCTAAAACCATGGCAACCCCTAAAGGTGATGACATAACTGTATTTGATCTTCGCTTTACCATTCCTAATAAAGCACTATTATCTGAAAAAGGGATTCATACATTAGAACACCTATTTGCTGGCTTTATGCGCGACCATTTAAACAGTGATAATGTCGAAATTATAGATATATCCCCAATGGGATGCCGTACTGGTTTTTATATGAGCTTAATTGGTAAACCTAACGAATCGTTGGTAGTTGATGCTTGGTTAAAATCCATGCATGATGTGCTAAATGTAAAATCACAATCAGAAATTCCAGAATTAAACGAATATCAATGTGGAACCTACACAATGCACTCATTAGATGAAGCAAAAGCGATTGCTGAAAAAATCATACAATCCGGTATTGGTATTTGCCATAATCAAGACATCGCATTAACTGATGCAAAACTTGCTACCATTAATCATTAGGAGATATTTATGCCAAATGTCGTTATCGATTTCTTAGAAGGACGCACCATCGAACAAAAACGTGAAATGGCTAAACGAGTAACAGATGCAATTGTCGAAACACTCAACTGCAAACCTGAAGCAGTACAAATTATCATGCACGAAATCTCTAAAGACCAAATTGCCAACGGTGGAGTGCTTCGTTGTGATAAAGATTAATTAAACGATTAATCGCCCCAAAAAATCAACCTCAATATTAAATATTGAGGTTAAACAATTTAAAATATTAAAAACTAATGACGATGTAAATGCAACAAATGCCCTAACTTATTGGCTTTGGTTGCTAAATAATGCTCATTATTTGGGTTCTCTCCTACTTCTAAAGGAACGCGCTCGGTAACCTCTATCCCTGCTTGTTCAAGCACTTTAATCTTTTCAGGGTTATTCGTTAACAGACGAATTTTTGACACCCCTAACAGCGTCAACATATCGGCACATAAAGTAAAATCACGCTCATCTGCCGCAAACCCTAATTGCTCATTTGCTTCAACCGTGTCTAAACCTTGATCTTGAAGGGCATAGGCTCTGATCTTATTTAATAACCCAATATTACGCCCTTCTTGGCGATGATAAATTAAAATCCCTTTACCTTCTTTAGCGATTTGTTTTAAGGCGGCTTCTAACTGAAAACCACAATCACAACGCAAACTAAATAACGCATCACCGGTTAAACACTCTGAATGAACGCGCGTCAAAATTGACGTTTCATCATTGATATCACCAAACACTAATGCCACATGATCCTTACCTGTTGCAATCTCTTCAAAACCAACAATGGTAAAACATCCCCATGGTGTTGGCAGTTTGGCTTGTGCAACATGTTTTAATTGCATTATTATCTCCAAATTTAGTAAACACATAGATAAGATTTTTTAAAAACAAATCGTTCTTCCATGTTAAAATAAATCAAATTTTATGCTTAATTGAGTTTTTAAATGGGGTTAGTAATAAAAAAAACAATAGCGGCATTAGTCTTATTTCTAATTATACCGTTATCTGTAATAGTCGTAAATTGGCATTGGCAACCGTCAGCACTTAATAATTCATCTGAATATTTTTTTTGGATAACCGAAACAGCAAGTTATCCTTGGGCAATAATCACATCAGGACTATTTTTTCTACTGTTCTGTCTACTATTGGCCAATAAAAAAAATATCTTAGTTATATTGTTAATTTTAGTCAGCGCAATGTTAGGTGGACAAATCATTAAAAGTTTAATCAAACAACAAACAGCTGAATCAAGACCATATGTTCTATGGTTAGCTAAAGAGTATCATTTTAGCGACAAACAATTTTATTCCCAAACAAGAGCTGAACGAAAAGCCAACATTGAACAACTACTAACTAATACAACTACAATACCATCTTGGTTGTCAAAACATTGGCAACAAGAAACAGGCTATGCTTTTCCATCTGGACATACATTATTTGCAGCAACATGGGCTTTTTTAGCAATAACATTACTTAGTTTTAGACGACATTTTATAATTGTGACCGCCATCGTAGTCTGGTCAACACTGATTGAAACAAGTCGGCTATTATTGGGTATGCATTCGGCTTATGACCTTATATTAGGCGTTGTTCTTGCTTGGTTAATTGCATTAATAAGCTGTTTTTATGCTAGAAAATGGAATATAGTAGTCAGATGATTTTATAAACAAATTTAAAATTTTAGTTATTTAGAGATTTTTAATAAAATAAAAAGGTTAAAATTATGAAATTAGTAATATCAATTTTATTGATAATTCTTATTTTCGCCATATCGATAACAATAGGTTCAGCTAATAATCAATTAGTCACCTTCAACTATTTAATTGCTAAAACAGAAGTTAGGTTATCGGTATTACTTGCTATTTTATTTGGTTCAGGCTTTTTAGTTGGTTGGATATTAACTGGAATTTACTTCCTAAAATCAAAATTCCAACACTCATCAACAAAACGTAAACTAAATAAATTACAGAAAAAATATGATGAAAATACACATCAAAATTTAACCAAATTAGAAAAATAGGTAATTATGTTTGAATTGTTATTTCTATTACTCCCCATAGCCGCCGGATACGGCTGGTACATGGGAGATAGAAATGCCAAACAAAAATATTTAAATGAATCTAACCGACTATCTAGAGAATATGTAGATGGTCTAAACTTTCTTTTGTCAAACCAAAAAGATAAGGCGGTTGACCTCTTCCTTGACATGTTAAAAGAAGATGAAGGCACACTTGAAGCCCATCTTACCTTAGGTAACTTATTCCGTTCACGAGGCGAAGTAGACCGCGCAATACGTATTCACCAAGCATTAATGGAAAGCGCCTCATTAACCTTTGAACAAAGACTATTAGCTATTCAACAGCTTGGTCGAGATTACATGGTGGCAGGTTTTTACGATCGCGCAGAAGAGATGTTTTTACAGCTAATCGATGAAGAAGACTTTCAGCAACATGCCCTACAACAACTGCTAGTCATATATCAATCAACTAGCGAATGGAATAACGCAATTAACGCTGCTACCAGACTGGTCAAACTTGGTAATGTAAAATACAAAATCGAAATAGCCCAATTTTATTGTGAGCTTGCTGCCATCGCTATTGCTAATAATGATTTGGATCAAGCTTACACCTTACTAAAAAAATCAGCGGCTGCGGACGCTAATTGTGCACGAACATCATTAATGCTTGGGCGAGTATTTATGGCGCAAGATAAAGCTGAACAAGCAATCGAGTCATTCCAACAAATATTAAATCAAGATAAAGCATTAATCGGTGAAGCGTTACCATTATTAAAAGCATGTTACGCAAAACTTAATCAACCTCAGTTATTTAAACAATTCCTCGAAATTTGTGTCAAACAAGATACTGGCAATGTTGCCGAATTGATGCTAGCCGACATTGTTGAAAAAGACAATGGACTCGATGCAGCGCAATATTACCTTTATCGTGAATTATTAAAACACCCAAATCTAAAAGGATTCTATCGCTTAATGGATTACCATGTTGCCGATGCTGAACAAGGAAAAGCTAAAGAGAGCTTATTACTACTTCGCAACATGGTTGGTGAGCAAATAAAATCAGTACCCAATTACCGTTGCCAAAAATGTGGATTTAAGGTTAACACCCTCTATTGGCTATGTCCGAGCTGTCGCTCATGGTCAACCATAAAACCAGTTCGAGATTTCGAACATCATTCAGATAATTAAAAAGAGTAAAATATGTTTCTAATTGATTCGCACTGTCATCTAGACAGTTTGGACTATACAAACAAATCGATTGATAGCGTATTGCAAGAAGCACAAAACAACGAGGTGAAACATTGCCTAAGCGTGGCAACCACACTTTCAGGCTATGAATCGATGAAAACAATGCTCATGCCATACCAAAAACAGTGCTCATTTTCATGTGGAATTCACCCACTCAATTTGGATGATGAGCCCTACGATGCCGAACGTTTTGCTCGCCTTGCTCAAGAAGACAACGTTATCGCTTTAGGTGAAACAGGTTTGGATTATTACTACCAACAAGATAATATTGAATTGCAACAAGCCAACTTTATTGAACATATAAAATTAGGCAAGCAACTAAAAAAACCGATCATTGTTCACACTCGTAACGCCAAGCAAGACACACTAAAACTCCTAAAAGAAGAGCAAGCTTATTCCGGTGTACTGCATTGTTTTACTGAAGATATTGATACAGCCAAAGCTTTATTAGATATTGGCTTTTATATCTCATTTTCCGGCATCATTACCTTCAAAAATGCCGAACCGTTACGAGAAGTAGCAAGATATGTTCCATTAGATCGCATATTGATTGAAACTGATTCGCCTTATTTAGCCCCCGTTCCTTATCGAGGAAAAGAAAACCAACCCGCTTATGTTCGGGAAGTGGCTAATTACTTGGCGGCATTAAAAGGCGTATCTCTAGAAACAATTGCAAAACAAACAACCACTAACTTTTGTCAATTATTTAATTTACAAGGGGCATTCAATGAGTAACACATTAACTATCGATTGGGATGATTTTTTAACCAATTATTGGCAAAAAAAGCCGGTCATCTTGCGTGATGCTTTTAGCAACTTTATCGACCCAATCACCCCAGAAGAACTAGCTGGCCTTGCCATGGAAGAAGAAATTGAAAGCCGAATCGTTACCAACAAAAACGGCATATGGGACGCCGCCTACGGTCCATTTATCGATTATAGTCACCTAGGTCAAGACCATTGGAGCCTCCTTGTACAAGCAGTTGACCATTGGCATGAACAAGCAGCTACACTCGTTGAACCATTCAAATGTATTCCTCAATGGCAATTTGAAGACCTAATGATCTCCTATGCCACACAAGGTGCAGGCGTTGGACCTCATATTGATAATTATGATGTCTTTATTATCCAAGGCAAAGGTTGCCGTCGTTGGCAGGTTGGTGATCGTAATCCTAATTACAAACAGTTCAGTGCTCACAAAGCGCTACTGCATGTAGAAGATTATGAGCCAATTATTGATGAAGAAATCACTGCGGGTGATATTTTATATATTCCAATTGGCTTTCCACATAATGGGGTATCAATTGGAGAATCGCTCAGCTACTCCGTAGGATTTAGAACTCAAACGTCACAAGAACTACTCAGTGGTTTTGCTGATTATGTGATTGATAACTTACCCAATGGCATCTTCTATCAAGACCCAGACTTAAAATTACCAAATGATCCTTATCGAATCCAACCTTATGAATTAGAAAAACTACAAGGACAAATGATCGACCTTATCAAAAACCCAGACTTATTCAATGACTGGTTTGGTAAACACATCACTATTCCTATGCATGATCTCAACATCATCCCAGTTGATCCCTCATATGAGCTAGATGAATTTGAAGAAATCCTAAAATCTGGCGCTGAACTCTATCGTGTACCAAGTATACGTATTGTAAAAATAGAGGATACGGCTTATATCAACGGTAAAAAAATACCACTACCCATGGAAACCATCGACCTATTATGTGAAACCGATGTACTTTACTACGAACAATTACAAGATGAACAAACCCTACATGTCATGTTGAAATTTGTTAATCTTGGTTACTGGTATTTTGACGAAGAATAAATTTCGCTCAAAAACTATTGACTGAAAAAGTCATCGAAAAAACCACAAAATGGTGAAATTATCAGCTAATTTGTCTCAAAAATTAGATATTTATCAGAATTAGTCGAATAATTTCGCCAAAATAGAAATAAACAGAATAAAACCCACGAATTTCGGCTTTTCATTTGGATTTTTATCATTTTTAAGTATATACTTGCCCCCGTTTTGAATTCCCGCCTTCATTTAATAATAAATGCTTATCCATTATAAATAACTTGAGGTAAACATGAACACTAACGTAAACCAGGCCGAGCACGCTGAAAGTGAACAAACTACCCCCTATCAAAAACGAACCCTATTTGCATCAACAGTAGGTTATGCATTAGATGGCTTAGATATGATGATTTTAGGTGTATGTTTTAGCCTAATTGCCGTCACCTTCAACCTAACTAATGCTGACCTTGGCACCTTGACGTCAGGCACATTATTAGGGGCCGTATTAGGCGGAATCTTTTTTGGAATTCTTGCTGATAAATATGGACGAGTCAGAGTATTTTCATGGACAATCCTAATCTTCTCATTATTCACCGGTCTTTGTGCTATCTCACCTAATTATGAATGCTTCCTCATTTTTCGTTTTCTAAGTGGACTGGGTCTAGGTGGTGAATTTGGTATCGGCATGACGCTAGTTTCGGAAAGCTGGCCAAAGCACAAGCGCTCAAGGGCAACCTCAATTGTCGCACTAGGCTTCCAAGCCGGTATCATCCTTGCAACACTAACTGTCAATTTTATTGGTGAAGCACACGGATGGCGCTGGGCATTTGCGATGGGAGTATTACCAGCGCTATTTGTTGCTTGGACGCGTAAAGGACTTAAAGAGCCTGAAATCTGGCAAAATCTAAAAGACCAAAATAAAAACAAAATTGCCATAGGCAAACTATTTAAAAACCCGAGAATCACCGCAACAACTATCGGATTAACCATTGCCTGTGCAGTACAAAATTTTGGCTTTTATGGCATAATGGTTTGGATGCCAAACATGATCGCGTCTGAATATCACTTACCTTTCAAAAATACCATGTTTTGGACTATCTCAACCACGATTGGCATGTCATTAGGGATCTTAATTTTTGGTTGGTTATGTGACAAATTTGGACGCCGACCTTCATATATCGTATTTTTATTGATTTCCGCCGTATCAATCTGGTTCTACTTCCAACAAAAAGAGGTTGCCATTTTAATTCTATTTGGCTCAGTGATTGGCTTTTTTGTGAACGGCATGATGGGTGGATATGGTGCATTACTAGCTGAACACTACACGACTGATGCGCGCTCAAGTGCTGAAAACATTATTTTTAACGTCGGTCGTGGGATTGCTGGCGTATCGCAAGTACTGATTGCTTACTTAGCAACTATCTACTCAATCAGCTATGCATTAGCATTGCTGTCAGGTGCTTACCTATTATCTGCAGCAGCCTTTATATTCTTAATTCCAGAAACCAAAGGCAAAGTATTAGAATAGCGAGATAAAAAAAGGGCTTAAAAAGCCCTTTCTAAATCATGTTTACCTCAAATTAATTGATATGCATACCACCAGTAACACCATAAACTTCACCAGTGGTATAGCTTGACTCTTCCGATGCCAAATGCACATAAACACCAGCAAGTTCAACAGGTTGTCCTGCACGTTGTAATGGAGTCTGTTTACCAAATTCAGGAATCGCCTCGCTTGGCTGACCACCACAAATTTGTAATGGCGTCCAAACCGGACCTGGCGCCACACTATTTACTCGAATACCTTTACTACCTAATTGAGCAGATAAGCCACGAGTAAATGCAATAATCGCTGTCTTGGTTGAAGCATAATCCAACAAATTGCCACTTGGTTGATAAGCTTGCACAGAAGAAGTGGTAATAATCGTCGAGCCAGATTTTAAATAACCTAATGCCGCTTTAGTTACCCAAAATAGTGAAAACACATTAATTTCAAACGTTTTTTTGATTTGCTCAGTAGACAAATGCATAATATCTTCTACCGCAGTTTGCTTACCAGCCACCAAGGTTAAATTATCAAGTCCACCTAATTTTTTATGCGCTTCTTCAACTAATTTTTTACAAAATGACTCATCGCTTAAATCACCAGGGATAAGCACAGCCTTTCGACCCGCAGACTCAATGATTTTAGCCACATCTTCGGCATCTTTTTGTTCTGCTGGTAAATAATTAATTGCAACATCAGCACCTTCTCTTGCATACGCAATAGCTGCTGCGCGTCCAATACCTGAATCACCACCGGTCACCAACATTTTTAGACCTTCTAAACGTTGATGACCTTGATAACTTTCCTCACCACAATCAGGAACTGGTTTCATCTCATATTGCAAACCAGGAGGATTTTGTTTTTGTTTAGGAAATTTATCATGAAAATATTTTGGATTATGCTTACTCATATAATATTCTCCTAAGTTAAACATGCATTTAAATTCAAATTTAACATAATAGAATCAATTAATAATCACAAAATCCTATTGTCGAGTATATTTTATATCTTTAAAATACTTAATTAATTCAATTAATTATACTGTGAAAAATAAAAATCATTGATAACGAGAAAAATAACTTACTTGGATGGTTTAGCGAGGACAAAAACAACAAATGCTAAAACCATTATGGGTGAAAAATTAAACACCAAACACAGTGTAACAAATAAATATACATTAAGCTAGTAATGCAGAATTAATGATAGCTATTTTTTGAAAGAACAATCAGTCGTAACATCCACAATAAGAATCCTTTTACCATCAATGTAATACGTATATTTAGCCCCCTCATTAAAATATTTCTTCATTTTACGTATTTGAGGTGAATCGGAACAATAAGATTCAACAATTGCCTTTTTAACCAATTCCCTATTATCGGGTAAAAGAAATTCGTCTGGAGTGATCCCATTAATTTCATATTGATAAACGACAACATTACCTTCAGCGTTAACATCGGATAAAGTTGTGTATTCATCTAAAGTGATGGGTAAGATTTTTTTAACTACGCTGATGGCTGCCTCTCTATAATAATCGGACTCATCAGTCCTATTATCGAAATCTAGGTCCTTTTTATCAGGATATTCATCGATGAGTTGTATTAATCTCTGGGTTTTTTCAGTACCAATAGTGTCCACAAGCTTATCAATCCCATCATTGCTATACTGTGAATACTCAAAACATAATTGCAGCAATAAAAAAATAATTTTTATCATTCATCCACTCATCCATAACCAATAGAAGCTATTGCCGATTACCTTTTGTCTGACAATCGGCTGGCGTTAATTCAACCACAACAATCTCTTTATTATCAATAAAATAATGATAGTATGCCCCATCCGGGAACGCCGTTTTCAATTGTTGCATATCCTCCGTATTTTCACAATAAGCAGTAAAAAGTGCTTGGCGAATCGTATCGAGCGTACTGGGTAACAACATCGTATGCTCTGGCGTATTTTTAACATCATATTGATAATTGATGATATTACGATCCTTATCCTTCTCAACGCCAACCAAAGTCGTTAACTCATCAACCTCAATGGGTAAGGCTTTTTTCATAGGCTCAATCATCGAATTTTGTATTGCTGCAAGGGAATCATTTTCAACTGGGGTATTTTTTTTAGCATTATCACAACTTAACAGCAAAAAACTCATCACAAAAAACGCTAGCAATTTAAATATTTTCATAATGATATCTCACATAACGGAATAAATAATAATTATGAATAAAGAGTTAAAAAATGCTCAAAGCAATTTGGGAAAGATGAACAATAGTTATACACCAACCTTCATTAAAAAGCCAAAACAATCCTATTTAAATCATCAAAAACCCCGCTCCTCAACTTTTTTTAACGAACATATAAATGAATTGATGATGCTTTTAAAAAAACAACAAAAAAATTGTTGCACTTTTTTTTAAAACGAGTATTTTGGATAAATATTTTTAAAGAATTAACGAAATAATTACAAATGAACTTTTCACTCATCGTCGTCCTCATTAACATTAGCGTGGTCATTATTCCAACGCGGGGGCGTCTTTTGAGTTAAATATATGGTCATCATATTTCAAAACCCCCGCCCCAAAAAGCGGGGGTTTTTTTTTAGACATGGCATAAGAAAAAGCAAAAAGTGAGGAATGAATGTTAGGAACACAGTGGATTGTAAAAACCTTAAAAGAAAAAGGCATTACTACCGTTTTTGGATATCCTGGTGGTCAAATTATGCCTCTATACGATGCGCTTTATGATGGCGGAATTGAACACGTACTTTGCCGTCACGAACAAGGCGCAGCCATGGCAGCCATTGGCTATGCCCGAGCAACAGGTAAAATTGGCGTTTGTATTGCCACATCGGGGCCTGGTGCAACCAACATTATTACTGGACTTGCTGATGCACTAATTGATTCGGTACCCGTAATTGCAATAACAGGACAAGTTCCAACTTCACTTATCGGCACTGATGCTTTTCAAGAGGTTGACGTTTTAGGATTATCCCTTGCATGTACCAAACATAGCTATTTAATTGATGATGCCACCCAGTTGCCAAATACCTTACAAGAGGCCTTCAACTTAGCCAATTCGGGCAGGCCAGGACCAATATTAATTGACATCCCGAAAGATATCCAGCTTGCCGACCATGATTACCAAACCTATTTAACGCCAACATCCATAAAAACGCCTTCTGATAATGCTCAACTCAATCCAATATCACCTGACGAGATAAAACAAGCCAAACAAATGATCTGCCAAGCCAAAAAACCGATGCTCTATATTGGTGGTGGTGTTGGGCTTTCTGGTGCTATTAACGAACTACGCGAATTTATGACGTTAACCCAAATTCCTAGCGTATCGACTTTAAAAGGGCTTGGCGTTGCTGACCTTAACAATCCTTATTACTTAGGACTTATTGGGATGCACGGCGCCAAAGCGGCTAACTTAGCCGTACAAGAGTGTGACTTACTGATCGCTTTAGGGGTTAGATTTGACGACCGCGTTACTGGCAAACTTAACGAATTTGCTAAACATGCAAAAGTGATCCATGTCGATATTGATCAGTCAGAAATCAACAAACTACGCCAAACCCATTTAGGCTTACAAGGTGATATTAAACACATATTACCGATGCTTAACCAAACGGTCTCAATTGATGACTGGCATAACAAAATAAAACAACTGAAAGCCCAGCATCCAACACGTTATGATCATCCGGGTGACGCCATTTATGCGCCAGCACTGCTCAAACGCATTTCTGAACGCAAACCAGCTAACACCGTCATCACCACCGACGTAGGTCAGCACCAAATGTGGACAGCGCAACACATGTCCTTTACCCACCCACAAAACTTTATTACCTCAAGTGGGCTTGGCACTATGGGCTTTGGATTACCAGCGGCAGTTGGCGCACAAATGTCTAGACCAAACGACATGGTAATTTGCGTATCGGGTGACGGCTCATTCATGATGAATGTACAAGAATTAACAACGATTAAACGCAAAAAATTACCCGTCAAAATCGTTCTCATCGATAACCAACGCCTAGGCATGGTAAGACAATGGCAAGAGCTATTTTTTAATGAAAGATATAGCGAAACCAACTTATCAGATAACCCCGACTTTTTAATGCTAGCCAAAGCCTTTGACATACCAGGGCAAACCATCAGCAAAAAATCGGAAATCGAAGGCGCACTCGATAACCTATTCAATTCGAAAGGTGCTTATCTACTGCACGTATGTATCGATGAGCTTGAAAACGTATGGCCACTGGTACCACCAGGCGCAGCCAACGAAAACATGTTAGATAAAAGTAACAAGGAGTAAGTGATGACTCAAAAAGCGACACATCAATTTACCATAACTGCCAATGATAAATTGGGTTCACTTGAACGCATTTTACGCGTTGTTCGCCACCGTGGAGGCCATATCGAACAGATGCAAATGCAATCAATTGACAATCAATTATTCACCTTGACACTGACATTGACAACCGAACGAACGCTATCGTCACTGCAAAACCAAATTACCAAATTGGAGGATGTAATAACGGTAGCGTAGTAAAGAACAAATAGATTCTTTTGTAAAAAAGACAAATTAAATTAATAAACTATAGCAGTTAAACAAAGTTATGTATAATGCACAAATTAATAAAAGCAAAATACATGCTTAATAAAAGTAAATTTAAGAGGAAAACAAAAAATGGGTACTACAGCAAAATCTGATTATATTTGGCTAAATGGCGAAATGGTTCCATGGGCTGATGCAAAAATACACGTAATGTCACACGCCCTACACTATGGAACTTCAGTATTTGAAGGTGTTCGTTGTTATGAAACTAACAACGGTCCAGCAATTTTTCGCCATAAAGAACACGCACAACGCTTACTAAACTCAGCCAAAATTTATCGTTTTCCTGTCCCTTATTCTCTTGAAGAGATCATGGAAGCCACTCGCCAAGTCATCAAAAAAAATAACCTAAAAAGTGCCTACATTCGCCCATTAGTCTTTATTGGTGATGTTGGTATGGGCGTTATTCCGCCTGCTGGTTACAAAACTGATGTTATGATTGCAGCATTCCCATGGGGAGCCTACCTTGGTGAAGATGCGTTAGAACAAGGTATTGACGCAATGGTATCATCATGGAACCGTTTTGCACCAAACACTATCCCAGCAGCAGCTAAAGCGGGTGGTAACTACTTATCATCACTTCTTATCGGATCAGAAGCCCGAGCTAATGGCTTCCAAGAAGGCATCGCATTAGACGTAAACGGTCAGCTTTCTGAAGGTTCTGGGGAAAACTTATTTATCGTCAAAGATGGCATATTATTTACCCCATTACTATCATCATCAGCACTACCAGGTATTACCCGTGATGCAATCATCAAACTTGCACATGATCTAGGCATTGAAGTACGTGAACAAACTCTATCACGTGAATCACTCTATCTAGCTGATGAAGTATTTATGACCGGTACCGCTGCCGAAATCACACCAGTACGTAGTGTTGACCGAATCCAAGTTGGTATTGGTCGTTGTGGCCCAATCACGAAGAAAATCCAACAAACCTTCTTCGGATTATTTAATGGCAAAACTGAAGACAAATACGGTTGGTTAGATCCAATTAAATAAAATAAATACACCGCAGCAAAAACTGCGGTGTCGTCATTATTTAACGATTTATTAATCATAGAAATACGTACCGAAAGAAATCGGTCGCTTGCATAAAAAAATTGGGAGCAACAAATGCCTAGATATCGTTCAGCAACCTCGGTTGAAGGTCGCAACATGGCGGGCGCCCGCGCTTTATGGCGTGCAACAGGCGTAAAAAATGAAGACTTTGGTAAACCCATTATCGCGGTGGTTAACTCATTCACACAATTTGTACCGGGTCATGTTCACTTAAAAGATATTGGCCAACTGGTAGCAAAAGAAATTGAAGCGTGTGGTGGCATTGCCAAAGAATTTAACACAATTGCTGTCGATGACGGTATCGCCATGGGGCATGGCGGTATGCTTTACTCACTACCCTCACGAGAACTGATTGCCGATTCCGTTGAATACATGGTTAACGCCCATTGCGCCGATGCCATGATCTGCATATCAAACTGTGACAAAATCACCCCCGGCATGTTAATGGCGTCACTACGTCTAAACATCCCAACTATATTTGTATCAGGCGGACCGATGGAAGCGGGTAAAACCAAACTATCTGACAAAATCATCAAACTCGACTTGGTTGATGCCATGATCCAAAGTGCCAATCCAAATGTTAGTGATGCTGATAGTGAAGCAATTGAACAATCGGCTTGTCCAACTTGCGGATCATGCTCAGGCATGTTTACTGCTAACTCAATGAACTGCTTAACCGAAGCATTAGGTTTATCATTGCCGGGGAATGGTTCACTGGTTGCGACACACAAACAGCGTGAAAAACTCTTCTTAAATGCCGCTAAACGCATTGTTAAAATCACCAAACGTTATTACGAACAGGATGATGATTCGTACTTACCACGATCAATAGCCACTAAAGCGGCCTACGAAAATGCCATGTCGCTCGATATTGCCATGGGGGGGTCAACCAATACCGTATTGCACTTACTTGCCACTGCACAAGAAGGTGAAATCGACTTCACCATGTCAGACATTGACCGACTATCTCGCAAAGTCCCTCACCTATGTAAAGTAGCGCCAAGTACCGCCATTTATCATATGGAAGATGTACACCGCGCGGGTGGGGTTGTCTCAATATTATCAGAGTTAGACAAAGCCGGATTACTTAACCGCAATGTCCACAACGTGCTTGGTCTAAGCTTACAAGAAACGTTTGCAAAATACGACATCACCCAAACCACTGACGAAGAAGTCAAAAAAATGTATCGCAGTGGTCCGGCAGGTATTCGCACTACCAAAGCTTTCTCACAAGATTGTTACTGGGATACGCTTGATGACGATCGCCAAAACGGCTGTATCCGCGACAAAGCTCATGCCTACAGCCAAGATGGCGGACTAGCAACCCTATACGGTAACGTAGCCGAAGATGGCGCAATCGTCAAAACAGCAAGTGTTGCTGCTGAAAACTTAGTCTTCCGTGGCCCAGCTAAAGTCTATGAAAGCCAAGAAGATGCGGTTGATGCAATCTTAGGTGGACGAGTCGTTGAAGGTGATGTAGTCGTCATCATCTATGAAGGACCAAAAGGTGGACCAGGGATGCAAGAGATGCTCTACCCAACCAGCTACCTAAAATCAATGGGCCTTGGCAAAGCTTGTGCATTAATTACCGATGGTCGATTCTCTGGTGGTTCATCAGGCTTATCCATTGGTCACATATCGCCAGAAGCTGCCAACGGTGGCGTGATTGGTTTAGTTCGAGATGGTGATATTGTTGATATCGACATCCCAAATCGAAAATTAAACATCCTCGTACCTGAAGATGAATTAGAACGTCGTCGCGTAGCTGAACTCACTCGCGGTGATAAAGCCTTTACACCTCATAACCGTAACCGTTATGTCTCATACGCACTAAAAGCTTATGCAAGCTTAGCAACCAGTGCTGACAAAGGTGCGGTACGTGATAAAAGTAAACTAGGTGGTTAACGTGAATAATAACAAACTAACCGGCGCTGATTATCTAAAAGCCACACTATGTAGTGCGGTATACGATGTCGCTCAAGTGACACCGCTAGAATATATGGAAAAAATCTCCTCTCGCCTAAAAAACCAAGTGTTTGTTAAGCGAGAAGATCGCCAACTCGTTCACAGTTTCAAAATACGGGGCGCGCAAGCCATGATTGCCAGCCTAACGCCGGAAGAACGTAAATGTGGCGTAATTGCTGCATCAGCCGGCAATCATGCACAAGGTGTCGCATTTTCAGCTACAAAATTAGGCATCAATTCCCTCATTGTCATGCCATTAACCACAGCAGATATTAAAGTCGAAGCGGTAAAAGGATTTGGTGGAGAAGTGCTACTTTATGGAGCCAACTTTGATGAAGCCAAAGCCAAAGCGATGGAATTAGCCAAAGAACAAAACCGTATATTTATTCCCCCTTTCGACCATCCCCTTGTCATAGCAGGGCAAGGCAGTATCGCCATGGAACTACTGCAACAAAATGCCAAACTTGACCGCATTTTTGTCCCTGTTGGGGGTGGAGGGCTTGCAGCCGGTATTGCCGTATTAATCAAACAAATCATGCCATCAATTAAAGTCATTGCGGTTGAACCTGAAGACGATGCTTGCCTAAAAGCAGCACTCATTGCCGGTCATCCCGTTGACCTTGATCGCGTGGGCTTATTTGCTGAAGGCGTCGCGGTTAAACGAATTGGTGACGAAACATTTAGACTTTGCCAACAATATATCGACGACATAATCACTGTCGATAGTGACGAAATTTGTGCCGCCGTTAAAGATCTATTTGACGATGTGCGCGCCATTGCTGAACCGTCTGGCGCGGTGGCGTTAGCGGGAATGAAAAAATATGTTGAACAAAACAACATCTGTGGCGAAAACTTAGCCCATATTCTATCCGGCGCTAACTTAAACTTCCACAATCTACGCTATGTATCAGAACGTTGCGAGCTAGGCGAAAAACGCGAAGTCCTGTTAGCGGTCACGATTCCAGAACAAAAAGGCAGCTTCCTCAAATTCTGTCAACTGCTCGGTGGTCGTGCTGTGACCGAATTCAACTACCGTTATCATGACGACAAATCAGCTTGCGTGTTTGTTGGCGTTAAAATTGCCAAAAGCAACGAAAAAGACGAAATCATGCAAGAACTGACCGCAGCAGGTTATCAAGTTGTTGATCTAACCGATGACGAAATGGCAAAACTGCATGTCCGTTACATGATTGGTGGCAAACCGTGCCAACCGATTAATGAACAAGTCTACAGCTTTGAATTCCCTGAATCACAAGGCGCACTACTCAAATTCTTACAAACCTTGGGTACCAATTGGAATATCTCAATGTTCCATTACCGTAGCCACGGCACCGATTATGGTCGCGTGCTAGCCGCCTTTGAAATCGACAACGCCAGCCATAGCACCTTTACCAAACATTTAACTGAATTGGATTACGGATTCCATAACGAAACAGAAAATCCTTCACTTAAACTATTCTTAACCGGTAAATAATTCAACCGCCCCAATCAGGGGCGGATTTTGTCTCAACACATTATAGATTAACGATTAACTAATTATTAACCATGCTATTTTATTATTGATAAAAAGATTGGATTAATTTTAGTCAGATCAATGACTGAAAAACCCCGCTCCTCAACTTTTTTCTTCAAAACGTCTAGAAATTAATCCTCATATCAGGTAGTTCAAGCATCTCTACAAAATCGTATTTCATCATTAACCATATGACTAAACTACACTTTTTAACGCTATAGTTCCTTCCCCTATTCCCTCTTTCAAGAAATTAAAAAGGCTAAGGCGAGACACAGAGCATGGGACTAGAACTCTTAATGGAAAAACGTGTTATCGAACCATTTCTCGGGCTAACGGCAAATTTACGGTTCTGAGTAGGAGTTATTGATGATTTACGGCCTTTTAAAGGAGGCATTATTCCATCACTAGTCCAGTAGTAACTGAGGTCAAAAAAACCGATGTTATTATATGAGTGCGTTGAGCCCCACTCACTAAACAATCCTGCACCAATTATACGCTGAAAGTAATTATTAGGTGATGAAGGTATTGCGCCGACGGCACCTTTACACTCACTACGAGAATTTATCCCATTACAAGAAGCATTAGTTAAATCTTTAACCGTAGCTAAACGTAAATGCTGGTCACTACAGATAGATGATGCTTTATCATAAGTATAAGCTTGATTAGAAGGATAAAACCACTGCTTTAATACAAAACCATATTTAATGACAGCTTTACCACTATTATCGCGACCGACTAACTCGAATGTTTGTGGCAAAGTAGGCGGCTTAATTACAGGAATCTCAACAGCAAAATTGCTAGAATTCCGTCCGAATTTAGTTAAAACCGGCCCAGTTAAAGTGACGCGTACGCCTGTCGCTGTAGAACTAGTCATAGTAGCAGTGATGCCATCATGCGAGACAGGAGCCCAAGATAAAGCCTGATTACTACCAGCAATGTCTAAGTCAAAATACAAATTGTTAGCGCCAGTAGTTGGAAAATTTAAACCATAAGATGACGGCGTAATTGATTGAAGTAAAAAACCTTTAGCAGGGTTCCAAATAGAAGCAGGACCAGATACGTGATTAAAATAATGATATTCATTCTCAATAATTAAATATATTAAGTTAGGCCTAGCAAAACAAACCACAGCCCCTGCTTGTGGATTGATATAATAAGTAACATTACTTGCGCTGAAAATACGACTACTTGGAACGCCATAACGAGTACTTAATGTGCCGTCAGTGCTAGCTAATTTAACCTGATAAGGCGCCTTGCAAATATCTGGAACAGTATGACGCGTGACGGGTTGATTATTTTTATCAACGATAGATAAACTTAAACTACCAGTAGCTGTAACGTCAGTATCGCCATCATCATCTCCCCAATAATTATAAGGTGGGCCGATAAGAGAGCTTAAAGCGACTGAATTAGTATAAGTAGGAACCAACATATCAATATCAGCAAAACTTTGACCCGCAACAGGCAACACGATTGGCGTTGTAACGGAAGTATTAGTTGAAGGCGTGTATTTAACACCATTAGATAACGTAATCCCAAGCAGAGCATTAGTATCAACCACACGAGTACGACCACCATCAAAGGTTAAATAAGGCGCGCTACCTTGAATCGGATTTTTTGTAGTCTGTGAAGTTAATGCGAAGCTAGAAAAAGGATGTAAAATAACCGAACCTAAAAGGATCCACCAAGATAATTTAAAAGAATAAGAGGATCGAAAAATGGATCGCGTGATAATTCGCAGAATTCTGCATAATTGCGTGGAAAAATAAGTTTCGGTGTAAAATAAACGTTGGAAGCTAAATTTAGACGAATTTAAAAGATAGGTTGGCCATGTTGCCTGTTGCCTGTTGGAAATTATAAAACATTTGCGACAATCCTGTCAAGTAATTTTATGATTTTATTTATGATTTTATATTTTTCTATCAAATTTTAGCTTCTTAGCTAAAACCGTGTAAAAAGTATAGTGATTGGAAAAACACGATGCAACACTTTTTTTCGCTCGGTTTCGTTAACTTTTGTAAATAGGATCTAAAAAGGATCTAAATGATAATTGATTAACTGTTGTTTTAATTAAATATATCACCATTGCAAATCTTTAAATAAATAATTAAAGATCCTCGAAAATTTAATTTTAGGGCTTAGAATTAGAAATTTAGTAAGTTTGATCATTTAAAAGTTTTTAAGTGAAATTTAAAACCTCAAAAACCCCGCTCCTCAACTTTTTTGCTTCAAAAAACGCAAATTAACCTACCTCAGTCGAGGTATGCGAATCTACGCTATAAAATCGCTTTTTATAGGACAATCCCGTTGACTCTTTGAATCAGCTACCCTTATTGACGCTATTTTTACTATCCCAAAAGCTCCAGCCATAGGGATTTAGAAGTATGGACTAAGGGTAGGTACAAATTCCATAGATGCTATGGATAGTGTCGATCCTATCGATACTACCACTACCTGAGGCCACGTAAAACTGACCAAGAGTATTGAGGATATCTAAGTCAGTCGTCAAGTCATTAGCCCAGTACCCATAAAGGTAAAACCCAGCTCCCGAGTAGTAATCCATTGCGCCCCACTCCGTAAAGAGACCAGCACCGATTTGACGCTGGTATAAATTATTAGGTGACGACGGTGTAGCACCGACTGAATCTTTACACCAAGAACCGTGATTAGTCCCACGGCAAGATGCATTGGTTAGATCACTAATTTTAGTCGGTCGATAACCAATACTCTTACACCAAGATAATGTATCTAAATAAGTGCTAATACTTTGATGGATAAACCACTGCTTTAACTCAAATCCATACTTGACGACAGGGTTACCACTACTATCGCGACCGACTAACTCAAATGTTTGGGGCAAAGTAGGCTTAGAAATAAGACCAGGGTTGCTAGAATTCCATTGTGATTCAGTTGCAACAGGACCGGTTAAGGTTACGCGTACACTTGTAGCTGTAGAATTGGTCATGGTAGCGGTTATACCACCATGAGAAACCGGTGACCAAGACAACGGCTTATTACTACCTTCAATGAGTAAATCAAAGTACAAACCATGAGCACCAGTAGTAGGGAAGTTTAAGTTGTAAGATGATTGAGTGAGAAAACCTTTATCAGGATTCCACACTGAAGCCGGACCGCGGTAGTCGTGAGAAAGACCTTTCTCATTAAGTTTACCTAATCTTAAATTAGGCCTAGCGAAACATACTGCTGATGATTCGTTAGGAGTTATATAATATGTCACATTACTGGCACTGAAATTACAACTAGTAGACTCGCCATTATTAATCGAACCAGCTGCAGTGCTTAATTTAACCTGATAAGGTGCCTTGCAAATATCTAACACGGTATTGCGTGATACCGCTTGGTTATCTTTATCGACGATAGATACATTTAAAGTGATGTTCACATCATCCCCCGAATGAGTATATGTCGAACCGATAATGGTACTTAATGCAACTGAATTAGTTGGGGCTAACAGACTAATATCGGTAAGACTCCGACCAGGCAGCTTGATTGGGTTGTTAATTGATGAGTTATTGGTTGAAGGCGTGTATCGTGTCCCATCTGATAAAGATATTTCGAGCAGGTTGTCGATATCAACGGTACAGGTACGATTACCATTGAAGGTTAAATACGGCTGGCTATCGTTAATAACATTTGTCTGTTTAGGTTTTAGTGCATGGCTGTAAAAAGAGGAAGAAAATAACAGCGCAAAAAAAATCTGCTGGAATAAATTGGATCGACAAAATAAGCGCGCAAAAGTGATCTGAATGGTGCTTAAGTACGAGAAAAAATAAGCTTTCTTGAAAAATAAATATTTTGAGCTTTGCTTTGACGAATTTAAGTTATCGGTTACCAGTTGAAAATTATCACACATTTTCGACCACCCTATCAATTGTCCTTTAAATTTATTGATATTATTTATCGATTTAATTTTAGTCGTCTAAATAAAACAATGTAAAAAGTATAATGACTAAAAAGATTAAGGACAATATATTTTTTTAACAACCAGTCATCGTAAAGAAAAGCGTTTACAAAAAATAACACGCGATTGATACTAGTTTTTTTGTGAATTTAAGGAATGGAATATTCGGACTTCAAAAAAACCGTTCCTCAAATTTTGGAGGGGAAAACTGCCTACTCGGCATAAATCCTAACGAAAAAACTTCGTGCTCTTCAATCGACTTTCTAAACTGCCTACTCGGCATAAATCGTTTCCGGTAATCCGTCACGGTGGGGGCGTGTTTTCTAAACTGCCTACTCGGCATAAATCTGATGCGCTGGCGTAACATAAGATTTTCAAGTTTTCTAAACTGCCTACTCGGCATAAATCAACAAGTCCAATTAGGAACAGGTTTTAAATCATTTCTAAACTGCCTACTCGGCATAAATCTCATACCCCCAACCAAAAGTAACCGACATATATTTCTAAACTGCCTACTCGGCATAAATCCAAATAGTGAGGATTGTTTGATTGCTGTTAGATTTCTAAACTGCCTACTCGGCATAAATCGCTATAGCAATGAATTACAAAGATTTTTTACTTTTCTAAACTGCCTACTCGGCATAAATCCTCTCCACGCAGATCTGGCAAACGTCCCCATGTTTCTAAACTGCCTACTCGGCATAAATCCTTCCCAGCGTTTTTGGTTTAGATAGGTAGTTTTTCTAAACTGCCTACTCGGCATAAATCTAGAACACTACATACTATAAACATTATTTGCACAAAGGCAAAAGACATTTTGGGGATTAAAAACCCTTTTTTTTATAGATTTACAATTCTATGATTTTTAATGATTTTATTTTTTAATCGAAAAAAGGGTTATTAAGTTATTTATTTTAGAATTAAAAACCCCGCTCCTCAACTTTTTGGGGCTATAAAAAACGCAAAAAATCTTTTTATTTTGTTTAAACCATCGAGGCGAAATATTCAATCACACTAACATGCTTTATGTGATAAAAATATGCGTTAAATTTACACTAACAACCTGATTTTTTTAATAATAAAATTTATTATTTTTTGATATTAAAATATGCAAATTTCAGTTGCAAAATAGTCAAAAAAATTTTTCTTGCCCCTATTGTTTTTCTCAATTATTGAGAGCATATTAATTGCATATTTATCAGACAAGTTTTTGCCTTGTTGATGGATGATGATAAATAATTAAGGAGTTCATCTTTTACCCCCGTCGTTTTCTACCATTACTCATTAAACAACGTCAAATTAAACTGAGAAATTTAATCAATAGTAAGATTAATATTAAGTATAAGGATTATTCATGATAAAGATAAATGGTGCTAAAAAATTTTATTTATGGCTTGTTGCCACAATTTTATTAATCAGCGGGCTGTTTTTGACCATTAACGGTGTGCGACTTGTTGCCGTTGGTGGTAGTTGGTATTTTTTATTAATGGGGTTGGTGCAAATCGTTTCCTCATTTCTTTTATTTAAGCAAAACACTAAAGGTGCATGGCTTTATGCTTTAGCTTATGCCTTAACAATTGTTTGGGCATTATATGAAGTTGGTTTGCAGTTCTGGCCGTTATTTTCTCGTTTAATGGTATTTGGTGGTTTTGCAATGCTTATTGCATTTGCTTATCCAACATTAAAGAAACATGAAACAGGCGATAATAAAGCTGGCAAAGGTGGGTATGCTGTCGGTATTTTTATTTTTGTTGCGCTTTGTGTTTCGCTCGGATTTATGTTCCAGGAACATAATGTGGTTAAAAATGCAGTACCTTTAGCCAACAATCAATTGAAACCTACAGACAATCTGCTTGATTGGAGACAATATGCGAATACCACTAAAGGGACGCGTTTTTCCGGAGCGGATCAAATTAACAAAGAGAATGTAAAAGATCTTCAAGTCGCATGGACTTATCGTACCGGTTATGTGCCTTATAACAGCGGTTCAGGTCCGGAAGATCAAAATACGCCATTACAAATTGGCCAAAATGTTTATCTCTGCACCCCAACAAATATTGTGATTGCTTTAGATGCAGATTCAGGTCAACAAAAATGGCGCTATGATCCTAAAGCATCAACTCCAAACTGGGAGCGTTGTCGAGGCTTAGCTTATTATGAAGATAGTTTAGATAATGTTAGCAATAGTAATGCGACTTGTTCAGCTAGAATCATTATGAACACTATTGATGCCCGTTTAATGGCAATCGATGCCAATACCGGTAAATTATGTGAAGATTTTGGTGATAAAGGTGTTGTGGATCTTAAGAAAAATATGGGTGATATTCCGCCAGGCTATTATGAACCGACTGCTGCACCGTTAGTAGCCAAAGATGTTATTGTTGTTGGTGGACGGGTTGCCGATAACTTTTCAATCAATGAACCTGGCGGGGTAGTTCGAGCTTTTGATGTTCATTCTGGTAATTTGGTTTGGGCGTGGGATCCAGGTAATCCAAATATCACCGATGTACCACCTGCAAATGAAACTTATACTCGCGGTACCGTTAATGTTTGGGCAACAACAGCTTACGATCCAGAGCTTGATCTTGTTTATGCTCCAACCGGTAATGCAACCCCAGACTTTTTTGGTGGTGGCCGAACTCATTATGATGATGATTTTAATTCGTCTATTGTGGCTTTAGAACGTAAAACCGGACAAATTCGTTGGACATTTAGAACGGCTCATCATGATTTATGGGATTATGATTTACCTTCCCAACCATTACTTTATGATATTCCAAATGAAAATGGTGGCGTGACAAAAGTCATTGTACAAACCACAAAATCCGGTCAAATTTTTATGCTTGATCGCGTAACGGGTAAACCTGTTGCAGAAGTCCAAGAAAAACCTGTTCCGCAAGGTAATGTTCCGGGTGAATATTATTCTCCGACTCAACCATTTTCAGTGGGGATGCCTTCAATTGGTAATGAAACCTTAACTGAGTTCGATATGTGGGGAGCAACACCATATGATCAGCTTCTTTGTCGTATTGACTTTGTTGGTTCTGAATATCATGGTCTGTTCACTCCGCCGGGTATGACTAAAACGTTACAATATCCAGGATCGTTGGGTGGTATGAACTGGGGTAGCGTGGCAGTTGATCCTCAAAAGAATTTAATGTTTGTTAATGATATGCGTATTGGCTTGAAAAATTGGATGATTCCTCAAGATCAAATTCCGAAAAATTCAAGCGGGATTGAGATGGGTATTGTTCCACAAAAAGGAACACCATTTGGTGCAATGCGTTTAAGATTTACCTCACCTCTTGGCGTTCCATGCCAAAAACCACCGTATGGTACAATGACAGCTATTGATCTTAAATCACGTCAAGTAGTTTGGCAAAAACCTTTAGGCACTGTTATGGATACGGGTATTTTAGGTATACCTATGCATTTACCTGCTCCAATCGGTATGCCGACCATTGGTGGACCAATGGCGACTAAGTCAGGTTTATTATTCTTTGCTGCTACGCAAGATTTTTACCTAAGAGCCTTTGATTCGGTTACAGGTGAAGAAGTTTGGAAAGCGAGATTACCGGTGGGTAGTCAAGGTACTCCAATAACCTATATCTCACCAAAAACAGGTAAACAATATATTGTGATTTCCGCTAGTGGCGCAAGACAATCTCCTGTGCGTGGCGATTATGTTATTGCTTATGCATTGCCAGATAAAAAATAGTTTTTGGCAAAATAGATAAAATAAGCTTAATCTAGAAATGCCATTATATCGTTTAGTGTTAACGATATAATGGCAAATAAAATACAATCTAGTCAGTTTAATTTAACTATTCTATTCAACTAAACCTGATACCTTTCTTAAATTCATTGGCGAAATTGCTGCTATCACAACACCACTTTCCATTATTTCTATAATTTCCAATAATTATCCCATTACTGAATGCTTTAGTCTCAACAATCAGATAAATCTGGATTTTTGGTTAATAGTAATGCCATAATTTATCTACATGATTAAATAGTTATGAAGATGTAACATTACAGAAAGAAAAACTTATTTCATGAGATATACTGACTGCAAAAATTGTAACTATATAGTAATAAAAGGGATTTTATAGGAAAATGAAAAAAATAGTTTCTACTTTATGTTTAGCGATATTTTTTACTCTGTTTAACACTCATGTAGTGTTTGCCAATGATAACTCATTTAATCATAGAAAGCATTTTGATTCCTTCGATGACTTCTATCAAAGTTTACCTGTTTTATCTATGCCTATTGATAACAATAATACCGTCAATGGAATATATGTTGATAGCAAATTTTTTCATTTCGATGATGATGATTATAGCTATTATGATGAACCAATTATTGAAGTCGACAAATATTATACGCTAAAAAATCTAAAAGCTATTGGTCGCTTTGAAATGGGTGATATCAAATTTATACTCTATGATTTTACTTTTGATGGTATAGGCGAAGGTTTCAACGAAAATAACAAATTAATTAATGCTTTTGACAAAAATGGAAAATATCTAGATGAATTAATGGTAGCAGGAAAAGATAGACATGAAGATCACATATTTTACTTTTCATCCATGATTAAAGATCAGCTATTTCATATTAAACTAGACTCTGTTTATGATGTAGAAGATAAAACAACGATTGATTTAACTTATCAGTTTCGTGACAATCAGTTTTGGTTAAAAAAACCTCCTGTAAACTGTCAAACTGTAAATTTACAGCAATATTTGAATAAACTTACCGAGCAAGAGTTTGCCGATATTGATGATATCGTGGCATTTAGTGATTATATTGACTGTTATCCTATATCCGATAATTTGCAAACATATAAACAAATCGCTGAATATATTAATAATGCTAGAAGTTATTTTCTTAGTTCTGCTGAATTAAAAAAATTGCATGAAACAATTCGTATTATTGAGGAGTAGGTATGTGTTTACCTACTTTTTAATATCATTCCAACGCTTATCAACTAGATATTTTCAGTCAAAAAAGATGGGATTTATGTCATAAAATTCGCTCAATAAAATATGACTTACCGCTTTACAAAGAGCCTGAATATATCTATCCATGGTGTAACGAGCTCATATTGAAAACACCAAGTTATTCATCATAGCAGCAAGAAGTATGGTTAACACAATGAACCTTGTGCATTTATGTAGGATTGGCCGAAATTATCCCATTGCTAAATGCTTTAGTCTCGATCAATAAGATAAATCTGGATTTTTGGTCAAAACTAATGCCATAATTTATCTACATGATTAAATAGTTATGAAGATGTATCATGGCAGAAAGAAAACCTTATTTCATGAGATATACTGACTGCAAAAATTGTAACTATATAGTAATAAAAGGGATTTTATAGGAAAATGAAAAAAATAGTTTCTACTTTATGTTTAGCGATATTTTTTACTCTGTTTAACACTCATGTAGTGTTTGCCGATGATCACTCATTTAATCATAGAAAGCATTTTGATTCCTTCGATGACTTCTATCAAAGTTTACCTGTTTTATCTATGCCTATTGATAGCAATAATACCGTCAATGGAATATATGTTGATAGCAAATTTTTTCATTTCGACGATGATGATGATTATAGCTATTATGATAAGCCTATTGTTGAAACCGACAACTATTTTACGCTGAAAAATCTAAAAGCTATTGGTCGCTTTGAAATGGGTGATATCAAATTTATACTCTATGATTTTACTTTTGATAGTATAGGCGAAGGTTTCAACGAAGATATCAAGTTAATTAATGCTTTTGACAAAAATGGAAAATATCTAGATGAATTAATGGTAGCGGGAAAAACTGGACATGAAGATCACATATTTTACTTTTCATCCACGATTAAAGATCAACTATTTCATATTAAACTAGACGCTGTTTATGAACTCGGCTATGTAGCGGAGGTAAAAGACGATATCTATCAATATAAAAAAGCTATTGATTTAACTTATCAGTTTCATGACAATCAGTTTTGGTTACAAGCCTCTCCGGTAAACTGTCAAACTAAAAATTTAAAGCAATATTTGAATAAACTTACCAAGCAACAGTTTGCCGATATTGATGATATCGTGTCATTTAGTCATTATATTGACTGTTATCCTATATCCGATAATTTACAAACATATAAACAAATAGCTGATTATATTAAAAATTCTATTAATTATTTTCTAAGTACTGCTGAATTGAAAAAATTGCAGGAAACAATTCGTATTATTGAGGAGTAAGAACGTCATTATCCAAAGATGGCGCACTGACTGGTTATCTCTTTGAGTGTGTTCAATGTGGTAAGAAAAGATTGCATATTAATTGCAACAATGACTATACACCATTTTTATGACGTTAATTTACCCAATCATCAAAAATCAAATTGTACAAGAAGCCGATTTATTAATCGGCCTTAAATAGAATCAGATAAAATGCTTATCGCTATTGGCTGATAAAAGTATGACATAAGTTTTAACTTTAAAAAGATTAATTAATATGTTGAATATAACCTTTCACAATATTAATGCTTGTATCAAATAGCTGTTTTTCCTTATCGTTAAAATCAAGTTGTATCACTTTTTTAATACCATGCTGATCTAAAATTGCCGGTACCCCTATAGCGACATCTTTATACCCATATTCACCATCTAAAATACAACTTAATGCTAATGCTCGATGGCTGTTGGTGAAGATGTGTTGGCAAATTTCAGCAATCGTGCTGGCAATGCCGTATTCGGTGCAGTGTTTGTATTTGACGATTTCAAAGCCTTTATTTTTAGCTTTAGTACCAATGTCCGCAAAATTAATTTTATTTTTTTCAAGTTGATTAAGATTTATGCCATAAATTGAAGAGTGTGACCATACTGGAAATTGTGAATCGCCATGTTCTCCCACAATAAAGGCATCAATACTTTGTGGTCCGATATCCATTTGTTCGCCGAGTAATCGTCGCAGGCGAACTGTATCGAGCCAAACACCTGTACCAATGACGCGATGACGAGGTAAACCAGATAGTTTCCAGACTTGATAAGTAATTGCATCACACGGGTTTGTGGCAATTAGGAATATGCCTTTGAATCCGCTTTTCATCATGTTGGGAATAAGATTAGCCATGATTTTAGATGTGCCTGACAGCTCTTCTGCCCTGCTTTTTTGTGCCAGCCCTGAGGTGACAGTAATAATGGCTATATCGATATCAGCACAGTCCGTCGATTCACGTAAACTGACTTTTATCATGTTTTGGCGATAAGCGGCGGCATCAAGTAGATCTTGTGCGTGACCGTAGGCTAAGTCTTTATTAAGGTCGACTAGTGCGATCTCTTCACAAAATCCACGATTGACTAATGTATAAGCGGTGGTTGAACCGACATTTCCTACACCAATAATCATTACTTTACGTAGTTTCATATTTAGCCTCGTTATTTATAAGTTGTCATTCTACTTTTTTGATGGAGTGCGATATCATCTCCAGTTTAACACTACATTATCTATCGTTCTAATAGATGTATCTGGCTACGCTTTTTTTGTATTTTTGTTTAATATTGAGTAATAAAAAATTTGACTTTTATTTTATTAATGATAATAATTCTCATTAACATTTAAAATATCATTTTTGCATTTTTAAAGTAATAGGGAGTGATCTAGAAAAGGATTTCGTACATTTCTGATCGTTTATCTACAGCTTATTTTCTGTACTTGATTGAGTTCGAACAGATAGTATACAATAAGGATTAATCAATGAAATTCAATTTTTTTAAAAGCCGTAAGACATTATTAAATGCGATTTTAGCATCGCTACTGGTTTTGACGGGTCTGACCAATTCATCATCAGCTGATGAGAAAAAATTTAAAGTTGTTACCACATTTACTGTTATACAAGATATTGCCCAAAACGTGGCTGGTGATGCCGCAGTTGTGGAGTCAATCACTAAAGTTGGCGCCGAAATTCATGAATACGATCCTACACCACAAGATATTAATAAAGCACTGTCTGCCGATTTGGTGTTGTGGAATGGTTTAAACTTAGAACTTTGGTTTGAGCGCTTTTTTGAAGATATTAAAGATGTGCCTTCAGTTGTCGTAACAGAAGGCATTGAGCCAATGCCGATTCAAGAAGGTAGCTATAAAGGTAATCCAAATCCTCATGCTTGGATGTCACCAACACTTGCTTTAACTTATGTCGAAAATATTCGTGCGGCTTTGGTTAAATATGATCCGAAAAACGCCGAAATATATAATAAGAATGCCGCAGAATATGTGGCAAAAATTAAGGCGCTTGATGCCCCACTTCGTGAGCGTTTAGCTAAGATCCCTGAATCACAGCGTTGGTTAGTGACCAGTGAAGGCGCTTTTAGTTATTTAGCACGTGATTATAATCTTAAAGAGGCGTATCTCTGGCCGATTAATGCCGAGCAACAAGGTACACCTAAACAAGTTAAGCATCTTATTGATTTAGTGCGTGCTAATAATATACCTGTTTTATTTAGTGAGAGTACGATTTCTGATAAACCTGCTAAGCAGGTAAGTAAAGAAACTGGCGCTACTTATGGTGGTGTGTTGTATGTTGATTCACTTTCTACTAAAGATGGCCCTGTTCCTACTTATATCGATTTATTAAAAGTGACGGTTGAAACAATCGCTAAAGGATTCGAAAAATAATGACTCAAATTTGCTTAAATGTTGATGATATTACCGTGACCTATAATAATGGTCATACAGCAATTCATGATGCGAGTTTTCGTTTGAATGGTGGCACTATCTGTGCACTTGTCGGCGTTAATGGTAGTGGGAAATCGACACTATTTAAAAGCATTATGGGGATGATAAAACCCACTAAAGGACAAGTGACGTTTAATGATATTTCGGTAAAACAAGCATTAAAGCAAAATATTATTGCCTATGTTCCTCAAACTGAAGAAGTCGATTGGGATTTTCCGGTTTTGGTATCGGATGTGGTGATGATGGGGCGTTATGGTCATATGTCTTTTTTACGAATACCAAGTAAGGAAGATAAAAGACAAGTCGATCTGGCACTAGAACGAGTCAATATGTTGGATTTTAAGCATCGCCAGATTGGTCAACTTTCTGGCGGTCAAAAAAAACGTGTCTTTTTAGCTAGAGCTTTGGCTCAACAAGGTAAGGTGTTATTGTTAGACGAGCCATTTACGGGCGTTGATGTGAAAACCGAAAATGCCATTATCGATCTGCTTAAAGATCTTCGTGATGAAGGCCATTTGATTTTAGTTTCTACCCACAATTTAGGTAGTGTGCCAGAGTTTTGTGATCAGGTAGTGTTGATTAATCAAACCGTGTTGGCTTTTGGTGAAACTAAAACAACATTTACCCCACAAAATTTGATGATGACATTTGGTGGCGCACTACGTTATTTAAGCTTGTCTGGTGAGCAATTACACCAAGATGAAGATCCTCGTAAAATGTCTATTTTAACTGATGATGAGCGGGCAGCTATATTTTATGGTGAAGGCAATGATGACTCGGCTCACAAAGATTTTCTAGTCGAACCAACTGTTATTGAAACTAAAGGGCAACACTAAATGGAACTGCTTCTTGAACCTTTTACTTATGGCTTTATGTTAAAAGCCATTTGGGTAAGTAGTATTGTTGGTGCAGCTTGCGCATTTTTGTCGGCGTTTTTGATGTTAAAAGGCTGGTCTTTAATGGGCGATGCCCTTTCGCATTCAGTAGTGCCCGGTGTGGCAGGTGCTTATGCGCTTGGCTTACCTTATTCAGTGGGCGCTTTTTTTACCGGTTTGTTAGCAGCTTTATCAATAACAATTGTACGTGCTTTCACTCGTTTAAAAGAAGATGCTATTATTGGTTTTATCTTTTCGACCTTTTTTGCTATTGGTCTTTTAATCATTTCACTAAATCCAACTTCTGTTAATGTGCAAACTATTATTTTTGGTAATATTTTGGGAATTGATGATAGTGATATGTGGCAAGTGCAAATTATTATTTTAGTTTCACTGATTTTGCTACTGTTTTTTTGGAAGGATCTGTTAGTGGTCTTTTTTGATGAAACTCATGCTCGTTCAATTGGCTTAAAACCATTACAGTTAAAGATTCTTTTTTTTACTATTTTAAGTGCCTGTACTGTTGCTGCACTGCAAACGGTCGGTGCAATCTTGGTCATAGCGATGGTAGTAACCCCTGGCGCGACAGCTTACTTACTTACCGATAGATTTTCACGGTTGTTAATTATTTCAGTTATCATCGGTGCGCTGACGAGTGCAATTGGCGCTTGGATCAGTTATTTCCTTAATGGTGAAACAGGTGGTGTGATTGTGACATTACAAACTTTAGTCTTTTTGGCAGCATTTTTATTTGCACCAAGACAAGGGTTGATTTCACGCCGAATCAGCCAAGCAAGACAAGGAGGTTCAGTATGATATGGGAACTTATCTATCATCCTCTTACAATTCCTTTTGTTCAACGTGCTATTCTAGCGGCCCTCGCTACCGGTATTGTTTGTGCCCTGCTGTCATGTTTTTTAGTGTTAAAAGGCTGGTCGTTGATGGGCGATGCTATTTCTCACGCGGTATTACCCGGTATTGTACTTGCTTATTTAGCTGGGATCCCTTTAATAATTGGTGCATTTGCGTCGGGGTTATTTTGTTCGGTTGCTACTGGTTACATTAAAGATAACAGTCGAATAAAGGAAGATACTGTGATGGGCATCGTTTTTTCGGGAATGTTTGCTTTTGGTTTAGTGCTGTTTTCTAAAGTGGAAACGTCGCAACATTTGAATCATATTTTATTTGGTAGTGTGTTGGGAACAAGCTATCAAGAACTCATCCAAATTATTACTATTGCAAGCATTGTTTCGATTTTAGTTATCATTAAACGCCGTGATTTAATGCTGTATTGTTTTGATCCCGTACAAGCAAGAGTAGTTGGTTTGCCAGTTAAATTATTACATTACGGTTTATTAAGTATTTTAGCATTGACTATTGTTGGATCACTTAAAGCTGCAGGTGTTATTTTGGTGATTGCGATGTTAATTGCGCCGGGCATAACCGCATTTTTATTGACTAAACGTTTTGAAAAGATGTTAGTGATTGCAGTAATTGTATCGGTATTTTCAACGGTAACTGGTACTTTAATCAGTTTTCATATAGATGCGTCAACCAGTGCTTGTATTGTGATTTTACAAGCAGTGATTTTTACTCTTACCCAGTTTTATCGGATCTACGCTAATAAAAAAATAAGGCGTTAATTGAAGTATTGTTTTTCACATTTACGATACTTCAATTATTCGTCATCCAAATATTTACCCGCATCAGCGTAATTATCAAACCTTGAGAATTGACCTTGGAAAGTTAAGCGTACTTTACCAATTGGACCATTTCGCTGTTTACCTAAGATGATTTCTGCAATACCTTTATGTTCTGATGCTTCGTTATATACTTCGTCACGATAGATGAACATAATTACATCGGCATCTTGTTCGATAGATCCTGATTCACGTAAGTCGGAGTTAACTGGTCGTTTATCGGCGCGTTGTTCTAAGCTTCGGTTTAGCTGTGAAAGAGCAACAACCGGAATTTGTAACTCTTTGGCTAATGCTTTTAATGAGCGTGAGATCTCGGCGATTTCAAGCGTTCGGTTTTCTGATATGTTTGGTACTCGCATCAGCTGTAAGTAATCGACCATGATCATACTTAATCCTTTATGTTCACGGTAAATTCGTCTTGCTCGTGAGCGTAGCTCCATAGGGGTTAATCCTGATGAGTCATCAATGTAGATGTTTTTCTTTTCCAGCAGTAATCCCATGGTGCTCGATATTCTTGCCCAATCATCATCTTGTAGTTGGCCTGTACGAATACGAGTCTGATCAACACGTGATAACGAGGCCAGCATACGCATCATAATCTGTTCGGATGGCATTTCTAAACTAAAGATTAGTACCGGCTTATCTTGCATCATAGCAGCGTTTTCACAAAGGTTCATCGCAAATGTGGTTTTACCCATTGATGGACGAGCTGCAATAATAATTAAGTCTGAACGCTGTAATCCTGCGGTTTTTTTATCTAAATCAAGGAAGCCGGTTGAGACCCCTGTCACGCCATCATGTGGACGCTGGAATAACTCTTCAATTTTTGCGACGGTAGCTTCTAGCACATCGGTAATATTTTTCGGTCCTTCACCCTGCTTAGTACGGCTTTCGGCAATTTGGAAGATTTTGCTTTCAGCTAAGTCTAAAATTTCGGTACTGTCTCGGCCTTCAGTTGAGTAACAGTTATCAGCAATTTCATTTGAAGCACTAATCAGTTCCCGCAATATCGCTTGCTGGCGGATAATATCGGTATAGGCCACTACGTTAATGGCGCTTGGTGTGTTTTTCGATAACTCAGCTAAATAAGCAAATCCCCCCACATCAACAAGTAAGTCTTTACTTTCTAAGCTTTCAGACAAAGTGATTAAGTCAATCGGGGTACCACGACTGACTAAGGTATGCATTTCTGAAAATATGAGTTGGTGATGACGAGAATAAAAATCACGGTCGGTAATCATTTCAGCAACAACATCCCAACGCTGATTATCCAGCATTAGGCTACCAAGCACAGCTTGTTCTGCCTCGATTGAGTGAGGTGGTAATTTTATATTTTGTACTTTTGATTTTTTTGCGTCTTGATTTTTGAGTTCTTTATTTGAATCATCAGTATTCATTGCATTCATCTTTTTATTTAATTTAATCTATAGCTAATTTGCTTACTTTATAAATAATGGCCCTAAAGCGCAATCAGGAATTTGATATTCTAATGGATAATCTACCTGAACCAAATATAAACCTTCAGGTTTCGCGGTTGCTGCAGCTTGAGTACGATCTTTCGCTTTTAATAGCTCATCAATCCACTGTGGTGGTTGATTACCTGCACCAACCTCTAACAAACTTCCGACAATATTGCGTACCATATGATGTACAAAGGCATTTGCTTTGATATCGACAATAACATATTCACCCTGTCTTGTAACTTGAATATGATGAATATTACGCCAGGGCGTTCGCGATTGACACTGTGCAGCTCTAAATGATGAGAAATCATTTTCACCTAATAAATATTGCCCCGCTTGGTGCATCAGTTCTTCATTTAATGGCAGATAATAATGCGTTACGCCTTTGGCCAAAATTGCTGGACGATAACGATGATTATAAATCACATATCGGTAACGTCGAGCAGTTGCGCTAAATCTAGCATGAAAACTGTCATCCACACTTTTTGACCACCGTACAGCGATATTGTCAGGAAGATGAGAGTTTACGCCCATTGTCCATGCTGCCTCACCGCGCTGAGCGTTGGTTTCAAAATGAATTACTTGCCCTGTGGCATGTACGCCAGCGTCGGTTCGTCCTGCACAAAATACGGCTATTGGCTCGTTAGCTATGACAGACAAAGCCGATTCTAATCTTTCTTGAATAGAGTCAACGTGCTGTTGTCGTTGCCAACCAAAATAGCCACTACCATCATACTCGATACCTAATGCAATTTTAGAGGTAGTCATTAATCAGGATCTCAAGTGTCTCGATTAACATTAGTCCACCTAAGTAACGGATATTATCTGCTACTGACCAAAATTGAATTTGTTCATAATTTCCATAGCTGTGTCGTAAATTAGCGAGTTTAATGGTTAAGTTCTTTTCACCTTCGGTATTGACTTCAGTTACTGGAGTTGGTAAATCTTCACTTTTTACTTCAACACCAAATTCACTAAAACGAGCCATGTCTAGTTCAATGGGTAAGCTACTGGAAACATTCACCGCTTGAGCTAGTCCATAAAATACCGGCACAATAACGGATTCAATTGAGATAGGTAAATCATAATTACTTATCACTTTACGAATTTGGTTAATTTGAGTGTGTTCACCTAAACTTTGGTGATCAGACTCATGCGAAAGCGGTAATAAGTTAAAGGCAAGTTGATTGTCAAATAGCTCGTTATCAACTGGCATTCCATTGAGTAATCTAGCGCTTTGTCCTGCCAGTTCATCCACACCTGGCTTGCCATATAATGATGAAGGAATAAAGCTGGTTAAATGGAGATTAGTCAGTAATTGAATATCGGTTAGTGATGCAACGCAACGTAATAATTGAGATACGGTTGGGCTTGCAACAGCAATGATATTTTCATTGCGATATTCGGTTAATACGCTGTTATTTACTTTAGGTACAATTAATGGAATATGGTCTTGATCAGCAAAAAATCCGCTCGCATCAATAACGATACAGCCTGCTTGAGCAGCTGTTTGAGCATATTTTTCGCTAGTTTTAGTACCTGCAACAAAAAAGGCAAAATGGCATTGGCTCCAATCCATTTGCTCGCTATCAATGACGGTTAAATTTTTACCGGCAAAACGAACTACTTCGCCAGCGCTGTTATCGCTACCGACTAAATAGAGATTTTCAATTTCAATAGTTTTTGAGTCATTTAATAACTCAATTAGCGCAGAACCTACTTGTCCTGTCGCACCAACAATGGCGATATTCCATGCAGACATATGATAAACCCGAATTAAAGTATTTAATGGCAATTATACCACTTTATTGTTAAAGATTTTGGAAAAAAGATATTTTCTAAATTTTGGAATCTTGCTCGAAAAATTGAATTTTAGTTGATTACAATTTTAATAATCCTCGTTAAAGTAATTTTATATTTAACTAAATTTATAATTATGGCGAAGATCTCATTATCGATGATAGCGAAAGAAGCAAAGGTTTCAATCGCATCTGTATCAAGAGTATTAAGAACACCCAACCTAACATCTCCACAAACTCAATTTCTGGTTTATCAGGCGATGAAGGCTTTAAATGTTGATCTATCAAAAAATTTAAAAGATTATCAACCCGTTCATGAAAGCAATAAAATTTTAGTTGTTGATAATCAGCTTATCTCTAAAAGCTTAATCAATTTTGGTATTGAGCAAGTTTTACATGAAGCTGGGTTTCAACTGTTTTATTTACAATTTCCTTATAAGGTTAAAAATGATCTCTATTATTTAATTCAATATATTAAGCAAAATTGTTTTATTGGCATTATCATTATAAATCAAGCTCCATACCTTACCCAGCTATATAGTTATAAAAATTCATTACCACCCATTGTATTTGTTAATCATTTTAAGAAGAATTTTACCTGTGTTCATTTCGATCATCTGACAATTGGATATCAAACCACTCAGCATTTAATTGAGCAGGGGCATAATAAGATCGCAATTTTTATTAATAGCGATAAAAATACTAACTCCTCATTTTTCTTGCAAGGCTATCAACAGGCTTTTCAACGAATCAATATGCCGATCGATAGTGATTATGTCATTCAAGGTTGCCTTACGTATGAACATGGGCGAGATGCCATTAAGACACTACTTCAAAGCAATAAGCCGCCGACAGCCGTTATTTTTGAGGATTTGAGTAGTCTTTCTTGTTATGATTGCTATCATACGCAAAATTATTTATCGAATTATCGTTCACTTTTTGGCGCATTACACCAAGTCAAAAAGAGCCAATCACAATTACTACATCCGCTTGCAATTACTTATATTAGCCATACCAATGATCTTCAATATAATGAATTAGATCAATTGAGTAGAGTCAATAAGCCTTTATACAAAATGGGATGTAAATCAGCACAATTGTTATGTGATCTTCTTGAACATAATATGACATCATTATCACAATGCCATACTATTGATACCGAAATGTTTTTTACTAATTGCTAATATTTTAAATTGATTAACGATTTAATTAGGATGTTGAAATTAATCTTTTAGGTGACAATTTATTAAGGATTTGAGTTCCTGCACCAATAAATTGTTGGCCTTGATAAATTCTGACTAATGTTTCAACACTTACACTGTTTTCAACAATTACGGTTCTACCTAATAAAATGTCTTTACCTTGGCTTTCACTTAATACCACTTTAGGGCGGTCTTGTAATGGGCTATCGACTGGCATAAGCATTGGTTCATTTTGCAATTCATCTAGGGTGATCATATTATCGATAGGATAATTTGATACTTGTAGACGTCTTAAATAAATTACATGTGCCCCACAGCCAAGTAATTCACCTAAATCATCAATAATGGTACGAATATAAGTCCCTTTTGAACAATGGATTTCTAAGGTTAATTCGTGCTTAGTTGAATCGTATTGGATAAACTGGTTTTCATAAATTGTAATGGGTCTAGCTTCTCGCTCTATAACAATACCTTGACGAGCATATTCATAAAGTGGTTTGCCTTGATATTTTAAAGCCGAAAACATGGTTGGAACTTGTAAAATATCGCCGCGAAAATGAGTTAATGCTTCGTCGATTTGTGATTGAGTGATATTAACCGATCTAGTAGAAATTATTTGACCATCCGCATCAGACGTATCGGTACGTTCACCCAATTTGGCGATCACGCGATAGCGTTTGTCAGAATCTAATAAGTATTGTGAAAATTTCGTCGCTTCACCAAAACAGATAGGTAACATTCCAGTGGCTAATGGATCTAGCGCGCCAGTATGCCCTGCTTTTTTTGCGTTGAATAATCTTTTCACTTTTTGTAAGGCATCATTTGATGTCATGCCTTGTGGTTTGTCTAATAACAAAACGCCGTGAACATCACGGCGAGTTTTTTTTATATTCATCATCGATATTTTATTTGAAACGGATCACACTCCTCAATATTTTTTACAATATTGAGCAATTTTATTATTAATCTTTATGACGTTCGTTATCTTGTTTAATAACATCAGATACTAGACTAGACATCTGCATACCTTTAACAAGTGATTCATCATAAAAGAATTTAATTTCAGGAATAATTCGTAAACGCATTGCTTTACCAATGAGTGTTCGAATATACCCTTTAGCATCATTTAAGACAGTCAATCCTTGCTCGATAACTTGTGGATCATCATCATTTAAAAACGTTACAAACACTTTTGCATAAGAGAGATCACGTGAAATATCTACACCCGAAACCGTTACCATGCCTAAACGTGGATCTTTGATTTCACGCTGTAAAATAATCGCAATCTCTTTTTGTAATTCGTGTCCGACCCGAGATGATCGATTAAATGCTTTTGCCATATCTATTTTCCTTAAAATGTGAATAAGCAAGGTTTATAAAAACCTTGCTTATTTAGCGTATTAACTAAATAGTACGCTGGATTTCGACAGTTTCAAAGACTTCGATAGTATCGCCAACGCGAACATCATTGTAGTTACGAACACCAATACCACACTCCATGCCGTTACGAACTTCGTTAACGTCATCTTTGAAGCGACGTAATGATTCAAGTTCACCTTCATAGATAACCACGTTATCACGTAATACACGAATTGGGTTATGACGTTTAACTACGCCTTCAGTTACCATACAACCAGCGATTGCACCAAATTTAGGTGATTTAAATACATCACGCACTTCAGCAAGACCAATAATCTCTTGCTTGTATTCTGGAGCAAGCATACCGCTCATGGCTTGTTTAACTTCATCAATTAAGTCATAAATAACTGAATAGTAACGTAAATCTAAGTTTTCAGCTTCAACAACTTTACGCGCTGAAGCATCGGCACGAACATTAAAACCAAGGATAATAGCATTAGATGCTGCTGCAAGTGATGCATCAGTTTCGGTGATACCACCTACGCCTGAACCAATGATTTTAACTTTAACTTCATCTGTTGATAGTTTAAGTAATGAATCAGAAATTGCTTCAACCGAACCTTGTACGTCAGCTTTAAGGACGATATTAAGTTCAGATACGTCACCTTCAGTCATGTTAGTAAACATGTTTTCAAGTTTCGCTTTTTGTTGACGTGCAAGTTTAACATCACGGAATTTACCTTGACGATATAAGGCAACTTCACGTGCTTTCTTTTCATCACGTACAACTGTTGCTTCATCACCTGCTGATGGTACACCTGAAAGACCTAAAATCTCAACCGGAATTGATGGGCCCGCTTCGGTAACTTCTTTACCTAATTCGTTGCGCATTGCACGAATACGACCATATTCAAATCCACATAATACGATATCACCTTTACGTAAGGTACCTGATTGAACAAGTACTGTAGCAACAGAACCACGACCTTTATCAAGGAATGATTCGATAACGACACCGCTAGCCATACCTGATTCATAAGCAGTAAGTTCAAGTACTTCTGCTTGTAATAAAATCGCTTCAAGTAGTTGGTCAATTCCCGTACCAGCTTTTGCTGAAACATGAACGAACTGAGTATCACCACCCCAATCTTCTGACATCACGCCATATTGAGCAAGTTCACCTTTGACACGTTCCGGATCGGCTTCTGGCTTATCAATTTTGTTTACTGCAACAACGATTGGTACATTTGCCGCTTTCGCATGTTGAATCGCCTCAATAGTTTGTGGCATCACACCATCATCAGCTGCAACAACTAATACCACGATGTCAGTTGCTTTAGCACCACGAGCACGCATTGATGTAAATGCAGCATGGCCTGGAGTATCTAAGAATGTGATTTCTCCGCTTGAGGTTTTAACATGGTAAGCACCGATGTGCTGAGTAATACCACCAGCTTCGCCTGAAGCAACTTTTGCTTTACGAATATAGTCAAGTAGTGAGGTTTTACCATGGTCAACATGGCCCATGATAGTCACAACAGGTGCGCGAGAAACTTTTTCTGCACCAGTATCACGGTCGCTCATTAGTGATTCTTCAAGTTCGTTTTCACGACGAAGTACCACTTTGTGTCCCATTTCTTCAGCAACAAGTTGAGCGGTTTCTTGGTCAATAACCTGATTGATGGTTGCCATTGCACCCATTTTCATCATAGTTTTGATTACTTCTGAACCTTTTACTGCCATTTTGTTAGCAAGTTCGGCAACAGTGATGGTTTCACCAATAACCACATCGCGGTTAATTGCTTGTACTGGTTTAGTAAAGCTTTGTTGTAAAGTACTTTTGCCTTTCTTCTTGTGGCTACTACGCGTTACAGCACGCGCTTCTTCACGTTCGGCTTTACCTTCTGATAATTTGCTCGATTTTTTCTGTTTAGTCTGTTTACTACCGCGTCCACGACCACGACCACCTTCAACTTCACGGTCGGTATCATCTTCAGCTGCACGAGCATATTTAGATGTAGTGACATGATAGTCATCATCATCACTGTTATCTGTTTCGTCACTATCGCTATATTGTTCAGCAAGTTTGCGCGCTTCTTCCGCCATGCGTTTGGCTTCTTCTTCAAGTTTACGACGGTTTTCTTCTTCCGCTTTACGCTTGATTTCGTTTGCTTCAGCTTCTAAGCGAGCTTTTTCTTCTTGCGCTTTTTTCACTTTTGGATCAGCTGCTTGTTCTTGAGCAGCTTTCGCTTTTTGTTCGCGTTTTTTAGCTTCGGCTTCTTCGCGTTTCTTCTGCTCTTGAGCCTGTTGTTTAGCTTTCTCTTCAGCCTCTTTACGTGCTTTTAATTCAGCTTCTTGTTTTGCTTCCGCTTCAAGACGCGCTTTTTCTAATTCAGCAGGATCTTGTTTTACGATAGTGCGTTTTTTACGAACTTCAACTTTGATTTCTTTACTTTTGCCACCACCGCTTGACACATTTAGTGTTGAATGTGTTTTACGTTGTAAAGTTAATTTTGTTGGGCCTTGCTGAGGTTTTAAATGCGCAAGCAAAGCTTCTTTTTCCTTTTGAGTAACAGTATCTGATGCAGTCTTTTTCATTCCGGCATCAGCAAACTGTTGCAAAAGTGTTTGCACTGGTGTATTTATTTCTTGAGCCAGTGTTTCGATTGATACTTTGGTCATGTATAACTTTCCCTCAATTATTCATTTGCAAACCAACAAATATTACGGGCAGCCATAATAAAATCGCCAGCTTGTTTGCTTGTTAAACCTTCAATGTCTGTAAGATCATCTGTACCTTGTTCAGCTAAATCTTCTAGAGTCACAATATCTTGTTGTGCTAATTGATAGGCTAATTCTTGTGTCATACCTGGTAGATCTAATAAATCTTGTGCAGGTCGTTTATCACCACTGTGAGCAAGTGCGATAGTCGTTAAGGCATCTTTTGCTCGATTTCTTAATGCATCAACCAGTTCTTCATCAAGTTCTTCAATTTCAAGTAACTCATCTACTGGTACATAAGCAAGCTCTTCAAGTGAAGTAAATCCTTCTTCAACTAAAAGTTGTGCAAGATCTTCTTCAATATCTAAATGTTTCATTAGGTTATTGATTGCTGCGAAAGATTCTGCTTGGTGTTTTTCTTGAAGATCTTCAGTACTCATGACGTTTAACGTCCAACCAGTCAGTTGTGATGCTAAACGGATATTTTGTCCATTACGGCCGATAGCTTGCGGTAAGGTATCGGCATTAACGGCAACATCCATAGTGTGTTTGTCTTCATCAACTACGATAGATACTACATCGGCTGGTGCCATAGCATTAATAACATATTGAGCTGGGTTATCATCCCATAAAACAATATCAATACGTTCACCACCAAATTCATTCGAAACAGCTTGAACGCGAGCACCTCGCATACCAACACATGCACCAACAGGGTCAATACGACGGTCATTACTGCTAACAGCAATTTTAGCGCGAGAACCTGGATCACGAGCAACACCTTTGATGTCGATCATCTCTTCGCCAATTTCAGGTACTTCTATACGGAATAGTTCTTCCATCATTTCAGGATTTGAACGACTAACACAGAGTTGTGCTGGTTTATTATCTTGTTCTACAAGATATAAAATACCTCGAACACGGTCACCAATTCGGAAGTTTTCACGTGGTAACATATCATGGCGAGACATCATTGCATCAGCGTTATTACCTAAATCAAGGATAACACTATCACGGTTGGTCTTTTTAACAATACCCGTTACGATATCACCAATTCGGTTTCTAAACATGTCAATAACCATAGCACGCTCAGCTTCGCGTACTTTTTGAACGATGACTTGTTTAGCTGTTTGTGTTGTAATGCGATCGAATGCGACTGATTCAATTTGTTCTTCAACATAGTCACCTACTTTTACATTAGGATCGTCAAATTGAGCTGCTTCCAATGTGATTTCTTTAGTAGGTTGAGTCACTTCATTAACCACTAACCAACGGCGGAACGTATCATAATCACCCGTTTTGTGGTCAATTTTTACGACAACATCTATATCAACAGTATGTTTCTTTTTAGTGGCCGTTGCTAACGCGGTTTCTAGCGCTTCGAAAATTTTGTCACGTGTAAGTGCCTTTTCATTAGATACCGCTTCAACAACAGCTAAAATTTCTTTATTCATCCTTTACACCCGTACTCTATTTAAGGTTAAAATTAGGTACAATGTTCGCTTTTTGTATATTACTAAAAGCAAACACTTCATCATTTTCATCCACGATTAATGTAATCATTTCATTATCAATGGATTTAATCTTTCCTTTCCACTTGCGGCGATTGGCAACAGGAATACGCAAACTTATTGAGACTTCTTCACCAATAAAACGTTGGTAATGTTCAAGCGTAAACAAAGGCCGATCCATACCTGGTGAGGAAACCTCAAGATTGTAAGCATCTTTAATTGGGTCTTCTACATCAAGTACCGCACTAATTTGTCGACTAACATCAGCACAATCATCAACGGTAATACCATTTTCACTATCAATATATACGCGCAAAACTGGGTAACGACCACGAATGTATTCAACCCCAACTAGCTCAAAGCCAAGTGCATTAACAGGCTCTTGGATGATTTCGGTCAATTGCTGTTCTAAATTAGCCAAACAAACCTCCACTGCAGAAAATAAAAAAGGGCATAAAGCCCAACATTCCTTTTAAACTAACGTTTAAATCATATAAAAAAACCCCGACAAGCGAGGCTACATATAAAACATAATATAATGAAGCCACTTGATTCGAACTTTCAGACAATAAAAATAGGATAGATTAATATGAATGAAAATTTAAGTGGTTGCGGGGGCTGGATTTGAACCAACGACCTTCGGGTTATGAGCCCGACGAGCTACCAAGCTGCTCCACCCCGCGATAGATGGCTGAAGATTATACTGTATTTTGTAAAAATTGCAACCCAAAATCGTATCAGAATTCACAAAAAGCTTAAAGTTATTGAAACTAAGGAGCTATGATTTTTAACAGGTGAACAATTATGATTAATCTATAGTTGGGTTTTATATATGTATAATTATTCGTTTTTCAAGTGAATTAATCCGCCTAATATTCAGCGGATTAATTATTGGTTAATGTTACTTTTGCGTTGCTGCTTTCATGGTTTTAACGAAAGTTGTTAATTCACTCAGCATTTTGTCTGGATTATTAAGATTGTTTTCAATGATTTTAACCGTTGCCGATCCAGCAATAGCTCCCGCTGCACCCGATTTAATTGCTTCACTAACTTGAGCGGGTTCAGAAATACCAAAACCTTGAATTGCTGGTGGTGCTTTAAATTCAGTTAGTTTTTCGAGTAAATGAGTGAGTGGTTTATTAGCACGGTTTTCTGTACCGGTTACTCCTGCTCGTGATACTAAGTAAGTATAACCTTTGCCTCGTTTAGCAATATTTTTAATCACTTCATCGTCCGCATTAGGTGGACAGATAAATATTGGTGCGATGCTATGTTTTTCAGCAGCACCCGTAAACTCTTCGGCATACTCTACAGGTAAATCAGCAATTAATACTGAATCCACCCCTGCTTTAGCGCACTTCGCATAGAAGTTATCAATACCATTTTTAAATACCAAATTGGCATAGATTAATAATCCAACTGGAATATCAGGATTGTTTTCGCGGATTTTGGTTAAGATTTCGAAGCATTTTGCAACGGTTATGCCGCCATTAAAAGCACGAATATTAGCATTTTGTATAGTTGGACCATCTGCCATTGGGTCAGAAAAAGGAATGCCTAGTTCTAACGCATCAGCCCCTGCATCAATCATTGTTTGAATAATTTGATAGGAAAGCTGTGGATTAGGGTCACCAACTGGAACAAAAGGAACAAATGCACCTCGTTTTTCGACTGTTAAGCGGTCAAACAGTTTTTGATAACGGCTCATTCTATTTCTCCTTTTGCTTTTAATACATCGTAAACCGTAAAAATATCTTTATCGCCACGACCTGATAAATTGACAATTAATAGTTGCTCTTTGTTTGGATTTTCTTTAATCATCTTAAGTGCATAGGCTAAGGCATGTGATGATTCTAAAGCTGGAATAATTCCTTCATTGCGTGATAAGGCTTGAAACGCTTCAAGCGCTTCATCATCAGTGATAGAGACATAATCTGCCCGACCAATGCTATCTAAATAAGCATGTTGAGGTCCAACAGCTGGAAAATCAAGACCTGCAGAAATCGAATAAGACTCTTCAATTTGGCCTTCATCGGTTTGCATCATTGGGGCTTTCATACCAAAGTAAATACCGAGTTTACCATGTTTAAGTGATGCACCATGTTCGCCACTTTCGATGCCATGGCCTCCAGGTTCCACCCCAATTAATTTTACTGACTTATCATCAATAAAATTAGCAAACATCCCAATAGCGTTTGAACCGCCACCAACACAAGCGATGACAGCATCGGGTAATCGCCCCTCTTTTTCCAAAATTTGTTGTTTCGCTTCACGGCTAATTATTTGTTGGAATTCACGCACTATGGTTGGGAATGGGTGCGGTCCAGCAGCTGTACCTAACATATAGTGAGCGGTTTCATAACTACCAGACCAATCTCGCAATGCTTCATTACAAGCATCTTTCAAGGTTGCAGAGCCGGTTTCAACCGGAATAACTGTTGCCCCCATGAGTCGCATTCTAAATACGTTCGGAGCTTGGCGTTTAACATCTTTAGCCCCCATATATATTCGGCATTTTAAACCCAATAATGCACACGCCAATGCTGAAGCAACGCCATGCTGACCTGCGCCAGTTTCGGCAATTATTTCAGTTTTTCCCATTCTTTTAGCGAGTAATGCTTGGCCTAATACTTGATTAGTTTTATGCGCACCACCGTGAACTAAATCTTCACGTTTTAGATATAGTTTTGTTTTGGTCCCTGCGGTAAGATTTTTACACAGTGTTAATGCTGTCGGGCGACCCGCGTAGTTAACTAAAAGATCGTTAAATTCTTTTTGAAAACTTGGATCGTGTATCGCCGATATAAAAGCATCCTCAAGTTGTTCAAGCACAGGCATCAATATTTGTGGCACATATTGACCACCAAATTTGCCAAAATAAGGATTTAATTTAGACATAACCATTCCTTTAATGTAATCAGTTAAATTTGTTCAAATACTAATTTGATTTTTTGTTTATCTTTAATTCCTGGTGAAACTTCAACGCCCGAATTAAGGTCAACACCAATAACATCGGTAGTAAGCGCCTCACTCACATTTTGCGGATTAATACCACCAGCCAAAATGACATTACTTAAATCTTTGTCACGTAAAAGTGACCAATCAAAACTTTTACCTGTTCCACCGGCACCATTATCAAATATGTAACGTGATACTAGTGGGTTATCATGATTTGGGATGTTATCGCTAATACTTAACGCTTTCCAGATCTGACAGGTTGAGGGTAATTTTTGGCGAAGTGTTTTGATATAGTTATCATCCTCATGACCATGCAATTGCACTGCATAAAGTGATAGTTGTTTAGCTATTTCACATACTTCATCTATATCACTATCTTTAAAAACACCAACCCAATTTAAGGGTGCTGATGCGATAACACTACGCGCTTTAGTCGGTGTTATATATCTTGGTGATTTAGGCACAAAAATTAATCCACCATAAACCGCACCAGCTTGGTAAACGGTTATTGCATCCTGTGGTTGGGTTAAGCCACAAACTTTATTTTCACCTAGCATTACTTTACGGATAGCTAAGGTTAAGTTTGGCTCAGACATAAGTGCACTACCAATTAAAAAACCGTTAGCATAATGGCTAAGATCTTTAACTTGATTGTGCGTATAAATACCTGATTCACTAATAATGATTCGATCATCAGGGATTGTTTTTGATAAAGTTTTTACCCGATTGAGATCAACCGACAGATCGCGTAAATTACGGTTATTAATACCAATCACTTTAGCGCCAAGTTTGATAGCTCGTTCAACTTCTTGTTCGGTACTCGCTTCCGTCAGTACCCCCATATTAAGTTGGTGAGCAACTTGGCTTAAGTGGCGATATTCATCATCATTGACTACCGATAACATTAACAAGATGGCATCAGCCTGATAATAACGTGCTAAGTAAATTTGATATTCATCGATAATAAAGTCTTTGCAAAGTACGGGTTGGGTGACTTCATTACGTACTATTGGTAAAAACTCAAAACGACCTTGAAAGTATTTTTCGTCAGTTAAAACTGAGATTGCCGAAGCATAATCTTTGTAAACTTTGGCTATACTTGCTGGGTCAAAATTATCTCGAATTAATCCCTTGGATGGCGATGCTTTTTTACATTCTAAAATAAATACCGTTTTCGGTTGATTTAACGCTTGGTAAAAATCACGATCACTAGCTACAACTTTATTTTTAAAATTAGCCAGTGGATTTTTAATTTGTTGCTCGGCAAGCCATAGCTGTTTATCTTCAATGATCTTTTTTAAGACCGTTGCCATTTCAACATTTTCAGTTAATGCTGCAATTGCCATCTTATTCTCCACTCATTATCTTGCTGCTAACTTTTGTAATAGCTCATAAGCTTTACCGCTACGCATTAATTCTATTGCACGCTTAGCATTTTGTTTTAAGTCTGGTTCACCAAATAGGCTAATTAACATCGCCACATTTGCAGCAATAGCTGCTTCATGCGCTGGTTTACCATGTCCTTGTAAAATCGCTAACAATAAATCACGATTCATTTCTGGTGTTCCACCTTCAATATCTTTCAAAGTATATTGCTGTAGACCAAAATCTTCTGGTGTCAAAGTAAAATAGCGAATTTCACCATTTTTTACTTCGGCAACTTGAGTTTCGCCATGAATAGCGACTTCATCCATCCCTGAGCCATGTACCACATAAGCATGGGTATAGTTTAACATTTTTAATGTTTCTGCAATCGGTCTTATCAAGTCAGGATGATAAACACCAAGTAAAATACGTTTTGGTCGTGATGGATTAATCAACGGCCCAAGAACATTAAAAATTGTTCGTGTTTTAAGTTGCTGACGTACTGGTGCAGCATGGCGGAATCCTGAGTGATATTGCTGAGCAAACAAGAAACACACACCTAATTCATCAAGCGCTTTTCGAGATGCTTCCGCTGACATGTTTAGTTTAATACCTAAAGCGGATAAAACATCTGATGATCCTGATTTGCTCGACACACCACGGTTACCATGCTTAGCAACTTTATACCCTAATGCCGCAGTAACAAAAGCACTGGCCGTGGAGATATTGATGCTGTTAGTTCCATCTCCACCAGTCCCAACGATGTCGGTAAAATCATAATCAGGTACTTCAAATGGATCAGCATTTTCAAGTAAGGCCTGAGCTGCTCCGGCAATTTCATCAGGTTTTTCACCCCGAACTTTCATACTAATGATAGCGGTTGCTAGTACCGTTGGTTCTATTTTACCTTGAATAATTAAATTAAACAGTATTTTACTCTCTTCTTGAGACAATACTTGCCCTAAGTACAATTTATTTAAAATCGGTTGAATATTGTATTCTTGCTTATCAACAATGGCTTCTTGTTTTGCTTCTGGCTGTTTTTGTGGTGGATTCAGTGCCCATTCAATGGTTTGTTCTAATAATTTTACCCCTTGAATCGTTAAAATTGATTCAGGATGAAATTGAAAACCGCAAACCCGATCTTGGTCATTACGTACTGCCATAACGATGTTATTACACATGGCATTGACGGTTAATGTTTTCGGTATGTTTTCACCTTTTAATGAGTGATAGCGCGCGACCGGTAATGGATTGGGTAAGTCTTTAAACATCGCTTGCCCATCATGTTCAATTAATGAAGCTTTTCCATGTAAAATATCGCCCGCAGGGACAATCATACCACCATAAGATTCAACAATCGCTTGATGTCCAAGACAGATACCAATGATCGGTAATTTACCTTTTAAACGTTTAAGTAATTCAGGCATTGAACCTGCTTCACTCGGTGCTCCAGGTCCTGGTGATAACATTAGGATAGGATTTTGCATTTGTGATAATTTTTCGATGATCACATCAGCTGGAATTGTGTTGCGATAAATTGTCACGTTATGTTGATTGTGACGTAACTGATCGACTAAGTTATAAGTAAACGAATCAACGTTATCAAGAAATAAGATATTAGCCATTAGAATACACCTTCTACATTATGTGCTGCCATAATCGCGCGAACAACAGCACGTGCTTTGTTACGTGATTCATCCGATTCTGCTTGTGGTTCTGAATCTAAAACCACGCCACATCCAGCTTGTACGGTTGCAACACCATCTTCCACATAAGCACTGCGAATAACTATACAAGTATCAAGATCACCATTGGCAGTAAAATATCCAACTGCCCCACCATAACTACCCCGTTTTATTTTTTCCGATTCGGCAATTAACTGCATTGCCCTAACTTTTGGCGCTCCAGTTAATGTTCCCATGTTCATGGTAGCTTGATAAGCATGTAGTGCATCAAGATCTTGACGTAGTTGACCAACAATTCTTGAAACTAAATGCATAACGTAAGAATAACGATCAACTTTTAATAACTCTTTGGTATATCGCGTCCCTGGCTGACAAATTCGAGCTAAATCATTTCGTGCTAAATCGACCAACATTAAATGTTCAGCTAACTCTTTTTTATCGGTGCGCATTTCCAACTCTAATCGACTATCCAAATCGTAATCAATCTCGCCATTAGTGTTTAAACCACGTGGGCGAGTACCAGCAATTGGATAAATTTCAACTTGATTATTGGCTTTATTATATTTGAGTGCACTTTCAGGTGAGGCACCAAATAAAACAAAATCCTCGTCTTGCATATAAAACATATAAGGGCTTGGATTATTATTTTTTAAGACTTGATATGCAGATAATGGTTGAGGACAAGGTAATGAAAAACGTCTAGATGGAACAGCTTGGAAGATTTCACCTTGTTGAATCGCATCTTGCATCTTCTTAACAATGGTATTGAAATCATCATCACTCTTATTACAAGCAACATCCATTTCAGCCAACGATTGCCTTTTAATTGTGCTCATTGGTTGATTGAGTTTATTTTGCAGTTCATCTAATCGTTGATTTAAGCGTGCAATCTCATCAGGGCAAGAAGTAAATGACGTTGCTTTCAATAGTGAGATACGATCTTTATGGTTAATTTCCAATAAAGTTTCAGCTAAATAAAAACGAAAATCCTGACAACGTTGTTCAGTTGGTAATATCGGTAAATGTTCAAAATTTGTCACTAAATCATACGCAAATAATCCACCGACAAAAACGGCATCTGAACTCGCTTTTTCGGGAATATTAACAATATTTAATAATGTTCTTAATGCATCAAAAATCGATAATGACTTTAAGCGAGAATCTTCATCTTGCAAACCATCAATAGGTGGAAACACTAACTTAAGATTATGTTCATCTATTTTTGTTTTAGTGACGTTATCAGGAAATGCTTGCTCTAACAAAGGTAATAATTTTTGCCCGTTGCTGGTTAAAGCTTGAAAAGTCACTTCGTTGTTTAGGGCCGAAATAGTTAAAGCGCTATCAATGATCATTACGCTTTTAATCCCCTGTTTATTATCAATTTCGGCAGATTCAAGCAACAATGTTGCCGGTTTATTATCACAAAGTTGATAAAATACCTGAGTCGGATCCTGATAATAACCAATGGTTTTGATTATTTGTGTTAATGTAGGCTTATTCATTGTTGACTCTCTTTATATAAAATTATTTTTTATCTTTTTTTTAAACTAAAAAACCCGCATTTAGCGGGTCTTGTGAAAAAAGGACATCATCACATCACCCGCAGAAAGTGATGCGCCACCAACTCAAAACAGTAGTTTTTTTATAGTGAGTTATAGGATTTTGATGATTTATCATTATTATATCTGCTTAAAAAAGATGTTGTACTATTAAACTAGTTCATTAGTGTGTTGTCAAGCGAATATTTTATATTCAATAAATAAAATTAGCCTTTATAAAAAATAGGTTTATTTAGACTCATTTTTTAAATTAATGACATTGATGATTGAACGATTTTAACCTATATGATTTCAGACCAGCGAATAAAGCAGTGCTCAATAACTTAATGATGAAATTAAAATCGAGGAGCAAGATTGATCTTTTCAAGATAATTTTCTACGTTGCCGTATTTAACAAATGATCTATTAGGTTGTTTTGATTTCAAATGGTTAAAAACTAATAGTTTGTCAAATATCCTAATACCAATTAGAATAATCAATACATTAATAAAATTTAGAGATTTTGATATATGCCAATATTTTATATTATTATTGCGATAATAGTTTTATTAGCTATCGTAACCGTTTTTAAAGCTATTACCATTGTTCCACAAGGATACCAATATACCATCGAGCGTTTTGGTAAATACACTCATACGCTTGAGCCTGGCTTAAACATCATTATCCCATTTATGGATGGTGTGGGTCGCAAAATTAATATGATGGAACAAGTTCTTGATATCCCATCTCAAGAAGTTATTTCTAAAGATAATGCGAATGTACAAATTGATGCGGTTTGCTTTATTCAAGTACAAGAAGCTGCAAGAGCTGCTTACCAAGTTAATCAACTTGAGCGTGCGGTTATTAATCTGATGATGACAAACATTCGTACCGTACTTGGTAGTATGGAACTTGATGAAATGTTATCACAACGTGATCACATCAACTCAAAACTTCTTAGCATTGTTGATGATGCAACTAGCCCTTGGGGAATTAAAATTACCCGTATCGAAATTCGTGACGTTCGCCCACCAGCAGAACTTATTGCAGCCATGAACGCGCAAATGAAAGCTGAGCGTAACAAACGTGCTGAGATCCTTGAAGCAGAAGGTATCCGCCAAGCGGCTATTTTACGCTCTGAAGGTGAAAAACAGTCAGAAATATTAAAAGCAGAAGGTGAAAAACAAGCTGCATTTTTACAAGCAGAAGCGCGTGAACGTGCTGCCGAAGCCGAAGCAAAAGCTACACAAATGGTTTCAGAAGCGATTGCTGCTGGTAATATTAATGCGATCAACTACTTCGTTGCTCAAAAATATACTGAAGCTTTACAACAAATCGGTGCTTCAGATAACAGTAAAGTAGTGATGATGCCACTAGATGCTTCTAGCTTAATGGGTAGCATTGGCGGTATTGCAGAATTAATTAAAAACTCTAAATAATTTGCTTTAGTGAAACAATTCTTCCTAATCTAATTAGGAAGATATTATATTTCAATAAATTAGGTAACAATCAATGACTGATTTTTTAACGGTTATTTATGATTATCCTCACTGGGTATTTATTGCTTTAGGTGGTATTTTACTGATCCTTGAGCTATTGGGAACTTCCGGATATGGGCTTTGGAGTGGAATTGCAGCCATTGTTGTTGGTTTAATAGCTTGGGTTGTCCATTTATCTTGGCCAATTCTATGGATTTTATTTGCTATTTTTACTTTGGTATCGGCTTATCTTTGGTGGGTGTGGTTAAAAAAACATGGTAAAGATAAATCTGGTAAAAGTGAAATAAATCAACCCCAACAAGAATTAATCGGAATCAAAACCATCGTTACCGAGGCTATAATTAATGGTTCGGGTCGGGTAAAAATAAAAGATGGCACATGGTCAGCAAAATGTAACCAAGATCTAGAAGTTGGACAACCTGTTGAAGTGATTGCTGTCGATGGATTAGTTCTGAAAGTAAAAGCACTCAATAGATAATTGTAATAATAAATGGATTAAATACGAGTCATTGACTCGTATTTTTTTACCTTAAAAACGTAAACGATATCAGTAAATAATCTTATATATTAGTCTTAAAGGTTGAAAGATTGAATAAAAGAACTAAACCGTCGATTAAAACCGACGGTTTTTGTATTTACTTATCAAGTAAAGTGAATGTTTGCTTTTGTTTGGTTGTCGAATCTGAGCCTACAAACACATTAAATTTACCTGGTTCTGCAACATATTGCATTTTGTCATTCCAGAATTTTAACATGTCATATTTGATAACAAATTTTACTTGGCCTTTTTCGTGAGGTTTAAGTGCTATTTTCTCAAATCCAACTAACTCTTTGACAGGACGGCTAACTGAAGCAGTCACATCTTGCAAGTATAATTGGACAACTTGCGTCCCCTCTCTATCACCAGTATTTTCTACATTGGCTATCACTTCGATTTCACCATTTGGCGACATTTCAGTTTTTGATAGTGAAAAATCAATCGTAAAATTGGTATAACTCAAACCATAACCAAATGGAAATAACGGTTCGTTTGGACTATCAAAATAAGAAGTGGTGTATTTACCCATATTGACCGTACCATGAGGTCGACCAGTATTTAATTGACCATAATAAACAGGAATTTGACCAACATTATCTGGGAAAGACATCGGTAATTTACCTGATGGGTTATAATCACCAAAGAGAACATCAGCTACAGCATTACCACCTTCAGTACCTAAAAACCAAGTTTCGAGCATCGCATCGGCTTGTTCATATTCTTCTTTCACGGTAAGTGGGCGCCCATTCATCAATGCAATAATTAGTGGTTTACCTGTTGCTTTTAATGCTGTGATTAAACGTTTTTGGCTTGCTTGCAAATTGAGATCAGTTCGGCTTGATGATTCATGCGCCATCCCTTCGGCTTCGCCAACAAATAAAACAACAGCATCAGATCTTTTCGCTTGAGCAACCGCTTCGGCAATCATTTTATCAGCAGGTCTTTTATCAAATTTAGTGATCTCTTCATATAAATTTAAGAATTTATAAAGATTTGGATCATCTGAAATATTGGCACCCCATGCATAGCTAACTAATTTTGGATTAACCACAGTATTCTTAATCCCTTCCAAAGGGGTTACGGCTAAATTAGCTCGCCCAGCACCAGACCAACTACCCAAAATATCGCGTTTTGAATCTGCTAACGGTCCAATCACCGCAATTTTTTTATTTTTGCTCAACGGTAAAACATTGTTTTCATTTTTTAACAATACAATACTACGACGCGCAACATCCCTTGCTTCTGCACGATGTAAACGATCGTTGGCGAACATGGTTTCAATATCAAAATTAGGATCTAAATTTCGATGAGGATTTTTAAATAATCCCATATCATATTTCAGTTCTAATACATGACGACACGCTTGGTTAATCTGCTCTTGAGAGATTGCACCTTCATTAACTAGTTCTGGTATAAACTGTAAAAAATACTCATCATTCATACTGATATCAATACCAGCTAGGATTGCAATTCTAACTGCATCTTTAGCGTCTTTTGCCACACCGTGATTAATTAATTCACGAATAGCACCATGATCACTAACCACTACACCATCAAAATGCCATTGATCACGCAGTACCTCGGTTAATAACCAATGATTAGAGGTAGCAGGAATACCGTTTACACTAACAAGTGCAACCATAACCGCTCGGCTACCTGCATCTACAGCCGCTTTATATGGTACAAGATATTCTTGGAACATTTTTCGTTCACTCATATCCGTACTATTATATTCACGACCAGCTTCAACCGCACCATATAGCGCAAAATGCTTAACAGTTGTCACTAATGATTTTTTATCCTCAAGAGACTGTTTTTGCATTTTTTCGACAAAAATACGCCCTGCTTCCGACGCTAAATAAGGATCTTCACCAAATCCTTCTGACACTCGGCCCCACCTTGGATCTCGCGTAATATCAACCATTGGCGCCCAAGTTACATTAAGCCCATCAGAAGTTGCTTCATCAGATGATACTTCAGCAACTTTACCTATCGCATCACGATCCCAAGTTGCAGCAATCCCTAAATTAATAGGAAATACCGTACGATGACCGTGAATAATGTCAAAACCAAAATAAACAGGGATTTTATTCGGCGATTTTAATGCTCTTTCTTGCATTCGAGATAGATCAGGCTCAACTACAGTATTAAAAATACCACCAATTTCACCCGCTTCAATTTGGTCAAGGACTTTGTCTAGTGTAAGATCACCACCCACACTGATTAATCGCAGTTGCCCTACTTTTTCTTTAATCGTCATCTTTGACATCAAGTCATCAATAAACGCTTTCTTTTCTTCACTATTGGGATTTTGAGCAAATAAAGGGGATGAAAAAATAAAAAAAACGAAAAATAACACGAATTTTTTCATAATAATAAGTATTTTTAAATTTAAGAGGATAGACAAGCGGATAGCATAACGTATTTAACTAAAAAAATCTCGTTATTTAGAAATAACATCCCTAAAAATAAAGATAAAAGCATTTATTCTTAAAAATATAAGCTTCAAAAAGTGCGTTCCTCAACTTTTTTTAAGATTTATTAAGAAAATAGATAAAAAAATATTGCCGAAAAATGCTTTAAAAAGGAGTCATCAAGTCGGCAATAATCATGAATGAAGATCTATTAATCGCGGAAATTAGTAAATTGGAAAGGTTGCCCTAATTCACCATTTTTGACTAATGCCATGGCTGCTTGTAAATCATCACGAGACTTACCTGTAACGCGAACCTGCTCACCTTGTACTTGAGCTTGCACTTTAAGTTTACTGTCTTTAATCAGCTTAACTATTTTTTTAGCTAACTCTTTATCGATACCTTGTTTTAGTTTGACCGTAATACTATAAAATTTTCCGCTATGTTCCAGCTCTTCCGGAATTTCTAGCGCTCCGCCATCAATACCACGTTTAGCCAACTTATCACGTAAAATATCCAATAGCTGTTGAACTTGGAAATCGGATTGGCTAGTTGCTTTGATGGTTTCATTTTTTTCATTGAGCTCAAAAGATGCTTCGACATTTTTGAAGTCCCAACGAGTAGTCAGTTCACGAGTCGCATTGTCGACACCGTTTTTAACTTCTGGCATTTGAATTTCTGACACAATATCAAAAGAAGGCATAAATTTTCCTCTTCTAATCGTTATAAGTATTACTTATTTTAAACAACTCTTTTAATTGCCGCCACAATATTTACGGCGGCATTATTATTAAGATTAATCGATAGTACGAAGTAATTCGTTAATACCAACTTTACCTAAAGTTTTAGCATCAACTTTTTTCACAATAACAGCACAATAAAGGCTATATTTGCCATCTTTAGTTGGTAAGTTACCTGATACCACAACCGAACCTGCTGGAACACGTCCGTAATGAACTTCACCAGTTGCTCGATCATAAATTTTAGTACTTTGACCAATAAATACGCCCATTGAGATCACACTGCCTTCTTCAACAATCACACCTTCAACGATTTCACTACGAGCACCAATGAAACAGTTATCTTCGATAATAGTTGGGTTTGCTTGTAATGGTTCTAACACACCACCAATACCAACACCACCAGATAAGTGAACATTTTTACCAATTTGTGCACATGAACCAACAGTTACCCAAGTATCAACCATCGTGCCTTCATCAACATAAGCACCGATATTTACGTAAGATGGCATTAATACGGTATTACGAGCAACATAAGCACCTTTACGCGCAATTGCTGATGGAACTACACGGAAGCCTTCTTGTTGGAAGCGAGCTTCATCATAATCAGCAAATTTTAATGGCACTTTGTCATAATAATTTGTTGCGCCACCATCAATAAGTTGATTTTCATTAATACGGAAAGAGAGCAATACCGCTTTTTTTAACCATTGATGAGTCACCCAATCGCCATTAATCTTTTCCGCGACACGCATTTTACCGCTGTCTAATAGAGCGATACATTGATTAATTGCATCACGTGTTACAGTATCAACATTTGAAGGTGTAATTTCAGCACGACGTTCAAATGCTGCCTCAATAATAGTTTGTAATTGTTGCATTTCTCGTTTCCTTTAACTTTAAGTCCGTTAGCAAATTTAATTGGGCAAACAGTATAATATAATATGCAGTTATTTTTAAGTGGTTTATCGTATCATTGAGATTTCTCAAAAAGGATAAATTATTTGGAATACCTTTCACAAAATCTGAACAATATTTAATACAGTTGTTTTCTTTGAATATAAAGTTGAATCCTCATTAAATCTTGTAGCAAAAAATAATGCAAAACGATGGATTTTCTTTACTAGAACTTTTATTTGTTATCTGTATTGGTGCTATTTTGGCTTCAATAGGAGTGCAACATTGGAAGGAATTACAGCTCCGTAACGAACTTACTACTACCACAAAACAGCTAGCCTATTTTTTGGAGGAAGTTCAAGCCAAAGCTTATAACGCTAACGAAAATGTCCACATCTATTATTTTTTGACGCCTTGGTGCTTGAGCATCAGCAAAGGCGAAAAACCAGCGACTTGCCAAGAAGGCTCTAGCTATTTTATTAAACCTAACAATTCTGTTGAATTAAATGATTTAGCCGATAAAAAAACCATCTCTTTTTGGGGGCGAAAAAATATGGCTCAAACCGGTACATTCGAATTGCATAATGCCATTGGCACCACACAAATTATTATTTCATATCGAGGGCGGATTCGGCTTTGTAAGAAAAATAGTTATTTACCAGGGCTACCGCGATGTTAAAGCAAGATGGATTTTCGTTATTTGAAATGATGTTAAGCATCACCTTTTCTAGCTTAATCTTCATTGGCATTACAGCTTTTTATAGTAAATTACAATCGATTATACTTCAGCAAAATCTTAATACCCATCTACAAAGGAATATTCATCAAGGTATTGTTATTATTTCCAAAGATTTGAAACGTGCTGGGTTTATCGCCAATAAACCAGAAAAGATGAGTCAGCAACCAATTGAAATCAATCTAACAAAAAATTGCTATATCTTCCGTTACGATAGCGAGATCCGCAATGATTGGGTTCATAATACGACTATTCCAACCAAATCAGATATCTTTGCGTATCGGGTCTATAATAATAATTTGGAATATAAAGTTGGAACAATCAATTGCGAAGGTGTCAATTGGGAGAAAATTTTCGATCCTCACGACATTAAAATCACTCAATTTTCAATCAAAAAACAAAATAATCATTTTGAGATAGATATTAGTGCTCAATTGAAGAAAAACAAAAAAATTAAATATCAAACAACAACCATTATTAAAAATGAAAATCCCTTTTAATCGTTCAGTAACTCAATATGATGGCTTTAGCACGCTTTTGATGGTGATCATATTAACCATTGTTGGACTTCTTTTGCTAACGGGGTTTCAAATTACCATTGATTCGATAAAAAGGAGCTATTTGATTGAAACCCAATATTATCGTCAGTTTAATCAAGCTAGTTCCAGTTTAAATTGGGCAACCAAACAAATTTGGCAACCGCCAACTGAAGAGTGGCAATGCTTATCTGATACTCAATATCAATTAAAAGCATGTATAAAAAAATCGCGATTAAAAGTGGATAACTACACCCTAGTACGTGGACAGGCTAATGATGATTATTTCCTTTATATGTTAACGCATTTTGAAGATAACCAACTTATTGTTGAAAAAGGTCATTGGTTAGATTATTGCCCTGAAAAGAAGATGATTGATTGTGAATAGTAAAAATATAAGTAATAAAAAAACAGCTGGCTTTAGTTTAATTGAAGTTATGTTGTCATGTTTAATGTTTGCCATCATCATGCTGGGTTTTATTCGTTATTTAACCTCAATTATTAATCAACACCACTATTTTCATCAACATTTCAAAGCACAGCAAATGGCGTTTGCTTTACTTGATAGTTACCCTCATACGGTAGATAAAATCATACCAAAAGAGTGGCAATATCAAGTTTACAGCCAACCTTATAGTGCACCTTGTAAAATGGTTTTTATTGATATCACCCCACCGAATCATAAAACGATTAAACAACAACGTTTGTTATGTGATTGATGTTCATTTCTAAAAATAAATTACGCTGTTTATTTTCAATTTTTTCATTCCATGCAACCGCAATATCCCATCCCGTTTGAGCTAATTCAAGCGTGACAAGTTTTACACCTTTAGGTAGAAAATGACAAACACTAGCAGGCACAAAAGCAATGCCATTTTTGGCAGCAATTAAAGCCAAAAGAGAGGGAAGATCATTCGTCGCCCCACCCTGTTTTGGTATAGCGTTTATAGCCTCAAGTAATAATTTTGTTTGCTCGGTCAAACAAGGCGCCAAGCAGGGGTTTATATGTAATAAGGGATGCGTTTCTAGTACATCTTTAAGATTGTTCCTACTGACTTTTAGATTATTTGGAACTGCTAGCACGATATACTCTTTAAATAACATAATTGAACTCAATGACTCTGGCACAGGCATACGGAGAAAACCAATATCTAATTCCCCCTGCATTAGCAGAGTAATTTGCTCGTTTGAAGGAAGTTGTTTTGCTGAAACATGGCATTGCGGATTTCTTTCAGAAAAAGTTCGAATCCATTTAGGAACATGTTGAAAACAAGATATGCCAAAACCGATTGAAAGAACTCCATTCATGTTTTTTTTAATATTATTAGCAAAGAGTAAAAATTTCTTATTCTGTTGTAATAGCTTTTTTACTTCAGGATATAGCACCTTCCCAACTTCAGTTAATTTTGCACCATTTCGACCACGAATAAACAGTCTTCGATCAATTGCTCGTTCAAATGCTTGAATTTGTTTAGTTAACGCGGGTTGTGTTATAAATAATTGCTCAGAAGCGACACGGTAATTCCCTACCTCAACAAGTGCAACGAAAGCTCGTAGCAACTTCATTTCAATGTCCATATCCATTCCTAATTGTTATCAAATCAGTCATTTTTTTCATTATACATAATTACTTTTACTATTTATATTAATTTCAATAAGTACAATTAGTTATGAATAAAATTAAGATATTTATTGTTAAATGGACCCTCTCCTATAGTCCAAAGATTCAATGTAAATAGTTAAATTCTTGGCTAAGGTTAACGCACGGAGTAAAAAACTTATGAGTAAGGCAATAAAAAAAATTTCTGCGGTTTTATTTGATATGGATGGGGTTCTAATTGATTCAAATACCGTTATTGAAAAAGCGTGGATTGAGGCAGGCAAGTTATATGGAATAACCGTCAAGGATGACGATATTGTTAAACATATTCATGGCCAACCCGGGCCACATACAATTAAAGCACTGTTTGGGCATCTATCAACTGAAGCGCAAAAAAGTGTTCAAGACTATATCATGCACGCTGAAAATACTGCTGATTATGATCCAATACCAGGTGTTGCACAATTAATACATGCATTAGCGAAAGCCAAAATTAGGGTGGGGATTGTAACCAGTGGTTGGCGCGAAAAAATAGATCGAATAATGGCAATGTTGAATATTCAGGAATGTATTTCTGTGATAGTGGAACGAAACGATGTGGCTCGTGGAAAACCCTACCCCGATCCTTATCTTCTTGGCGCTAAACGCCTTATGCTACCACCCGCTGAAACGTTAGTATTTGAAGACTCAATAAGTGGCGTGACTTCAGCAGTTGAAGCTGGCGCCTATTGTGTTGGAATAGGCGATGCTGAGCTTATCAAACACGGAGCACAAACTGCGATCCCCGACTTTTCAAAAGTTAACGTGATAAATGATAGCATTATTGTGTTGGATGACGACCATAAGCTCATTTTAAACAATACATCAACCACAATCGATTAGATGAAGCTTTTAATGTTTGTATGTAAAAGTTGTAAAACTTGCTGAGTTTTTTCTGCATGAACATTATGACCAGCACCTTCTACTATTTCAATTTGAGCATTTGGAAATTGGCTAAATATTGCTGGATAATCCTTATCAGTAATATAGTTTGAATTGCCACCTCGGATGAATAATGTCGGTACGTTACAAGGTGAAATTGTCTGCCAATCGCATATATTGTCATATTGATTAATAATGACTTGAGCATTAAACAACCAATGCTGATGTTTAAAAGATTTAAGTAAAAATGAAATTGTCGGGGCACTTAAATCATGCATAAGCTCAATAATCTGCTTTTTATCAGTTAATTGTTGATTAATACATTTTTCTAAAGCGTTAAGAACAGGTGCATTTGCCGTTTGATTATATTTAACTGGCGCAATATCAATGACACAGATTTTAGAAACAGGAATAAGTTGGCTTAATTGCATGGCAACTTTTCCTCCCATTGAATGGCCGATTAATATAATATTTTGTAACTGCAAATCATGACATAATTCAGCAACATCTTCAGCCATCACTTCATAATTCATAACATTTGACCATGGTGATTGACCATGATTGCGCAAATCAACCTGAATAGTTTGGTAATGACTAGACAGATCTTTAGCTAACATATTTAAATTATCTAGGCTTCCAAATAAACCATGCATCAATAAAACTGGTTGATTATCACCCTGTATTTTATAGTTTAATTTCATTATGCCACTCTACAATTTATAGTAATTAAGACTGTTTCGTCATCACTAATAAACAATTCAATAACCCCAAAAGCATAACTATGATAGAATTTAGTTCAAATTTTTCAATTAATATTAAAAACTATGTTTCAAAATAACCCTTTACTAGCCCAACTAAAAAAAGAATTATATGAACAAAAACCTCGTGTTGAAGGTATCGTCCGAGCGCATGAAAAAGGTTTTGGCTTTCTAAATGTTGACAACAAAACTGACTACTTTATTGCTGTTTCGAAAATGAAAATGGTTTGTCATGGTGATAAAGTTTCTGGCACTATTTCCACCATTAACGATAAAACATCATTTGAACCTGAAGTATTAATTGAAAGTAGTTTACAAAAATTTATTGGCAAAATTGGTTTTTTAGATAATGCGATGGTCATTTATCCCGAAAATATACCTGTCAATTTTGCCATTCGCTGTAAAGTTAATCCTGAAGTAAAGCAAAAATTAAAAGAAGGTGATTGGGTTGTTGCCACCTTACAATCTCATCCATTAGAAAAAAATAAAAATCATTTTCTTGCTGAAATAACAAAATTTATTGCCAGTGCTGATTCAATTTATCAACTATGGCTTAAAACTTTGGCTCGTTATAATTTAGAAGACAAAGCTCCACAAGCTGAATCTTTAACAATTTCAGAGACTGAAAAAGAAAATCGTCAAGATTTAACGGATATTCAATTTTTTACAATTGACAGTGAAAATACCGAAGATATGGACGATGCGATTACCATTTCACAAGATGATATGGGTAATTATAACCTGATGATCGCCATCGCTGATCCAACCGCATATATTGAGCAAGATAGTGAAATCGACAATATCGCAAAAAACCGAAACTTTACCACCTATCTGCCCGACTTTAATATTCCAATGTTACCAAAACAGTTAGCGGACGATCTTTGTTCATTAAAAGCTAATCAAAAACGTCCAGCTATGGTTTGTAAAATTAAAATTGATAAAAATGGCGAATTTACGAATGATGATATCAGTTTTTTACCCGCATGGATTGAATCGAAAGCTAAGCTTTCTTACCACAATGTGTCTGAATTTTTAGAGAATCGTGGTGATTTAAATATCGATGACGCGGCAATAAAAAACCAACTAAAATTATTATCAGAATTGGCAAAAACACGGATAAATTGGCGCCAACAAAATGCGTTAGTTTTCAAAGTGAACAATGATTATCGATTTATCCTTGATAATAATCGTCAAGTAAAAACAATCATTAAAGAATCTCGTGGCATCGGCAATAATATTGTTGAAGAAGTGATGATTATCGCTAATTTAGCGCTCACCATGTATTTGAAAGAAAAAGTAGGTACTGGCGTATTTAACACTCATTCAGGCTTTGATACCAAATACATTGAACAAATATTAAAAATATTAGCAGACAATGGCATTACAGATTTTGATAAAGAATCTCTTACTTCATTTGAAGGCTATGTTAAATTCCGCCGATTAAGTGATGATAATGACTTCTTATCAACACGATTAAGAAAGTTCCAAACACCTGCTGATTTCTCTATAAAACCAGAACCTCACTTTGGTTTAGGATTTGATGCTTATGCAACATGGACTTCACCAATTCGAAAATATGGTGATATGATAAACCATCGTATACTTAAAACCTCGCTTAAAGCAGAAGCCTTAACAGCTCCATCCAACGAACAATTAGAGAGCATGGCTGATAGACGTAAAAAATTACGTTTAGCTGAGCGCGATATTGCCGAAAACCTTTATTGCCAATATTTATCTAACAAAATAGGACAAGAGTTCGCAGCGGAAATATTAGATATCAACCGTGGCGGTGCAAGAGTTCGTTTAAATGATATTGGCGCATTAGCATTTTTACCACTGTCAATGATTCATGCCGTGCGCGATGAAATATCAACTAGTCCGGATGAAGGGCTAATTAAAATTAAAGGCGAAACTGCATACAAAATTGCTGATTTGATCACTGTTAAAATTCATGAAATTAAAATGGAAAATCTATCGGTTATTGTAAAACTCAATGAATCTAACTCTTAAATTTCCTAGTCAATTTAATCAGTTACAAACTATGATTAATAACCCTGATAATTATCAGGGTTAAGCTAAAAAATATTAATAATATTTTTAACATTTATCCTCTTTTTTTTAATAATAATATCTGCTATCTTTCACCGCTCAAAAAAATAAAAAATAAAGCTAGTTTAAACTGCTATATGGAGAGGAAAAAAGATGTCAATTCACGGCCACGAAGTGTTACAAATGATGGATGGGAATGATTATACTGAATCATCTTTACTTGAAGCCATACACAAAAAATTTGGTACCGAGGCTAAATTTCATACCTGTTCCAACTCCGATATGAATGCCGAGCAACTTATTGCCTTTTTAAAAGCAAAAGGAAAATTTAAGCCGGCTTCAATTGATGATTCACAATTTACCGTCGATGTTCGAAAAATATGTCGACATTAATAAAAACTTACAAAAGAATAATAAATGCGTTTTTATAAATTTAATGTAATCATCTAGTGTTTTTAAAAGAATAAGAGTATATAATTTCGCGCTACGGCTCCACTAAAAAGTGTAAGTTGCTCATCCTGAAATTACAACTCAAGAATATGTTCGTGGAATTTGATATATGAAAATAAGTAATATCCTTACATGCGCCATTGTCTCTATTCTTGCCGCAGGCTGTGTAAAAAACAATACGTCTTCAACCGATGGTAAAACTGAAGTTGATCAGTTAGCGATTTTAAAGCAACAATCTGAACAAAATAATTCGTTTGTTGTGGACGCAAAAAAACAATTACTTCAACTCGTTGGAGACAAACACTTTGACAGCTATATAACCAAACACGGTATTTTAAACTGTAAAGGTGACAGCAACCAATCTGCCTGTGTGCTAAATTTTTATCTCAAAGAATTCTACAAGCTAAAATATGACATTCAACTTAAAAGAGTCGTCGAGGAAAACCAAGCTGAACATAATCTTGAGTTGAAAAAAATCACACCAACTGATGGTAATGTTAAAAATTACTGTCAATGGTCAGCAGATTTTATTGAAGCTGTTTATACCAATGATATCAATAATATAACCCAAAGTTATCAAACTTTATTTAAGATGTCAGTGCAAGATTTGGCCGCTTTAAAAGCTAAAATTCTCAAAGATAACTACTCTCACTTTTTGATTGATGAAAACCCAAGTATTCTTCAAGAGATGAGAAGCGACTTTATGGAAAAATGCTTAAGTAGCCCTAAAGACAATATTATCAATTACAACAATATTTTTAGATAATACTCAAGTGAGTCTTTTTATGTACAATTTATTACCTATTAGTCGATTTAGTAAAACATTAACTTGCAAGATAGTTTGTATCGCATCCTTATCTTGTTTAAGTTTTTCTTCATGGGCTTTTACATTTAACGATGTTGTGACACAAGCAGAAAAACTATCAAAAAAAGCTTATGTCCAACCATCTAAAAATATTCCTAGTGAATTATCGTCACTACAATTTGCCGATTATCAAAAGATTTATTTTAAGCATGATAAAGCATATTGGAGCGATCGCAAAAGTCGTTTCAAACTCGAATTTTATCATGAAGGTATGTATTTTGATGTACCTGTCAAAATTAATGAGATTGTAAACAATCAAGTTAATGAAATTAAATTTAGCCCAGATTACTTCGATTTAAGTCCTATTAATTTAGATAAGTTAGATACTAAAAAACTAGGCTTTGCTGGATTTAAAGTGCACTATCCAATTAATAACCCAGCAAAAACCGACGATGAAATATTTACCGCACTAGGTGGTAGCTATTTCCGTGCTGTTGGTAAAAATCAGCATTATGGTCTTTCAGCTCGTGGACTTGCGATTGATACAGGCGAAATGTCTGGCGAAGAGTTTCCACGTTTTAAAGAGTATTGGATTGAACGCCCAGAACCAAATCAAAAACATTTAGTCATTTATGCCCTACTTGATTCTAAAAGTGTAACAGGGGCTTACAAAATTACCTTAATTCCAAGTGTTGATACTACTATTACTGTAGAAGCCAAAGTATTCTTCCGTGATTCAGTTAAAAAACTTGGTGTGGCACCACTGACTAGTATGTTCTTATTTGGCCCTAACCAACCATCACCACTATTAAACTATCGTCCAGCAATGCACGATTCTAATGGACTTTCAATCCAGGCCAAAAATGAGTGGATTTGGCGTCCATTAAATAATCCTAAACGCTTATCTTTTTCATCATATAGTTTAGAAAGCCCTAAAGCATTTGGTTTAATTCAACGTGACAAAGGTTTTGATGACTATCAAGATCTCGACGACCATTACGAACTTCGTCCAAGTGTATGGGTTGAAATATTGAATGATTGGCATAAAGGTCGAGTTGAATTGGTTGAAATCCCTACCGCAGATGAAACCAACGACAACATCGTTACCTACTGGGTACCCGAAAAACAATATAAAGCTGGTGATGTGTTAGATGTTAAATATCGATTACATTATTCACTCAACGAACAACAACGTTATCCAAAAAATGAAGCTAGAGCAGAGAGTACGCGCTTATCATTAGGTGATATAAAACAAGCAAACTTAATACGTAAACTTGATGGTTCTAATGCTTATGTTGTGGATTTTGTTGGTCCAAACTTATCAGAGCAAGACCCAGTTGACGTTATTTCAAGTATTAATAATGGTTCAATAGTTAGCTGTGATACACAATACAACTCTGTAACAAAAGGTTGGCGAGTACTAGTGCGATTCAACGTTGAAGATAACAAAAAACCAACTGACATTCGCCTTCAATTATCGTCGAAAAAATCACATACGATCGTGTCCGAAACTTGGAGCGGACAATTTCCGGCTCAATGATCTTAATAATAAGCACATAACATGAAAAAAGATTATTTCGAAAACCTATCTGACGCCGAATATTGGCGTCAGAAATCGGAAGACTTGCCAAACGATAAACTCGAATTTCTAAAATATCGACTCAATCAAGTTGGCAAAACTGATCATTTTAATGATGAAAGAAAACAACAACCAACTTATCCAAAAGTTGAGCGTGTTTCGGTTCAACCACAAATTTGGAATGAACGTTATAGTCCTCAATCCAAACCTGGTCTGAATATCATCGCACTTATTCGTCGTTTAATTATGTTTGTGCTTATTGCCATACAAACTTATTACGGCACAACTTACTTATCAACCTTATTACCTTATCAAAGCTGGCAACAAATCAATTTTATGGCAAATTGGGATATCAACCCAGAACTTGCCATTTACAGCATCATTCCTTATATCATACAAGGTTTTATCATTGCTTTATTTGCTATCCTATTTTGTTGGATTTCAATTGGATTTTGGACTAGCATCATGGGGCTTATTTTGGCGGTGATCAAAAAAGATCGCTATACTATTGCCATCCCCAATGATCCCGCTAACCACATTGACGCCAAACATCGTACTGCATTAGTCATGCCAATTTGTAATGAAGATGTTTCACGGGTATTTGCAGGGCTAGAAGCAACTTATGAATCGCTAGTTGAGACAGGACATGCGCAGTGTTGTGATTTTTATATTCTAAGCGACACCAATGATCCCGATCTCTATGTCAATGAATTAAAAGCATGGGCTGAATTTAACGCTAAAAAAGCTGACAATGGTTGTAATATCTTTTATCGCCACCGTAAGCGTCGCGTAAAACGTAAAAGTGGTAACATCGATGACTTCTGCCGTCGTTGGGGGCACCAATATGAATACATGATGATTCTTGATGCCGATAGTATTATGACCGGTGATTGTATCTTAAAAATGATCGCAATGATGGAAATGAATCCAAAAGCAGGTATTTTACAGTCTCCGCCTAAATCGGTCAGAATGACAACCTTATATGGTCGTATTCAACAATTTGCCAATCAAATATACAGTGATATTTTTTGCTCAGGTACTCACTTCTGGCAATTAAGTGAAGCCCAATATTGGGGTCACAATGCTATGATTCGCCTAAAACCATTTATTGAGCACTGTATTTTATCGCCATTACAAAAACGTAAAGGCCCTATTCATATCTTATCGCACGATTTAGTTGAAGCGACGTTAATGCGTCGTGCAGGTTATGGCGTATGGATTGCGTATGATATGAATGGTAGTTATGAAGAGCTACCAGGAAACATGATAGAAGATCTCAAACGCGATAATCGCTGGTGCATGGGTAATTTGATTAATTTGCGATTAATCTTCAAAAGTGGAATTACTTTAACTCACCGTGTAATGTTTTTAACCAGTGGTATGGCTTACATCTCGTCACTATTGTGGTTAATCTTCTTGATCTTCTCTACTCTCTTATTATTAGTGTTCAATATATCTGAACCACAATACTTCTTCCAACCTAACCAATTTTATCCAACGTGGCCAAAGTGGGATGAACAATTAGCTATTCAATTACTTTCAACCACAATGGTATTGCTATTTGCACCTAAACTGTTTAGTTATGGCATTATTATTGCTCGAACAGGTGCAAAAGATGTGGGTGGAATATTCAAATTATCATTATCGATTTTAATTGAAATGGTATGGTCGATGATCCTTGCACCAATCCGCATGATCTTCCACAGCAAGTTTGTGGTTAAAGCATGGCTGGGTAGCAAAATTCAATGGAAATCACCAGCAAGAAACGATGATGCCTTAACTTGGGGCGAATCATTCTACTTCTGTTGGCCATTATCGCTACTAGGCATAGTTTGGTTATGTGTGATTATTTGGTTAAATCCTCAATTTACTTATTGGTATATAGCGATATTAATTCCATTAACCATTTCACCATTAGTTGTTCGTATTTCTGGCTTATCAAGTATTGGTATGAAAGCCAAAAAAGCAGGGTTATTCTTAACACCGGAAGAAACCCATCCGTCGCGAGCAGTAAAACTAACTGGTGACTATTTAGTCCAAACCGAAGCTGCTTTTATTGAACATGGCTTTATTATGGCGCTTGTCGATCCTATTTATAATGCGTTAGCCTGTGCATTATCGACTTCTCGTCATTTACCTAACTCAAAAAATCAGCAGTTGCGAAAACAACTTATTGAGCATTATCAACAAGTGGATTTAGAAAAAATTAGTAAAGAACAACAATTAGCGATCTTAGAAGATCCAATTATTCTTTCTGCACTTCATCGCCATATCTGGCATCAACAAGAAAAATACGACAATTTGTTCACATTGTGGCAAAATGAATGCCAGCAATAAGAAATAGGGCTTAATGCCCTATTTCTTCTTTTAGAAATTAATCAATATGCATGGATATTTTTTATGACTTGGCAACCTACTGCATCTATTAATAATTTACTTAAGCGCGCTAAAATTGTATCTAAAGTAAGACATTTTTTTGCTGACCGCTGTATTTTGGAAGTGGAAACCCCGACCCTAAGTCAATATGCGGTAACCGATGTACATCTTAGTTCATTTCATACCTTATTTTTAAAACCTGGTGAAAACGATGAACAACAAGGGCGAAAAATGTCATTAATCACTAGCCCTGAATATCATATGAAACGGTTATTAGCTGCTGGCAGTGGACCGATTTATCAAATCTGTAAATGTTTTCGCAATCATGAAGAAGTAAGCCGTTATCATAACCCTGAATTTACAATGCTCGAATGGTATCGTATTCAATTTGATATGATGCAAATGATCAACGAAGTCGATGATCTACTGCAAAGCATCCTAGATTGTGAACCTGCGGAACGAATCTCTTACCAAAAGGCATTCCAACGTCATCTTAATATTGACCCACTAGAAGCTGATCACGCAACTTTAGTTGAAGCTATCAAACAACTAAATATTGAACTCAATACTGATGATTATGATCGCGACACCTTATTACAATGTTTATTTAGTTTTGGCGTTGAACCGCATATTGGACAAGAAAAACCTATCGCTGTTTATAACTTCCCTGCCTCACAGGCAGCTTTAGCAGCGATCAGTTCAGAAGATCATCGTGTAGCAAGCCGTTTTGAGTTTTATTACAAAGGGGTTGAACTAGCTAATGGATTTAAAGAACTCACCAATCCGCAAGAACAAAAGATGCGTTTTGAACAAAATAATATTGATCGAGCAAATCAAAACTTACCACCACAAAACATCGATATTGAATTAATCGCGGCTATGGAAGCAGGTTTACCCGATTGTGCTGGTGTTGCCGTTGGGCTTGACCGCTTAATTATGTTGGCACTTGATGCAATGAATTTAGATGATGTGATTTCATTCACGTTTGAAAGGGCTTAATCATGTTAGGAAGTTTAGGCTTAAGTGAATGGGCAGTTATAATTATTGCCATTATCGCCTTTGTTTTACTAATTGCCATGCTAAAAGCGCAATTTAAAGCGAATAACCTACATGGCATATATGATTTACAACTTAAACAAAGAAATAAAGAAAATCAGTCATTAATGGCAAATATCACTCAATTAGAACAAGAGTTGAGCCAATACCAACAACAAAATGTTGCTCAAAATATCAAAATTAGTGAATTAAAAACGCGCTTAGAAGAGATTATCAATGCCGCACATGAAAAACAGACAGTTTTAGAACAAAGCGAGCAACGATTAACCACGCAATTTGAAAACTTAGCCAATCGAATTTTTGAGCACAGTGGCAAAAAAATTGAGCAACAAAATAAACAAAGCTTAGAGTTTTTACTCTCACCACTTAAACAACAATTAGAGGGCTTTAAAAAGCAAGTTCAAGATAGCTTTGGTCAAGAAGCCAAAGAACGCCATACCCTAACTCACGAAATTCGCAACTTGCAACAGCTCAACGAACTCATGACGAAAGAAGCCACCAATTTAACCAATGCGTTAAAAGGCAATAACAAAACCCAAGGTAATTGGGGTGAATTTATTCTTAGTCAAATATTGGATAATTCCGGATTGCGTCAAGGTTACGAATATCACACTCAAGTTAATCTAACTAATGAAGATAACCGACGTCTACAACCAGATGTAATTGTTCACTTACCCCAAGGCGGTGATGTGGTCATCGATTCCAAAGTCACCTTAGTTGCCTATGAACGTTATTTTAATAGTGATGATGAAGAGACAAAAACTAGAGCCATTGCTGATCATTTAATTGCTGTGCGTAATCACTTAAAACAACTTAGTCAAAAAGATTACCATAAACTAAATGGCATTCAATCATTAGACTACATTCTAATGTTCATTCCTGTCGAACCGGCATTTTTATCCGCCATCGATCAAGATCCATCATTAATCAATGATGCATTAAAAAGTAACATCATGATTGTTAGCCCAACTACCCTATTGGTTGCCTTGCGAACTATTCATAATTTATGGCGTTTTGAATACCAAAATCGTAATGCCGAGCTTATTGCTGATAGAGCCAGCAAACTATATGACAAAGTACGTGGATTTATCGAAGATATGGAAAATCTAGGCAACTGTTTGGATAAAGCCCAACAAACCTATCAAAACTCAATGAACAAACTCTCGAAAGGGCGTGGTAACGTGATTGGTCAAATAGAACGATTTAGGGAATTAGGGATTGAAGTAAAAAAACCAATTAATCCAGATATAGCTCAACTATCAGTTGATGAACTTGAAAATGAAAAAGAACAGCTTAGTTAAATTGTTAACTAAAACATCTTAATTCACCATCATAAAAAATACGTGTATACTCATTTGGTATAAGAAGGAGTACGATATGTCAAACAATAATGAAGTCAGTTTCGAAGAAACCATCAAGCAACTTGAAGCAATTGTCACTCAACTTGAAAATGGCGATTTACCATTAGATGAAGCACTAAATGAATTCGAAAAAGGCATCAAACTAGCTCGTTCTGGTCAAAAACAACTTAATGAAGCTGAGCAACGCATCCAAATTTTATTATCTGAAAATAGTGATGCACAATTATCTGAATTTTCCATTGATAATAATGAATAGCCTAAAACCATTACAAGAACGTATTGATAACTATCTAACAACATATATTTCGCAGTTTGCACCATCTAATTTGCAACAAGCGATGAGTTACAGCCTGCTTGCTGGTGGCAAGCGAATACGCCCTATTCTGGTCTATTTAACCGGACAAATGTTTAATTGTCCGCTAACCAAACTCGATTCAGTTGCTGCAGCCATTGAATCGATGCATACCTACTCATTAATTCATGATGACTTACCCGCAATGGATGATGATAATCTAAGGCGAGGAAAACCAACCTGCCACATAAAATTTGGCCAAGCACAAGCCATCCTCGCTGGTGATGCACTACAATCACTAGCATTCAGCCTATTATCCGAAAACCAACAAATCAGCAACCAAAGTAAAATAAAAATGATTGCTGAACTAGCAAGTGCAAGTGGCCTTGCTGGAATGTGTTTAGGTCAATCACTGGATTTACAAGCAGAACACCAAACAGTCACGTTGGAACATTTACAAACTATCCATAACTATAAAACTGGCGCCTTAATTCAAGCGGCAGTAAGGCTCGGTGCTTATTCATGCGATGAGGTAGCTCAACCTTATTACCCAATGTTAGACAACTATGCTAAAGCAATTGGACTAGCATTCCAGATACAAGATGACATATTAGACGTCATTGGTGAACAAGAGCTGATGGGTAAACCACAAGGCTCTGATCTTAAGCTAGAAAAAAGCACTTATCCAGCATTGATGGGTTTACAAAATGCCATCGAAATGACACACAAGTTATATCAACAAGCTATCGATAGTCTGACGCAAATACCTTATAATAGCCAACCATTACAAGACCTTGCTGGTTTTATTATTAATCGAAATAGTTAACTAAATAACTAGATGATAAAAATGAATTTAGACAAATATCCTCTATTAAAGCAAATCAATTCACCTGCGGATCTTAGGCGATATCCGCTCGCACAATTGCCAGCAATTAGTCAGGAACTACGACAATTTTTATTAGACAGTGTCAGCCAATCTAGTGGTCATTTAGCTTCAGGTCTTGGTGTGGTCGAATTAACAGTCGCGTTGCATTACGTCTATCAGACACCATTTGACAAAATTATATGGGACGTAGGTCATCAAGCTTATCCACATAAAATTCTAACCGGTCGACGCGATCAGATGCTAACTATTCGCCAAAAAGGGGGATTACACCCGTTTCCTCACCGAAATGAAAGTGAATATGATGTATTAACAACAGGACATTCATCAACCTCAATAAGTGCAGCGCTGGGTATTGCCATCGCAGAGCAAAAAAAACAGTCAGGTAAAAAAGTCGCCGCTATTATAGGTGATGGGGCCTTAACTGCTGGTATGGCATTTGAAGCGATGAACCATGCTGGGCACATAAAACCAGATATGCTAGTTATCGTTAATGACAATGATATGTCCATTTCAGAAAACACAGGTGCACTTAATCAACATTTGGCACAAATATTATCAAGCAAAGCCTACACCTCACTTCGTGAAAGTGGCAAAAAAGTGCTTTCCAATATTCCACCATTAAAAGAACTATTCAAAAAAACGGAAGAGCACCTAAAAGGCTTAGTCACTCCGGCTATTTTATTTGAGGAATTAGGTTTTAACTATATTGGTCCTGTTGATGGACATGATATTGAAACATTAGTTGCCACCTTACAAAAAGTCAGACAACTAAAAGGCCCACAATTACTGCATATTATCACCCAAAAAGGAAAAGGTTATGCTCCAGCCGAGCAAAACCCAACCTTATGGCACGGCGTTCCTAAATTTAATCCAAATGAAGGAATATTACCTAGCACAAATAAAATTACCCCAACTTATTCCAAAATCTTTGGTGACTGGCTATGTGAAATAGCAGAGCAAGACAAACGCCTAATGGCAATCACACCAGCCATGAGCGAAGGTTCTGGCATGACTGAATTTGCTAAACGATTTCCAGATCAATTCTTTGATGTCGCCATTGCTGAACAACATGCAGTTACATTAGCTGCCGGCTTTGCTATTAGCGAATTAAAACCAGTGGTTGCTATCTACTCAACCTTCTTGCAACGAGCTTACGATCAAGTCATTCATGATATTGCCATCCAAAACTTACCGGTTTTATTTGCGATAGACCGCGCGGGCATTGTGGGGGCTGATGGTGAAACCCACCAAGGTGCGTTCGATCTAAGCTTTTTACGCTGTATTCCAAACTTAGTCATCATGACCCCAAGTGACGAAAACGAATGCCGACAAATGCTCTACACAGGCTATTTACATGATGGACCAGCATTAGTACGCTACCCTCGAGGCGAAGGCACTGGCGCACATTTAGAGCCACTAAAAACAATACCACTAGGGCAATCAAAATGCTGTCGAGAGGGCAAAGAGATCGCTTTACTCAATTTTGGCACACTATTACCTGAAGTTTTACAAGTAGCCGAACAAATAAATGCTACAGTGATAGATATGCGTTTTGTAAAACCACTTGATGAAAAAGTCCTTTTGCACATTAGCCAAAGCCATAATATACTGGTCACCATCGAAGAAAACAGCATCAAAGGTGGAGCAGGAAGCGCTGTTAATGAATTTTTGTTATCGAAAAAAATAAAATGTGATATTTTAAATATCGGATTGCCTGATATTTTTATCCCGCAAGGCTCACAGCAAGAAATGCGCGATGAAGTCGGATTAAACGCTAAACATATAATCGACAAAATTAATAAATTTATCAAACTATAGGTTAAATATGGAAAATCAAGCTGTCACCGTTCAGATTTTTGGGCGAACGTTAAAATTTAATTGTCCAGTCGATGAAGTTGACGCACTTACAAATGCAGCTAAAGATTTAGATGCGCGATTAACAAATTTACGAGAAAAATCCCCCCAAGTTGGAAGCGATCAACTTATCATGACTGCTGCATTGAATATCTCTTACGAACTAACGAAAGAAAAAGAAAAAAGCGATGAATTTGCAAATCGACTAAAAATGCTACAGCAATTACTTGATTCCGCATTAAATACTAACAATTAGTTAGATGAAATGTAAATAAACCACAAAGACTATTGTATGATTTTCTAAATTTTGTATCATAGTAAACATCTCTGAGATGTTCGCGATATGGGTTAGTCCCCTGAGCCGATAATCTTTAATTTAGAATGGTGTGATTTTTAATTGGTGTGTATGCCTAATTAACTTAGGAAACCTAAAAATTAAAACATGCTATTCACCTTGAACCTCGGGTTCAAGGGTTACGCCCCTAACGGCATCTTGGAGTCTTTATTCCTTCTCTCTTTCAAATAAAAACTTATGGACATTCGGCAAACTATACGTCAAAAAAGACGTGAATTATCTCAAGCACAACGCGACAGCGCACAGGCCATAATCTACCAACAAATTAAAAACCATCCTGCCGTCAGCCAAGCACAACATATTGCAATATTCTTATCATTTGATGGAGAAGTCGATACTAAACCGATTATTGAATATCTATGGCAACAAAATAAATCGGTCTATTTACCTGTCCCAGTTGCTGAACATAAACTAATCTTCTTAAATTACACCCCAAATACACCACTAGTAAAAAATAGCTTTGGTATCTTAGAACCAGTAATCGATAAAACTAAAATCATAAATATTGAACAACTTGATATCATCTTTACGCCACTTGTGGCTTTTGATGACCGAGGATTTCGTATCGGTATGGGCGGTGGCTATTATGATCGCTTGCTTGAAAACTACCAACAACAGCAAATTTATCCTATTGGGCTAGCATTTGCCTGCCAAAAAGTTGATCATGTTGATAATCAGCATTGGGATGTTAATTTACCGGAAATCATTTATGCTTAATCTGGTTAAGGACCCATTTTTATATTCACTATCGCTCATTACTAGATTAAAAAATAATTAATTTGTTTTTCTACAATTAACAGCCAATTTAGTTATATAATAAAACAAGCAATATCTTTTTTTACACGCATCACCGTCTTATCTTATTCCTTAATAAATTAGTTTTTCAATAAAATCAGTCACAACACTACAACTATAAAGTTACAATCTAATAAGGAGTATTGCAATGTCAGAAAAAAAAGAACTCACCACCAATAATGGTGCCCCTATTGCCGACAATCAAAACTCTCGCACTGCTGGCCCTCGTGGACCGGTATTGATTGACGACTATCAATTAATCGAAAAACTCGCTCAGTTTAACCGTGAAAATATTCCGGAAAGACGAGTCCATGCCAAAGGCTCTGGCGCACACGGAACATTTACCGTCACCAATGACATTACTCAATATAGCTATGCCAGCATTTTTGCCGAAGTTGGCAAACAAACTCCCGTTTTTGCTCGATTTTCAACTGTTGGCGGTGAACGTGGTTCATCTGACACGGCACGTGATCCACGTGGATTTTCAGTAAAATTTTACACAGATCAAGGTAACTGGGATATCGTCGGTAATAACACGCCAGTATTTTTTATTCGTGATGCACTCAAATTCCCAGACTTTATTCACACCCAAAAACGCGATCCTAAGACCAACTTAAAAGATCCGCAAATGATGTGGGACTTTTTCTCTTTATCGCCAGAATCACTTCATCAAGTAACAATTCTATTTTCTGACCGAGGCATTCCAGACGGATTTCGACATATGCATGGTTTTGGTAGCCATACTTATAGTTTAATCAACAAAGATAATGTACGAACTTGGGTAAAATGGCATTTTAGAACGGAACAAGGCATTAAAAATATTCATCCTAAAAAAGCCGCAGAACTCGACGGTAGCAACCCTGATTCAGCGCAAGAAGATCTCTTTAATGCCATTGAACAAGGTAACTACCCTAAATGGCGACTTTATATACAAGTGATGAGTGAAGAACAAGCCAATAACCACCCAGAAAACCCATTTGATGTCACTAAAGTTTGGTCACAAAAACAGTTTCCACTTATTGAAGTTGGTGTTATGGAGCTTAACCGTAATCCAGAAAACTATTTTGCTGAAGTCGAACAATCCGCATTTGAACCAAGTAATATTGTACCTGGTATTGGCTTATCACCGGATAAAATGTTACAAGGGCGAATTTTTGCGTATGCTGATGCGCACCGTTATCGTATCGGTACAAACTACCAACAATTACCAATCAATGCACCTAAATGCCCGGTACACAATTATCAACGTGACGGAGCTATGCGCTTTTATACGCCAGATAATGCACCAAACTATGAACCAAATAGTGTTGATAGTGCACCTAAACAACAACCGCAGTATGCTGAGCCACCGATGCATGTCCCTGCCGGCACAATGGATAAACACGATCATCGTGTTGATGGTGATTACTATTCGCACCCACGTGCATTATTTAATTTAATGCGTCCAGATCAAAAACAACTGCTTATTGATAATATTGTCACTTCGATGAAAAACGTCGATCGTGATATTCAAATTAGACAGCTTAAACACTTCTATAAAGTCCATCCCGATTATGGTTCAGGTGTAGCAAAAGGGTTAGGTGTTGAAGTTGATCTAATCAAAAGCTAAAAAGCAAAATAATCGTGCCGACACCATTGTGTCGGCATTGACCTTTATCTTAATAGAAATAAGTGTTAATACCTTTACTATCTCTCCTCACATAATTGTTAGACTTTGTCGAACTTATCGGGCTGACTAGTTATGACAAAAGAAATTGAATTGTATAAATGCAAAATTAAAGCAGTGAGAGGAATTTGCTGTGGGTATTTTTACAAAGATAAATTGCAAAGTTGTTGGTAATAAATGGCGTTATTTAGGGAAGGAAGTAAATTAAGTTAACAAAATTGATTGAGTGAATCGATATTACAGCTTCAACTCAATCAATCGTTAAAGTTAGCGCTTTTTGCGACGGTCAATTGCAGCCATTAAAGGACGATGACACTTATAAATCATATCCGGTGGCAGCATAATTAATTCCGCTAATGGCGCTGTCCAATCAGGAATTTGCGTATTTTCTGGGTGTTTAGGATCGATGGGATTATCAACATTATAAAGCTCAGTGTTAGCAAATAACGCTTCTTTTTTAGCGACATCAACATCATCACTATCGCCTAGCATTTTGCAATTATCTAATAACTCATTCGCAAATTGTTCCGGCCAATCTTCGGCAAAATGCTTAAATTTAGCTAAACCTGAAATATGTCTTAACATATCACGAAACAGCAATAAATAAACCATCTGAACGTTCCGTCCGGACAAATTAGCCAACTGCTCATCTGATAAAGTATTATTGATAACTGCAGGACCCCATTTAAAAAACAGCGTGTCTCTATACACCTTAATTACACGTTTAAGAGGACGGTATTTCAATTTAACTAAATTATCAATCTCACGCGATAATTGCATTGTCGGATATCCGACACGATTACGACCATTCAAATCTCGCTCAGACAGCGCCGGAGCATTTTTTTCTTTATTCCCTGATAAAAGCTTTTTCAAAAAACCTAACATACTATAACTCTAACTATTTATTTTTTGTCTAACAATCTCAAATAAACAAACGCCTGTTGCAACAGACACATTAAGCGAAGAAACAATACCTGCCATCGGTATACTGACTAACTCATCACAATGCTTTTTGGTTAATCGACGCATCCCCTCACCTTCTGCCCCCATCACTAAGGCCAATGCTGTTGAATTTTTATAAAAGTCAGTTTGGTAAAGTGTGCTGGTTGCTTCACCGGCGGTACCAACAATCCAAACTTGATATTCATCTTGTAACATACGCATAGTGCGCGCCAGATTGGTGACTCTAACCACTGGCACGCTTTCAGCCGCGCCACATGCAACTTTCTGAGCGGTTGAATTAAGTGGTGCAGAACGATCTTTAGGTACAACAATAAAGCTCACACCAGCGGCATCAGCAGTACGAATACAAGCACCTAAATTATGTGGATCAGTCACACCATCTAAAATTAAAATAATCGGATTGGAATTTTGCTCCATTAATAATGGAATATCATTTTCCTGATAACCACGGCTTGGTTTAACCATCGCCAAAATACCTTGATGAACGCCATTTTTCGTTTTTTCATCTAAATACTGCCTATTGGTCACTTTTACGGCTAAACCCAACTGCTCCAACTCACGAACAAGGGCATTAAGGCGCTTATCTTCTCGGCCTTTAACGATAAAAACTTCAATAATTCTTTCTGGTGCACGCGCTAACAAAGCTTCAATCGCGTGGATACCGTAAACTGTTTCACTCATCTATTTTTTACTCTTTTTTCTCTGATTGCTTGAGGTCGATGCTGATTTAGACGTTTTTTTAGCAGCTGTTTTTGGCTTACTGCGTTTTTTACTCTTTGCGACAACCTTTGCGCCCGTTTTTTTACTATTAGCTTGGCTTTTACTTTTGCGCTTAACTGGCTGTTCAGCATCACTATCGACTTTCTTCGCCTTATCTTTGGCTGTCTTACCTTGGCGTTGTGGCTTATTATTACTGCCAACCAATGAAAAATCAATTTTACGCTCGTCAGGATTAACATTAACGACTGTTACTTGAACTTTGTCACCTAAACGATAAATAAAACGGGTATTTTCACCAATTAAACGATTACGTGATGCATCAAAAATATAATAATCATTTTCGAGTGATGAAACGTGCACTAAACCATCAATAAATAGATCATCTAATCGCACAAAAAAGCCGAAATTAACAACACTCGAAATAGTGCCATTGAATACCTCGCCGACATGATCTTGCATATAATCACATTTCAACCAATCAACGACATCACGAACTGCTTCGTCCGCTCGGCGTTCGGTCATTGAACAGTGTTCACCAAAATAGAGCATCTCGCTAATCGTATAACGGTGTCCACCGGTTTTATCATGTTGTTTACTATGTTGCTGATCAGCTATACCCCATTTAATCGCACGATGCAATAACAGATCAGGATAACGACGAATTGGCGATGTAAAGTGCGCATACTCCTCAAGTGCTAACCCAAAGTGCCCACGATTTTCAGGATCGTAAATTGCTTGCTTCATTGAGCGCAAAATGACCGTTTGCAACATCTCATGATCAGGTCTTGCTTCAACCTCAACCATCAACTTAGCGATATCTTTTGGACTGGTACCCTTACCGAGAGACAAACCAAGTTCACTTAAAATACTGCGTAAATTATTTATGCGATCTTCATCCGGTTTATCATGCACACGAAATAGCGACGGAATCTCAGCATCAATCACCAATTTTGCTGCGGCAACATTGGCCAAAATCATACACTCCTCAATGATCTTATGCGCTTCATTTCGCTGAACTAACTCAATGCTCTCAATACGTTTATCAGCATTGAAGATGAATTTAGGCTCTTCCGACTCAAACCCGATTGCGCCACGGGCAATTCGAGCACTATTAAGCACCTTATAAAGACCATAAAGATTCTCAAGGTGAGGAACCAACTCACGATAATGCTCACGCAAATCCTTATCACCTTCCAAAATCTTAGCTACCTTGGTATAAGTTAAACGCGCGTGTGAATTCATCACCGCTTCATAAAATTGATAACCGGTCAAACGCCCTTTATTCGACACGGTCATTTCGCACACTAAACACAAGCGATCAACTTGTGGGTTGAGCGAACAAAGGCCATTGGATAAAACTTCCGGCAACATCGGAACCACGCGCGACGGAAAATAGACTGAAGTCCCACGCAAACAAGCTTCTTTATCAAGCGCCTTACCGATTCGTACATAATAGCTCACATCAGCAATCGCTACCCACAAACGATAACCACCACCACGATTCTTTTGACAATAGACCGCATCATCAAAATCTCGTGCATCTTCACCATCAATGGTTACTAACGGCAAATCACGTAGATCCTTACGGCCTTTCTTAGCGCTTTCAGGCACTTGCTCACTAAACTTGTTAGCCGCGTTTTCAACCGCTTTTGGAAATTCATAAGGGATCTCATGATTACGTAATGAAATATCGATGGCTAAATTCGTGCCCATTATTTCGCCAAGCACTTCCTTAATCACTCCGACCGCTTTTTGGCGTCGTTCAGGTCTTTGCTGCAATTCAACCACAACAACTGAGCCCATTCTAACCGTACGATTTGGCTTGCCAGCGATTAAAATATCAAAATTCAAACGGCTATCATCCGGCACCACAAAACCAACACCTTGCTCAATAAAATAACGACCAACAATCAGATTAGTACGTGGCTCTAAAATCCGCACCACTCGCGCTTCAGTCTTACCACGGTATTGACTACCGATTGGCTGAGCCAAAATAACATCGCCTTGTAAAACCTTTTTCATCTGCTCGTGTGACAAAAAATAGTCTTCCGGCTTACCTTCAACCCGTAAAAAGCCATAACCATCACGATGTGCAATAACACTGCCCTTAACCATATCGAATTTTTCAGGTAAGGCATAACATTTACGACGCGTGTAAACCACCTGACCATCACGTTCCATCGCTCGCAATCGGCGATGTAAAGCCTCTTTTTGCTCGTCAGATTTGATTGATACGGCTTTAGCTATTTTTTCTAAACTTGCTGGTTTTGCTTCTTTGGTAAGATAATCCAAAATCAGTTCACGACTGGCGATCGGCGATTCATACTTTTTCGCCTCACGATCATAAAATGGATCTTTTATCATATAGAACGTCCTGTGATCGAATGTTGCGTTAAGGATAACATAGAGTTGTATAACTTAAAATGGAGATTGCTTTTTGGAACTTTAAAAAAAGGGTTACTCTATGTTTTAGGGGATGAAAAGAGGGTTATTCGGTTTTGTATCGTTACAAAAACCCCGCTCCTCAACTTTTTTGCGATAAAAAACTCAAAAAAACCGCCCCAATTGAGGCGGATGGTTTAAGTCTCGACACCATAAGTTACTAGAAAAATATAAGCTATTTTACTATCTCTCCCCCAAAAAATAAGAATTAAGGGGTGAGATCTGAAACACAAACCCCGTTGTAGAAGGTTGCAGGATCTACCCAATGAATAAGTCCGTGGTCGGCGTGCGCGTAAAAGTAATACTTATAATCACCACCATGGGTGTATATGTCATTAGTCCAATAATACAAATTAAAGTTAGTATTCGCGTAATATAACAGAAAGCCCCACTCGGTAATAAGACCTGCCCCAATGGTACGTTGGTAATGATTACCCGGTGATGGAGGTGTAGCAGTAATCATTTCGTCATTTGATGGATAAACCGCATTGGTTAAATCCCTTACATTAGGAAGGTGATAACCTATATTTGTACACCAAGATAATTGGTTGTCGTGATTTCCCATAACGTTTCCACGATTGACAAACCACTGCTTTAGTTCAAATCCATATTTAACGACAGCCTTACCACTACTGTCACGACCGACTAACTCGAATGTCTGGGGTAAAGATGGTTTAGCTACTTTTTCCGGATTACTAGAATTCCATTGTTCTAAGGTTGCAGCAGGGCCCGTTAATGTAACACGGACACTAGTATTTGTTGAATTGGTCATCGTCGCAGTAATTCCACTATGAGAAACCGGATCCCACGTTAATGCCTGATCATTATTGCTAATATCTAAATCAAAGTACAAACCATTAGCGCCAGTAGTCGGGAAATTTAAACCATAAGATGATGGCGTCGCGGTTTGAGTTAGAAAGCCTTTACCATAATTCCAGACAGTTTCGGGACCTACATAGGGAGGTGCGGTATACGCTAGATTATTTGGTTTAGCAAAACAAATCGCAGGTGATTCTTTAGGCTTAAAATAATAGGTAACACTACCTGCTCCGAACTTAATACTATTAGGAACGCCATAACGAGTGGTCAATGTGCCTTCAGTATTAGTTAATGTCGCTTTATAAGGCGCTTTACAATACATGGGTACAGTATTTCGTGATACAGTTTGATTGTTTTTATCAACAATAGACAAGCTTATACTGCCAGTAGCAGTGACTTCACTATCTCCATCATCATCCCCCCAATAATTATAAGGTGCAGCAACAATGGTGTTTAAATCAACGGTATTACTATCAACTGGCACCAACATGCTAATATCAGCAAAACTTTCATCAATAGTTGGTAATTCGATAGGATTGGTTGCACTAGAATTATTATTTGATGGCGAGTATTGTTGACCATTAGAAAGATGGATCCCGAGCAAACCTTCGGTATCCGTTACTCGTGTATTACCACCGTCGAACGTAAAATAAGGCACTTCACCGTGAATAAAATTAGATGTTGTGGATGTTAACGCTGTACTAGTAAATGAAAACGCTAACAATATACTAGGTACTAAAGGTAATAAGATCTGTCGGGATGATATTGATCTATGTGAGGATCGCGCAAAATTTAGCGTAATTTTATAGATCTTGGTGAAAAAATAGACTTTAGTGGAAAATGAAAAATAAGAGCTTAACTTTGACGAATTTAACTTATAGGTTGGCCATGTTGCCTGTTGCCTGTTGCCTGTTGAAAATTATAGTGCATATTACTTAATCCTGTCAACTAAATTTATGATTTATTTACTCTTTATGTTTTTACTTAAATTTGGATCGCTTATATAAAACGGTGTAAAAGTATAGTGACTGAAAAAATACGATGCAACAATTTTTCACTTAAGATCGTTAATCTTTGTAAAGAAAAACATATAAAAAAACAAAAATAACCGAGCAGATGCGGTTTAATTTAAAAACAGTTCATTTACAATTCTTAAAGGATCACATTTTTAAGATAAATTGTTTTGTATTAGAAATTAGACTTTTTAGTAATTTTGAGATTTTTAGATCAAATTTTAGGGTTAAAAAACCCCGCTCCTCAACTTTTTTTGAGGAATCGGGGTTTTAAAGATGTAAAATAGTGATTTTAGGTTAAACCTTTTACAGTCCGTTTCCTTGTCTAAAAAATAACTTTTCCATGCCTTTCACGACATTTTTGGAGAGTTTTTCGGACAGTTTTTGTTTGCGTTGATAGTTAACGGCAATGATTTTATGCGTTTCTAGGTGTGATAAGATAAAATCATCACTGGTGCTAATTTCGTCAACCAGTCCCATTTTTTTGGCTTGAGTAGCAAACCAGTGTTCGCCTGTTGCAACCTGATCTATATCGATATTTGGTCGATATTCTTTTACAAAGTCTTTAAATAATAGATGCGTTTGTTCAAGTTCTTGTTTGAATTTTTGGCGACCTTCATCCGTGTTTTCACCAAACATGGTTAGGGTTCGTTTGTATTCTCCTGCCGTTTGTAATTCAATATCGACATCATGTTTTTTTAGCAATCGGTTGAAGTTAGGAATTTGGGCAACAACACCAATTGAACCCACAATTGCAAATGGCGCTGCGACAATTTTGCTAGCAGTACAGGCCATCATATAACCGCCACTGGCTGCAACTTTGTCAACTACAGCCGTAAATGGAATGTTACGCGTTCTAAAGCGTAATAGTTGGGAGGCTGCAAGGCCATATCCATGCACTACTCCACCAGGGCTTTCAAGTTTTACGACAACTTGATCTTCTGGTTTAATGATGGCTAGTACAGCAGTGATTTCTTGACGCAGTTCTTCAACTTCATGTGCATCCATACTGCCGTTAAACGATAAGACAAATAATTTAGGCTTTGCATCTGATGATTTAGCATTATCATCTTTCTTTTTAGCCGCTTGTTTAGCTTGTTTCTTTTCAAGTTTTTTTTGTTTTTTGAGATCTTTTGTAAACTGTTTAGCTTCGATTTCATCCATGCTCGACGTTAGCATGTCATCTTTGACTTGTTCATATTCTTGGCTAATATCTTTGACAGATAAACGTCCAGCAATTGTTGATGATTTTCGGCGTTGACTTAAAATAAAAATTAATACCGCTAAAATAGCAATAACCACCGTTGCTGTTTCAGCCAAAAAGAGAGAATACTGCGAAAACCAGTTCATTTAATCATTATCCTTTAGTTGAAAATTTTCGCTATTATAACAAGATAATTAGAGATTGTGCCGAAAATCAATAAAGATTAAATTGTTGCTTTATTCGGCATTTTAAATTCTTTATACTGACAGCCTAATTTATTGTTATACGAGAATGAAAATGCCACTACGCCCAATAACTGAAATCGCTAAACAATGTCAGATCCCTGAACAATACGTGCTTCCTTACGGTAAATATGTTGCCAAAATTGATTTATCAATCCTTAATGCAAAGGAAAATCGCGCTAATGGTAAATTAGTCTTAGTTACCGCTATTACACCAACACCATTAGGTGAGGGTAAAACCGTCAATACCATTGGTCTAAGTGAAGGCCTTAATTATCTAGGTAAATCAGCTATCGCTTGTATTCGTCAACCAAGCTTAGGACCTGTTTTTGGCGTAAAAGGCGGTGCAGCCGGTGGTGGGCAAGCAGAAGTTTTGCCGATGGAGACGCTAAATCTTCATCTTACTGGTGATATTCATGCAATAACTGCAGCACATGATTTAGCATCTGCCGCGTTGGATTCTCGTCTTTATCATGAAGATCGTCTTGGCGATGAGTTTACCGCACAAACCGGTTTACCTCGTTTAAATATTGATGTTAATCGCATTGTATGGAAACGGGTTATCGATCACAATGATCGCGCTCTGCGTAATATCACTGTCGGTGTTGGTGGCGGTGTGAATGGTGTTGAACGCCGTGACGGATTTGAGATTACGGCAGCGTCTGAGCTAATGGCAATTTTGGCTTTGGCTTCTGATTTACATGATATGCGTGCGCGTATTGGTCGTATTATTTTGGCCTATAATACGCAAGGCGAGCCAATCACAGCTGAACAGCTCGAAGTTGCAGGCGCGATGACAGTACTTCTTAAAAATGCGATTAATCCTAACTTGATGCAAACTGTTGAGAATACGCCTGTACTAATCCATGCTGGACCATTTGCTAATATTGCTCATGGTAATTCATCAGTTATCGCTGATCGCATTGCAATGAATTTAGCCGATTATGTGATAACCGAAGCTGGTTTTGGTTCTGACATGGGTATGGAGAAATTCTTTAATATTAAATATCGTCAAGCTGGTATTAAGGCTTCTTGCGTGGTTTTAGTGGCAACGGTTCGTAGCTTAAAATCCAATAGTGGTAAATATAATATCAAACCAGGACAAGCTATCCCTAAAGAGATTTCAGAATCAAATGTGGAGTTACTTGAAATTGGTGCGGCCAATTTAGCTTGGCATATTAAGAATGCCAAGAGCTATGGTTTACAAGTGATTGTTGCGATTAATCGATTCCCACATGATAGTGAAGAAGAGTTGGCGTTTTTACAAAAATATGCCGTTGAACATGGTGCTTTTGCTTGCGAAGTAAGCGAAGTGTTCACTCAAGGTGGTAAAGGTGCTGAAAAACTTGCTAAACATGTTATTGAGGCATGTGATATGCCAAGTGAAATCAAATTACCTTATCCTGACAGTATGCCATTGATGGATAAAATCCAAACTATGGTTAAAAAGTACGGTGCCAATAAAGCGAACTTGTCTGAAACCGCGCTTAAAAACATTAAAGAGATTGAAGCATTAAAACTTGATCACTTACCACTTTGTATTGCCAAGACGCCGATGTCGATTAGCGCTGATGCTAATTTAAAGAATGTACCTACTGACTTTGACGTTGATATCAGCCATTTAGCCATTTCAGCCGGTGCTGGTTTTATTCGAGTTTATGCTGGTAATGTGATGACAATGCCAGGGCTTGGCACGAATCCAGCTTATCGACATATTGATATTGACAAAGATGGTAATATTGTTGGTTTAAGTTAATTTAAATTTTATTATGCAATATAAAGCCTTTATTGATGAAGAAAATTGTATTGGTTGTGGCAAATGTATCCGTGTTTGCCCTACTGATGCTATTGTTGGTAGTAAACAGGTGTTACATACGGTATTACCGCAATTTTGCACTGCGTGTAGTAATTGTATTAATACCTGTCCAACTGATTGTATTACCCTAAGTACTCTTGGCGTTGAATTAAGTGAGCAAGAAGAGTTGCAGTTAACTGAAAAGAAACAACAACGCTTAGGTCGTAATCAGTTAGTTCCGCCCACTATTCTATTTCCTAGGTCGATGCCTGCAAGCAGTGCGACTACTCAGAAAGATCGTAAACAATCGATTGCCGATGCTATTGCTCGCGTTAGAGCTAAAAAAAACCTCGCTAATTAGCGAGGTTTTGTTGTTTGATTATTTAAATCATAATTCACATTATTCTTTATTACTTCTAAATGCACGTTTACGATCGTTTTCAGTTAGATGACGTTTACGTAGACGAACAGATAATGGTGTTACTTCAACTAATTCATCATCATCAATAAATTCTAACGCTTGTTCTAACGACATTTTTACTGGTGGTGATAAGGTAGTCGCTTCATCGGTACCTGATGCTCGCATGTTAGTTAATTTTTTACCCGTTAAGCAGTTAACGGTTAAATCATTTGAACGAGTATGGATACCAATAATTTGCCCTTCATAAACTTCAGCACCATGACCAAGGAATAATTTACCACGATCTTGCAAGCTATAAAGCGCATAAGCCAAAGCTTTACCAGTACCGTTTGAAATCATTACCCCATTATTACGTTGGCCGATTTCACCCGGACGCACATCATCGTAATGGCTAAATGTTGAGTAAAGTAAACCAGTACCTGATGTCATGGTCATAAATTCAGTTCTAAATCCAATAAGACCACGGCTAGGAATCACATAATCTAGACGTACACGTCCTTTACCATCAGGTAACATATTGGTCAAATCACCTTTACGTAAACCTAAGGCTTCCATCACTGAACCTTGGTGTTGCTCTTCGATATCTAAGGTAACTTGTTCGAAAGGCTCTTGTTTTTTGCCATCGATTTCTCTGTAGATAACTTTAGGACGAGATACCCCAAGTTCATAACCTTCACGACGCATATTTTCAATAAGAACAGATAAGTGCAATTCACCACGACCAGAAACTTTAAATGCATCCGGATCTGGGGTTTCTTCAACACGAAGAGCCACGTTATGTACAAGTTCTTTATTTAAACGTTCAAGAATTTGACGAGAAGTTACATATTTACCTTCTTTACCTGCAAATGGTGAACTATTTACATTAAAGAACATGGTAACTGTTGGTTCATCAACGCTTAGTGCTGGCAGAGCTTCAACACAGCTGTTATCACAAATTGTGTCAGAAATACCAAGTTCACCTAATCCAGTGATAGCAATGATATCCCCTGCTTCTGCAACTTCAGCTTCATAACGTTGTAAGCCTAGGTGACCTAATACTTGTCCGACTTTGCCAGTACGTTTGTTACCTTCGCTATCGACAATAGTAACTTGTTGATTTGGTTTAACGCGACCGCGTTTAATACGACCAATCCCAATAACACCAACATAATTGTTGTAATCAAGTTGAGAAATTTGCATTTGGAATGGACCATCTAAATCAACTTTAGGTGGTTCTACATGTTCAACAATTGCTTCAAATAGTGGAGTCATGTCTTGTGCCATATCTTCATGATCAAGACCTGCAATCCCCATTAAAGCTGATGCATAAACGATTGGGAAATCAAGTTGTTCATCAGTTGCACCAAGGTTAACGAATAAGTCGAATACTTGATCCACAACCCAATCTGGGCGCGCACCCGGACGGTCAACTTTATTAATAACCACAATTGGTTTTAAACCATGAGCGAATGCTTTTTGAGTCACAAAACGTGTTTGTGGCATTGGTCCGTCCATTGCGTCAACAAGCAGTAGTACTGAGTCAACCATTGACATTACACGTTCTACTTCACCACCAAAATCGGCATGGCCTGGAGTATCAACGATATTAATTCGGTAACCATTCCAATCGATAGCCGTATTTTTAGCTAAAATAGTAATACCACGCTCTTTTTCAAGCGCATTTGAGTCCATTATTCTTTCATTGTCATCACCACGCAAATTATCAAGCGTGCCTGATTGTTTTAATAGTTTATCAACCAAGGTTGTTTTACCATGGTCAACGTGAGCAATAATGGCTATATTTCTTAAATTTTCAATCACAATTAAAATCCCAGTTAGGAGACAGATTCTTTAGGCGCAATATTGTACACCTTTTTAGTAAAAAAGTTGATCTATATCACAAAGTTTCTTCAAAACAACTTTAAGACTTGATATTTAACGAAAATAGTGACTTATTTTATCAAGATAACTAAGACTAATTATCAATAAGTTCCACAAATTGCTCGGCACATTCATCCACTTTTGTCCAATTTGTGTACTCTATTACTTCTTTTGTCACATCTGTATCACCCTTACCTAACCACATAATAAATCGAATCATATTACGATCAAACCAGTTATATTTAGGATAATAAAGCGCACCAGCAAATACCGCTTTGATAGTCGGTTGCCAGGCAATTTTGGCAAGGAATTTTTTAGTATATAGGTTAGTTTCAGGTGTATTTTTATTTGGTTTTCTAGCCACCACATTTACCCCAAAAAAACCAGTTTTTAACGCATTTAATTGCTGATAATTGGCATCAATAAACTTCTTCATGGTTTTACTGTAAAAACCATATCGAATTGAACAACCAATTAATACGGCTTTGTAGTTACCAAGATCAATCTTGGTATCGGGCAATAACTCAATCAAATCACAATCACATTTACCCTCAAGATGTGTTTTTATTCGTTGCATAATTTTAAGGGTTTGCTTTTCGTGAGTGGTGTAAAGCAATAAGACCTTGGTAATGTTATTCATAACAATGCTTCCTTTTATTAAAACACTTGGTAAATTTCAATAATTCTTTTTTTAGGATAAAAATTAACAATTACGGGATGATTTCGTGGAAAACTTTGATTATAGTATTAGCCTTATTTAACCAGACCGGAACTGATTATGGCAATTTCACCTCCAAAACGTAGTGCAATTATTTTGGCGGCAGGAAAAGGCACACGGATGTATTCCAACCTACCTAAAGTTTTACATAAAATCGGCGGTAAGCCGATGTTACAACATGTTATTGATACAGTTCAACAACTTAATACTGATCGCATCAATATTGTTTATGGTCATGGCAAAAGCGAGTTAGAAAAATCGTTACAAGATCAACCTGTGCAACTTGTTTATCAAGCAGAACAGTTGGGTACAGGACATGCTGTTCAACAAGCTATTCCTTTTATTGAAGATGATGAAGATATCTTGATTTTATATGGTGATACACCTCTTATCTCAATTGAAACCTTGCAGAATTTAATTGCCAGTAAACCACATGAAGGCATTGCCTTATTGACAGTGATTTTAGATGATCCTACTGGCTATGGGCGAATCGAACGCAAAGACGGTAAAGTGGTAGCGATCGTTGAACAAAAAGATGCCAATGTTGAACAACAAAAAATTAACGAAATTAATACCGGTATTATGCTGGTTACCGGCAAGTTACTTAAAAAGTGGCTATCTCGTTTAACCAATAATAATGCGCAAAAAGAGTATTATTTGACCGATATTATCGCCTTTGCCCACCAAGATGGTTACGACATTTTAACGTCTCATCCAGTTAAAAAATTCGAAGTTGAAGGCGTCAATAATCGCTTGCAACTTGCAACTTTAGAACGGCATTATCAACAGCATCAAGCTGAGCAACTTTTACTTGCAGGTGTCACGTTGCTTGACCCTGCGCGTTTTGATTTACGTGGTAAATTGACTCATGGCAAGGATGTCACTATTGATACAAATGTGATTATTCAAGGTGATGTTACATTGGGAAACAATGTCATTATCGGTTCAGGTTGTATTTTAAAAAACTGCACCATCGCTGATGATAGCGTAATTAGCCCTTTCTCAGTAATTGAAGATTCAATCATTGCCAAACACTGTACTATCGGACCTTTTGCTCGAATAAGACCTGGTAGCCAACTGGATGATCATGCCCATGTTGGTAACTTTGTCGAATTGAAAAAAGCTCATCTTGGTCATGCTACCAAAGCAGGACATTTAAGTTATTTAGGTGATAGCGAAATTGGCTGTAACGTCAACATTGGTGCTGGCACAATTACTTGTAACTATGATGGTGCGAACAAATTTAAAACCGTGATCGAAGATGATGTATTTGTGGGTTCCGATACTCAACTAATTGCACCAGTTAAAATTGGCAAAGGTGCAACCATTGCAGCTGGAACAACGGTAACCAATGATGTCAATGACAATGAGCTTGTGGTTAGCCGGGTAAAACAGAAACAACTTGCCGGTTGGAAAAGACCAACTAAATTGAAAGAGGAATAAACAATGTGTGGTATTGTGGGCGCGATCGCCAAACGTGATGTGGCAGAAATATTATTAGAAGGTTTAAAACGATTAGAATATCGTGGTTATGATTCTGCTGGTCTTGCTATTATCTCTCCAACAGGTGAATTACAGCGAGTAAGACGTGTCGGAAAAGTAAAAGCGCTTAAAGATGCGGTAGATGAGCATCCAATCAAAGGTTCAACTGGGATTGCTCACACTCGTTGGGCGACACATGGCGAACCAGTCGAACACAATGCACACCCTCATGTATCGGGTTTTATTGCCGTTGTGCACAATGGTATTATTGAAAATTTTGAGCCTCTGCGTGAAACACTCATCGCAAAAGGATATCAATTCCGTTCAGAAACCGATACCGAAGTTATTGCCCACTTAATTCACGATATTATCTCAACCGAAGATTGCTCACTTTTTGAAGCAGTACAAAAAGCAATCCCACAATTACGAGGTGCTTATGGCACCCTTGTAATGGATACGCGTAATCCCGATATTCTCGTCGCGGCACGTTCAGGTAGTCCACTAGTGATTGGTTGTGGCGTTGGTGAAAACTTTATTGCTTCAGATCAATTAGCTTTATTACCGGTTACTCGTCAATTTATCTTCTTAGAAGAGGGTGATATTGCACTAATCACCCATCGCACTGTGAATATTTTTGATAAAAACCATCAAGAAGTTAACCGTCCAAGCATCGAATCTGATGCGAAATATGACGCAGGCAGTAAAGCTGGCTTTAATCACTACATGCAAAAAGAGATTTATGAACAACCTAATGCTATAAAAAATACCCTTGAAGGACGAATGGCTCATGGCAAAGTGGATTTATCTGAACTTGGCGATGATGCGGAAAATATTCTTAAGCAAGTTGAACATGTGCAAATTGTTGCTTGTGGTACCGCCTATAATGCCGGAATGGTTGCTCGTTATTGGTTTGAGGCATTAGCTGGTATTCCTTGTGATGTGGAGATCGCTTCGGAATTTCGCTATCGAAAACCCGCTCGCCGTAAAAACAGTTTATTCATCACCCTATCACAATCAGGTGAAACGGCAGATACGCTTGCAGCATTACGCTTAGCAAAAGAGAATAATTACTTAAGCACTCTTGCCGTTTGTAATGTGGCTGCCTCTACCTTAGTTCGTGAAGCTGATTTGGTGTTACTAACCAAAGCTGGCGTTGAAATTGGCGTTGCTTCAACTAAAGCCTTTACCACGCAATTGACCATATTATTGCTTTTAGTTGCCAAATTAGGTCGACTTAATGACATGGCTGAAATCACTGAACAAGCGATCGTCCATGCCTTACAAACTTTGCCAAATCGCATTGAGCAAGTGTTAATGGCCGAGCCAGAAATCAAAAAACTTGCTGGACACTTTGTCGATAAACATCACGCCCTATTTTTAGGCCGTGGCGATGAATATCCAATCGCAATGGAAGCGTCATTAAAACTAAAAGAGATCTCCTACATTCATGCAGAAGCGTATGCCGCAGGTGAATTAAAACATGGTCCTTTAGCGCTTATCGATGCAGATATGCCAGTTATTGTTATGGCTCCGACCAATGACCTACTCGAAAAACTTAAAGCTAATATCGAAGAAGTTCGTGCCCGTGGTGGACAACTTTATGTATTTGCAGAGCAAGATGCAGGCTTTGTGAGTGATGACACAATGCATATCATCAACTTACCTCATATTGAAGAACTTACAGCGCCAATCTACTACACGGTACCAACCCAATTGCTTGCTTACCATGTAGCTTTAATCAAAGGTACAGATGTAGATCAGCCTCGTAATTTGGCAAAATCTGTGACTGTGGAGTAAAGTTCGTTGTATTAATGTGAGAAGTTAGTGGATGGTTTTGATATCATAATCAAAAACAATTTTCTCACATTAAATCAATTACATATAGATAGAAACCACTATCTCAAGTTGTTAAAAAATATTTTAGCTCTAGTTAATAAAGGATGGTTTTCAAGTAAATTAGCAAATCATCTGAATTTATTTAGAATGATTATACACCGAATATTTTCACATCTGCCCGAATTTATTTTATCTGTGTAATAAAACCCAATATATTTCGATAAAAAATATATCTGATTTTATTATAGTTTATTTTGCAAATTTGTATGCAACATGGACAGTTTTTACTTATTGATAGACTATTTAAAGGATGTTTTACAAAATAATAATTACAAAAATACCAATATATTTTAAAAGCAAATGAAGATTTATTTTTGTAATAATATTGATAACGCCTAGCTAATTATAATCTATTTAAAAAGGCATCAATTAAGATGCCTTCTCATTTAACTAAAGTTACTTAGACTTAAACTTTACTGAGTTTCGCCCTTCTTTTTATAATCTTCATAAATAAACGTTATGTTATTTTTTAAAAGAAAATCAACGGAAACATTTGATAATCGAAATGTATTATTTCCTTTTTGAAGTACATATTGGTTAAGAAGAACAGGATTTTCATCAATATATACTCCATTTGCAGTAATATTTCGTTCATTACCAGAATCATTGTTAAGATTTATTTTAATATTGAAGTCTAACTTTCCTACTGGCGATTTTTTCATATTACTCATTTTATTATTCAATTCTTTTGAAACAAGTACAATCATTCCATCACCCCAGTTACCATTAGTGATCTGAATATCACCAGCAGGTTGTTTACCACCCACAACAACAGGAATTTTAAATAATGCTTTTGAATCAAATTTTTCTTTGTAACACTCGACATATTCTGCATTTGGAAATATTTCTGTAATTTTTTGTTTTGCTTCAATTAAAGAAGAAGATTCTTTTCTAGAATCTTGATAATCACCACAAGCAGTAACTTCTAAAGTAAGATCTGATTTAATTGTTTTAGGTGTTTCGCTACTCAGGTCACTTAAATTAACACTTGGTGATAACTCTACTTTACAAGCGGATAACAAAACACAACAAGACAATGATACTAATAATTTTTTCATTATTTTCCTCTCATAATTATTATTTATCAGTTCAATATCAAATATTGAATCTTTTACAATAATCGAATAAATTGATAAATACGTTCATAATAACGTATTTATAATCGTTCACAAACGATTTAATTTCATTTTTGAAATAAAAAATATAGCGTTTTTAGGCGCTCCTTTGAATATTTCTAAAATAATTTTACTGCTGTAGCTAAATAATATTTGTTTCTTTACATTTAATAGGTTCATCATCAATATCATTTAAATAAATAGAAAAATACTTTGCTTATATCTTTTTAAAGATAAAAAGTGTTATAAAATATGATCAACCCTAACACAACATGTCCCTCATATAAAACAGATACATGCTGACTCCATTTTCTCCTGTGCTATCCATTTCAGATGCAATGAATGCTAATATTGGTAAAAGAAATCTAGTACTAATTAAATTACTATCAAATCCCTCTATTTTAATTCTATCTGATAATAAAACGTGATCTAGATCACAAAATCTGAAAATACCCCACTTTTAACAGTGTGATATATGTCACATTTTTTGATTATTCTTAATGAATCTAATAACTAAATGCTTCTACAATAACAGCATAATGATTATATCAATCAATAAGGAAAGATTTGTATGACTACATCAAACATTAAACTTAAAGTCCAAAATTTTGGGCGATTTCTAAGTAATATGGTGATGCCCAATATCGGCGCATTTATTGCTTGGGGCTTTATTACTGCAATTTTTTTATATAATGCTAACGATCCATCTGCTGGAGGATGGTTCCCAAATGAAGGCGTATCAACTGCTTTTATTGGACCAATGATCACTTATCTACTTCCATTATTAATTGGTTATACTGGTGGTAAATTGGTTTACGGTGATCGTGGTGGCGTAGTTGGTGCGGTCACCACAATTGGCGTAATTGTTGGCGTATCGATTCCAATGTTTTTAGGCGCAATGATATCTGGACCTTTAGGTGGATGGTGCATTAAACAGTTCGATAAATTCATTGATGGTAAAATCAAAAGTGGCTTTGAAATGTTAGTTAATAACTTTTCAGCTGGCATTATTGGTATGATTCTTGCGCTTATCGCTTATTTTGGAATCGGTCCAGCTGTTGCTTCGTTAACTAATGTACTTATTGTTGCAGTACAATTCATGGTTGATCATGGTTTATTACCACTTACTTCAATTCTGGTTGAACCTGCAAAAATACTCTTCCTTAACAACGCTATCAATCATGGTGTATTTACTTCACTAGGTGTAACACAAGTAGCAGAAACAGGTAAGTCTATCTTCTTCTTGATTGAAGCAAACCCAGGTCCAGGTTTAGGTTTATTACTTGCTTATATGTTCTTTGGTAAAGGTGCGGCAAAAGGATCAGCAAGTGGTGCTGCAATTATTCACTTCTTTGGTGGTATCCATGAAATTTACTTTCCTTATGTTTTAATGAATCCTCGACTCATCATTGCTGTAATTTTAGGTGGTATGACAGGTGTATTTACTTTAACTTTATTTAATGCAGGTTTAACAGCACCCGCATCACCAGGATCTATTTTTGCGGTAATGAGTATGGCAAAAGGTTCATATTTAGGTGTAACGTTATCTGTGCTTGCAGCAACTACAGTATCATTTATTGTGTCGGCTATTTTATTAAAAACAACAAAAGATAATGGCAAAAGTTTAGACGAAGCCATGTCTGATGTCACTGCAATGAAAAGCGAAGCCAAAGGAGTAAGCGAAAATAGTAAACTTGATCTTGCTAAAGTGAAAAAAATCATCGTTGCTTGTGATGCAGGTATGGGCTCAAGTGCTATGGGTGCGGGTGTTTTACGTAAAAAAGCAGAAGATGCTCATTTAGATATCAGTGTTACCAATTTAGCAATTAATAACTTGCCAACTGATGCGGATATCATCATCACACATAAAGATTTAACCGCACGAGCAAAACAATATGCACCAAACGCTTATCATATTTCATTAACTAACTTTTTAGATAGTGATTTATATACTCAGTTAGTGAATGATTTAGTCAAAGCAAAAGGTGGTCAACAAGTTGTACAACCAACACCTACCCACCAACCGCTGTTTAAGTTGAATGCAAAAAATGTCTTTTTAGGTTTAACGGCGCAAACTAAAGAAGAAGCCATCCGTTTTGCTGGCCAAAAACTAGTCGAAAATGGTTACGTAAAAACAGCTTATATTGATGCCATGTTAGAGCGTGAACGATTAACATCCACCTATTTAGGCGAATCGATTGCTGTACCGCACGGCACAATTGAATCTAAAGATGATGTGATTAATACAGGTATCGTATTTTGCCAATATCCAGCAGGTGTACAGTTTGGCGAAGAAGAGCAAGATAAAGCAAAAATCGTAATTGGAATTGCTGCTCGTAACAATGAACATCTTGATGTTATCGCCAAGTTAACCAATGCACTTGATGACGAAAAGATTATTGCAAAACTGACTACCACTAATGATATTGAAGAAGTCCTAGCAATATTAAGCTAACTTAACCACTTCCTACAGAAGTAGGAAGTGTCCTAATATACTAAAAGATTCAAAATTAAGGGTTATTATTATGCAAGCATTACATTTTGGCGCCGGCAATATTGGTCGTGGTTTTATTGGTAAATTATTATCTGATGCCGGTGTCCACGTCACTTTTGCAGATGTTAATCAACAAGTTATTGATGAACTTGCTAGCCGCCATCAATATCCAGTCAATGTGGTTGGTGAGCAATCGGTTACCGAAACAGTGAAGAATGTTGATGCCATCAACAGTACTTCACCTAAAGTCGCTGATTACATCGCGAAAGTTGATCTAGTTACCACTGCGGTCGGTCCTCAAATTTTAGCGCGCATTGCGCAAAGTGTGGCACAAGGCATTATTGCTCGACATGCTCAAGGTAATAACGCTCCACTCAATATTATTGCTTGTGAAAACATGGTACGTGGCACGAGCCAGTTCAAACAGGAAATCGTAAAGTATCTACCAGAAAATCTTCACCAATGGGTTAATGAGCATATTGGTTTTGTTGATTCTGCGGTTGACCGCATTGTGCCACCTGCAACTTCTAAAACAGGTGATATTTTAGAGGTGACGGTTGAAACATTCTCTGAATGGATTGTCGATAAAACTCAATTTATTGGCACAATCCCTCAAATCAAAGGTATGGAGCCCGTTGATAACCTAATGGCCTTTGTGGAGCGTAAACTATTTACTTTAAATACCGGACATGCTATTACAGCCTATCTCGGTTTTTATAACAATATTGCGACCATTCGGGATGCGATTTTAAACGATAAAATTCGTAAAATTGTACGTGGAGCCATGGAAGAAAGTGGACAAGTACTGATCAAACGCTATGACTTTGATCCAGCCAAACATCAAGCCTATATTGAAAAAATCCTAACTCGATTTGAGAATCCTTATCTACATGATGATACCGCACGAGTAGGACGTCAACCAATACGCAAACTAGGTCCTGGCGATCGTTTGATCAAACCATTACTTGGCACATTTGAACATAAACTTAGCAATCAAAATCTGCTTATCGGTATTGCAGCTGCACTTAACTATCGTAATGATGACGACGAACAAGCAATCGAACTGGCAAATCAAATTGCTAACAAGGGTTTAAAACAAGCATTTTGCGATATTTCTGGTATTGAAAGTGATAATCCAGTTGTTAGCCAAATCGAACAACTTTATACTGCTATGCAAAATCATCAATTTTAAGTGACAATGCAAACATTAGCAGAAGACACCATCCTCGAAAAACTCAATCAGCAAGCTGATATACACAGCTTGCTGAAAGTTGCGATCAATTTGATTAATGACAGTGTCAATCAATTGATTCTAAAGGTTTTTCGTAAAGAGCCTCATGCTATCAAGTTTGTTATTCCATCATTGGTGGGCAAGAATGGCCCACTTAATGACACTTCAGTCTGTTTGAAATTACTTTATGCACTAGGCATCATCACGCGTGAAGATTATGAAGATATTGAATTGTTAATGGCAATTTTAGATGAGCTAGAACAAGACGATAAAAATTACACCTATCTGGATGACGAAATCCTAGGTCCAATCAGCTTACTGCACGACATGATCCTTCCCCCTAACTCTCCATTAAATAACCCGCAAGAGAACGGCATTGTCGATACCTTAAAATCATCCATGTACCAAAACCGTTATCAACAAATGATTCGCTCAGCGTTGATCATCGCCATTACAGACTTAACCTTACGTATCGTAAATAAACAGAAAATTGATTATTTCCCTGAGTAATATTAATTTATAAAGATGAATTTTAAGTATTAATATAAAAAGGATGTTAAGTAGATAGTCAAAAATTGGGCAATTTTTAAGCTCAAAAACCCCGTTCCTCAACTTTTTTTGATTACTTTTTAGTTAGATTGGCTATTGTTTAGGGCAATCATTTCCCACTCTGGTAATTAGTCGGTATAATGCCTGCAATTTTATTGTTAAGTGGATTATGCATGAAAACGCTATTTGCCAGCACATCGCGCGGGCTTGAAGAGTTATTAAAAAAAGAGTTGGAAAATATTGGGGCGGATAATTGTCGGGTGGCGCAGGGTGGTGTCTATTTTGATGCTAATGAGTCAACGATGTACCAATCGTTATTGTGGTCTCGTTTAGCCTCTCGTATTTTATTGCCAATTGCCGAGTTTGACATCTATAGTGATTTAGATCTTTATTCATGTGTGATGAATATCAAATGGACCAATATCTTCGCGGTAGATAACTCATTTGTTATCAACTTTGTTGGTGTTAATGACTTTATTCGTAACAGCCAATATGGTGCGCTAAAGATCAAAGATGCCATTGTTGATCACTTTACGCGACAAACCAATCAGCGCCCAAATGTTGCAAAGCAAAATCCTGATGTTCGTTTACATGCTTATCTTAGCAAAAATCGAGTTACACTATCATTAGATCTTAGCGGTGAAAGCTTACACCAACGTGGTTATCGCCAACAAACAGGGCAAGCACCGTTAAAAGAGAGTCTAGCCGCGGCTATTATTCTTCGTTCTGGCTGGCGGTTTGATGAACCACTTATCGATCCAATGTGTGGTTCAGGAACGTTACTGATTGAAGCAGCGATGATGGCGTCTAATATCCCTCCAGGACTGCTACGCAAACAATGGGGATTTTTTGCTTGGAAAGAATTTAACCCAACACTTTGGAATGACTTACTGTTCAGCGCTAAGCATAATGTAAAAAAAACTAACACCATTTTTATCGGTTATGATAATAACCCTACAGTACTGGAGCGAGCCAAACAAAATGCGATCCAAGCAGGAGTTGGTGATTTAATTACGTTTGCATTGCAGGATGTGACACAATTAACCAATCCTCTTGATCACCATATACATGGCATGATCATCAGTAACCCGCCTTACGGAGAACGATTAGAAAGTGAGCCAGCATTAGTTGCCTTACACTCAGCACTCGGTCGCCAAATTAAACAACAATTTGGTGGGTGGAGATTATCGTTATTTAGTGGCGCGCCACAACTTTTAGATTGTTTACAAATGCGTGCTGACAAACAATTTAAAGCCAAAAATGGCCCTTTAGATTGTCTACAAAAAAATTATTCGATTGCGGATCGTCAAGTGGATCAGGCGGTCATATCAACAAATTTACCAGCTGCCGACTTTGCCAATCGTTTACGTAAAAATTGTCAAAAATTGGAAAAATGGGCCAGCCAAGAACAACTTGAATGTTACCGTCTTTATGATGCTGATTTGCCTGAATATAATGTGGCTATCGATCGTTACAAAGATAAAATTGTGGTACAAGAATACGCTGCACCTAAAAATATAGATCCACAAAAAACGCGGCAACGACTATTTGATATTATTAATGCTACCATGTCGGTATTAAAATTAACCGCCGACCAATTAGTTCTAAAAACCCGCGAAAAGCAAAAGGGAAAACAACAATATCAAAAACTTGGGCAAAAACAGGATTATTTTTTAGTCCATGAATATCCGATTAATCACAAAAAAACGCAGTTTTGGGTTAATGTGGTGGATTATTTGGATACTGGTTTATTTTTAGATCACCGCTTAGCCAGAAAAATGATCGGACAAATGAGTGCAGGCAAAGACTTTTTAAATCTATTTGCCTACACGGGTAGTGCAACCGTCTACGCAGGTCTTGGTGGAGCAAAATCGACCACGACAGTTGATATGTCACGCACCTATTTAGAGTGGGCCGATCGTAATCTAAAACAAAATGGCTTAACCGGTAAAAATCATCGATTAATACAGGCTGACTGCTTGCTCTATTTATCTCAAGCTGATGAACAGTTTGATTTAATTTTTATCGATCCTCCAACATTTTCCAACTCTAAACGGATGAACGATACTTTTGATGTTCAGCGCGATCATCTTAAATTAATGAGTGATTTAAAACGATTATTAAGACCAAACGGTGTAATTGTCTTTTCTAATAACAAACGAGGCTTCAAAATGGATGCCGACGGTATGCAAAAATTAGGTCTGACGTTTCAAGACATCACCGACAAAACTTTATCTCTCGATTTTAGACGCAATAAACAGATTCACTGCTGTTTTCTGGTTAAACATCAATAATAAAATACCGCCGAAAGGCGGTATAATCTTAGCTTAGCTATGATGTTCAATTCTTTAGGGAAGCCCAACGAGAAATCAAGACGGCATAACAACCCTACTCTATCATTACGCCTTCGCGTACACTAGATTATGCCATTAGTCATCTCTAATTTATAAAAAGACAACCTTTTGCACAACAATCTTATTTGGAGTAAATAAATTTTTTATTATCGTTTCCAGTACTTACTTTTTGTGAATATATTGGAGCTTAAAAGTTTTTTTAAAATCAAAAAAGTTGAGGATTTTGAGCAAATACTGATGTCCTTTTGGAGGACATCAGAAAAATAAAAATTAACGTACTACTAGCACTGATGTTTGTGCACCTCTCACTACACCAGAAGCATTTGATCCAAGTAGATGTGTTGAGATATTTGGGCGTCTTGATCCTATGATAATTAGATCAGGTTCGATCTCTTCCGCTAAATGTAAGATCTCATCTCGTGGATTACCAAACGCGATTGAAAAAGATAAATTTTCTCTTGGTAAATTAATTGAGTCAATCAAGCGATGGAGCCATTGCTCTGTTTGTACTGTTGCTTGATCTTTAAACTCATCAAAACCAAATGAGTAAGCATTTACAATAGCCGATGCAACCGGTAAGGTATGAAAAAAGATAACTTGCGCATTGGATAACTTCGCTAAACACTCAACATGGGGGATCACTTTTTGAGTGAGTTCATCTTCAAGGACATCAATCGGAACTAATATTTTTTTGTACATACCGCCTCCTCATTTAAACTTATCTTTTTTAATTAATTTAAGATGGTACTAATTTTAAATTAAATCTAATATTGTTATCCTAACGCTAATTTAAAATATTGAAATAACTTTTTTGCAAAATCATGATGGAGATCAACTATGGGTAATATTATTTATCGCCATGACATCAAACCCAGTATAGAACAAGCGACATTATTATATTCTCGCTGCTCATTGGCGGAACGTCGACCAATAAGTGATAAACCTCGTTTTCAAGCAATGTTAGATAATGCTAATTTAGTCATTACCGCATGGCATGATCAGAAACTTGTCGGTATTGCCCGCTGTTTAACTGACTTTGTCTACATAACTTATTTAGCTGATTTAGCCGTTGATGAAGCTTATCAAAAATCAGGTATTGGTAAACAGTTGATAAAAAAGATTCAAATTCATACCGATAATCAATGTGCAATTACTTTGCTTGCAGCACCTCAAGCAGTCGATTATTATGGTCATATTGGTTTTAATGCTCATCCTTCCGCATGGATTTTACAAGAACAGTTAAAATGAAAATTATCCTAGCATCAACATCACTTTCACGTAAAAAAGTACTTGAAAAATTAGCTATTCCTTTCGATTGTGTGCCACCGATTTGTGATGAAACACCTCTACCAAATGAAAGTGCACAGCAGCTGGTGGTACGATTGGCTAATGCTAAAGCGCAGTCATTGGTGGCAAGCAATCCTGATAGTTTAATTATTGGTTCCGACCAAGTAGGTGTTTTAGATGGAAAGATTGTATGTAAACCCCTCACTATTGAAAACGCTAAGCAACAATTAAAAAATAGCAGTGGTAAAGCGTTTTACTTTTATACTGGAATGACGGTCATTAATACTCACACAGGCCAATCGCAAACGATTTGTGAACCGTTTAAAGTCACCTTTCGTCAGTTAACTGATGCAGAAATCGATGCTTATATCGCTAAAGAGATGCCACTACAATGTGCTGGCAGTTTTAAATGTAATGAGTTAGGGATTACTCTTTTCGATAAGCTTGAAGGCGATGATATTAATTCTTTAGTCGGATTACCGCTAATAAAGTTAAATAAAATTATGATTGATATGGGCTGTAATCCGCTGTTTTTATAATTGATGATAATGACAGCGCCGAATTTAATCGATTAACCGCCCCGCTGACATTTTTAATGTTTTTTGGCTGTAACTTGCTACATCATTATCATGAGTAACAATCAAGAGTCCTGTGCCTTGTTGATGAATATCGGCTAATAATGCCATAATTTGTGTTGAACTTTCATCGTCAAGATCGCTGGTGGGTTCGTCGGCAATGACTATTTGTGGCTGGCAAATTAGTGCACGTAAAATAGCTATTCGACGCATTTCACCACCTGACATGTTGGCTGGATAAGCATCTTTTAAATAACTAATTTGGGCTTTTTCTAGCAGTTCCATTGCAGAATTTAAGCTCGATTGGTTTTCACGTTTCGTTAAAGAAAACGGTAAGCGAATATTTTCCAGAGCAGTTAAATTAGGTAATAAACTGCTGCCTTGTGGAATGTAACCAATATTTTGATTACGAAATGCTGATACTTGTTTGTCATCAAGATCGAATAAATTGGTGCCGTTAATCGTGATTTTACCTTGAGTAGGCGTTAACAACCCAGCAATCATATTAAGCAGCGTCGTTTTACCACTACCTGATTTACCCATAATGCTGATAAAGTCACTTTGTGCCATTGAAAAACTAACATTATTCACCGCTGAAAAGTGTTGTGATCCGCGCTTGTAATCTTTGCGAAGGTTTTTGATATCCAATAACATTATTCACCCTCTCTTAATGTTTGATAAGTATCAAACTTAGTTAATGATAATGCTGAATAAATACTAGACAGCGGACCAATAATTAATGTCAGCAAAAATACGATGAAGGCATAAATTAATCCATCGGTAATTGAAATATTCATACATGGCAAACCTATCGTTTGGCATATCAATAAGCTGAAGGCATAAATTAATACGCCAGCAACCACTATACCAGCAAGGCCACCTAAAGCACTAATGATAAGGGATTCTCGCAGTAACATTTTAACCAGATCACTGCGCGATGCACCCAAAATACGTAATAAGCTGATTTCGCGTTTTCGTTCATTAAGGGATGAGGAAAATATTACAAAGATCACAATAATCGCTAACACCCAAAATATTGCCGATAAACTATAGACAATAGTTGAAAAGCCATTTAACCATTTGGAGATGTTACTTAACATGCCTTTGGTCATTACAAAATCAATATTGTAATCGATAGCATATTTGGGCATGATTTGATTAACAATATCTTTAGACTGATAGTCAGGGTCGACTTTAACAAAAATCGATGACACATAGTTAGCAAAGTGGTCAGTATCGCCTTCAATTAAATTGGCTTCTTTCATAAGCGAATGAGCAGCAGGAATGGTCATAAAAACTGAGGTGTCAAAACCCATTCCTGTGCTATCCATTTTAGCGGCAATTTTAAAGGGATGATTGAAAAATTTAATTTCATCACCTACATTTGAGGTAATTTTGCTGCCTACCACGACCTGATTGTCTTGCAGTGGTTGTTCTAACTGTGTTTGTAGCCAAGGTTTGATCACAAAATCGCTTTGCTGATCAAAACCAATTAATTGAACTTTTGATGTGCAACAACCAGCACTTAACGAAGCAATGAATAGTTGTGGTGAGACCGCTTCGATTCCTTTGATATCTTTGATTTTATCAATTAAGTCAGCTTTTAGATAAAAGCTACTTGGTTCACCACGTAATAAGGCGACTTCAAGATTTTTTTCATAACCATAAGGCACAATAAGAATGTCGGCACCTAACCGATTAGCCATGCCTGAAATGCCTAAGCTTAGGTTTTTCATCAATACACTACCGCCAAATAGCGTAGCGGAAAAAAGCATAATGATGATAATCAAGCAACAACTTCGAAAAGGTCGTCGTTGGATATTTCGCCATGCTAAATTCGCTATAGTTATTTCTTGCATGTTGGATTTCTCTATAATTGGTGTTAAGGCTGACTAATGCTTTTTATCAGTTGCTAACCTTTACTAGCGATTAGCTTGTTTATTTAAATATATCACATTGATAATAGCAACAATCGCTAATACTACTGACAATAATATCAATGCTGGTTTAGCCCCCATATTGCAACGCATCATTTCATTACCGCATACACCAATTAAAATAGTTGGAATCGCAGCTGCTAAGACCGCAGTGCAAGCTATAGCCATACTTAACCCCATACGTACAAATAACGAGCGGCTAAGTAATACCAAGGCACCAATAGCTATCACTAAACTACCAATACCAATTTCCGCCCTTGATGTCCAAAAACATTTCATGATTTTGCCACCAGCATTGTGCATGTGGCCATCCATCGGTGCAGAATGCATAGCATCGGCTGGCATAGATTGCACATCCGGCAGTGGGCAGACGGGTAAAATATAAAGCGGGAATAGAATAAGTAACGCTCCGATTAAGATAAATAGTACAGATGAAACAATGCGATTTTTCATAAATATAGACCTTATAATCATTAATTATTGATAATACTTGCTACTTTACCATGTTCAAGAACTACCGTTGTTTGCGCATGTTTTGATACTTCCGGTGAATGCGTAACAACGATGATTGTGCTTCCTTCTTCGTGAAGTTGATGTAGTAAGTTCATGACCATTGCTTCATTGCTTTCATCTAAATTACCGGTTGGCTCGTCAGCTAAAATCAGTTTTGGGTAATTGATTAATGCCCTAGCAATACAAACGCGTTGTTGTTCACCCCCCGATAATTGACGCGGTAAATGTTTGGCCCGCGCTGCAAGCCCCACACGCTCTAATGCTTGTAAGGCTTCTTTTTCATCTACCATGCTATGATAATATTGTGCCACCATCACGTTTTCTAATGCGGTTAAATAAGATACGAGGTGAAATTGTTGAAAGATTAAGCCGATTTTATCACGCCGAATTTCCGTTAGTTGGGGTAATGAAAGTTGGGTAATATCTTGTCCATCAAGAATTACTGAACCCAGCGACGGTTTATCCATACAACCAATAATATTCATTAACGTGGTTTTACCACTGCCTGAAGGTCCCATAATGGATAGCCATTTACCTTCTTCAACGGTTAAGTTAACTTCTGACAAGGCATGTAAAGAGCCATAGATCTTTGAAACATTATTAACTTCTAGCATATTCATACTTTACTATCCTATTCGCCACGTAAAACTAATGCTGGTTCAACTTCAAGTGCACGTTTTACCGGAATCAAACACGCAATGATCGTTACCACAGCCGAAATGACAATCGTTGTTGGTATCAAATAAAATTCAATGACAATTGAGCGCCCAAATACATTGGCGCTGATTACTTGAGCAAAAATTAAACCACAAATAACCCCAATCACCCCACCAATAATACCTAAAATCATCCCTTCGGCTAAAAATTCTTTGGCAATACTTTTATTGGTTGCACCGATGGCTTTTTTCAGTCCTATCTCTTTGCGACGCTCCATTACTACAGTCATCATGGTAGTGGCCACACAGATCATGGTCAAAATTAACACCACTAAAGTTACTAGGTAGAGTAAAGATGATAGCTTACCGAGCACAGATGCTTCTGATTGCGTTACCCATTTTATAAGATGCGGTTCGATTGTGGTGGAGTGTTCTTTGATGGTTTGAATATAGTGCTGTAATTCATCTTGGGTTGCTGTAATACTAATTTCGACTACTTCAGCTTGATTGCTTTCTTCAAGTAGCGTTTCAAGAACGCTAAGATCGATAAAGATAAAATTATCCTCAACACGGCCAGTTTTCACAATACCAGTAATAGTTAAATCTTCATCAAAACGAGAGTTTTCTTTAGATTTTCCTGAAATCGGCATGGTGCTACCAATGCTAAGTTTAGCAAACTGGGCTATATCGGTACCGATCATAATTTCATTTGCTTTTTGAGGTAATTCACCTTCTATCTTCCAATAAGGACTGGTTTTGATGACCTGATCAAACTGTGTGCCAACGATGGTATAGGGTTGTTGATTACTGCGGATGGAGTTATAACGAAAAGGTGTGACACCTAGTACTTTATCTCTCGGCAGTAAATCAACCGCTTTTTTCACCTCAGTCATTGATATGGTAGGTTGATTATTGGCTGGCATCATTAATAAATTTGCGCCATAAGAGCGGAACTCTTGTCCCATTTGTCTTGGAATATCATAACAAAGCGTCACCATACCAAGTAATACTGTCGCGCCAATTGCTACGCCGAGTAGAGCAATAATAATCCTAGAACGACGGCGAATTAGCGAGCTAAATATCGTTTTTAAAATAAAACGTTGGTTTCTATTCATCATTATTTAGCCTCGCTTATCGTCCGTGCAATACATCGGTTGGGCGTAAAAACATCATAATACGTAATGCTGGCAAGCTACCTAATAAGGTAATCAGGCTTACCATAATTAATACCAATGGAACAATAATCATTTTAGGCTCAACAAACGAACCAAACACCGTCTGGCCAATAATTTGTGCAAAGCCGAGACCAATAAAATAGCCGGCCATACCGCCAAATAATGCAATAATCAGTATTTCGCTAAGAATCAACATGGATACCGAGGTATTAGTTGCTCCTAATGCTTTTAATAAGCCAATTTCAGTGCTACGTTCAATCACGTTAGCAGTAACTAAGTTAGATATCGCCAGTGCCGAACAGATTAACGATAAAATTGTCAGCAATAACATTAATAATTGTGTTTTTTGTAAAATAGAGCCTTCTGATTCAGCTACTTGCATTATCGCTTTTACTCGAATATCTGGCATTAATTCTTCTAATTGATAGGCGATCGAACTGATGTAAGCAGTACAATACCATTTATCCCACTCAGCTCGCGTTAAGCTGTTGGGATCTTGTGCTGCTTTACGGGCTAAATCGTTTTCAGGAGTGGTGAGAGCACTTACTTCAACCCGTTCTACCAAACCTTCTTTGTTCGCCATATACTGAGCAACAGGCAGTGAGACATAAAGATCATTGTCTTCAACACCACCACTATGAAAGATGTTATTCACAGTTAGGGTAGTTTTTTTAGTAGCTGAAGTTATCTCAATATTATCACCTAATTTAAGATTCAATTGCTTGGCAATAGTTTCTCCCACCATTACGCCTTGCAAATTATCATCCTTCATGGTGTTGCCTTCAATCGACCACCATGACTTCATGGCTAATATTCCAGTATCAACTTTGTCACCAGTTGGAATAGTCAGATGTTTATTAAACCATGTTCCAACTAGTGTAACCGGTTTATCATTAACCGTAACTTGGGTGGTTAAATAAGGGGCAAAATCAACAATGTTATACGCCCAGAAAATCATTTTAATTTTGACTAAATCATCTTGCTTAATATATGCGTTTTGTTTGTCATCGAGCTGATATAACTCATTAACCATCGACGCACCTTTTGGCACAATGCTTAAGTTAGCGCCATAGGCTTTTAACTCTTGATTAACTTTGTCACCAACATCAAACATCACATTTAACATGGCAGTCGCAAGTGAAACACCTAAAGCAACGGTTAAAGCAATTAAAAATAGCTTCTTTTTTTGACGAACTAACACGCTAAGTAACATTCTACGAAACATATTTTCTTCCTTTTTATACCGTTTACTTAAAGCGACTCTTTTCTGCTTCAAGATGAGTAGGTCGAATAATCATATTGCCATCTAAAATTTCGTATTTGAGCGGGACAGGATTACAGCCACCAGAAAAACCAATCGTGGCAATGTTCATCACCACATCACACAAAATGCAGACAACTTGATTACCGCGCTGATAGTAACCACTTGCACCACAGATGTCACAAGCATCAAAGCCAACACCATAAGCATTTTCACTTTTCTTTATTACAATAAATCTGATTAATGTTCCATCCGTTGCTTTGTAACCATAACGATGCAGATTGCCATCATTGACTTTATCTAATGGGATTACAATCAAACCATCGGCATTAGGTGTTACTGGCTCAGCCGGGGTTAATTCCACCCCTTTTTCAAAAATATAGCGCGCACGAGTAACGGTGTAAGCGGTGATAGCAATGCCCGCCATTAATAATAATGAGGTCCGACGATCCCGGCGTAAACTTGCTTTCAATTTACGCACTTGGGCAGGATTACTGCCGACTAAGGAGGTAGTTTTGGATTTAATGTATAACAAAATACTTAGTACTAGCACCAATACAATAAAGATAAAGGTAAACAAATTGACATGATCTAAAACGGAAGTCACTAAATCCATCATCCACTTTTGTGGCGAGATAAACCGTCTCACAATTAGGATTCGAAGTAAGTTAATTGCATTTTGTGCAGTAAAGAAAATAATGGCTAGCGATGTAATGGCAATTACAAATCGAGTTGAAAACCTTGTACAAAGCCGATAAACAAACAATCCAATTAAAATACAAACGAATAAAGCAAAACCGTAACCCACCCATTTAAACAAATAATCATTATTGAAAATTGAGTCCATGCCAACATCAAATTCAAATGGGTAAAGCAAAATATTTGGTAGGCTTTGTGAGGTGATAACTCCGGTAGCAATCACTATTAATAAAATATTGAGAGCTTGAGATTTTCTAAAAAATAAACTAATAAGCAATGGAACAACAATGATGCACCAAGCAACATTGGTACCAAGATCATAAAATTCACGAACTGCAATACCCGTATTTCGTTTTAATATTGCATAAATAAACGCGGCTATCATGCCCAATACAAAACCGATGATAAGATGTTTTTTACTTAATTGAATAACTGTCGCACTAAGTAATGCAAACATGATCACTGGTATAAAAGTATTATCGGTAATTTTGATAAGATATTGGAGCATAATAATTGCCTAAAAATTACAACGTCTATTGGCGAGCTGTTATACTCGCCAATATTACAACTAATTATTTATTAATTTAATTCAATTAAAAATAATTATTACCATGCATGAGGGATATAGTTAAAGTCCCAAGAAACTTCAATTGGTTTAGTCCAGAAACGACCTTCAACGCCAGTTTCTTTATCAACATGTAATAAATAACCTTGTTTTTCAGGGTTTTCGATAGTAAATGTTACTTTGTATTTACCTGCACCATCTAACTTAATATTGTTACCATAGTGAGGACCATCTGAAGCATTCATAGGCATAAAAGTACCTTCGATAGCTTTATCACTGCCTTCTTTTTGGATTTTATATTTTACAGTTAAGTAAGGCACGAAATCACCAGTACCAAAACCTAAGTTATTACCTTCAGCCGCTGAAATATCAGCTTCAATATGCATATCAGATTTTGAAGCAGGTAAACCACCCATACCAGCAGGTTCCATATCAACCGGTTGGAAATAAACTGCACCAATATGTAAAGGACCAACAGTTACTTCATCACCAATTGGAAACTCTTCGAAGCCTTTTTCTTCACCTGGTGCAGGTGCAGCAGCATAAGCCATTGAAGAAAGTGCAAGTATTGATGAAATACCAGCAGAGACTAATAGTTTTTTCATTGAAAACTCCTTAATTTTGTTTTTCACTTTTAATCACTAATCAATAAAATCATGACTAGTCAATAACAATTTACTACCAATGTATTTACGATTTATCACTAATCATTAATCGTTTTTAATGTTTTATATTAATTATTTCTTTTTATATTTTGTGGAATAGATAATCGACCCTATCACTGCCACTACCATGAACAACTGTGGTAGTAATGTTTCAACTGTTGGATAGATACCCAATATCTCAACCGAATGAACAAAATCGATCGGTGTAACCTGAATAATATCAGCTTCTTGCAACTCTTTTACACCACCACCAGCAAACGCAATCGCCATCAGATACATTAAGGCACTGGTACAAATAAAGAACGGTTTAAGTGGCAATTTAACCGTACCAAAGCGAATAATAACAAACACAAACGCTAATACAATCATTCCCACGCCCAAACCATACCACACCATATCCATATGCTCATTAGCATCTGCTAACATGGCTTGATAGAAGATGATAGTTTCTGCGCCTTCACGAAATACGGCTAAAAAGGCAGCAAATCCTAAAGCAAAACTACTGCCTGTAGAAACCGCATTTTGGACCTTACCTTCCACATAGTTTTTCCATGCTATGGATTCTGACTTGGACAGCATCCAATTACTAATAAAGAACAGCATTACCGTTGCCAATAACATGGCGCAACCTTCCATAATTTCTTGGTTGGCACCACTTAATCCCACAATTGTATGTAACGCTATCGCCGCTAAAATACTAGCGAACACCGCAAAAAAACTGCTAAGATAAACGACTTTAAGCATCGGTTTATTATTTGAGCGAACAAGATAGGCAGAGATAGCCGCGATAACCAATATCGCTTCTAACCCTTCACGGAAAATGATGATAAACGACGCCAAAAAGACACTCCAACCACTCTCTTTTTTACCATCTAACTCATTGGCATCTTCATGGAGCATTTTTAAAATAACGTCAATTTCTGCTCGCACTGTTTTATTCGGCGCATTTTGTGTCATTAATCGTTTAATTTTTGCAAACTGGTATTCAGTATCAGTACCGCGCTTACCTGAAATATAAGACATCACTGCGCGCTCAACGCCATGCTTTTCGTAAAATCCAAAGTAAGCATTGTTAACACGGGCTTTAGCACCTTCGACGTCTTTCATAAAATAGATGTTGTAGGCATCATTCAAAATGATATCCATCTCATCAATAATTGCATTCCAGCTTTCATATTTCTTTTCGGCTGCATAAGAAGGGGAACTAAAAACAGCTAAACTTGCAATTAGTAGAACAACTAAAGTTAAATACCTTTTCACTTCCTACTCCTTTATTTTCCTAACAACATAATCCCTATTGGTTTGCTGTTTTCTGGCAATTGTAATGATTGACTAATAAATTCAGGATTGATTGAATGGATATAACGTGTGCTGAGTTTTAATGCTGTCGCCGACAAATAAACATTTTGGCTCATTGCGCCAACAGCAATTTGACTAAAATCATTGGCTTGTTGGGTATCATAATCTTTAAGATTGTCACCATCAGACACAAAAATAAAAATATAAGGTGCACGTTTAGTAAAACTTTGTTTACCGATGTCGCCACGAATATCTTGATTATTGATCTCACGAAGATAGTGCCCTTCCCACTCGTATATAAAGGTTCCCTTTTCACTTGCAACATACAGGCGAACATAAGGCGGTTTACCACTTGCCATTGGTACTGTCCAACCATTTTTACCTCGATTTAAGCCACTGGCTGCCCAAAGTACACTTGAAAGCTCATCGTCAGACACCATACCTGTTGGAAATCCTCCACCCGGCGTTGAAGCACGCTTTTTAAGACTATCAAATAATCCCATCCCCTCTTTCTTTTGTGGGGCCGGTAAAGTGACATCAGCATAGCTATAGGAAAAACAAGATAATAGCAAAACAATGGCAAATCTACGTAACAACATAGCATAAACCTTTCAGCTTTAGGAAATAAAATAATTGTTGCTATCTTATTGCTAATGCTTTCAATTATCAACAACAAACAATAATAATTATCATTAAGCTTGTTACATATAATAAAATCAACGCATTAATATTACCTTGCAATCTACGATTTTTATTTTTCTGATTAAAACGTATATACTGATGCAATATTCCCGTTTTAAGAAAATCTGAGTATCATTAACTATGCCGTTTTCGACTTTAATCGTATTACCACTTTTTATCTTAACTATTACCTTAGCTTCTTTTTTTAAACAAAAAAAATGGCAACTGCTCACTATTGTCTTAATGACCGTCATCATTGTTATGGAACTCACCTCTATCTATTTTAGTGGTGGATTTATTGATTATCAGTTTTACGTGAATTTAAATGTGAATGACATTATTGAAGGATTATTTATCTTCAAGTTACAGGCTGTATTAGTGATTGTAGTCTTTTTAGGATTAGTTTTTATAATTAGTAAATTAGCCAACTTATTTCGCAATAAATGCCGATTGTTATGGCGCTTATCGTTTGCTGTCATCGCAATTGCTTCAATTAGTTATCATAATGGTCCAATTAGTCGCCTCTATGAAATCTATCAAGTCACCTGTGCGCCAAAAGCAACCTTTGAACAGGCATTACAAACGCTCAATATGAATGATTATGTTGCAAAATCACAGTTAAACAGTCAAAAAGGCAAAAATATTATTGTGTTATCGTTAGAATCTTTCGAGCAAGGATTTTTAGATTTTGCTGATATTACGCCTAATTTAAGACAGCTAAAGCAACAATATACCTTTTATCCAAATATGCCAATGAGTGCAGGTAGTACCTGGACAACCGCCTCAATGTACACTTATATGACCGGTGTACCATTTTTAATTGGTGAACATTCAACATCACCTTTAAAAAACGCTAACTCGACTAAATTAGTCACATTAGGCGATGTGTTAAAACAAGCAGGCTACCAAACTCGTTACGTTATGGCTGGTCCTGAATTTGCGAGCATTGGCCACACAGCAGAAGTAGTTGGAATACAAGTGGTATCTGAAAAAAACTATCCAGGCAAATACCCAAATGCGCCATTTGGGTTATATGATAAAGATATATTAGACATCGCCGAACAGCAAATACAAGAGATGAAAAATAATGACAAACCATTTGCGCTATTTGTTTCGACCGTCTCAACCCATGCACCAAATGGCTTTAACGATGAACGCATGACCTCTGTTATTAGTCCAAAGCATGACAACATGTCTTTTGTAGCCGCATCTCTCGATTACAATTTAGGGCAATTTATTAACCACCTAAAAGAGCAAGGTTTACTAGACAATACCGTATTTTATATCTTCCCTGACCATTTAATGATGGGTGCGGGTACCGAAACCGTTAAAAAATTGTCGGAAAAAGAACGCAAATTGTACTTATTAACCAATGCGAATAGTGATGATTTACAAAAATCATCCAACCAAACCATTTACCAAATCGACTTACCAAGAATGATTTTGAATGGTGCACAAATTAAAACGAATGCAAAATTCTTAACTGATTACTTAATTGGTGAAAATTTCGATAAAAAGCAATTTATCGAACAACATAAATCAAACATCGCCACGTTAAACAATGCAGCACAAGAGCAAAAATGACAGTCGATACCTTAATTTTGGTCATAACCATTAGTTGTTTAGGCATGATATCACCCGGGCCAGATTTTTTTCTGGTCTTAAAAAATAGTTTAAGCTATAACCGAAAAATAGCATTAATGACCTGCTTAGGAGTAATTAGTGCTATCGCCATTCATATGAGTTACTGTGTGGCAGGCATTGCTGTATTAATCACCGCCACCCCTTGGCTCTATAATGCATTACGTTATGCCGGTGCCGCTTATTTGTTATGGATTGGCGTTAAAGCGTTACTAGCCAAAAGCAGTGGCACCGCCTATGTTTCCAAACAAACGCAGGAACTGGATGTCACAGCCAAATCTGCGTTTATGCAAGGGCTATTATGTAATTTACTTAATCCAAAAGCCACGCTGTTTTTTCTAGCTATCTTTACTCAACTACTTAATGCCAGCTCAACGATGGTAGATAAACTGGTAGTTGCTTTTATAATCTGGCTTGAAGCTGCAATTTGGTGGCCGATGGTAGTATTCGTCTTCCAAACCCAAATTGTCCAACGTCGTTATTTTAAGTTACAGGTGATTATTGATAAGTTGTTAGGCGTGATATTAATCGTGCTTGGAGTTAAAGTTGGATTAGGATTCTAAAGCTTTAAAAACCCCGTTCCTCAACATTTTTTATTCCAAAAAGTGCGCTCCTCAATTATTTCTTATCTTTTTATTCTAAAAGGCTTTTGAATATTGAATAGTTAATTGCTAGACTATTAATAATTTAATCAATATATATTTTTTAGTTTTAATTTGATGAGTGGCTAAAAATGGACAAATTATTACAATATGGTCGAGAATTACTTGAACTTGAGCTTCATGAGGCACAGAAGCTGCCAGCTCGGCTTGGTGAGAGTTTTGTTAAGGCTTGTCAGTTAATTTTGTCAACAAAAGGCAAAGTTGTAGTGTCAGGCATTGGTAAATCTGGTCATATTGGTAAAAAGATCGCAGCATCATTAGCCAGTACTGGTAGCCCAGCATTTTTTATGCATCCATCTGAAGCATTACACGGTGATTTAGGAATGGTGACCGAGAATGATGTCGTGATTTTGATTTCTTATTCAGGACGAGCTAAGGAATTTCAATTTATTTTACCCATTCTTGCAGCAATGAATATTCCAGTTATTGCCATAACAGGTGGACTTGATTCCCCATTAGCATTAGCTGCGCAAGCAGTGCTGGACATTTCAATCGAAAAGGAAGCGTGTCCAATGGGATTAGCTCCAACCTCAAGCTCAACTAATACGTTAATGATGGGCGATGCGCTGGCAATTGCCGTTATGCGAGCTCGTGGATTTAAGGAAGAAGATTTTGCTCGTTCACATCCAGCTGGCAGTTTAGGCGCTAAACTATTAAATCATGTAAAAGATATTATGCGTAAGGGTGATTTAATTCCTAGAGTACCACAATCAGCAACAGTACTTGATGCCATGTTAGAATTAAGTCGTACTGGTGTGGGGTTAGTTGCAATATGCCAAGATGATAATAAAATAGTTGGCGTTTTTACAGATGGCGATTTACGCCGTTTGCTACTAAAACATGGTACATTACAAGATAATATTGTCGATGTAATGACAAGTCCAGGACATCAAATACCTGAAACTTGGAAAGCGGTCGAAGCTTTAAAATCATTTAATGATCATAATATTACTGCTGCACCTGTGGTAAATAATCACGGCGAATTGGTTGGTGCGCTGAATATTCATGATCTGCATCAAGCAGGTATTAGTTAATCGATTAATAAATACCTGTTGCAAAATGGGGCTATCTATTGAGATAATTACCGACCTAAATTTTTGTCGTTAGACGGAGATCCAAGTAAGTTACACAATTCAATACCGAAATGATGAGTTATTTAAGTCATTATAAATTGATATTGTGTTGTAAATTTTAACCAAAATTAATAGATGATGAAACTACAATGGCAGAAAAGCGAAATATCTTTCTAATTGGCCCTATGGGGGCAGGAAAAAGCACAATAGGCCGACAAATTGCACAACAGTTAGGTATGGAATTTTTTGATTCTGACCAAGAGATCGAGAAACGTACAGGTGCTGATATTGCATGGATTTTTGACTTAGAAGGTGAAGACGGATTCCGAGCCAGAGAAGAGAAAGTCATTAATGAGTTGACTGAAAAACAAGGTATAGTTCTTGCTACTGGTGGTGGTTCGATTTTATCTAAAGAGACACGTAACCGTTTATCAGCTCGCGGTATTGTAGTTTATTTAGAAACTACAATAGAAAAACAGATGGCAAGAACCCAGAAAGATAAGCGTCGTCCTTTATTACAAGGTGGCAATACTCCCCGTGAACTTTACGAAGAATTAGCCGAAGAGCGTGATCCACTTTACGAAGAGATCGCTGATATTACGATTAAAACTGATGAGCAAAGTGCCAAAGGTGTTGCTGGATATATTATTGAAAAAATAGAACAAATTTAAAATTTCAATTTTTTAAATTCGGCTGGCCATGAGGCAATAAACCATTTGAAAGGAGTTAATATGCGTGTAGATAAAGATGATCGTTATATACCAGAACAATCAAGTAAGTCTTCTACGCCTTCTTTTAGTATATCAACTTTTTTTCAGCATTATTCGAAGAAAAAATTGATTATTATGGGATTAGCTTTAGCTATTATTGTCTTGTTGGTTTGCTTTGTGATATCTCGTCCTTCAAAAAAAACAACCATACTGACTCCTCCTGAAGTCAATGGTGTTTCGTCGACGCAAACGCCTGATTCAACAATCAGTGGCGATAGTGGGGCGTTAGCGCAAGGTCAACAAAATTCTGCACCTGTGCCACCAGCCCCAATTAATAGTAATGTTAATGAGCACGATAATGGGGTTAGTCAACCTCCAGCATCAACACAGTCAACATCGGGTTCTAGACCAGAGCTGCAACCAACGGGTAACAGTACAACTCAAAATACTAGTGGTTCATCAACTAATTTAAATAAACCAATAAATCCAGATAGAGGCAATCCTACTGTTTCTAACTCAAATAATAGTGTAATAACAGGTAATAATTCAACTTCGATTGCCAAAATTAAGAATGATCAGTTTTCAATTCAACTTAGTTCTTCTAGTTCAGTTGATGGTTTGAAAAGATTGGTTAAAGAACATAATCTCACTAATTACCAAATTTATGAAACCAAACGAAATAATGTTAAATGGTATATATTAGTTAAAGGTACATATGATTCTGCTGACGAAGCCAGAAAAGCGATCAAATCTTTACCAAGTGCACTACAAAAAGATAAGCCTTGGATTAAATCTGGTGAAACAATTAATAAAGAAAAATCAGCAAAATAGGAGTTTCCGTTGAAGAAGCAACGAGCCTTTTTAAAATGGGCTGGAGGAAAATATGAGCTTGTGGACACAATTAAACAATATCTACCAGAAGGGGACCAACTCATTGAGCCCTTTGTAGGCGCTGGTTCTGTTTTTTTAAACACAAACTTTAAAAGTTATATTTTAGCTGATATCAATCATGATCTAATTGCGTTATTTAGGTTATTACAATCCAATCCTGATAAGTTTATTAATGATCTTAAGCTATTATTTAATCATCAGAATAATCAAGCTGAGGCTTTTTATCAGCTACGAGATGTCTTTAATTATAGTAAAGATCAATATCTACGATCGCTTTTGTTTGTCTATTTGAATCGCCACTGTTATAACGGTTTATGTCGCTATAATAATAGCGGGCTTTTTAATGTACCTTTTGGACGTTACAAAACTATCTATTTTCCTGAGAAGGAGCTCTACTATTTTGCTCAAAAAGCACAAAAAGCTGAGTTTATCTGTACTCCTTATCATGAAGCAATGAAAATGGCAAAACGCAATTCTGTCATTTATTGTGATCCGCCTTATCTTTCTCCAAATGAATCTATCGGTTTTACGGCTTATTATTCCAATAATTTTGGTTTTGAAGAACATAAGCGATTGTCACAATTAGCAGAAAAAATTGCTTATAAAAAAAATATTCCTGTACTACTATCAAATCACGATACAGAGTATACCAGAACGTTATATAGTAAAGCGCGCCATCTTTACCGTGCAGAAATGCGACGCTCAATTAGCTGTGCTGGCGAAGGACGCAAAAAAATTGATGAAATATTAGCCTTGTACCAAAAATAACCTATTTTATGTATAAGGTTTTATTAGTAGAGGTATGTTATGAAAGAGTTTATTATTGCACCATCAATATTATCCGCTGATTTTGCTCGACTTGGAGAAGATACGCAGAAAATATTAGACGCTGGTGCCGATGTTGTCCATTTTGATGTAATGGATAACCATTTTGTACCAAATTTGACGATGGGTAGTATGTTTTGTAAGGCTCTTCGTGATTATGGTATTAAGGCTCCGATTGATGTTCATTTGATGGTTTCGCCTGTTGAAGATTTAATTACCTCATTTGCCAAAGCTGGCGCAACTAATATCTCTATTCACCCTGAAGCAACTATTCACCTTGACCGTTCTTTGCAATTAATTAAAGATCATGGTTGCAGTGCGGGAATTGTACTTAATCCTGCAACGCCGTTAGATTATTTAGATTATGTGATGGATAAGGTCGACATTATTTTATTAATGAGCGTTAATCCAGGTTTTGGTGGACAATCATTTATACCAAGTACACTAAAAAAATTACAACAAGTTAAACAGCGCATTATTGAGTCTGGCAGAAAGATTCGTTTAGAAATTGATGGTGGTGTTAAAGTTGATAATATCGCTGAAATTGCCAGAGCGGGTGCTGATATGTTTGTTGCTGGTTCGGCAATATTTGGTCAACCGGATTATAAAGCCGTAATTGATGCAATGCGTAAAGAATTAGAAGGTGTTAACCATGGCTAAGTTAAATGATATTCAAGCTATTGCTTTCGATTTAGATGGAACTTTAGTCGATAGTGTGCCTGACCTTGCCTTAGCTGCACAAAAGATGTTAGCAGATTTGGAGTTACCCACCGTTACTAATGAGCAAGTAAAAAACATGGTCGGTAATGGCATTGATGTCATGCTCGAACGCGTGTTCAACGTGATTGGCCGCAATCCGTCTAAAGAGGATTTCAATAAAGCGAAACAGTTGTTTAATCATCATTATGATAAGGTTATGGATGAGCAAACAACGCTATTCCCGCATGTTAAAGAAACCTTAAAAACGCTTTATGAAAATCATTATCCCTTAGCTTTAGTTACCAATAAACCTGCACAATTTTTACCTGCTCTATTGACGTCATTAGGTATTAAAGAATACTTTTCATTGGTACTTGGTGGTGGTGATGTGATTAAGTTGAAACCACACCCTGCCCCACTTTATCAAGTCATGGCAACCTTTGGATTGTTTAGTGATCAGTTGCTGTTTGTTGGTGATTCAAAGAATGATATTACTGCTGCTAAAAATGCTAATTGCTCAACAGTGGCGTTAAGTTATGGTTATAATTATGGGGTGTCGATTGCATCTAGCAAGCCTGATTTTTTATTTGATGATTTTAAAGATATATTAACCTTATTACCTCAGCCAAAGGCTGATGCAAAAAAATAATGAGTATAAATTAGGAATAAATTATGAGTAAACCAATTGTATTTAGTGGCGCTCAGCCATCAGGAGAACTAACATTAGGCAACTATTTAGGGGCTTTGAAGAATTGGGTGTCTTTGCAAAATGAATATGATTGCGTTTATTGTATTGTCAATCAACATGCGATCACGGTCCGTCAAGATCCTAATAAGTTGCGAAAAGCAACACTTGATACGTTAGCGCTTTATTTGGCGTGTGGTATCGATCCACAAAAAAGTACTATTTTTGTTCAATCACAAGTACCAGCTCACGCTGAATTAGGTTGGGCGTTGAACTGTTATACTTATTTTGGTGAACTGAGCCGTATGACGCAGTTTAAAGATAAGTCATCTCGTCACTCTGAAAATATTAACGCCGGGCTATTTGATTATCCAGTATTAATGGCTGCTGATATTTTGTTATATCAAGCTAATTTAGTTCCTGTAGGTGATGACCAGAAACAACATCTCGAGTTATCACGTGATATCGCTATGCGTTTTAATGCACTTTATGGCGATATTTTTACTGTTCCTGAACCGTTTATTTCTAAAGTAGGTGCTCGTGTGATGTCTTTACAAGATCCAACCAAAAAGATGTCTAAATCAGATGAGAATCGTAACAATGTTATTGGTTTACTTGAGAATCCGAAAGATGTCGAGAAGAAGATTAAACGTGCAATGACCGATTCAGACGAACCACCTGTTGTACGTTATGATTCAAAAAACAAAGCCGGTGTTTCAAATTTGTTAGATATTTTGACAGGTATTACAGGTAAGCCAATTGCTGAACTTGAAAAAGAGTTTGAAGGCAAAATGTATGGTCATCTAAAAACCGAGGTGGCGAATCAAGTTATCGAGATGTTAACCGGTTTACAAGCAAAATATCATCAATATCGAGATGATGAAAATTATCTTCTTTCAATTATGCAAGAAGGAGCCCAAAAAGCTCGCGCTAAAGCAGAGCCTACGTTGAAGAAGGTTTATGACGCAATCGGTTTTGTATAATCTAAAATAAGATTGCGATTATTACTAAACAATATCAAACGGCTTTAATTGATATGAGCTCTATTGTTCTAATAATGAGTTAGCTTGAGGCCTTCTGATTATAATAGGTTTATTATGAAAATTATCATTCTTGGTGCAGGCCAAACTGGTAGTGCACTTGCTGAATATCTAGTAACTGAAAAGCAGAACGATGTGACTGTCGTTGATGAAGATCATGATAAATTGCAATCTTTGCAAGAGCGTTTTGATTTACAAGTCATTTGCGGTAAATCATCTTACCCACAAGTATTAGAGAGTGCTGGCGCGGAATCAGCCGATATGTTAGTTGCCGTTACTAATTCTGATGAAGTAAATATGATGGCTTGTCAGATTGGGCATGTGATGTTTAATATTCCACAAAAAGTTGCTAGAATCCGTGCTCCTGAATATAACGATGAAAGATACCCATTCTTCAATAAAGATTGTATCAACATCGATCATATTATTGCTCCTGAAAACTTAATTACAAATCATATTAGCCAATTAGTTCAATATCCTGGTGCTTTACAGTTTGCTTCGTTTTATGATAATCGTGTCTGTTTGGTTGCTGTAACCGCTTATTACGGTGGTGCGTTAGTGGGGAGCGAACTATCCGAACTTAAAGAGCATTTACCACATGTCGAAGCACGTGTTGTTGCTATTTATCGTCAAAATCGTTTTATTCGCCCAATAGGTTCGACTTTAATTGAAGCTGGAGACATGGTTTATTTTATTACCCCTCCCCTCAATATTAAAGCAGTAACCAGTGAACTACAAAGGCTAGAAAAACCTTATAAACGTATTATTATTAGCGGTGGTGGTGGCGTTGCCATTGCTTTAGCTAAACGTTTAGAGAATGATTATCAAGTTAAGTTGATTGAACGTAATGCAGAAAAAGCTGAATTAATAGCTGAGCAGTTAGTTAATACCACCGTGTTACATGGTGAATCATCAGACCAAGAATTATTATCGCAAGAGCAAGTCGAGTTAACCGATCTGTTTGTGGCGGTCACTAGCGATGATGAAGCCAATATTATGTCATCTATGCTAGCAAAAAGAATGGGGGCAAAAAAAGTCATCGTTCTTATCCAGCGACAAGCCTACTTAGAATTGATTAACGATAGTGTTATTGATATCGCGATTTCACCACAACATGCCACTATTTCAGAACTACTAAGCCATGTTAGGCAAACGGGGGTAGTTAAAGTTGTCTCATTACGCCAAGGTGAATCGGAAATTGTCGAAGTAGTTGCTCGTGGTGAAGCGGAAAATTCAAAATTAGTCGGTAAAAATATTAACAGTTTAAAATTACCTTCAGGTGCTACGATTGGTGCCGTGGTTCGTGGTGAAGATGTAATTATAGTAAATACGGATTTAATGATTGAAGATGGCGATCATTTAATAATTTTCTTACCGGATAGACGAGCCATTAGTGATATAGAAAGATTATTACAATAACTTGTTTAATTTTTAAACTCAGTTCATAATAGATTCAATTTTATCCAAATTTGTTATTTAGACTCGGGGTGTTTTTTGTTAGAGCAAAAAACTGAGAATTTACCCGTTGAACCTGATCTGGATCATGCCAGCGTAGGGAAGTCTCTGTCTTAATTACCGCTTTTGACACATTCTTCCCTTAATATTATTTATTAGATAAGGAAAGAATATGTCGGTCATTAAATTATTTTCAAATCAGGATGCCATTCCTTTTATTGGGCAAGTTCATCAGAAGCGACCTTTAATCCATTGTATTACCAATGATGTGGTACAAAATTACACTGCTAACGTTCTTTTGGCGATTGGGGCTTCACCAGCGATGGTGGTAGCTGAGCAAGAAGTTGAGAACTTTGTTGCCATTGCAAATGGTTTGTTAATTAATATTGGCACGATCAATAGTCATAGCGCTAAAAGCATGTTACTAGCCGCCGCAAAAGCTAATCAAACTCCTTGGGTATTAGATCCTGTCGCAGTTGGAGCAGCATTGAAATATCGTACTGAAATTGCTAAGCAATTATTAACATTTAAACCGACAGTTATTCGAGGAAATGCTTCAGAAATTCTAGCATTAAGTGGTCAACAATCATCATCAAAAGGGCCTGATGGACTGGATTCTACTGATTCTGCATTAAATGCGGCAATGCTATTAGCCAAGAAATATCAAACCATTGTTGCAATAACAGGTGAGACCGATTATGTCACAGATGGTGAGCAGGTTTATAGCATTGTTGGGGGTGATATCGCGCTAACACAAGTAACTGGTACTGGTTGTTCATTATCTGCGATTGTGGCAGCATTGATTGCAAGTTCTGAAGATCATTTAAAGGCTACTGCTTCAGCCTGCTTTATGATGAAAAAAGCGGGTGAACTCGCTAATAAACAGCAAGGGCTAGGTACTTTTGCTATGTCAATTATTGACCAACTTTCTCTTTTCACCACAAATAAGGATTTTTGATGAAGAAGCAACTTGATTTAACACTCTATTTAGTACTTGATCCAGTACTTTGTGATGGCATAAATGGTATGGTTAATACCACTAAGTTTGCAGTTGAAAATGGTGTTACTGCCGTTCAATTACGTTCAGAACAAGAATATTCAGGTAGAAATTGGTATAAAGCCGCCCAAGCTTTAAAAGAAGTATTAATCGACACTCAAGTTCCACTATTGATTAATGATCATATTGATATAGCTTTAGCTGTCGATGCCGATGGTGTTCATGTTGGACAAAGCGATCTACCTGTCGAAGTTGCACGACGATTAATTGGAGAAGATAAATGGATAGGGCTTTCAGTCTCTAATTATTCGCAACTTGAGCGCGTTCCTTGGCAACTAGTCGATTATCTAGGTATTGGCCCTATCTATCCAACCCCCACCAAAAAAGATGCAGCAGAAGCAATAGGCATCGCCCAATTGACTGAACTTGTTAAAGCAAAACAATGCCCTACCGTTGCGATCGGTGGTATCGGTGTAAACAATTTAACTGAAGTGATTCAAACTGGCATTGAAGGTATTGCCGTTGTATCCGCAATTTGCGGGCAAGGAGATATTGCTAAGGCCACATCTGATTTGATTAGAAAAATAAGACAAGCAAGGTAGGAAATTAAACCATGACAACAGTTTCATTAACTATAGCTGGTAGCGATCCTAGTGGCGGTGCAGGTATTCAGGCCGATTTAAAAGCCTTTTCAGCGCTTGGCGCTTATGGGATGTCAGTCATTACTGCTTTAACCGCACAAAGTACACAAGGTGTTAATAGCATATACCCAGTGCCACCCGAATTTGTTGAGGCTCAATTTAACACACTTTATCAAGATATCCATATTGATAGCGTTAAAATCGGTATGCTGATGAATAAAGAGATTGTAACCACGGTTAATCATCTATTAAGCAATAATCCTATTGCCAATATTGTTCTTGATACGGTAATGATAGCCAAAGGGGGGCATCCTTTATTGAGAAATGATGCCATTACCGCTATTCGAGAATTGCTATTACCATTAGCCACCATCATCACCCCTAACCTTCCAGAAGCAGCAGCATTACTTGATTGTCATGAGGCACAAAACGAAGATGAAATGCAACAACAGGGTTATGAGCTACTCAAATTAGGCTGTCAGGCAGTATTAATGAAAGGAGGGCATTTGCCAAGTCAAGAAAGTCCGGATTATTTAATCACGCCAACAAAGATCATCAGAATGGCATCACCACGTATCCAAACTAAAAACACTCATGGTACAGGTTGCACATTATCGGCAGCTATTTCAGCATTACTACCAAAATATGAGTTAGAAGAAGCCGTTAAACAAGCAAAAAAATACCTACAAGGTGCCATTGAAAATGCAGATAATTTGAAAATTGGTAAAGGAATTGGACCTACTCACCATTTTTATCAATGGTGGGACACCGCAGGAAAAAGTTAGCAAGTTAAATGTGATATTTCGGCAAACGCTAATTTCAATAGCTATATACTTCATCGACAATCCGTGCCAATGAAGTATATGAAAACTTTTTTAGTGCATTATCTAGTAAAATAGAGGCTATTGGATATTTGTATTATCTAGTATTTAAGCGATTGTCTTAATCGTTTAAAATGAGAAATTGTAAATAGTATTGCCTTAATACGAAATACCCACAAACTCAAACCCCGCTTGATTAACGGCTTGAATTGCAGCTTCTTGTGAGATAGTACCACCTTCTATATCAACCTCATGCTTCGCTAAATCAACGGTCACTTTAGCTTTAGGATCAATATCATTAATTGCTTTAGTAATGGTTTTAACACAATGTTGACAACTCATATTATCGACGACTAATTTCATCATTATCCCCTTTTGTTATCTAATAATTCATCTAGTTATGTTGCAACGTTGGAACATCTATAATTAAAATAAATTTGCCTGCCATATAAAGTATAGTGATTATATTACGCCAATAAGCCTACAAAAAAAACACCTCAGAATAATGAAAATTTATAAGATTGATATCTGTTATTAATAAATCGTAATGATTGAGCGTTTCTGCTCCTTTATACTCAAATAAACCATCGTGCCAAGAAAAATAAGAAAGGTTATCCTTCAAGAATAAAAATTGAATAACAGAAATAATCGACTTATACAAAATTAGATTGTATATTTATTCATCTATGTGGTTTTGATAATAAAGTTAGTTTTTGTTTTTAAATATAATTTTAACTTAGATGTATAGTTCCATTTTTATTTTTTCTCATAAACGATATTCAGGTTAATTAGGAGCCTAAAATGCAGCATATTATGGAAACGATTAGAAAAACAGAACAAGAATTTGTTGATATTCGACATCAGATTCATAAACATCCTGAGTTAGGTTTTGAAGAGAAAAAAACCAGTGATTTAGTTGCAAATAAGCTATCTGAATGGGGCTATGAGGTTCATCGTGGTCTAGCAAAAACTGGCGTCGTTGGTGTTTTGAAAAATGGCGCTAGTAATAAGAAAATAGGTATTAGAGCTGACATGGATGCATTACCTATTATTGAAGCTTCGGGTAAACCTTGGAGCAGTATTAGCCATGGTAAATTCCACGGTTGTGGTCATGATGGGCATACCACTATTTTGCTATGTGCAGCTAAATATCTTGCCGAAACACGCAACTTTGATGGGACTTTACATGTCATTTTTCAACCAGCTGAAGAGTTGTTATATGGTGGGAAAGTGATGGTCGATGAGGGTTTATTTAAACAATTTCCTTGTGATGTGATTTTCGGTATTCACAATATGCCCGGATTTAAGGAAGGCCATTTTTATTTTAAAAGCGGTGCTCTTATGGCTTCATCCGATACGATTCATATCACCATCAAAGGGAAAGGTGCTCATGGAGCCATGCCTGAGCGAGGAATTGATGCGACGCTTGTTGCTTGTTATATTGGCATTGCTTTACAAAGTATTGTTTCCCGCAATGTTTCACCCTTTGAGAAAGCTGTTATCACGATTGGTTGTATTCAATCTGGCGAAGCCCCCAATGTGGTCAATAGCGACGCATTGATGAAGCTAACCGTCAGAGCATTAGATAATAATACCCGGACTTTATTGCTCAAGCGTATTACCGAAATTGCCACTTCGCAGGCGGAAAGTTTTGGCGCCTCAGTTAAAATCGAACATATCAATGGTAGCCCTGTTTTACATAATGGTGCTAATGCAACAAAATTTGCATTAGAAGTTGCTCAGAAATTAGTCGGTAAAGATCGTGTTCATGATAATTGCCATCCTTTTATGGGCAGTGAAGATTTTGCTTTTATGTTAGAGAGCAATCCAAATGGTTGTTACATGATTATCGGCAATGGAGACGAACCAGGATTTTGTAGTGTTCATAATCCTGGTTATGATTTTAATGATAAATGTATTGTTCCTGCTGCGTCATATTGGGTTGCATTAACTGAAACATATTTAAGTAAATAAGGATAAATCGCTTCTATGTCTGGTTTAAATATGTCAACTTCAAAGAATTCTAGCACCAAGCAAGTTAAAAGTTATAACCGGTTAACATTAGGTATTGTATTAGGAGTTATTACTTTTTGGCTGTTTGCTCAATCAATAGTCAATGTTGGACCGGCTGTTCAGCATACTGTTGGTATCACTCCAGCCTCTTTTAATTTAGCAGTAAGTTTGACTGCACTTTTCTCTGGCTGCTTTATTGTGGTTGCTGGTGGTTTAGCTGATCGCTTTGGACGAGTTCGTTTTACTTACTTTGGTTTTATTTTAAGTATTATTGGTTGTCTTTGTTTGATTTTCGCCCAAGGAGAAATATTATTTACCTTTGGACGCATTATTCAAGGCTTATCTGCAGCCTGTATTATGCCATCGACTTTAGCATTAGTGAAAACCTATTATCAAGGCAAAGATCGTCAGCGTGCATTGAGTTTTTGGTCGATTGGATCTTGGGGCGGCTCGGGCACTTGTGTGCTTGCTGGCGGTGCAATAGCGACTTATTTAGGTTGGCAATGGATCTTTATAATCTCTATTATCTGTGCTGTATTAGGTATGCTTTTGTTGAAAGGAACTCCTGAAACCAAAATTGAAGATCCTTCGAGTCTGCCAAAATTTGATTATGTAGGGCTATTTGTTTTTGTTATTACGTTAGTTTCATTAAATCTTGTGATAACCAAAGGTTCTACTTTTGGATGGACTAGTCTAACAACATTATCATTGGCTACCGTTTGTTTTGTTTTTATGATTTTATTTTTTGTTATTGAAAAAAGTAAAGCGAGTGGCGCTTTCATTGATTTTGCATTATTTAAAAATATCCCTTACCGTGGTGCTACCTTATCCAACTTTATGCTAAATGCTGTTGCAGGCACGTTAATTGTGGCCAGCACTTATACCCAACAGGGGCGAGGGTTTACCTCTTTCCAAAATGGATTATTAACTATTGGTTATTTAGTTTCGGTTTTATGTATGATTCGTGTTGGTGAAAAAATCTTACAAAAGGTAGGTGCGAAAAAACCAATGTTAATGGGACCGTTAATTACTGGTTCCGGAATTGCATTGATGACGCTGACATTTTTACCAGATATGCTTTATATCATTTCAGTATTAGGTGGCTACATTTTATTTGGTCTTGGTTTAGGTTTTTATGCGACACCTTCGATCGACACAGCAATTTCTAGCGCCCCTGAAGATAAAGTTGGTATTGCATCAGGAATATATAAAATGGCAAGTTCATTAGGTGGTGCTTTTGGTGTCGCCATTTCAGCATCAATTTATGCTGCAGTTATTGCCAGTGGTCAAAGTATAGCAACTGGCGCAGCAATTGGATTATGGATTAATGTCGGATTTTGTCTGTTATGTTTTATTTCAATTTTATTTTTAGTTCCAAATAATGCCGGCAAAAATAAATAGCTTAAGTTAATTTTTAATTCTTAAAACACTTCATAGGGATATGACTTTTTATTTATATCCCTATATTTCTAACCAACATTATGTTCAGCTTATTTACCAATGCAAAATGAACTGAATATGCGCCCTAGTAGATCATTGGAGGTAAATTCGCCAGTGATTTCACTCAATGACTCTTGCGCAAGCCGAAGTTCTTCTGCTAATAGTTCGCCAGCATGAAATGTTGTGAGCTGGTATTTACCATTATTTAAATGCTCTGCTGCTTTTTCAAGTGTTTATAAATGTCAGTGATAAGCCAAAAGTCTCATCCCGTGCTACTCATAAAACACATTACCTGTTTGATATAATCACATATTTAGGTTAATAGCTGATCCTTTTCGTACTAATTGAATGAGGGAATAGCCATAACGAGTACTAATCTACTTAACCGTCATTGCACAAAACATTAAATGACATTTTACTCAAAAAATCTTTAAACAAAAAAACTCTCGAACTTATGGTTAATTATGTCAAATAATGATTATTGAATTGTGATATTAGGACTTTTTTAACGATTAATTTTTAATATTTGATAAGATCCTGTCGCATATATCACTCCACTTATAACTAAAAGGGCTCCAGCTAACTGTAATAAATTGGGTATTGTACCGGTTATAAAAGCGAGTAATAAAGTAAAAACAGGTACGAAATTGAAAAACAATGAAGTATTAGCTGCACCTAGTTCTTTTATCCCAACATTCCAAAATAAATATGCTAATACTGAACCAACAAGTCCCATATAAATAAGAATAATTTGATTGTATGTTGAAATTTCTTCGATCTCTTTTATTAAGTCACTTTGATAAAAAGAAAATACAACTATTCCTATAGTACCAAATAACATCGTAAAAGCTGTTGTTTGTAATGGTGTCGAATCGGATATAAATCTACGACATCCAACAGTGTAGGTTGCCCAAGCCAGATTTCCCAATAAAATAATCAAATCACCACGAGTAAAATGTAATTTAAGTATATTATTTATATCACCATGGCTTATCACTAAAATTACACCAATCAAGCTGATCAACATCCCTACAGTTTGTGGCAATGAAACACGGTGTTTTTCTGTAATTGATGATATTAATATGGTTGTCACTGGTGATGTAGCCATAATAAGTGCACCATTTAAAGCGGATGTAGTTTGTAACCCGATAAAAAAGGCTAAATTGAAGCCTGTAATGCCACATAATCCAAGTAAAATTAATGGTTTCCAATTTAATTTAAATGCATTGATGTTGCCTTTATCTTTAATGATCATAAAAACAAAAATAGCTAATGTTGCAATAATAAAACGTTCAGAAGCTGCTGTAAGTGGCGATACGGAAGAGACAACTATTGAACCTGCATTAAAATTAGTTCCCCAAAAAAAGGTTGATAGTGTAACAAGTAAAATTGTAATTTTTTTTTTCATTTTAATCTCTATTTTATTCATAAAAAGGCATCTGATGATATCAAGTTAGTCCTCGTTGCTTAAGGTAGGTCAATAACTGATAGATTTTGATTTTATGAACAATCCATTTATAATACAATAAACAAAAAAAGAAGGTTAAATTTCAAAAATGAAATTATCATTAGATGATTTGGTCATTTTCATTAATGTAATTAAAGAAGGTAGTATTGTTAAGGCATCGCATAAACTTTGTATGCCTTCACCAACTATAAGCAGACGTCTAACTCAATTAGAAGAAGCTATTGGCGGTCTTTTGATGCATAGAAGCAGTAGGAAGATCACCCTAACGACATTAGGACAAATGTATATTGCTAAATTTACTACCTTAGTTGAGGAGTTTGTTGAAACAGCTGAAGATTTGTATGATTTTAACCAAAAGTTATCCGGAACAATAAGAATAACTGCACCATTAAGCCTAACACATCAATGGTTTGGAAACTGTGTGTTTTCATTTTTGAAAACATACCCTGATATAAAAATAGATTTAATGGCTACGAATCAGATAGTTAATTTAGCTGATATGAATATAGATATTGCTATACGCGTGGGAGATTTGACCGATAGTGATTGGATAGCAAAACGAATACTATTGTCGAAAAATATATTGTGTTCATCCAAAGATTATTTAGAACAAATACCTATATGTACACATCCCATTGATTTACTCGACAAAAATTTAATTAATATAAGCCATAACCTAAGCTGGTCACTTACTAATACCACAAATAAAGAATATTATGAGGTACAAGAAAATCCTTATTTAATTATGGATGATACTGAACTAATAATTGATGCAACCAAAGCAGGAATGGGGATATGTTTTGTTCCATCTCAGTTTGTTCAAAAAAGTTTAGTTAATGGAGAGTTAGTGCAAGTGTTACCTAATTGGATCGGTAGCATTCGACCTATCTCTTTAATATTCAAGGATAGAAATTATATGCCAAACAGAGTGAAAGTTTTTAAACAATACATTGAAAATTATGTAAATTTAATGCTTTAGAATCCATACCTAAACGATTATCTCTCGTATTTACTGAGTATATTTTTTATCTTTTTTTGAATAACACTGAATTATTCCAGACATTACAGTAGTTCAACTCTTCTATGTCTTTATGTTCAAAAACCAAAACAACTGAGTTCTGGTTTTTGACAAGTATTAGCTCGTTAACTGTAAAACTTGAATTATTTACCAATACAAAATGAACTGAATATTCTTCCTAATAAGTCATCAGATGTAAATTGACCAGTGATTTCACTCAGAGATTCTTGAGCTAATCTGAGTTCTTCCGCTAATAATTCGCCAGCATGAAATGTTGTGAGCTGGTATTTACCATTATTTAAATGCTCTGCAGCTTTTTCAAGTGCTTGTAAGTGTCGTCGACGAGCTAAAAAGCCCCCTTCTGTACTACTAGTAAAGCCCATTACCTGTTTAAGATGATCACGTAATAAGGTAATACCCTCTCCTGTTCGTGCTGATAGTTGGATAAGGCAATAACCATTTTGCTCACTATAGCCTAATGGTTCACCAGTTAAGTCTGCTTTGTTTCGAATAACGGTTACTGGCATATTTTTAGGTAAGCGTTCAATAAATTCTGGCCAAAGTTTTTCTGGATTGGCCTCATTGGTTGTTGTGCTATCAACCATAAATAACACCCGATCCGCTTGGTCAATTTCTTGCCATGCCCGTTCAATCCCGATTCGTTCTACTTCATCGCTGGCTTCACGTAGTCCGGCAGTGTCAATGATATGCAAAGGCATACCATCGATATGAATATGTTCACGCAAAACGTCACGTGTTGTCCCTGCTATGTCAGTAACAATAGCCGCATCACGACCGGCTAATGCGTTAAGTAAACTTGATTTACCCGCATTAGGTCGACCGGCAATGACAACTTTCATGCCTTCCCGCAGTAATGAACCTTGTTTGGCTTCATGACGAACTTCATTTAATCGTTGAATAACTTGGTCAAGCTTTGCTTCTATTTTTCCGTCAGATAAAAAGTCTATTTCTTCTTCAGGAAAATCAATAGCTGCTTCTGTAAAAATACGCAAATGAATAAGCGATTCCACTAATTCATTAATCTTTTTAGAAAACACTCCTTGTAAAGATGACAAAGCAGATTTGGCCGCTTGTTCTGAACTCGCATCAATTAAATCTGCGATGGCTTCAGCTTGTGCAAGATCTAATTTATCATTTAAGAAAGCTCGCTCTGAAAATTCACCCGGTCTTGCAATACGCACACCAGAAATTTCTAAAATACGTTTTAAAAGTAGATCTAAAATAACTGGTCCACCATGACCTTGTAGTTCAAGTACATCTTCACCAGTGAACGAGTTTGGATTTGCAAAAAATAAAGCAATGCCTTCATCTAACGTTGTACCATCAGCGGCTAAAAAAGGCAGATAATGAGCGTATCGTGGTTTAGGTAAGATACCTAAAACGACTTTAGCTACCTCTTGTGCTTTAGGTCCAGAAATACGCAATATACCAACACCACCACGACCAGGTGGTGTTGCCTGTGCAACAATTGTGTCTGAATTCATATTTATTAATTGTAATTAAAAATAGCAATGATTAATCATACCATGACTATCATTAAAAATCTGTAAAGGCAAGCTATCTAACTTAATTAGAATGGCTAATTATTATTTTCAACATAATCTAATGGATGGTCAAACAGCCATGAATTAAGTAAAGCTAATGGCTCTCTTATCATTGCTATATATTTATCAATATTGGTATAAGCTAACGGTGCAGGTAAACCAGTAATATCACTAATACCCGAGCGTTTAGCTAGCATAATTGAACGAAGAATATGAAAATCATTGGTCACAACAACTGTTTTGCCTAGTGGTAAAATTTGATTAGCATAAACAAACTGTTGAGCCGTTCGCCTTGATCTGTCTTCAAGATATACTCTTGAGGAATCAATACCTTTTTTAATTAGGTAATCAGCCATCACACTTGCTTCAGTTGCAGATTCATCGCTTCCTTGCCCACCACAAACAATTACTTTGGTATTTGGATTACTCTGCAAATAATTAAATGCTGTATCTAAACGATTTTGTAAGGTAAGTGGCGCTTCAGCTGGTGTTCCAACCACTTGTGATCCTAATACGACTAAAGTATCAGCATTAGTTGATGGCTTTTGATTAGCGTAAATAAAAATAATGATATTACAAACGATGAAATAAACTAATATTAATATTAGGCAATATTTTATTAATTTCATGATTGTCATCAATTTCCCCTCATTTTTTAAAGCAATCTTCGAAATGGTCGTTAACTAAGCCCATAGATTGCATAAATGCATAACAAATTGTTGATCCTACGAATGAAAATCCTTTCTTTTTCAGTGCTTTTGACATTTTATCGGATATTTCTGTATTAACTGGAACCTCACTTTTATCTTTGTAGTGGTTGACTATTGGCTTACCATCAACGAATGACCAAATAAATTGTGAGAAATCCTCATTATTATTTTGCATAGCTAAATAGGCATGGGCATTTTTTACAATGCTATTAAGTTTTAAACGATTTCGAATTAATCCTTTATTTTTAAGTAATGACTCTATGTCAATAGCGTTTAATTGAATAATTTTTTCTGGATCAAAATTAAAAAAACATCGACGATATTCTTCTCTTTTTTTTAGTACGGTAATCCAAGATAATCCAGCTTGTTGTCCTTCAAGACAAATTTTTTCAAATAGTTTAAGGCTATCATATTGTGGATAACCCCATTCATTATCATGATAATTTATATATAACGGGTCTTTTGTAACCCAACTGCATCGTTTTGACATTATTTTTATCCAAATATTTTAAAATTATTATATGCGATATATAGATAGAATTTTAGCTTAATATCATTTTTTATACATATTATAAATCAAACAAACATATCGCTATTGTTGATTAAATTTTTTTATGATTAAACAAAAGACTACTTTTTATGGCAGAATGCCTTTTCAAGATTAAAATTTATCAAAGAATAGTCATTTCCTTTACTGGCTATATTCATTTAATAATAAAAATAAGGTTTTTTCATGAGTCAATCTGAAATTAACGCTGAATGGCAACCGGTCGCCCGACCATTGAATAGTAAGGATTTTAAAACATTAATATTGTCATCTTTAGGCGGAACGCTTGAATTTTATGACTTTGTTATCTATGCGCTATATATTGATACCATTGTCAAACCACTATTTTTACCACATACCTTGTCACCATTAACCTTAGATTTATTTGCATGGGGGATTTTTGCTGCTGGTTATTTAGTTCGTCCTGTTGGCGGAATTATTATGGCCCACTTTGGAGATAAAGTTGGCCGAAAACGGATGTTTACCTTAAGTGTAGCAATGATGGCTTTACCTACTTTTATTATCGGTATTTTACCGACCTATGAAACAATTGGTATTGTAGCACCATTATTATTGTTGTTGATGCGTATGTTACAAGGCGCAGCTATTGGTGGAGAAATGCCTGGTGCATGGGTATTTATCGCAGAACATACACCAAAACAACGCTATGGTTTGGGCGTTGGTACATTAACATCAGGTATTACAGGCGGAATTTTACTTGGATTTTTCGTTACAATTATTGTTGATCTCTATTTTACTAGCCAAAATATTTTAGATTATGCTTGGCGTATACCGTTTATTATTGGTGGAATTTTTGGTGTGATTTCAGTCTACTTACGAAAATTTTTATCTGAAACGCCAATCTTCAAGGAATTAGCTGCACGTAAAGCATTAGAAAAAAGCATTCCTGTTGTTACCGTACTAAAAAAACATAAGACAGCTTGTTTGATAGTCGCTTTGTTAACTTGGTCATTATCAACAGCAATTATGGTTGGTATTTTAATTACTCCTGGCCGTATCGTTGGCGGTATGTATCATTTTGCTAATCTGGATTGGCGTATTGGTGGATGTATTGCTGCCTTAACATTATCAATTGGCTGTGTTATTTCTGGTTGGTTAGATGATAAATTAGGTACAGCAAAAACAGTCGTCATAACTTGGGGTGGATTGGCTGTGGTAAGCATCTATTTCTATAGTTCACTAACGCCAGATATGTCATTAGCTAAACTATATTCGATTTGGGCGATATTTGGCTTATTTATCGGATCAATCGCTATGACACCAATTATAGGAACTAGAACCTTTCCACCAGCCATTCGCTATTCTGGTCTATCATTATCTTACAATTTAGCCTATGCATTGTTTAGTGCAATAACGCCGACTTTAACTATCTACTTATTAAGTCCCGATCATATATTAGGTGAATACAGTTATCTGGGAGCAGGTATTTACATCTCAGCAGTGGCTTTACTTGCTGTTTTAGTTGGTTTTTCATCATTAGCTCAAAAGGGTTGGCAAAATAGATTAGATAATTAATCACTTAACACCATATAAAAACAGGGCTAAAGCCCTGTTTTTTTTAACAAGATATAATAAATTTTCAATACATTAGCGCATTGTAACAAACTCTTCTGCCGCTGTTGGGTGAATGGCGATGGTGTTATCAAAGTCTTTTTTTGTTGCACCCATTTTTAATGCGACAGCAAAACCTTGTAAAATTTCGTCCATACCATAGCCTATACCATGAATGCCGACTATTTTTTCTTGTTCACCAATACAAACTAATTTCATTTTACACGGTTGACGATGAGAAGTTACGGCAGTATACATAGCAGTAAACGTAGATTTATAGACCTTCACGTTTTCAGGGCCATATTGTAACATTGCTTGTGGTTCTGTTAACCCAACTGTCCCGATCGGTGGATGGGTAAATACCACCGTTGGAATATTAGTATAATCTAGATGTTCATTTGGTTTATTGTTGAAAAGTCGTTCAGATAAGCGTCGACCAGCAGCAACTGCAACTGGTGTTAATGCCGCTGCTCCAGTATCATCGCCAACAGAATAAATTCCTGCTACATTAGTATTTTGATACTCATCAACAATAATAAACCCATTACTGTCAACTTTAATGCCAGCTGCAGATAAATTCATTTCTTTAGTTGCAGGTTCTCGTCCTATTGCCCAAATTAAACAATCAACAGTATAATTTTTACCATCTTCTAATGTTAACGTTAATGATTCATCAACGTTTTTAGTGACAGAAGATGGAATTGCAAAAGTATGCAAATGCTGACCATCATTAGTTATAACTTCCATTAATGTTTCAACAATTAATGGATCGAAAGCACGTAAAGGTGTGCCTTGCCGAACAAATTGATGAGTTTCAGCACCTAGCGAGTGTAAAACACTGGCAATTTCACAAGCTATATAGCCTGCACCAACAACGGCCACTCTTTTTGGTAATGCTTTTAATTCAAAGAATCCATCAGAAGTAATTCCATATTGCGCTCCGGGAATATTGGGTATACTTGGCTTACCACCGACAGCAATAAGAATATGATCGGCACTATAATGCACACCATTGACATCAAGCGTTTTGCTATCAATAAATTTAGCATATCCATGAATAACATCGACATTATTATTGTTTAATACTCGATCATAAGATTGATGAACACGATCAATATAAGCTGTTCGGCTAGCGATTAGTTTATCCCAATCAAAATGATTAATTGTCGTATCAAAACCATAATCAGGGCCATAATGATTAATCGCCTCAGCAATTTGTGCACCATACCACATAATTTTTTTGGGAACACACCCAACATTGACACAAGTTCCGCCTAATAATTTAGCTTCAATAATAGCGCACTTTTTACCGTAAGATGCCGCTCGATTAATTGAAGCAATACCCCCACTACCACCACCGATAGCAATATAGTCATAGTGTTTAGTCATAAAAGAAATCCTTTAAATAAATTAGCATTTAGTAGTTGATAGGTTTGCATAAAGCAGATAATAAAAAAAGTATTAATTATGAAATTTAACGATAGTTATTATCTATTGATTGGTTTTAAAATATACCCAAACCTAAATTATTCGATAATTGACTAATTAGCTACTTAAATAAATAGCTAATTATTATATTATTTATTTCCGTTTAATCTTATCAATGATGTTTGTTGTCGAACAACCATCTTCAAAATTAAGGACTTTAACTACTCCACCTGCTTCTATAACTTCTTTTCCACCGGCGATATCTTCAGGTTTGTAGTCACCACCTTTTACTAATACATCAGGTAAAATACTGGCAATCAACCTTTGTGGAGTCTCTTCTTCAAAAGGAACAACCCAGTCAACTGAATCAAGTGCACCTAATACTATCATTCTTTGCATTAATGGATTTATTGGTCGGGATTCCCCTTTCAATTGTTTTACTGAGGTATCACTATTTACTGCTACAATCAAACGGTCACCAAGCTTGCGAGCATTAGCAAGATATGAAACATGCCCAGCGTGCAAAATGTCAAAACAACCATTAGTCATGACAATTTTTTCACCACGTAACCGTGCTTTTCGAATTTCTTCTTTTAATTCATCTTCAGTCATCACCCCAAAACCATCATCTGCGCGAGCCCAAATAGCATTACTTAATTCAACTTGCGAAACAGTTGATGTTCCCAATTTACCGACAACTACACCGGCTGCAGCGTTTGCTAAATAACAGCTTTCTTCAAGTGATTGCCCTGCAGCTAATGAAGCTGCTAAAGTTGCGATTACAGTATCACCCGCACCGGTAACATCAAATACCTCTTTAGCTTGAGTTGGTAGATGGTAAACAGGTTTATCTAATTGTATTAACGTCATGCCTTTTTCACTACGAGTAACAAGCAAGGCTTTAAGATCATATTGCTTAATAAGTTGAGAACCTTTTTCAATGATCTCTTCTTCTGTTTTACATGTTCCAACTACAGCTTCAAATTCAGACATATTTGGTGTCAGTAATGTTACACCACGATAACGCTCAAAATCAGTACCTTTAGGATCAACCAATATTGGTACATTAACTTTTCGTGCTTGTTTTATCATTTCTTGTACAGCAGTTAATGCACCTTTGGCATAGTCCGATAGAACCATTACTTTAGAAGTTGTAAGTGCGGTATCAATACGCTCTAAAATAGGCGTATGATCCACATTATTAAAACCTTCCTCAAAATCAATCCTTATTAATTGTTGATTTCTTGATAACACTCTTAATTTAGTAATAGTTGGATGTGTTGAGACAGATACAAAATCGCAATGAACATGTCTATTAGTAAGTTGCTCATCAAGCACCTTAGCAGGTTCATCCATTCCTGTAAGACCAATTAAACGCGCTTTACCTCCGAGGGAGGTAATATTGAGTGCAACATTAGCTGCACCGCCAGGACGTTCTTCAAGAGAATCAATTTTAACAATTGGTACAGGTGCTTCTGGTGATATGCGATTGGTACCGCCATACCAATAGCGATCTAACATAATATCGCCAACAACAAGAACATTTGCCAGATTAAACTCAGGAAGAGATGTTTTCATTTAGTTATCCTTTACTCGTATTCATTGGATCAATTATCAATCTATTATTCATCGTCTATATTTTTATCATCATCTTGTATGATTTTTTTTCTTGGTTGATAAAACCGGGCAAAGAATGTCCCAACTTCAAATAATAAACAGATAGGTACAGCTAATAAAATTTGTGAAAATACGTCTGGTGGTGTAACAAACATAGCTACAGCAAATACTGCTACAATAATATAAGGTCTTTTTTTACGTAGATTTTTAGGGGTTGTTACTCCTGTCCAGCACAGCAATATTATTGCAACAGGGACTTCAAATGCAAAACCAAAGACTATAAATAATGTCATGACAAAATCAAGATATTTAGTTATATCGGTATTTATCGCAACATCAACTGGAGCAGTATGAATAAAGAAGTAAAAAGCGAGAGGAAATACTGCAAAATAAGCAAACGCAATACCAATATAAAAAAGTACCGTACTTGAAATTATCAATGGCATAATTAGACGTTTTTCATGTTGATATAATGCAGGTGCAATAAATCCCCATACTTGATACAAAATATAAGGAATCGAAATAAATATCGAAACAACAGCAGTCAGTTTAATAGGAGTAAAAAATGGTGCCGCAATGTCAGTTGCAATCATGCTACTACCTTTTGGCAATTGACTAATAAGCGGATTAGCAACAATATGGTAAATATCATTCGAGAAATAGAGTAAACACGTTAATACAATTAATATACAGATGATACATCGTAAAAGCCGTGTTCTTAGTTCTACTAGATGACCAATAAGTGGTTGCGTTGCGTCGTCTGTCATAATTTATCTTTGTCTAAATGAATTGTTGTATCTATTTGAGAGGCGTAATCGATCTCTTTTTGGAGTGTTTCGGTTACGCGTTTTAATTCATCAATGGATTCTTGAATTTCCGGTGTTAGGGTATTTAGCCCACTTTGTTCTGCTTTTTTTAAACTATCTTGTAACTCTTGTAATTTAAGCTCTTTATTCAATTCTAACTGAACAGTTGCAGACATACGGCGGAGTACTTTTATCCAGCTTGCAACAGTTTTAATTGCAATAGGTAGACGCTCTGGCCCTAATACGACCAACCCGATAATTAAGACTAATAGTAGCTGACCAAAGCTAATATCAAACACTAGTTACTCTTTATTGGTGTGGTTATCATCAGATGAGTTAAGACGTTCCACTTTTTGTGAATCATCTGTCTCTTTTTGATCATCGTCGTCATTCATAGCTTTCTTAAAACCTTTAATGGAAGCCCCAAGATCAGAGCCCAATGAACGCAATTTTTTTGTTCCAAATAATAGAACGATAACCGCTACAAATATGAGTAATTTGGGCAAACTTGGCATATGATAAGTCTCCAATAGCTTAAAATAGTAAAATTATACACTTAAATGGTGAGATTCCAAAAAATAACTCGCTTAATGCCCGACAAGTAAAGCAATACATAAAAGACTAAGAATACTAATTGCAAACATTAATCTTTGTTGGTTTCTTTTACTACGTTGAAGTTGTTGATTAATCTGTTTTAACTGAACATGCATCAGCTTAGTCATCCGAGCCTGATCATTCAACTTTTCCGGTAGCTCAACAACAAGGTTTTTCCATTCTGGTAAGGAAGTCCAAACTTGATGTAATAACTTTTTAGCACTGTATTTATCTTCATACCAATTTTCTAAAAATGGTTTAGCCGTTTGCCACAAGTCAAGTTCTGGATAGAGTTGACGCCCTAACCCTTCTATATAAAATAACGTTTTTTCAAGTAAGGTTAATTGAGGTTGAATATCCATCTCAAATTGACGTGCAACTTGAAATAGTGATAATAAAATTTGCGAAAAGGAGAGCTCACCAAGTGGTTTAGCAAATGCAGGTTCGCAAACATTGCGCATAGCCATTTCTAATGCGGCAACATCCGTTGTTTCAGGAACCCAACCAGATTTGATATAAATTTGTGCAATTTTTCGATAATCTTGGTTAAAAAATGCAAGAAAATTTTCAGCCAAATAGCGTTGATCATCTTCAGTCAAAATACCTACAATTGCACAATCTATCCCAATGTAACAAGGATTTTGGGGTTCGCTTATATCCACAAAGATATTGCCCGGGTGCATATCTGCATGAAAAAAATTATCCCTAAATACTTGGGTAAAGAAAGCTTGAACACCACGCTCTGCTAATAACTTCATATTGACATTATTTCTTTTTAATTCATCAACATTAGCTATCGGAGTACCGTAAATTCGCTCTTCAACTAAAACATTTTTTCGGCACAAATCTTGGTACACATAGGGAATATAAAGGATCTCACTATTAATGAAATTGTCGCGCAAACGAGCTGTGTTATAGGCTTCTTTCTGAAGATCCAATTCTTTTAGAAGCGTGTTTTCATAATCACTGACAATTTCTACAGCCCGTAACTTTTCACCAAATTTTATCCGTTTAGTAAATTGGTTAGCAATCCAATACATTAAGCGAATGTCAGATTTAATTATAGGTAAAATATTTGGTCGCAAAACTTTGATTACCACTTCAGCTTGGCTACTTTTTAAAGTTGCTGTATGAACTTGTGCGATGGATGCTGATGCTAATGGTTGATCATTAAAATCTGAAAAATAAAAATCTATAGGACACCCTAGAGCAGTTTCAATAATTTGTTTTGCAATTTTTCCATCGAAAGGGGTAACTTGGTCTTGTAATTTGGCTAGAGCATCGACAAGATGTTTTGGCAACACATCGCGTCTTGTTGAAACCATTTGCCCAAATTTTATCCATACCGGGCCTAGCTCTTGTAAGGCTTGACGCAACCTTTCACCAATCTCTTGTTGATTTGATTTAGGTCTAACCCAAAACAAACAAAACAATAATACTCGTAACCACCTTGAGACACGGTGTTTTGGTAATAGCTCTTCTAATCGATAAGCTCGAAATATGGTTAATATTTTATAAAGTCGAAAAAATGTCATTATTTGTTTATCACATTAAAATTTAAAACCAGTATGTAAGGCTACAATACCGCCTGTCATATTGTGATATTTAACATCGACAAACCCAGCATCTTCCATCATTTTTTTCAGTGTTTTTTGATCTGGGTGCATTCTGATAGATTCAGCTAAATATCGATAACTATCTGAATCATTCGCTACGATTTTTCCCATTAATGGCAACATAGTAAATGAGTAAAGATCGTAGGCTTTATTTAAAATTTGGTATTGTGGTTTAGAGAATTCTAGAATCAATAAACGCCCTCCTGGCTTTAAAACTCGCCACATAGATTCTAGCGCTTTTTGCTTATCAGTCACATTTCGTAGACCAAATGAGATAGTGATACAATCAAAATAGTTATCTGCAAATGGTAACTCCTCTGCATTTGCTTGTACATATTCAATATTTTTAAATAAGCCTTTATCTCGTAGTTTATCTCTACCAACCTTAAGCATCGACTCATTGATATCTGCTAATACAACTAAGCCATCATCTCCAACTATTTGTGAGAATTTAGCTGTTAAATCACCTGTACCACCAGCTAGATCAAGGACTTTTTGTCCTTTCCTAACACTACTATACTCAATAGTTATTTTTTTCCAGATTCGGTGAATACCAAATGACATTAGATCGTTCATGATATCGTATTTATCTGCAACAGAATGAAACACCTCTGCTACGCGTTTTACTTTATCTTGTTTTGGAACTTGGGTGTAACCAAAATCAATTTTATCCTGATTTTCATTTGGTTGAGAAGATTGAGACATAAAAATTCACCTATCACAAAAAGTTAGCTTATTTTAACATAAGCTAACCTAAATGTGATGAGCTAAATCAATAACGATTCAACCATTTTAGAAACAATTTCAAAATGCTGTAATGGAGTGGAATTCGCCGGTAATTCGTTTTCATGAATAATTAAATCAAATTGGTAACTACTTTTTAGTCCAATTAAGACTTCATTAGATTTGCCAAAAATTTGCTCGTAGTAGTTAGATAATGTCCCAAAATCGATCGAAGTAAAGAGAAGCTTATTAGCATTTTCTAATGATTTACTCATTCTCTCTACATGTAACATTGCAATTCTTAGATAATCATTTTCACTTAAGTAACGTTTATTTTCTAGAGTGGAAATTTCTCGTTGAATATAATTTATATACCCATTTGAAACATATTGTGTATTATAAATATTAGCTAATTTTACGGGCAATTCATTAAATTTATCATGTCCTATGATGGCGACTTTTTTAACAAAAAAAGGTCTAGCTGCTTGGGCAATAAAAGACCAATTTTGATAAGGATTTTCTCGAATTTTGGTTGCACTGATATTAACGAATTCACGATTAGCATCAATAACAACTACAGGGCAACCAAAATAGCGCTCATGCTCCGTTACATCTTGTGGTTCACTAGTAAATACAACAGATGGTTCAATTTTATTTTCTGATAATATATGTTTAATACTATCACTCCACTCTTTCCAACCATTAGGATAATAGTTAATTCCAGTTTCATCAGAAATATAAATATGAATATTATGTCTATCTTTGAAGGTATCTTTTAACCATGAAAAACGATCACTAACTTGTGGCTGTCTAGGTAAACGACTTTTCTCAAATAGTTGTTTATCGCGAGTTGATTCACAACCAAGCATTACATGTAATTCATCAACTTGCGTTAACGCTTTTTCAATAAGATAAATGTGGCCACTGTGTAATGGATAGAACTTACCAAAAATTAAACCAACTCGATGTTTAGATGACATAATAATTACCAATACATTAAAAAACTCGATACCAATGTACAGAAAAAACAACCATTTTCTAACCAATTGATGCTATTTAATATAATGAGAAGATAAAAGTGTTAACTTCATCAAAATATTCAAAAATAACTAGAGCAATATCAATTAAGATTGATATTTAATAGTAGATAAAAAACAATCCCTGCTGCAACAGAAATATTTAATGCCGACATATTATCATTACCACTCAAATGCACAACATTATCAGCACAATTAATTAACTTTGTATTAATTTGTTGAAATATAATTAATACAACTTTCTTTTTAAATTCAAGTTGTGATAATTCGGTTGATTTAATGGATTTTGACTGACATGGTAATAAGGCAATTATTTGATAACCATTCTTTTTTAATATATCTATGGATACAATAAAATCATCACTTTTAATTGGTTTAATCGCTTCAATACCACCTTCAGCGACTCGCATTGCTGATCCACTATCAAGCAAATTAGTTTGACGCAAAATGATACCATTAACTCCAAAAAAAGCAGCGCTACGAACTAATCCACCTAAATTATGAGGGTTATTAACATCATCAATCGCAAGAATACAATCACGAACTTTATCATCATGTTCATGCAAATAATCAAGTAAAGAGAGCGGTATCCGTTTTTTAACAATTAAACAGACTCCACCATGATGTAGGTTTTGAGTTATTTTAGTAATTTGTTCTGTTGATACAACGTCATAACCTAGTCGTTGTTTGACTAACCAATTAATTAAATCTTTAAACTGGTAAGTCATTTCTTGAGTAATAAATAATTTCACTATAGCAGAGCGTCGATGCTTAAATACAGCCCTACAACTGTTTTCACTATAAACTAAAGTCTCTTCTTTTTTTTGTCGATACTCATCGTAACCAAATGTTGGAGTTTGATCGTTATCTTTAACTTTTTTTTGCCAGGGAGAATCATGTTCATCTGATAAATTTAAGTTTACTTTAGATGACTTTATAGTTTTATTTGATGATTTTACTTTAAATGTTTCAATTCGATCATGTTTTGCATTTGAATTAGACTGAAGACTATCATTTTTACGCTTACTTCGATGATCATTGCCTTTGTTTTGTACAGATTTCACACTTGATTGACTATTTTTGGCATAAAAAATTGAAGGTCTGCTTTTTTCGATCGTGTCGTTCATAATATTCCCAATTTAAGACAGTTATCGTGTACGAATAGTTGGAGCAACTTTATCCAATACACCATTTATAAATTTGTGGCTTTCTTCTGCGCCAAAAGTTTTCGCCAGATCAATTGCTTCATTGATAACCACTTTATAAGGGACATCATGTCTCTTCATTAATTCATAAGTTGCAATTCGTAGTACCGCTAATTCAATTTGTCCTAACTCATCAACAGTTCTTTCTGTTAGGTAAGGTGCCATTTTTTCATCTAATTCTGCTGTGTTTTTGGCAACACCATGAAGTAATTCTCTAAAATATTTACTATCAACACCTTTCATATCTTGTTCAGCTATAAAACTACTCTCAACATCAGCAAGATCATTTTTAGAAATTTGCCAAGAGTAAATGGCTTGAACGGCACACTCTCTTGCTCGACGACGAGGATTAACTAACGCCACTAAATTACCCCTTAATTGTTTTGATAACATTTAACATTTCAAGTGCGGTTAATGCTGCTTCAGCACCTTTATTACCCGCTTTAGTTCCAGCTCGTTCGATCGCCTGCTCAATACTTTCGGTGGTTAAAATTCCAAAACCAACTGGTATTGAATACTCTAAACTAGCATTCAATAAACCTGAACTTGATTCTCCAGCAACGAAATCAAAATGAGCCGTACTGCCACGAATTACCGTTCCTAATGCTACAATGGCATCATATTTTTTTGATTGTGCAGCAACTTTTGCTGCTAAAGGAATTTCGTAAGCACCTGGTACCCAAATAACTGAAATGTTTTTATCTTCAACTTGACCAATACGAGTTAATGCATCTACTGCTCCAGTAACTAAACTTTCGTTAATAAATTGGTTAAAACGTGCCACGATAATGGCTACTTTAGCTTTTGGTGCAGCAACTTTACCTTTAACTATTTGCATATTTATTCCTTATTGATAGATTCTAGATGCAATTTTATAATCACTTTTAGTGAAAAATTTATAAGTCAATTATAGCACAGATTAAAGGGTTATCCTATTAGCAAAAATGGGGAATTAACATGTTTATAACAAGCATAAGTAAGTATGATTATTTGAAAGTTATTGTTTGTAAATTTACTGTTTATAAAGTGTAACTTTTACATTTATAAATTATCATTCCTTCAACAAGGATTTATAAATTTTTAATAATTGCATCAAAGTTTTTTCTTACTATAAGAAATTTCATTTTTATTACTTGCAAGCTTTCATTAACGAATTACAATAATAAGAAAAACTTTCTACAAAAAGGGGAAAATTGATGTACATTAACACTATTCGAGATGAGCTAAATCAAGCAATTGAAGTATTAACCAATTTCATTTCAAATGATGAAAATCTTAAACAAATCCAGCAAGCAGCCATTTTAATCGCAAACTCATTTAAACAAGGTGGTAAAGTACTTTCATGTGGTAATGGTGGTTCTCATTGTGACGCTATGCATTTTGCTGAAGAGTTAACTGGCCGTTTTCGCGATAATCGACCATCCTATCCTGCCATTGCAATTTCAGATGTAAGTCATATATCCTGTGTTGGTAATGATTATGGTTTCGATTCTATTTTTTCTCGCTATGTAGAAGGTGTTGGTCAAAAAGGTGATGTACTACTAGGTATTTCAACTTCAGGAAACTCAACTAATGTTATTAAAGCGATTGAAGCAGCAAAACAAAAAGGTATGAAAATTATTACGCTTACCGGTAAAGATGGTGGAAAAATGAATGGTTTGGCTGATGTAGACATTCGTGTGCCTCATTTTGGTTATGCTGATCGAGTTCAAGAAATCCATATAAAAGTGATTCATATTTTGATTTTACTCATTGAAAAAGAGATGGCTTAAAATGTGCGAATTATTGGGTATGAGTGCCAATGTGCCGACTGATATCTGTTTTAGTTTTACCAGTTTAATCAAACGTGGCGGTGATAAAGGTCCACATAAAGATGGCTGGGGAATAACATTTTATGAAGGTAAAGGGTGTCGAACATTCAAAGATCCTGAACCTTGTAGTTTTTCACCTATTGCTAAATTAGTTCAACAATACCCAATAAAATCAACGGCAGTAATTGCTCATATTCGTCAAGCTAATCGTGGAGGAGTAGCCCTAGAAAATACCCATCCTTTTACTCGCGAATTATGGGGAAAAAATTGGACTTTTGCCCACAATGGGCAATTAACTGATTACGAAAAGCTGCATATGGGAATTTTTCAACCAGTTGGATTAACCGACAGTGAATATGCTTTTTGTTACTTAATTAATCAGTTACATAAAAAATATCCCAAACAACCTACCGATGATATTGAACTTTTTGATTATATTCAAGAGTGTGCGATTAAATTAACCGAACTTGGTATTTTTAATATGTTACTTTCAGATGGTGAATATGTATTTGCCTATTGCTCGACTAATCTTCATTGGATCACCCGAAAAGCGCCATTTGGTAAAGCAAAATTAATTGATGAAGATGTTGAAATCGATTTTCAAAAGCATACTACACCAAATGATATTGTCACTATTATTTCAACTACGCCGTTAACCTCAAATGAAACTTGGCATAAATTAAACACTGGTGAAGCAATTTTATTTAAATATGGTGAAATTAATCAATTTTTTTCATCTTGACTAAATTAAAAGGTGGTTCATCCTTAAATAAATATTGTAAATAACCTAACGTTAATAAACCAACTAAAGTTAAAATAATCCACGGTAAATGCGGAAAACCCATCTTGATTGCAATTTCATAAAGCCAACCAGCACCGGTATAACCAACAAACCCACCTAAAGCAAGCCCTAATCGACTAAATCCCATATAACTACCTTTGGCTTTTGGATTAGTTAACACGGTTGCTAAGGTTTCTCTAGCTGGCTCTGCAATAATTGCACCAAAGTAAAAAAGCGCAATCAAGGATAGCAAAATAGATAATTGGGATGTAAATCCGATTATTATAAAGGCAAACGACATCAAAAGTAATCCAAATTTAAGGCGTTGATCTAATCTAAAATATTTTTCACTAAACCGAGCAATAGGATAAAGCAGAGTTAGTGAGATAGTTGCTTCAATCACATACATCCATTTCACATAGCTTGAACTTCCTGAAATATTGGTAATAGTTAGAGGTAGCATCAACATGACTTGCACCCCAAGCACATAATAACCAGTCAAAGTAAGCACATAATGAGTAAACTTTTTATCTTTCAGAACCATTTTCATACCATTAATAATTGAAGCTTTACCAATTGCAATATGATAAGAGGGTAAAAAAAACAGATTAAAAATGCCACATAAGAAAAAGATAAAAGCGCCGCACCAACAAACTAATTGGAAATCATAATCTATTAAGATACCACCAATAAGAGCACCAATAACTGCACCTGCATTATCTTGTATCATTAATAAAGATATAAATTTGCCTCGTTCGTGAGGTCTAGTAAATTTTATGGTTAATCCCATTCGAGGTGGATCAAATAACAGTCCACCCAATGCAGACAATAAGCAAGCTACGAGTAATAACCAATGTTCAGATGCTAAAGCCATTGAAATAAAGCCAATCGACCGCAAAAACATACCTGTTATGATCATGGGTTTTGCACCAAATCGATCAGCTATAGCACCACCAATTAAGCCAAATCCTTGTTGAACAAATTGACGAAATCCTAAAGCAAAACCAACAAACAGTGCACTCCAACCTACTTGGCTAACAAAGTGTGTAGAAACGAGCGGAAATACGACATAAAATCCCAATACAATAAACAGATTATCAAATAATAATATGTATCTACCTGTTTTGCGAACTTGTGAAGGAATTGGCATCTATTTTACTCTTTCATTTAAATAGCCTTGATAATCAGGGATCTCTATCTCCACTTCTTGAGTAAATATTGAGGACTGTATTAATGCGTTAGCTGTTGCTTGATTAGTTGCAACAGGAATGTTCCAAACCGTTGATAAGCGTAACAGTGCTTTTACATCTGGATCATGAGGAACGGCATTTAGAGGATCCCAGAAAAAGATAAGAATATCAATTTTACCTTCTGCGATTAAAGCGCCGATTTGCTGATCGCCCCCCATTGGACCACTAAGCATTGGCGTAATATTTAATCCGGTTTCTTTCTTAATTAATGTACCTGTTGTACCTGTTCCACATAAATTATGATGAGAGAGTTCTTCGCGATTTGTTTTGCACCAATTTAATAATGCTTCTTTCAAATGATCATGTGCCACCAATGCAATGCTTTTCTTTGCAGGTAGCTTTCGAGTAATATAAAGCATCAAATAATCCTAATTTCTTATTATTTTTTGTATTTTTTAACAAACTATCTATTAAAGTGCAAGCAGTATTTGATCCAGAAAGACAAGAAAAAAGGCACCGAAGTGCCTTTATCAAATCAAAAGATAAAATAATTAGAATTGATAAATTAATCCTAATGCAACAGTATCCTTAGCTGTTGCTTTAATTTGAGATTTACTAAATGTACCGTCTTCATATAAAGCACGACGTGCGCCAATATCATTCTTATCTAACAAGTTGATTTTATAATCAACAATGGCTGATAAATTTTTATTGAAATCGTAAGTTAAGCCAACATCAACATATTTAACTAAATCATTACCTTTAAGACCTGCATCACCATTTCTTGAGAAGCTTGAAGCATCTTGTACTTTATGTTGAATATAAGCAACAGAAGGCGTTAAACGGCCAACTTCAAAGTCAATACCATATTGTGCAACTAATTCAAAACCTTTGGTTTTCAAATCATCAGTATTACTTGTGGTTGATGCTTTTTCCCAACCATATTTTTGTTTACCTTGAATATAAAGTGCAGCTAAATAAAGATTGTCGTTATTATATTTAGCACCTGCTGACCATGCTTTAGCATCTTTATGTCCGCCAGTTTGTGCATAACCTGCACCAATAGATAAACCACTATCAAGCACATCCCAATCAATTACAGAACCCCATGCTTCTGCACTATCATGATCAGTACGATCATGCTTATTTAGATATTGAGTTGAACTATTATCTCCGTTATCTGCATACTGCACTGCAAAACGTAAACCGTTAACTAATCCAAAAAAGTTTGAATTACGGTAAGTCGCTACAGCTTTTGTTCTAGCCGTTAATGCATAAATATCATTGTTTGAAGCATCACCACCAAATTCAGGTAGAACGTCAGTATAAGAAGTTAAAGTTTTTAATACGCCGTCGTTACGACCATAGTCAAATGAACCAAACTCACCGAAATTTAAACCAGCATATGCATAACGAGTTTCGTTATCAGCATCCGATCCAGTTTTTGCTTCATATTCCCAACGACCATAGCCACTCAAACTATCTGAAATTTGCGTTTCACCTGACATACCTAAACGAGCTGTCGTTTTGTCACCTTCGCCAGTTTGATTATTTCGATCAGTTAGATAATTTAAAGCATAGACTCGACCATAAAAGTCAACTTTATTGCCATCTTTGTTCCACACTTCAATAGAAGCGCTAGCTGTTCCGGCAATTAATAGTGCAGGAATAGTAATTGCTAATAGATTACGTTTCATTTAATTACCCTCTTAGGTATTTTATTATTTAAAAAAGATACAAAAATATTTGTTCTTAGTTTAATAAATAGTTGCTTTCAAATAGCAACTAAATTATTACTGGGATATCTACTATTGAATACTAGATTTTTATTGAAACACTGTAGATTAACAATGTTTATCACATGTAATTCTGCGAATTAGGACTATTTTATGACTTAAAATTAATTTTTTTTAAACATAAAATGTTTTTTTGTATGGTTTGACATTTAATAGGCGAAAAAAAAGGCACCTAAGTGCCTTTTTATGATATTTAAGGATATTAAGAGATTAGAATTGGTAAATTAAACCAACACCTAACACGTCTTTAGTACCTGGTTTAGTCCCATGTTTTCCACGTGGAGATTCTGTATTACTTGCCGCACCAATATCTTTATGGTCAAGTAAGTTAAATTTATATTCAACAATCGCACTAAAGTTTTTATTTAGATCATAAGTTGCACCTACAGATACATACTTAACTTCTGGTGAATTAAACCCTCTATATTTCCAAATATAACCATATTTATGGAAATTACTAAAATCAGAAGATTTAACTTTATGTTGAACGTAAGCAATTGATGGAGTTAAACGACCAACCTCAAGATCAATACCGTATTGAGCAACTAATTCAAAACCTCTAATTTTGATATCAGTATCTCTTAAAAATACTGAAGTACCGCTTAAGTCACCAGTGACAGCTCGAGCATTTTTATGTTTACTTTGGAAATAGTTAGCACCTAAATATAGGTTATAGTTGTCATATTTGATACCTGTTGCCCAAGTACTATGGCGATTTTCACTTCCTGAATCTTGTGCATAACCACCACCAAGAGTTAAACCAGTATCAAAAATACGCCATTGTGCATTTGCACCCCAAGCCTCTTTCGATTGCTTATTATATTTATCTAGATGATTTTTTGAAAGACTATATGGTTTAGTTGCATCACCATTATCAGCATATTGTAATGCAAAGCTCAAGTCATCAGTTAAACCAAAGAAGTTGTTATTACGGTAAGTAGCAACAGCTTTAGTACGTTCAGTTAATACATGCCATGAGTTGTTTGCTGCATCACCACCAAATTGTGGTAATACGTCAGTATATGCAGTGATTGCTTTTAACACACCATCATTACGACCATAATCGAATGAACCAAAATCACCAAAGTTTAAACCAGCAAATGCATAACGCACTTCATTGTCAGAATTTTTTCCTGCTTTAGCTTCATATTCCCAACGACCATAACCAGTGATGCCGTCAGTGATTTGTGTTTGACCAGACATACCTAAACGAGCTGAAGTATCGTCACCTTCATTTTTTTGTCCACGGTCAGTGATGTTGTTAGCAGCTTTTACTCGTCCGTAAAAGTCTACTTTGTTACCATCTTTATTCCATACTTCGATAGAAGCATTTGCACCTGCTGCTACTAAAAGAGCAGGGATAGCGATTGCTAATAGATTACGTTTCATTTCTTACCCTCATGGTTATTTTTCTTAAAAGACACGTCTTTTGGGTTGTGTCAATTTTGTTACAATGATTATTCATCCAAAAATAATGTTTTTAACTATTATTTTTATCTCAATTTTCACAGTACTGTAAATTATGTATAAAAATTTATTAAAATCAAGTGAACTTTTCCTAAAACTTAGTGTCTAAGCTTAAAATTGCATCCGTTTGATTAGTTTTTATACGATTTTTGTATTTTATTTATATTAATTTTTATATCAACTGACAAAAAGTCAGTTGATAATTTGAGCAAATTTTAGAAATTTGCATTACGAGGTGTTCTTGGGAATGGGATCACATCACGAACATTTTGTACTCCAGTGACATACACTATCAATCGTTCAAAACCAAGTCCAAAACCTGAATGTGGTACAGTTCCATAACGACGTAAATCACGATACCACCAGTAGTCTTCTTTTTTAAGACCTAACTCATCCATACGTTTATCTAACATATCTAAGCGTTCTTCACGTTGCGAACCACCAATGATCTCGCCGATTCCTGGCGCTAATACATCCATTGCTGCAACAGTTTTACCATCATCATTCATACGCATATAGAATGCTTTGATATCCTTAGGATAATTTTTAACAACAACAGGCGCTTTAAAATGTTGTTCAGCCAAATACCGTTCATGTTCTGAGGCTAAATCAATTCCCCAACTGACAGGATTTTCAAATTTTGCATCACAGTTTTGTAAAATAGAAATGGCATCGGTGTAATCAACTTGAGCAAAATCAGCATTAATAAAGTTTTCTAAACGATTGATTGCTTCTTTATCAATATGCTGAGCAAAAAACTGCATATCATCAGCACGTTTCTCTAGTACCGTCTTGAAAACATATTTCAACATATCTTCGGCGAGTTTTGCATTATCGTTAAGATCGGCAAAAGCAACTTCCGGCTCCATCATCCAAAATTCGGCTAAATGGCGAGTAGTATTTGAATTTTCAGCCCTAAATGTTGGACCAAAAGTATAAACTTTAGAAAGTGCACAAGCATAAGTTTCTGCATTGAGTTGACCCGAAACAGTCAAAAAGGCTTCTTTACCAAAAAAATCTTTATCAAAGTCAATTTTACCATTATCTGTTTTAGGTAGATTTAACATATCAAGAGTTGAAACTCGAAACATTTCTCCCGCACCTTCTGTATCTGATGCGGTAATAATTGGTGTTGATAACCAGAAGAATCCACGTTCATCAAAAAATTGGTGAATAGCTTGGGCTAATGTATGTCGTACACGAGTGATTGCTCCCACAATATTGGTTCTAGCACGTAAATGGGCAACCTCACGAAGATATTCAATTGAGTGACGTTTAGCGGCCATAGGATAAGTTTCAGGATCGTCAACAAAACCATAAACTTCAACATTCGTTGCTTGCAACTCATATTTTTGACCTTGACCAGGAGATTCAACTACTTTTCCTGTTACTTTTACTGAACAGCCAGCAGTTAAACGTAAAATATCCTGTTCATAATTTAGTAGATCTTTTTCTATGACAGCTTGAATAGGATCAAAGCATGAGCCATCATAAACAGCCAGAAATGAAATACCGGCTTTCGAATCACGGCGCGTTCGTACCCAGCCTTGAACAGAAATAGTGCTACCAACAGCAATTTTGCCTTGTAACACGTCAACAATAGGAGCAACTGAATTCATTTTAATTATCCATCTCTATTTTATTATCTATATAGTTAATATTATTAAAAGTAATATAAGTTTAAAATGACTAATCATAAAAATTTCCTTTATGATTAATAATACCGGTTAATGATATATTACTTATTTAATTTTTAGCATTAATAATCTACTTTTATTATTAATGATTGACTTTGAACGTTCTTTTCAATTCATCAATATAGGCCAAATCTTTCGAAATCGTTTTTCCAGGACTATCTGATAATTTAGCTACAGGTTGATTATTACATTCAGTGAGTTTTAACACAATATTCAAGGATTTGGTATTAAACTCTGTAGACGGAATGTCACAAGCTAAAAAACCGCCTATACCAAAAGATAATTTTACTCGGTTATTGAAGTATTGATAGATTTTAAGCGCTTTATCAAAGTTTAGGCTATCAGAAAAAACCAGTAATTTTGTTTTAGGATCAATTCCTAATTGCTGATAATGACGAATCGCTTTTTCGCCCCACTCTATCGGATCGCCTGAATCATGGCGTAATCCTTGATAATGAGAGGCTAAATAATAATCAAAATCCCGTAAAAATGCATCCATCGTAATACAATCAGTTAATGCAACACCCAAATCATGTGGATACTCATCTAACCAAACTTGTAGTGCCGTCTTCTGGCAGTCTTGTAAATTGGTACTTAAACGCTGATGAGCTTGAAACCATTCATGTGCTTGAGTACCAACTGGTGTCAATCCTAAACGATATGCCAATAAATAATTACTAGTACTATTAAAATTGGTAAAATGGTTTTGCAAATAACTAACAACGGCTTCTTGTACAGCAAAAGAGTAACGTCTTCGTGTGCCAAAATCCATCAAATTGAAACCAGATATATCGATATCATTAGTATCAAATATTGCTAATTTATCTTTAAGTCTTACCAGTGCTTGATCAACACCAATATTAGGAGAACGATCTTTATGAACAATCTCACTAATTACTGCAAGCAATGGTACTTCCCACAAAATCACATCAACCCATTTACCTTCAATTTGAATAACTAGCTGACCATCTTCATTTTTAATCGTTAACAATTGACTATTAAAATGCCAATTTTTTAGCCAATTTAAATAATCTGGTTTAAAAAAAGAAATATGCGACAAATAGGCGAACTCATCTTCAGTAAGAGCTAGAGACTCCATTAATTTAACTTGATGAGCAATTTCATCAGCATACTGACCTAGTAAATCATCACTACGACACCGGAACTGTGCATTCACAGTCACATCAGGATAATGATGAAAAACAGCTTGCTGCATATGCAATTTATAAGCATCAGTATCTAATATTGATGTAATTATTGCGGGTAACATGTCTATCTATTATCAGTTCTTTCAAGAAAATTCTGGAGATTATAGCAGAATAATAATTAAGATATAGATTAATTATCTAATAAGATTATTTTTAATACGCTATAATAGCCAATAAAGATATTTTGATAAATTAATCCATATCTATTCCAAAATGGTTAATATTGATAATTCATTTACTTTTATCTGATTAATAAATGAAAGTGAAAGTAATTAAGACCTATTTTGATGAATTCAAATACATGATCAGCGCATCACTTTAGAAGGCAAAGAAAAATGAGTACAACTGATATCCAACCAATTGCTAAATTTCGTCATGACTATAAAACACCCAACTTCACGATTACTGATATTGACCTCGATTTTGATTTAGCTGCAGAAACAACTACAGTTATCGCTCGTAGTCATGTTATTAATAAAAATCCTCAAGCTGACGATTTAATTTTAGACGGTGAAGAACTTAAATTAGTTTCAATAAATATTGATGAGCAACCTTGGAGTGATTATCAAATCACAAAAACCGGATTAATCATCAAAAATGTTCCATCTGAATTTACTTTAACCATCGTCAACGAAATCAAACCAATTGATAATACCGCACTTGAAGGACTATATGTTTCAGGTGATGCACTTTGTACACAATGTGAAGCAGAAGGTTTCCGTCATATCACTTACTACCTTGATAGACCAGATGTATTAGCTCGTTTTTCAACTCGAATTACTGCCAATAAAAAACAATATCCTTTTCTATTATCTAATGGAAACCGCATTTCACAAGGCGAACTAGCCGACGGTAGACATTGGGTTCAATGGCAAGATCCATTTCCTAAACCAGCCTATTTATTCGCATTAGTAGCTGGTGACTTTGATATATTAAAAGATCACTTTATTACCCGCTCTAATCGAAAAATTGATTTAGAAATTTATGTAGATAAAGGTAATTTAGAGCGTTCACAATGGGCAATGACCAGTTTAAAAAATGCCATGCGCTGGGATGAAAATCGTTTCGATTTAGAATATGACTTAGATATTTTCATGATTGTGGCTGTTGATTTCTTCAATATGGGCGCAATGGAAAATAAAGGACTAAATATTTTCAATTCTAAATATGTCTTGGCTAAACCTGAAACCGCGACAGATGACGATTATATCGGAATTGAATCCGTAATTGGTCATGAATACTTTCATAATTGGACTGGTAATCGCGTTACTTGTCGAGACTGGTTCCAACTCAGTTTAAAAGAAGGGCTAACTGTATTTAGAGATCAAGAATTTACTTCTGACCAAGGACTTAGATCAGTAAAACGTATTAATGATGTCAAACTACTACGAACCGTACAATTTGCTGAAGATGCCAGCCCTATGTCTCATCCTATTCGCCCTGAACAAGTAATTGAAATGAATAATTTCTATACTGTTACCGTATATGAAAAAGGTGCAGAAGTTATACGTATGATGCACACATTATTAGGTGAAGAAAACTTTCAAGCAGGGATGAAACTCTATTTCAAACGACATGATGGAAGTGCTGCTACCTGTGATGATTTTGTTGCTGCTATGCAAGATGCATCAGGCATTGACTTAACACAATTCAAATTATGGTACAGCCAATCAGGCACGCCCGTTTTAACTGTAACTGACAGTTACGATCCTCAAAATCATCAATATACCCTAACTGTTGAGCAACATACGCCAGTAACCCAAGATCAAAGCCAAAAACAAGCACTACATATTCCATTAGATATTGAACTTTATCAACATGATGGCGAAGTGATTAGATTGCAATATCAAAACAAATCTATACATCATGTATTAAATGTAACACAAGCAAAACAACAATTTGTATTTGATAATATTAGTGAAAAACCAATTATATCTTTATTGTGTGATTTCTCAGCACCGGTAAAACTCAATTACGATTACCAAGATGGTGATCTTATATTCTTAATGCAACATGCTAGTAATGCTTTTAGTCGTTACGATGCTGCGCAAATGCTATTAGCAAAATATGTGCGTTTAAATGTCAGTAATTATCAACATAATCTACCTATGACTTTCTCTGAACTTGTTTTGGATGCTTTTAGAGGAATACTATTATCAGACTCTGTTGAGCCTGCACTTATTGCACAAATATTAACATTACCTTCAGAGAACGAATTAGCAAATCTGTTTGATGTTGTTGATCCGATTGCTATTTATCAAGTACGCCAATTCTTATTAGGTGTATTTGCTAATGAACTTTATGATGAGTTAACAGCGGTCTATCATCATAATCAAACAGATCAATATCATATTGAACATTCAGATATCGGCAAACGTATGCTGAAAAACTGCTGTTTGTCATTATTGGCATATGCTAATGATAAACCACAAGTAGATGCCTTAGTCAAAAAACAATATGAACAAGCGAATAATATGACAGATTCATTAGCTGCACTTACCGCAGCGGTAAAAGCACAGCTTGATTGCCGTCATACTTTACTTGTCGATTTTGATAACAAATGGCATCAAGATGGTTTAGTTATGGATAAATGGTTAGCCTTGAATGCAACAAGCCCTGAGCAAAATGTATTATCAACAGTAAAAAAACTGCTCAATCATCGATCTTTTTCACTAAATAATCCAAATAGAATAAGAAGCCTAATTGGTGCTTTTGTAAATAATAATCCTGTCGCTTTCCATGCAGAAGACGGTAGTGGTTATCATTTCTTAGTAGAAATATTAACAGAGTTAAACCAAAAAAATCCACAAGTGGCATCAAGACTCATTGATCCACTTATCCGTCTAAAACGTTATAATAAAGATCGTCAGAAAAAAATGAGATTCGCTTTAGAAAGTTTATTGAAGTTGAATAATTTATCTAAAGATCTTTACGAAAAAATTAGTAAGGCTTTAGCTGCATAATAAAATCCCATCTTGTTACTCGTTAGCAAGATGGGATTTTTAATAAAAAACACATAAAATTGCGTTCAAAAACCCCGTTCCTCAACTTTTTTTAGATAGAATGAGTTTGAATAATGTCAATAATAAAAGAAATAACACCTTTACAACTAAAACAACAGATCGATAATAACGTACCGCTTTTTTTACTTGATGTACGCGAACCTAATGAAGTAGAAATTTGTGCAATAGCGGGAGCAATACATATTCCTATGAATCTCATACCACTTTATTTAGATAAAATCCCTGATGAAATTGATATTATTATTTATTGCCATCATGGTGTAAGAAGTCTTAACGTTGCAAGTTACTTGGTTGAAAATGGATTTGATTGTGATTTTCTCTACAATCTAACTGGTGGCATTGACGCTTGGGCTAGAACTGTTGATACCAGTATGCCTAAATATTAAAAAGCCCGCATTTAAACGGGCTAAATGATCACTATTCTTGTGGCATAACCCAATAACCATTTTGATTATGTGTTTGCATGTAATCTTTAAATTGTTGTGATTGGTAAATACGCTTTATATCTTTTGCCCATTGACTATTTTCATTCCCTTCATTAACTACAACCATAATTTCTAAATCAGGAATAATTGTTTCAGACAAAAGTGCTTTTTTCGAGTCAATATTAGCGGAATAAACGATACTGCCAGGAATAACGGCGAAATCTAACTCATTTAAAACTCTTGGAATATTGGCTGAATCCATTTCTACAATATCAACACCCGCAATATTTTCGGCAATATCATTTTTGCCGACAATAATTGGATTACTATTTGGTTTTAACTTAATCCAACCAGCTTTTTCCAACAAGTTGTAAGAACGTGCTGCATTTGATGCATCTTGAGGAATTCCAATTTTAGCACCCGGAAAAACATTTTTTATCGACGTATACTTATTCGAAAATATTGCAGCGGGAACCGAAGGTACATGCACCACTGGTTTTAAATGAGCTTTGCGTTGACTATTAAACACATCCATATATGCAGTATGTTGAGCTACCGTTAAATCAATACTGCCTTCACTTAATGCCACATCTGATTCTAATAAATGTGGAAAATTAACTAACTTAACTTTATAGCCTTCTGATTCTAGTATTGGTTTAACCGCATCATTAAACAGATCATTGTACGGTCCTGGTGAAACGCCCATACTGATCTCTTTTTTAGTTTGATTATCGGTTTTCGATGATGAGTTATCACATGCTGTAATAAAAAAAAGAGAACTAAATAAAGCTAACACCACAACATTATTAACTAATTTTTGCTTGATGAACCTCATTTTCATTTGAACTAACCTCAGTGAAGTGTAAATTTTAAAACTACTCTAACACATAAAAAATAATTCATTTATTCCATGTAATTCTATCTTATAACTTTTTGGAATAAGTTATAAAAAACGATTATTAGAGCCAAAATATCAGCTGTGCTACTGTAAAAATATCAATATTTTTATCAATTGGACTTACCATGACAAAAGCTATTGCACCTATTATCGAGCAGCTTTTTCTCGACTTACATCAAAATCCAGAGCTTTCAAATCAGGAGTTTGAAACAACCAAAAAATTAAGGTATTACTTAGAAAAAGCGAATATTCGCATATTAGAGCTAGGCGCAAAAACTGGTGTTATTGCTGAAATTGGTTCAGGCTCACCAGTCTTAGCCTTAAGAGCCGATATTGACGCCCTACCCATTTTTGAACAATCAGATTGCCAATACCGTTCAACCCAAAAAGGAGTAATGCATGCTTGCGGTCATGATCTGCATACTTCTGTTTTAATGGGAGCAGCTTACTTATTGAAAGCCAATGAAGAGCATTTGAAAGGAACGGTTCGATTACTTTTTCAACCGGCTGAAGAAAATTTTAGTGGTGCATTACATTTCATAGAAATTGGTGCGCTTAATGGCGTTGATGTTATTTTAGGAATGCACAATAATCCTAATTTAACCATTAACCAAATGGCTTCACGAGCTGGCCCCTTTTCAGCAAACGTTGACCGAATTGAAATCACAATAAAAGGTGTTGGAGCCCATGCGGCAAGGCCTGAGTCAGGTATTGATCCAATTGTTATTGGTTCACAAATTATTAGTGCTATCCAAACAATATCAAGTCGTACAATAAGTGGGCTTGATGCTGTGGTTGTCAGCATTACAAAATTCTTAGGAGGGAACACATGGAATGTCATTCCTGAAATTGTTGAGATGGAAGGCACTGTAAGAACGCTAACTCCTGATATAAGGTTAAAAGTCAAACAACAATTAAAAAGCATTGTTGAAAATATTGCACTTAGCATGGGAGCCAAAGCAGAGTTGAGATGGTTTGATGGCCCGCCATCAATCATAAATGTTGCTAAGTGGGTCGATTTTTGTCAAAAGATTGCCAAACAACAAGGTTATGACGTTGTTGATTTTCAACCGCAACTTGGTGGTGAAGATTTTGCCCACTATTTGCATCATGTACCTGGCGCATTTATCAATCTTGGTTCACAAAGCCCTTATGCTTTACATCATCCAAAATTTTTAGTTAATACTGACATGATTATGCCAGCAGCCAACTATTTAGCCAATCTCGCTAAGCAAGGATTAATTGAAGTAGCACAACATTGATAGGTATCACATAATGATAAAATTTGAAAATGTATCGAAACAATACGAACGAAATGGAGTTACCACCCAAGCATTACAAAACATCAACTTAACTATCCAAAAAGGCGATATCTACGGCATTATTGGTTATAGTGGTGCAGGAAAAAGTACGCTAGTTCGTCTGATAAACTTTCTTGAAAAACCAACTCAAGGCAATGTTGTTATTCAAAACCAACCATTGAATCAGTTATCAAACTCTCAATTACGCCAAGTTCGCCGTAAAATAGGCATGATTTTTCAACATTTCAATTTACTTGAATCCAAAACCGTATATGAAAATGTTGCGATCCCTCTAGTCCTCATCAAAAAAGATAAACAAACGATTAAAAAGAAAGTTCATGAACTGCTCGAATTTGTTGGATTAAACGATAAAGCTAATAGCTATCCTAAAGAGCTATCAGGTGGACAAAAGCAACGTATTGGAATTGCTCGGGCCTTGGCGAACGATCCCGATATTTTACTTTGTGATGAAGCCACATCGGCACTCGATCCACAAACTACTCAAGCTATTTTGGAATTAATAAAAAAAATTAATGATAAATATAAAATAACTGTCGTTCTAATTACCCATGAAATGCATGTAATACAGCAAATATGTCACAAAGTAGCAGTTATGGAAAAAGGTAAAATTATCGAACATGGCAATGTACTTGATGTCTTTGGTCATCCAACGCATAAAACCACACAAAAATTTGTTAGTTCAGTTATTAATGACCAAATCCCTGAAGGTGTTGTTGAAAATCTGTTAAAAATTGAGGGTGATAAACATAATATTAAGTTGTTTAAGCTTGAATTTTTAGGTCGTTCGGCCTCAGAGCCGGTTATGAATGCATTGATCTTACAGCAAAAAGTAATAGTGAATATTTTATTTGCCCATATGTCTGAAATCGAAAAAACGGTATTAGGCAGTATGTTTGTTCAATTAAAAGGAAGTGATAATAATATCGAACAATCAGTGCAATTTCTTCGCGAAAATGGGGTTAACGTTACAGAAATCAAACATTGGGAGAACAACTAATGGAAATAGTCAACGATTTTATCAATTATATAAATACTAATTTTCTAACCAGAGTGACCGTTGAGCAATATGCACAAGCATCATTAGACACATTATATATGGTTGTTTTTTCATTAATATTAGGCGCATTAATCGGTGTTCCATTAGCGATATGCTTAGTCACCACCCGACCATCTGGTTTACTTGAAAATAAACGGGTTTATCAGATTATTAACCCAATTATTAATTTTGTTCGCTCATTACCTTTTATTATTTTACTCTTTTCACTTCATTCATTTACTTACTTTATAGTTCGCACATCAATCGGTACGACAGCTGCAATTGTGCCCTTAACTTTTTATGTTGCTCCTTATATTGCTCGGCTTGTTGAAAACTCATTATTAGAGGTAAAAAGTGGTATTATTGAAGCAGCTGAATCGATGGGCGCAACGCCAGTACAAATTATTTGGCACTTTATGCTACCAGAAGCATTTAGTTCATTGATTTTAACTTTCACTACCGCCACAATTGGTTTGATTGGGGCTACAGCAATGGCAGGGGCTATTGGCGCAGGTGGTATTGGAGATGTCGCCTATTCGCAAGGTTATCAACGTTTTGATGATACCGTCATTTATATCTGTGTTGTGATCTTAGTTATTGCAATACAAATTGTACAAAGCATTGGTAATTATTTGGCACGCAAGGCAAGACACGAATAATCTCAACTAATTAAACCCTATTGCTAAACTTTATACTGGCGTTTATTTCAAAACGCCACTATTTACCACAAAAAATCAATAAATATAATTCAATATTCTCATATAGTTAAAATATTTAAAAAGTTTTAGCATAAAATGACGAACAAATAAATTCAGCATATTTTATGATTACCGTCACTAAATCAGCTACTTGGTTAATACATTTGTTTATTTGTAATAATCAAGTAAAATAACCGACATTTAATTATGGTAGTGTAGGAACTCATTGTGACCAACACATTACAACAAAATCTGGTCGAAATACACGATATGTCTTTTTATCGTGGGACTCGTCCAATTTATAAAAATATGAACTTGACGGTTCCCAAAGGCAAAGTTACCGCAATTATGGGGCCATCGGGAATAGGTAAAACTACACTATTAAGACTGATTGGCGGGCAACTTAAGCCACAATCAGGTCAAATTCTATTTGATGGTGAAGATATACCTAGTATGACTCGTTCAAGGTTATATGAAGTCCGTAAAAGAATGAGTATGTTATTCCAATCTGGGGCTCTATTTACTGATTTATCAGTATTTGATAATGTTGCTTATCCATTAAGAGAACATTTTAATTTACCAAAACCTATTTTACATAATTTGGTATTAATGAAATTACAATCAGTAGGACTTCGTGGTGCAGCTAACATGATGCCTTCAGAACTATCTGGTGGAATGGCACGGCGGGCAGCATTAGCCAGAGCAATAGCACTCGATCCTGATCTAATCATGTTTGATGAACCTTTTGCTGGGCAAGATCCTATATCCATGGGCGTAATTGTCAAACTTATATCTGAAATTAACCAATCACTTGGATTAACCTGTATTGTTGTTAGCCATGATGTTAGTGAAGTATTAAGTATTGCCGATTATGCCTATATTGTTGCTGAACAACATATTATTGCTGGCGGTACATCTGAAGAATTACGCAATAATGATGATTTACGAGTAAAACAATTCCTTGAAGGATTAGCCGATGGCCCAGTACCATTTCATTATCCTGCGGATGATTACAAATTAGACCTAAGTAGAGGTGCAAACTAATGTTAAACTTAATTGCAAAACTTGGGCGATCAATAATCAATATTATCGCGATGCTAGGTCGCTCAGGCGTAATGCTATTTGGTGCACTTATCGGTAAACCTCAATTTAGCAAACAATTCCCATTACTTGTTAAACAATTTTACTTTGTCGGTGTACAATCGCTATCAATTATTATCGTATCCGGTCTTTTCATAGGAATGGTACTAGCACTACAAGGTTACTTCATTTTAACCACCTTTGGTGCTGAAGCCAGTTTGGGGATGCTAGTCGCACTTGCCCTGTTGAGAGAACTTGGGCCTGTAGTAGCAGGATTACTATTTGCAGGCCGTGCCGGCTCAGCGTTAACCGCTGAAATTGGTCTAATGAAGGCCACCGAACAATTATCAAGCATGGAAATGATGGCGATCGACCCATTAAGACGAATTATCGCGCCAAGATTTTGGGCTGGATTTTTTTGTATGCCGTTTCTAACAGCAATTTTTGTCGCTGTTGGCATTTTAGGTGGTGTATTAGTAGGTGTTGATTGGAAAGGTATTGATGCAGGATTTTTTTGGTCATCCATTCAAAGTAATGTCGATTGGTGGCACGATTTAGGCAATTGTTTTATTAAAAGCTTTGCATTTGCAATCGCTAGTACTTGGATTGCTCTATTTAATGGCTATGATTGTGTGCCAACATCAGAAGGAATCAGTCGGGCAACAACGAACACCGTTGTCTATTCATCATTAGTTATTTTGGGGTTAGATTTTATTTTAACCGCATTAATGTTTAGTAATTGAGGTCATTAAACATGAGTCGTAAAGTTGAAATTACAGTAGGGTTATTTATGGTGCTGGTTATCTGCTCAGTGCTATTTTTATGTTTTAGGGTTACCGATCCAACGTCTTTCGCTCGTCATAACTCCTACCGTGTTTATGCTGTATTTGATAACATTGGTGGATTAAAAGTAAGATCACCAATTAAAATTGGCGGTGTAGTGATTGGTCGTGTAAGTAATATTAGTCTTAAATCAGAAAAAGGTGCAACGTATAAACCTTATGTCACTATGGATTTAGATGCTCAATACAATAGAATTCCAAGTTCTAGCTCACTTTCAATCAAAACTTCTGGCCTATTAGGTGAACAATTTATTGATATCAATTTTGGATTAGATCAAAGCATTGAACATGAACTTGATTCATTAGATTCTGATACCACTACAACAACGAGTAATAGTAATAATAAACCAGCTTATCTTATAGATGGTTATGTCATTAACAATACAAAACCAGCCATGGTGATCGAAGACTTGATTGGACAATTTTTATATAGCACTAGCGGATCATCAGATAAAAAACAAGATACCAATGATAGTAAGGAGTAACTATGTTAACCAAATTTAAACAAGCCCTTTTTTTAGTACTTGCATTAGTAATAAGTTCTTCAGTATTTGCAAACGATCCTTATAACGATATGCAAGTTGCTGCTGACAAAATATTTAGTACGATGAAAGCTCAATCAGCATCAATTAAGTCAAATCCAAATAAACTTAAAGATATTGTAAGAGCGGATTTATTGCCTTATGTCCAAGTTAAATATGCAGGCGCATTAATTTTAGGTGATGCTTATAAATCAGCAACTGACGCACAACGAACAGCTTATTTCAAAGCTTTTGAAAACTATTTAGTTCAAGCTTTTGCTCAAGCACTTTCTATGTACAACGGTCAAACTTACCAAGTTGAAGCACCAAAAGATTTAACTAACAAATCACTTATTTCAATTCGCGTGCTTTTAAATCAGCCAGATAAAAATCAACAACCTATTCGTATCGATTTCCAATGGCGAAAAAATACAGTAACAGGTGAATGGAAAGCTTATGACTTAACAGCTGAAGGAGTAAGCATGGTTACAACTAAACAAAACGAATGGGCAGCTATTCTTCGCCAAAATGGAATAGATGCATTAACCAAACAATTAAATGATCTATCCAATCGCAAAATTGATCCAAACGCTAAACAAAAAGGTTAGTTCATTATGTCGAGAATCCAAGCAGAAAAACAACAAAATGCACTTAATTTAATCGGTGAACTTGATTTTCACTCTTTAAATGATTTATGGATTGCTCAAGATACATTATTAAGCAATATAAACCATATTGATGTATCTAGAGTAACACGGGTTGACTCTTCTGGACTCGCGACACTTGTCTATTTTTGTAATCAATATAATGTAAAATTGACTGGGGTCAGCCCACAATTACAAACACTCATTGAGCTTTATGATTTGCAAACAGTGATTAATCATTAAAAATGATGCAATTTGAGAGCTCAAAAACCCCGTTCCTCAACTTTTTTTTATAAAATAGTTAATACTGAGTTTAAATAATGGATAAACAAGAAATTATAGCTAAATTAAAAAATTCACTTAAACTTGACGATGTTCATGTAATGACAAATGATGGCAGCCATTTTCAAGTTATTGCCGTTGGTGAAATGTTTGCTGAATTAAGCCGTGTAAAAAAACAACAAGCTATTTATGCACCATTAGCGGAATTTATTAATGATAATCGAATCCATGCATTATCAATCAAAACCTATACACCGACTGAATGGCAACGTGAGCGAAAATTAATGGGGTTATAATTACCCTCCATGAACATAGAAACTTGAATAAAGTTTTTTTAGCCACATGTTTCATAAATAAACATAATCATTGCATAAGGTATTCCAGAATGACTAACCCACTATTAAGTAATTCATCATTACCCCTATTTTCACAAATCAAACCTGAGCATGTTTTACCAGCGATTAAAGAGACATTAAACAATTGTCGTAAAACGATTGAATCTGTGCTTGAACAAAATAGTGAATACACTTGGGATAATCTTGTTCAACCCATTGATGAAATGGATGAAAAATTTAGCCGAGCATGGTCACCGGTTAGTCATCTTAATTCAGTGAAAAACAGCCCAGAACTACGTGAAGCATATGAAGCTTGCTTACCTTTGCTATCTCAATACAGTACTTGGGTAGGACAACATAAACCACTATATAATGCCTATAAACAACTTAAAGATAGCAAACACTTCGAAAATTTAAGCAAAGCACAAAAAAAAGTAATCAACAATGCATTGCGGGATTTTGAATTATCGGGTATTGGATTGGCGGATGATGAGCAAAAACGTTATGGTGAAATTGTTGCCAAACTTTCAGAATTATCATCTCAATATAGTAATAATGTATTAGATGCCACTATGGGCTGGTCAAAATTAATCACGAATATTGAAGATTTATCCGGAATGCCTGAAAGTGCCTTAGCCGCAGCTAAAGAGCAAGCTAAGGCAAAAGAGCAAGATGGTTGGTTATTAACGCTCGATATCCCAAGTTATTTACCGGTAATGACTTATTGCGATAATCGAGATTTACGATTTGAACTCTATCAAGCATACAATACTCGAGCGTCTGACCAAGGACCTAATGCCGGTAAGTGGGATAATACAGAAATCATTAAACAAATTATATCGCTTCGAGCTGAACTTGCTCAGTTACTTGGTTTTGACACATATGCCGATAAGTCATTAGCAACTAAAATGGCTGAAACTGTAACGCAAGTTACCGCATTTTTAACCGATTTAGCAACCAAAGCTAAACCACAAGGTGAAAAAGAATTAACCGAACTTAAAAGATATGCTTATGAATATTTTGGTGCAAGTGATATCAAACCATGGGATATCGCTTATTACAGCGAAAAACAAAAGCAACATCTTTATACCATCAATGATGAAGAGCTTCGTCCATATTTTCCAGAGGATCGAGTTATTAGTGGATTATTTGAAGTCGTTCGTCGTATTTTTGGCATTACTGCAAAACAGCGTCATGATGTTGAAGTTTGGGCACCTGAGGTAAAATTTTACGATTTATATAATGCCAATGGTGAATTAAAAGGTAGCTTTTATCTTGATTTATATGCTCGTGAACATAAACGAGGTGGTGCTTGGATGGATGATTGTATTGGTAAAATGCGTTTTGCTGATGGCCATATCCAAAAACCTGTTGCCTATTTAACTTGTAATTTCAATCGACCAATCGGTGATAAACCAGCATTATTTACTCATAATGAGGTAACCACATTATTCCATGAATTTGGTCATGGACTACATCATATGTTAACTGAAATTGATGTGTCATCAGTGGCTGGTATTAATGGTGTTCCATGGGATGCCGTTGAATTACCGAGTCAATTCTTAGAAAATTGGTGCTGGCAGCCTGAAGCTTTAGAATTTATTTCAGGTCATTATCAAACTGGCGAACCATTACCTCAAGAAATGCTAGAAAAAATGCTTGATAGCAAAAACTTCCAAGCTGCATTATTTATTCTGCGTCAGTTAGAGTTCGGTTTATTTGATTTTAAATTACATAGCGAAAAAACACCTGATATTTTAGAAACTTTAAAACAAGTCAGAGAACAAGTTGCAGTAGTACCAACCGTAGATTGGGGACGATTCCCTCACGCATTTAGTCATATTTTTGCAGGAGGTTATGCCGCAGGTTATTACAGTTACCTATGGGCTGAAGTTTTATCTGCTGATGCGTTTTCTCGCTTTGAAGAAGAAGGTATCTTCAATGCAAATACAGGTAATGCTTTCCTGGATAATATATTATCTCAAGGTGGCAGTGATGAACCAATGACATTATTCAAAAATTTCCGTGGTCGTGAACCGCAACTTGAGGCATTACTTCGTCACTATGGTATCCACTAAAGTTAACACTGCTCAGCTCAAAAAGTTAGCTGAGCAGTGGCTATTCGAGCATCCTGATCTTCCATTTACTCTCGTTAATCAAAACAATCAACTTGAGTTACAAAAAACTGATGAACCTAAATTAGGCGCAATCGCGGTTAATTTTGTGTCTGGTGCGATGGCTCATCGTCGTCAATTTGGTGGTGGTCGTGGTGAAGCGATAGCTAAAGCTGTTGGCGTTAAAGGTAATTATTTACCCACTATTATTGATGCAACAGCTGGATTAGGACGAGATGCATTCGTATTAGCTTCTATTGGTTGCCATGTTACTATGTTTGAGCGACATCCTGTTGTTGCTGCCTTGTTAGAAGATGGGCTTAATCGTGCTTATCAAGATCCAATCATTGGTCAGCAATTACAAAAACTGTTACATTTAATTTATAATTCAAGTTTACTTGGGCTCAATTCACATCAAGAAAAACCTGACGTTATTTATCTTGATCCGATGTTTCCGCATCGACAAAAAAGTGCATTAGTGAAAAAAGAGATGCGCATTTTTCAACAATTAGTTGGTAACGATCTCGATGCAGAAAGCCTACTTGAACCCGCAAGACGATTAGCTAAAAAACGCGTTGTGGTTAAACGACCTGATTATGCACCATTTTTAGCCAATCAAAAACCAACGGCGGAAATTAAAACTAAAAATCATCGTTTTGATATTTACACACCATGTTTATAGGAATAGTATTTGAATATGCGACTGGATAAATTTCTAGCTCACCATCTAGGGGTAAGCCGAACAATAGTCAATAAAGAACTGAAAGCCCAAAAGGTAACTGTTAATGGAGCTGTTGTAAAATCAGGTGCTTACCATATCTCAGATGATCAAATTGTAGAATATGATGGTTTCGAAATTATACCTATTACCGAAAATCGTTACTTCATGCTCAATAAACCACAAGGTTATGTTTGTTCTACTGATGATCCTGATCACCCAACTATCCTCTATTTTATTGATGAACCTATGTCTGAAAAGCTACATTCAGCAGGTCGACTGGATTTAGACACCACTGGGCTAGTTTTATTAACCGATGATGGTAAGTGGTCACATCGCATTACTTCTCCTAAACATCATTGTGAAAAAGTTTATCAAGTAACCGTTGAGCAACCTCTTAATAATGATCTTATTGAGATATTTAAACAAGGTATTCAGCTAAAAAGTGAAAAATCACTTACTCAACCAGCTAAATTAGTTATCCTTGATGATTACCATGCAGAACTTACAATAAGTGAAGGCCGATATCACCAAGTAAAACGAATGTTTGCAGCTGTAAATAACCATGTCACCCAGTTGCATCGTAAACAGATTGGCAATATTATTCTTGATATACCTGAGGGCGAATACCGCCCTCTTACTCAAGATGAGATCAATTCGTTTAATTAGCCGTTTGATTCTTAACTAATGTTTTCTTTTACTAGGTTTTATAGTTAAAACTTAGTAACTTTGTATCCAAAGGAATGACAACGTGCAAACACAAGAACCACAAGTAGAAATTAAAGTTTCTAAACAAGCACTTATCTTTATTCTTGGTTTCATTTCAATGTTAATGCCATTATCTATTGATATGTATTTACCAAGTATGCCAACTATTGCGAACAAATTTAATGTCGCCGATTCAACTGTGCAGTTGACAATCAGTTTCTATTTATTAGGATTTTCATTAGGTCAGCTTTTGTTTGGTCCACTCACCGATAGTTACGGACGAAGAAAAGTTTTAACTGCTGGACTAATTATTTTCATAATTGCAGCATTATGTTGTGGTCTTGCTGCTAATATAAATCAGTTAATCACAGCCCGATTTTTTCATGGAATAGCAGCATCAGCAACCACTATTGTTATTAATGCATTAATGAAAGATATCTATCGCGATCGTGATGATTTTTCTAAAATGATGTCTTTTGTAACATTGATATCGAATGTTGCCCCATTACTCGCACCGATTATTGGTGGTTTTATTCTTTATTGGTTCAATTGGCAAGCCAACTTCTATGCACTTTGCTTAATGGCGATTATTTGTTTTGCATTAGTAACAATCAATATCCCTGAGACATTAGCCAAATCCAAACGTGATAAATTCAGTATAATTCGAATTTTAAGCAACTTCATTGTCCTATTTAGACATAGACAAGTGTTTACTTACATGATGATTGGTGCATTTTCCGGAGCCGGATTATTTTCATTTCTAAGTTTAGGACCATTTGTCTATATGAACTTACATGGTGTTGCATCAACCAATTTCGGCTATTACTTTGCTATTAATGTTATGGTCATGGTTTCAATGAATACACTCAATAGCCGTATTGTAAAACGGGTTGGTTCTATTAAGATGATTCAGTTAGGCTTACTCCTCCAATTTATTACAGCCATAGGTATGGCTACAGTGAGTATATTTGACTTAGGTTTTGTCTTTTTAGTGGCATGTATTGCTGGTTATATCGGTTGTATTTCAACCATAGGTGGTAATTGCATGGCTATAATACTCGATTATTATTCTCATATAGCAGGCACAGCCTCCTCGCTTGCAGGCACCATCCGCTTTGCCGTCGCTGGCGCTATCGGAGTCTTACTTTCAACACTCGTTTCAACTCATAATACAGCAACTGTTACGAATAATTTAACAGAATGGCTAATGGTTGGCTCAATGGTTATCTGTAACTTTTTTGCGGCTGGATTGTTTTTGAGTGTCAAAAATATAAAAAGGAATTAACCATGATTTATCAATTAGAAAATCTAAAACCACAAATTAATTCTAAGTGTTTTATTGCTAAATCAGCAGACATCATTGGTGATGTTATTTTAGAAGAAGGCGTATCTATATGGTTTAACGCAGTTTTGCGAGGTGATATCGCAACTATTCATATTGGTAAAAATAGTAATGTTCAAGATAACAGTACTATTCATACAGAAACTGACATTCCCTGTATTGTTGGTGAGAATGTCACCGTTGGCCATAATGTTATTTTGCATAGTTGTAATATTGAGGATAATAGTTTAATTGGTATGGGAAGTACTATTTTAAACAATGCTAGAATTGCCAAAAACTGCCTAGTAGGTGCAAACTCACTAGTTACACATAGTCTACCTTATGAGGAAGGTTGTATGATTATGGGATCTCCAGCTAAAATTATTCGTAAACTCACAGATGAAGAAATTCAAGCAAATATTAAAAATGCTCAACATTACGTGTTGAATGCAAAAAGATTTAATCAAACCTTAACGCTATCGAATTAATAGTTGCTAATAAATTAGTTTTTATACACCTTTCACGCTATGAGTAGGTTCAATTTATGATAAAATACTCAAAATTTTTAATTAAGATAGTTTTTAGGAACGTGTTTGAAAAAATCTAAAATTACAAGAAGACAGATTGTTGCACAATTAATTCTATTATCATTAATAGGCCTGTCTGTTTACTTATTTTTATCACTGTTTACTTACAACCCATCAGATCCTGGCTGGTCACGTACAGCTTGGCACTATCCTATTAGCAACTTAGGCGGTTATATTGGTGCATATATTTCTGATATCTTATTTCAGTTTTTTGGATTAATCGCCTATAGTTTACCGGTTATTATTATCTTTTTTTGTTTACAATTAATGGGTTACTTTTACCGCCATGCCAGTGATCCTATTAACTATTTTAGTGTTTCTTTCCGAATTATCGGCATTTTAGCTTTTGTACTTAGTTGTTGTGGTTTTTTTGCTCTTAATATTCGCGATCCAGAACAATTCCAAGCAGGTGGTTATTTAGGTTCGATAGTAATTGAAAGCCTTCTACCTGTTATGAGTAGCTTAGCTACCTCTCTAGCTTTGCTTGCAACAACACTAGCATGTATTACGCTTTTAACTGGTTTCTCTTGGCTTTATCTGTTTGAAAAAATTGGTGCTTTAGTTATGTTCATCCTGTCACCAATAAAATGGTTATTTACTCCGGATAAAGTTTCACAACCAGCTGATTCGAAGCAAGAAGACAAATTAACAACAGAAAAACAGCCTCAATTTGATCTACCTATTGATGTTGATAGTAGTGATAATATTGACTCAACCAAATTGGCGACAGAATCAGATATTAGTACAACTAAACCTATTTCATTAAAAGATGATGAAGTATTTATAAAAACTGCTGCTCAATTATTGCAATCTATTGAGGCAAATACATCTCCTAACGAAACTAACCAACCGACTAAAGATATATCTAAAAAAGAAATGGATCCTGACGCGATTTTAGCGCGAATGGAAACTATTTTGAAAAATATGAATGAAAGCACCACGAGTGATATGAGTTCAACAGAATCTGATGGAGAAATTAATAGTCGTGAGGCCTTAGAACCTTTTGAAGAAGATAAATACGCTATTGCCGATGCACCAAGTAAACCTTTATTCACTATGGAGCATAATGAGCCAAAAATTAATCTAAATCATATTGCATCTCAAGATTCAGTTGATCCAATTGTAATCGAACCTTTAGCGGAAACATCACCAAGTATTACACCTGAATATCATAATACTAATGATATTCCAGCCGAATTTGAGATACCCGAAGATGTTGATATATCACTTCTTAAAGAAGAAAACCCTCTCATTGATGACATATATCAAAATGAGGTAGTAAACGAATCAAATGAACAACAAACTAAAAATGAAATAAAAGAAGTTACGGACGAGGACGAGGATGAGGATGAGGATGAGGAAGAAAGCCTTATTCATCCTTTGCTAAAACGCAATGATAAGCCTTTACCTAAACCAACAACACCGTTACCTTCGTTAAATTTATTAACGCCACCACCAACAACTCGAATTGAAGTTGATCACGCGGCATTAAATGCAATGTCAGAGCAAATCGAAAAAAGCCTCTCTGATTATCGAGTAAAAGCTAGAGTTGTCGATTATTTACCTGGCCCCGTTATTACTCGCTTCGAAATTGAACTTGCACCAGGCATTAAGGCAGCAAGAATTTCGACACTTGACCGAGATTTAGCTCGCTCATTATCAATGCCTTCAGTACGGGTGGTCGAGGTTATTCCAGGTAAACCGTATGTCGGAATTGAATTACCAAATAAAAATCGACAAACTGTTTATTTCAGAGAAGTATTAGATAGTCCACAATTTAAAAATGCACAATCTCCTTTAACAATTGTATTAGGAAAAGATATCGCAGGACAATCAGTGGTTGCAGATTTAGCTAAAATGCCACATTTATTGGTTGCAGGAACGACCGGTTCAGGTAAATCAGTAGGTGTTAATGCCATGATATTAAGCATTTTATACAAATCACAACCTGAAGATGTTAGGTTTATAATGATTGATCCTAAAATGTTAGAACTATCTATCTATGAAGGGATTCCTCATCTATTGACTCAAGTAGTAACTGATATGAAAGATGCGGCTAATGCTCTTAACTGGTGTGTTAATGAAATGGAGCGTCGCTATCGATTGATGTCAGCATTGGGCGTTCGTAACATTGCTGGTTTTAACGAAAAAATCAAACTTGCCGAAGAAATGGGACGACCAATTCCAGATCCTCTTTGGAAACCCACTGATAGTATGGATCTTGAAATGCCAACGCTTGAAAAACTTCCATATATTGTGGTTATGGTGGATGAATTCGCCGACTTAATTATGGCCGTTGGAAAAAAAGTCGAAGAGCTCATTGCACGACTTGCACAAAAAGCTCGAGCGGCTGGCATCCACTTAGTGCTTGCAACCCAACGCCCATCAGTTGATGTAATTACTGGTTTAATTAAAGCCAACATACCAACTCGAATAGCATTTACTGTTTCAAGCAAGATTGATTCACGTACAATCCTAGATCAAATGGGGGCAGAATCACTTCTAGGTATGGGTGACATGCTCTATTTAGCACCAAATAGCTCAATTCCTATTCGTGTTCATGGCGCATTTGTACGTGATGAAGAAGTTCATGCAGTTGTACAAGATTGGAAAGCGCGTGGCACACCTAAATATATCGAGAATGTAACAGTTTCAACTGATGATAATGAAGGTAATAGCTTCGATATGACCGATGAAGAACTCGATCCACTTTTCGATCAAGTAGTAGCATTTGTGGTTGAAACCCGTCGAGCATCAATATCAAGCGTCCAACGCAAATTTAGAATTGGTTACAATCGCGCTGCACGAATAGTAGAACAAATGGAAGTGGAAGGCATTATAAGTGCGCCAAGTCATAATGGTAATCGCGAAGTACTTGCACAAGCATCACCTAATGATTATTAGGCTAAATTTCAATAGTAAAACCATTTAACTAATAAGATAGTGTGTCACTATATAAAATTTTAAGTGATCTACTTTCTAAATTTTAACCAGTAAATCATTGATAAAATTGCGCCTATTATTGCTATACCGGCTAAGGCAAAATAGGCGATTATCATCGACCATTTCAAACTAATTATTCCAACAATAATTGGAAATAGCGTCATACCTAGTGCATAAATAGCTTGAAATAATCCCATGGCAGCAGAACGGGCATACGATGGCACATCTATCATCGCTTCAAAATTTAAAAACGAAAATAGTATACCCGTCCCTATACCAGGGATAATTTGCAATAGAAGAATAATATAAACAGAAGAGACCTGAGGTACTAAAATACAATAAAGTGCTAGTAATAGAAAAGATAAAATTACCCAGCTTGAAATTCTCATCAGATTAATCCACTTAGTCGCCCCCAATTTAGCAAATAGAACTGAAGATAACATATAGACAATTGAAGAAATGCCAATTAAAAAGGCATTCCCCCCTAAATCACTCAATATCTGATTAGTAAAAGACATTGTGGTAGACATTTGAATGCCTTGCTGAATTAAAGCAAGAAATGAGAAAAACAATAATTTTCGATTACATAATGCGCTAAACAAAAGATGATAGTTAAAATCATGATGGATCTTTTCCGGATATTTTAGCTTTATTGCTAAAATAAAAGCCAATAACCCGCTAAAGCAACTAAGCACACAAATTCCTACCATATGAATATAATCATACAATAATGTACTTGTTAAAAAGGCTAAAAACACACCTAGATTATTAACCATTATAATTAAACTAGTTGCATACCCTTTTTTAGATTTGGGATAAAAACCTAAAAAAAGCACCATAAAAGAGATCCACATTGCACTGGCGAAACCTGAAATTATATTACCAACGAGAAAACCAGTTCCATTCGGTTCAATAATACGAATCACCGATGCAATTCCAGCAAAAAAGGTGCCTAATACAATAAAAATTTTATGTTTCTCTTTTACATTGGCTAATAAACCAACCGGCAATCTTAAGAATAATTGCGAAAATCCATAAGCACTAACCACCATTCCGATCATAGTAGTCGATATATTTATCGCCGCAAGATAAGGGGTTTGATAAGGAATATAGATATATTGTGCATACCAGAAAAAAAACACAATACACAACAATAAATAAGACTTCTTCTTGGCTGACTTCATTTATCCACAATTTTAATACTGATAATTTTTGCTCTAAAAATATATCTAAATAAATTATTTAGCAATAATTATGACAAACTTGTCTAATTTTTTAAACTATGCTAGCTTGAAGTGAATTAAAAAGTGATAAAAATTGATCTTACTAAATTCATAATACAAACATCTTAATTTTATGATTTATATAATAATGATAATTTTTAGTGTATTAAGCTTTTTTATCAATGAATAACCATTCTTTAAGTAATGGAGAAAATAATGGACTATCAAAAAATTGCACAGCAAATACTCGAATTAGTCGGCGGTAAAGAGAATATTATCAACTTAACACACTGCTTTACTCGCTTACGGTTTCAATTAAATGACAGTAAAAAAGCTAATCGCGAAAAATTATTACAGACAGAAGGTGTGATTTCCGTTGTTGAAAGTAGTGGACAATACCAAGTAGTATTAGGCAATAAAGTCACCAAAATTTATGAGCAACTCCTCCCTCTAATTGGCGAGTTAGAACAAAGTAATCAAACGGAACCTAAAGTTTCATTAGGGGTAAAAATACTTAATGCTTTTGCAGCTATTTTTACACCAATCATCCCAGCTATTGCAGCATCAGGTATGTTAAAGGGAATTTTAGCTATAGCGGTTATGATAGGTAATTATTACTATCAAACTGATATCAAAACTTATAACACCTACACGATTTTACATGCTGCATCAGATGCAGTTTTCTACTTCATGCCAATAATACTTGGCTATACCGCTGCTAAAGTATTTAAAGCTCATGAATTTATATCGATGATAATTGGTGCAACATTATGTTATCCATCAATTGTCAATTTAATGGCTAGTAAAACTGAAGTCACTCTGTTTACCATTGAATTAACCAAAGCAAGTTACACGTCTAGCGTTATCCCAATTATATTAGCGGTATTTATTTTAAGTTATGTACAAAGATTTTTGGAATATATTATCCCTGAAGTATTAAAAATTATCATGGTGCCAACTTTTTCATTACTTATCATGATACCAGCTACTTTACTTATTTTCGGTCCTATTGGCATCTATATTGGCGAATTTATAAACTGGATCTATTACTACATTATGGGCGTTAGCCCTATATTATTAGGAGCATTTATTGGTGGTGTATGGTGTATTTTAGTCATCTTTGGCGCACATCGTGCTATTGTACCAATCGGCATTAATGACGTAGCTCAAACTGGACGCCAGAACTTACTTGCTTTCGCTGGAGCGGCGAACTTTTCACAAGCTGGAGCCGCATTAGGTGTATTTTTCAAAACCAAAAATAAAAATTTAAAAACCGTTGCCGCATCGGCAACAATCACAGCCTTGTTCGGCATTACCGAACCAGCGATTTATGGCGCTAACTTAAGATTGAAAAAACCAATGATTTGTGCGGTTGTGTGTGGTGCACTTGCTGGAGGATTAATGGGTTGGGGAGGATCTTATGGTACAGCCTTTGCCAACCAAGGGGTATTAACAATACCTGTTTATGCGGAAGCAGGTACAAAAGCGTTCTTATGCTATTTAATTGGTATAGGCTTTGCATTTTTTGGTTCATGCATTATGACAATGATTGTTGGATTTAATGACATACCAAACGAAAAAGAATCAAAAACAATTCAAACTCCATTAACCACTGATACAACTATTCTATCGCCTGTTGAGGGTGAGGTCATTGCCTTAAATCAAGTCAAAGATGAAGTATTTGCTTCAGGAGCGATGGGCAAAGGGATAGCAGTTTATCCTAAAATTGGTGAAATAATTGCTCCAGCAGATTGTACAGTATCAGTACTCTACCCTACTTTACACGCAATTGGTCTAAAGTTAGACAATGGCATTGAACTGTTGATCCACATTGGAATTGACACCGTTAAATTACAAGGTAAATATTTTAAATCCTATGTACAAGCAGGACAACACATTAAAAAAGGAACCAAAATAGTTTCATTTGATATTGATAAAATAAAAGAATTCGATTTAACGACTTCGATTATTGTTGCTAATTCAGATCAATATAAAAATATAGAATATTGTCAAAAAGGTCACGTCAGTAAAAAAGACAATTTATTATTTATTCAAGTTTAGAGGTTAATATATGAAAGCTTTTGCTAAGGATTTTTGGTGGGGAGCATCATCTTCTGCCTTTCAAATTGAAGGTGGATGGGATGCTGATGGAAAAGGGATGACCGTTGCTGATTATAACTCATTTCAACGCTCTGCAGTGCAAGCCGATAGCAAAGTTGCCAGTGATTTCTATCATCATGTAGAGAGTGATATTGCTTTGTTTAAAGAATTGGGATTAAAAAATTATCGTTTTTCAATATCATGGGCACGTATTATTCCTAATGGGGACGGTGAAATAAATCAAGCTGGGATTGATTTTTATAATCGAGTAATTAACGAATTAATCAAAAATGATATCATTCCATTTATTACCCTTTATCACTTTGATTTACCATTTGCCTTAGTTGATAAATATAATGGTTGGCAAGACCGCCGTTGTGTCGATGCATTTAGACGCTATGCTCAGGTCTGCTATAAAGCATTTGGTGATCGGGTAAAAAACTGGCAAATCAATAATGAACAAAATTTGATGATTCGTGTTAATGAACGAATGAACATGTACAAAGTCGCACCAGCCGACACAGAAAAAGTGAGAGCTCAAATGGATTATCACATGTTTGTTGCTCATGCGATGGCAACAAATGATTGTCATGAACTAATTACTGGAAGCAAAGTAGGACCAGCGGTATCATCCACCATGACCTATCCTGCAAGTAATAAACCAATGGATGTTTGGGCAGCTAAAATGAATGATAATTTTAAAACTAATTATGCCCTAGATATGTACTGTTTTGGTGATTATCCGGGATACTATAAACATTATTTGCAACGTTGTGGTATCTACCCTATTACACAACCAGAAGATGCCGAAATATTAAAAAAAGCTAAACCTGATTTTATTGCCGTAAATTACTATCGAACATTAGTCGCAAGCTATTTACCGGAAGATGATGCTCATCCATTTGGCACTAAAGAAAAAGATATTGATTTCGATTTATATGGTTATTTCAAAATTGAGAAAAACCCAAATTTAACCGCATCTACTTATGGCGCACAAATTGACCCGATGGGGTTGAGACTAGTATTAAATGAATATTATCGCCAATATCGTTTACCATTAATTATTACTGAAAATGGATTAGGTACTCCAGATACATTAACTGTTGACAATAAAGTACATGATGATTATCGAATTGATTATATCAAATCGCACATATTAGCTTGTCATGATGCAATTGAAGATGGGGTTGAACTATTTGGATATTGTCCATGGTCAGTAATTGATTTACTAAGTTCTCATCAAGGTTTCAAAAAGCGTTATGGCTTTGTTTATGTTGATCGAGATGATCATGACTTAAAAACACTTAATCGAATTAAAAAAGATAGTTTTTATTGGTATCAGCAAGTCATCAAAGATAATGGTATTAAAGATTAAAAACAGGGATGGGCTTTAAAAAAGCCCATGATGATAGTTGTTGAAACAAACAGCTATACTGGAAATGATTGTTTGCCTAATCTTGTCATAACTTCAAATATGAACCACATCATTGTATTAGCCTGATAATAATTCAGTTTTATTCTAAATTAGATGATTTATAGATATGGAGTGATATTGAATTTTTGAGTTGAGGAACGGGGTTTTTGAGGCAAATATAAACACTAATTTAACCACTTTAGTTAGTCAAAAAGTAAAATAGTGCATTATTATGAAAGTAAAGGAAAATAGGATTGATAAAATCAATTATTTCTCAATCCTATTGATCAGCAGATAAAATTTAGATTTGAGCTAGTGCTTGTTCTAAATCATTAAGAAGATCACTGATATCTTCAAGACCAACCGAAATACGTAATAATTGATCGGATATACCTGCGGTTTTACGTGCTTCAGCACTAATTCCTGAATGAGTCATAGTTGCAGGATGACAGATTAAACTTTCCACACCACCAAGTGATTGGGCTAATGTAAATATATTGAGTGCATTTAAAAATTTCGGCATAACATTAGCATCACCGGCTAATTCAAAACTTAGCAGTGAACCAAAACCTTTTTGTTGTCTTTTCGCAATATCATGTCCAAGATTTGAAGGTAATGATGGGTGAAAAACTTTTGCAATTTTAGGGTGATTTGCTAAAAATTCTACCACTTTTTGCGCATTTTCTTGCTGTAATTTAACTCTTGCTGCTAGCGTTCTTAAACCACGCAATAACAAATAACTATCAAATGACGAAGTAGATGTTCCGATATTATTGGCCCACCATAGTACATCCGTTGCTAATTGTTGATCTTTAAACACCAATATTCCAGCGAGTAAATCTGAATGGCCATTTAAAAACTTAGTACAAGAATGGCTAACAATATCAGCACCAAGCTCCAATGGTTTTTGTAAAATTGGTGTCATAAAAGTGTTATCGACTAAAACCAAAGCACCAACCTCATGAGCTTGTCGAGTGATCGCTTCTATATCGACAACTCGTAACAAAGGGTTACTTGGTGATTCAATTAAGACTAATTTAGGTTTTAAGCTAAGTGCTTCTTTCAAAGCAACAGAATCTGATTGGTCAACAAATTTTGTTTTAAAATAGCCTTTTTGACTCAAACTATTAAATAATCGATAACTACCGCCATAACAGTCATGAGGCGCAACAACAACATCATTTGGACTAAGTAAGGCAACGCTAATTAGATGTATTGCTGACATACCGCAATTAGTTAAAATAGCATCCGCCCCATCTTCTAATTTAGCAACGGTTTCTTCGACTAATCGTCTACTTGGATTGGATTTGCGACCATAATCAAACTTCCTCGGTGTTGCAAACTCTTCATAACGATAACATGTTGAAGGCGTAATAACAGGAACTACGCTACCAAATTGATCATCTGTATTAATTCCACCACGAACAGCTATCGTGCCTTGGCTAAAATTAGCACCTTGTCTTAGATTTTTAGAATCACTAGCCATAACAACCTTCCTACCAATCATTTTATATATCTAATAATTGTATAAGAATAGCACAATAAAAAAAGACGTCAACATGTCTAGACGTCTAACTATCTTGGTGTATAGATTGCAGCTAAATAAAAAAAACGCTAAAATTACCCACATTATTTGTGATGTGATTTGGTGAAAAATATGATGGAATGGAACGGCGATTATATCAGCCCTTATGCTGAACATGGTAAAAAAAGTGAACAAGTAAAAAAAATTACAGTCTCAATTCCGTTGAAAGTACTTAAAATATTAACTGATGAGCGAACAAGGCGACAAGTCAATAACTTACGTCATGCAACGAATAGTGAATTATTATGTGAAGCCTTTTTACACGCTTATACTGGTCAACCACTCCCTTGTGATGAAGATCTTCAGAAAGATCGTGATGATGGAATTCCACAACAAGCACAAAAAATGATGAGAGATTTAGGCATCGATCCGGATTTAATCGACTAATGATTGAATTAAAATAGAATAGTAGATACAAAAAAGGCGCTTAAAGCGCCTTTTTGACAACGTTAGTTTAGTAAAACTATTTTTTACCACCAACCATTGCAAAACGTTGTTTGAATTTATCAACACGTCCGCCAGTTGCAACATCACGTTGTTTACCAGTATAAAACGGGTGACATTCACCACATACGTCAAGATGAATATCATGACCAATAGTTGAATGAGTTTTAATTGTGTTACCACAAGAACAAGTTGCTGTAATTGCAGTATATTCTGGATGGATACCTTCTTTCATAATAAACCTCTAAAGTTTGTTCGTATCGCTATATAAACGGCTTAATCGCAAAATCTATACACCATACGAGTGTTAAATAACATGATAAGGGTGCGAATTATACGTCCTATATGAAAGATAATCAAGTAATAATCGACCAATCTAAACCGGTAATTGCCCGATAGTTACTTGAAGTTCAATCTTTTCTCCATTTCGCAAAACTAATATGGGGACGATTGTTCCTGGTTTCAACTCTGCAATTTGATCCATAGTTTCTACTATGGATTTTACTGGTTTATTATCAACCATAATTAATATATCATTTGCTTCAACGCCGGCCTGTAATGAAGGTCCTTCAGCATTGGTAACTAATATACCTAATACCTTCGGTAAATCACTAGGATTTTGCGTTGGGGCGAATTCTAACCCATCAATGCCAATATAACCTCGAATTACTTTCCCATCTTGAATTAATTTATCCATTATTTTAACGGCTAATGCTGTTGGGATGGCAAAACCAATTCCTTCAGGAACATCATTACCTAGATTTTTAGCAAATGTTAATGTATTAATGCCTACCAACTCACCTTTAGTATTTACTAAAGCTCCACCTGAATTACCATGATTAATCGATGCATCAGTTTGAATAAAGTTTTGTCGACGATATGGGCTTAATCCGTCACGCCCTGTCGCACTAATAATACCTTGGGTAATCGTTTGACCGATGTTGTATGGATTACCAATAGCTAAAACAACATCACCAATTTTGGGGTCTCGTTTAGAATTAATAGGTATGACCGGGATATTAGTTGCCTCTATTTTAAGCACAGCAATATCAACCAACTTATCGGAACCTACAGGTAATGCTTCAAAAATTCGACCATCTTGCAAGGCAACAATAATTTGTTCAGCTCCATCAACAACATGATAATTGGTAATAATATAGCCATACTCACTCATAATTACACCAGAACCTAGCGGTGTAATTGGGCCATCTTGTGATTGTTTTGGAACAGAATTAATCGATCGACTGTAGATATTTACTACTGCTGGAGCAGCAATCTTAACCGCGTCAGAATAACTCATAGGTTCTTCATTAAAAATAGATCTAGAAAAATCTGATTGTGTTCCATTTCTTAAAGAAGGGAAAATAATGAGTAATACTATCGCTAACACACCACCAATTAATATTGGCCAAAGAAACTTTTTAAGCATAATTATTATAAAGATGAGAATAGTTGATAGGATTCTATCATATCTAACTGATGGTTAAAATGAAGTTTTCGTCGATGCAAAGCATCGACGATTTTTAGCTATATAATTACTTAGCGTAAGATAAGATATAAACGGCTATCTCCTCGGACAATATTTAAAGCGATTGCAGAAGGATTGCTATCAATCACTTTACGTAGTTCAGAAATACTATTAACTCTAGACTTATTGACCCCAGTGATAAGATCACCTTCTTGTAAACTTAAACGTGAAGCAGGAGAGTTTTTAACAATACTCTCAATTAATACACCTTTTTGTCCTTTTATATCACCATTAACAAGTGTTGCACCTTCAAGTGCTGGATGTAAAGATTTTGCTTCGGTACTGGATGCATCACCGTTTTTCAATTTAACCTCAACAGAAATCTCTTTGCCATCTCGAATCAAACCTAATTTAACTGTACGACCAGCTCCAGTTGTCGCGATTTTTGCGCGTAACTCTGCAAAACTATCAACCGGTTTACCGTCCATAGAAATGATGACATCACCAGATTTAATTCCTGCTTCTTTTGCAGCAGAATCATCTATAACTTCACTAACAAAAGCACCTTTTTGTACTTCAAGGTCAAAAGCTTTAGCAATATCTGATGTTAATTCATTACCTTTTATACCTAAAACACCTCGTTTAACTTCACCATACTCAATAAGTTGAGAAGTCAAACTTCTAACCATATTACTAGGTATAGCGAAACCAATTCCTACATTACCCCCACTTGGCGCAATAATAGCAGTGTTTATCCCAACTAGTTCACCATTTAAGTTAACTAAAGCACCACCGGAATTACCTTGGTTAATTGACGCGTCAGTTTGAATGAAATTTTCAAAGCCATCCATACTTAACCCACTACGAGCTAACGCAGAAATGATACCAGAAGTAACAGTTTGACCGATACCGAATGGATTACCAATCGCAACAACGTAATCACCAACTCGTGTTTTATCTGAATCAGCAAGTTTGATTGAGGTTAATTTTTTTGCATTATCCACTTTCAATAAAGCAATATCACTTTGTGGATCTTTACCAATTAGTTTTGCTTGATATTCATGACCGTCATTTATTACTACCGTAATTTTATCGGCGCTATCAATTACATGATTATTGGTAACAATATAACCTTTTTCAGCATCAATAATGACACCAGAACCTAATCCCGAAAAAGGCCTAGATTGACTATCCGGATAGCCGAAAAATCGTCTAAATTCTTCCGGCATATTATTTTGCATTTGAGCAGTGCCTTCAACTTTAATACTTACTACCGAAGGTAAAACGGTTTCCAACATTGGTGCCAACGATGGTTGTTGTTGGTTATTATCCGTTGGTAAAAATGGGAATGCCGCATTGGCATTAGATAATGTAGCTAAACTTAAACCTAAACTTAATGCAATTATACTTAATAATTTTTTTGGTTTTCGTAAAGAATGACTCATCATAAAACTCTCTTATTTAAGAAATTTGATATTTAAAACATAAATAGCCTAATAAAACTAAGAAATGTTGAAAATTAATTAAGATTTCACTTCATCATTTTTGAATAATCCTGAAGGATTATCTGAATAGTCTTTAGGCTGCTTTTCAAGTGTTAATTCATTTTTGACACTGATATCATTATTGACGGCTTCTAAATCAATCATAGGCATATCATCAGAAGTTACAAATTGCCCAGAAGTTTCAGCAATATGTTGATATAAGCGACGAAAATCTTTGGCCATATTATCCAATATTTCAGCACTATGAGAAAAATGTTTAACCATCATCTGTTTTTGAGATGCTAATTCTTCTTGGGCTTGTTCCAATTCGCGTTTAACTTTGGCATATTTACGTCCTTTTTGAGAAACAAAATTGATGAAAATCATACCCACAATAAAACCAATTATTAGGCCGATGATAATATAGGTCATCATACTTTTATCCATATTTCACTCCTGTATCTTTTCATTTATTATTTCTAAATATTGTTTAGCTTATTTTGCATGGTTAGCAAGTTTTATCAATTGTTTTTTTAGTTTTTCAGGTGCTTGCTCAGCCAAAGCATTTAAATATATTGCTGTTTGAATCGTAATCACATTATTAATTTTAGCATTCTTATTTGAAAAATTAACTAATTGAGAGTTATTTGTCGCAATAGTGGGATTAATCTTATATTGAATAGAAGATAACGAAGGTAAGATTTTTTCACGTATACCTGAAATCAAATTACTTTGTTCGTATTTTATTCTTGTTAACCAGTTAGCTGAACTAACTTCAACAATAAGAATACCTTGACGATAATTTGCGACTCTATATTGCTGATTCAACGGTGCTGGAAGCAATTCATCAATAACCTTTGTTAATTGACTCAGTGCTAATGTCCTTTCTTTTATTTGGGATAATAAAGCCCCTTGTGACAAAAGGCTGGTCAACATTTTTGGCTCATTATCACGCATGAATTAGGCTCATCCTTAGTTCTTGCTAAAATTAAAACAAATCTATTTTTAATATAAATAACTCAATACTCAATAATTTACCTGATCTATTCAAAAAAGTCGTGTAAAAAAATAATATTTACACATTATTTGAACTATTAAAAATGAAATAAATAATAAGGCTAATTAAAATAATTAATCAATTTCAAAAAAATAGGTAGAATCAAAAATTTTGATCCTACCTATGTTAGTTATTATTAATTATTTGTTAGTTATCTAGTTATGATTAATTAGTGGTACTTTGATTAACTTGGTTCTCGCGAATAAATGTCCAAAGCACAATTGCACCGATTACATCAAAGAAAGCTAATGCAATAAAGAAAGGACCAAAACCAATTATGCCTACAAATGCACCAATGAAAAGGTTAAATATTAATTGACCTGTCCAAGCACAAGCACCGGCCATCCCAACTGCTGTAGCAACCTGATTTTTCTTAAATAAATCGCCACCTAAAGTTGATGCAACAGTAGATAACAATTGATGTGAAAAACCACCAAGGCTGATTAAAAATACCGCTAAGTATGGGTTTTCAACAATACTAACAAAACCAATGGTCATCATTAACACAGCGCCGATGGTAAAGGTGATCAATCTTGAATTGATTAATGATATTCCACGGTCATTAAAAAACTTCGCAACAAAACCACTTGCTAAACAGCCTAGATCAGCCATCAAAAACGGTAGCCAAACAAACATAGCAATTTCTTTTAAACTAAAGTGTAATGTTTCAACGAAGAAAATTGGCACCCAAAAATTGATTGTCCCCCAAGCTGGATCTGCAAGAAAACGTGCAATACCAATCCCCCAGAAATTACGCTGAGTAAGGATCGTTTTTAAAGATACTTTTTCTTTATCATTGTCTAAATATTTTTCTTGACCTGCTTCAATATATTCTCTTTCTTCAGGAGACAATATTTTTGAATCTTTAGGGTCACGATAAAAAATAAACCAAGCAAGAGCAGCAATTAATGCTAACGAACCAGAAACAACGAAAGCAAATTCCCAACCTTGGAATAAAATACACCAAGCGATTAGAGGGGGAGCTAACATAGCACCAAAAGATGTCCCCATATTAAACACACCTGATGCGATCCCTCTTTCTTTTGCAGGGAACCATATAGAGGCAGTTTTTATTCCTGCTGGGATAGCTGATGCTTCACTAAAGCCCATTACACCGCGCATGAAAGCTAAACCTTGCCATGTACCTGTCAATGCATGACCCATGGTTGCTAATCCCCAAATTACCGCACAGATAGCAAACCCAAGTCTTAGACCTATAGTATCAATAAAAAAGCCCATGATAGGTTGACCTATCGTATACGCTAACTGGAATGCGCTAACAATCCAAGAATATTGCTCTTTAGTAATACCTGTGGTTTCTAAAATTGTCGGCGCGGCAACTCCTAATGCCGTTCGATCAAGATAATTGATTATTGTAATAGCACAGACAAGTAAAATCATGTACCACCGAAATTTTGGAATTGTTCTCATTTTATTTCCTTCATCTTATTTATTGTTAATTCGTATTATTTAGAAAAATAATGATTTGCATTGTTAAAACAAATATTTCTAATCATGTTGCCAACTAATTCAAAATCTTCAGGAATTTCTCCATTTTCCATCCAATTCCCCACCATATTACAAAGAATTCGTCTAAAATATTCATGTCTTGTAAATGATAAAAAACTACGGGAATCAGTTAACATACCGACAAATTGACTTAATAATCCCATTTGAGAAAGTTGCATTATCTGACGTTCCATTCCATCTTTTTGGTCATTGAACCACCAGCCCGAACCAAATTGAATTTTTCCTGCAATATTTGAACCTTGAAAGTTACCAGCCATAGTCGCTAAGACCTCATTATCACGAGGGTTTAGACAATACAAAATAGTTTTAGGCAGTTCATCAGTTAAGTCCAAAATACCTAATAATGAAGAAAGTGGTTCGGCGATGGGTCTATCACCAATCGAGTCAAACCCAGCATCAGGACCAAGTATTTTAAACATTCGTTGATTATTATTACGCAAAGCTCCTAAATGTAATTGCATAACCCAATTACGTTTATGATATTGCTTACCTAACCAAACAAGTACTGCTGTACTAAATTGTGCAATTTCCAGTTCAGAAAGGGACTGATTAGCAAGACGTTTTGCTATTATTTGATCAAGCTGTTTTTCCGAAGGAATATCAGCATAACGGAGAATTTCGATGCCATGATCTGCAGCTTCACAACCATGTTGTTCAAAATGATCTAATCGTTTGGTTAACGCACAAAGTAATTTTTCAAAACTATTAATTTCAATATCAGTTACTTTTCCTAATTCAACAATATAATCAACAAAGCCTGTTAGTTCTATTTTAAAAACTCTGTCTGGTCGCCAACTTGGTCTTACTTTAGTTTTAAATGAAGCATCTAAAGCGATTTGTTTGTGATATTCAAGTGAATCAATAGGGTCATCAGTTGTTCCTACTGCTTTGACATTCATTTGTGTCAAAATACCTCTGGTTGAGAATTCAGCAGTCGCTAATTTATCATTAGCCTCAGACCAAATTTTATCAGCTGTTTTTTCGTTAAGAAGAATATTTTTTATACCAAATGGTCTTTTTAACTCCAGATGAGTCCAATGGTAAATCGGGTTTCCAAGCGTTAAAGGAACAACTTTTGCCCAAGTAAGATATTTTTCATAGTCAGATGCATCACCTGTGATATATTTTTCATCAATTCCAGCTGTCCGTAACACTCGCCATTTGTAATGATCACCTGCTAACCAAATTTCAGCTAAATTACGGAAATTTTTATTTTCAGCAATATCTTTTGGTGGTAAATGGCAATGATAATCGTATATGGGTTGATCTTCAGCGTAATCAAAATAAAGCTTTTGTGCCGCATCAGTTTGTAACAAAAAGTTATCATCTAAGAATTTTTTCATTGTTTTTCTTTCCAATTTATAAAGCTAAATCCTTAATAGTCTGTTTAGCACCTTTTTTCATTAAAGAAAGATAATGTTCTGTTATTTTTTCTCTGAATAATGAATTGGCTGGTAAATCTGATCTAAAAACAGCTTCTAAACTTAATAACGAGTTAACTCTTTCTACCCCTTCATCACTCTCAGCAACAAGTTTTTTTAACTCATCAACCATTGGATCACGAATATCGATTACTTGTTTATGGTCATCAATACCACCAACATATCGCATCCAACCAGCTACTCCTAAAGCTAGTAATGAAAAATCAGAATTATGTTTAATATGCCAACGGATAGAATCAAGTATGCGTTGCGGTAGTTTTTGTGTACCATCCATAGCGATTTGCCATGTTCTATGTTTTAGTGATGGGTTACTAAATCTTTCAATAAGTTTTTCAGCATATTGTTGTAAATTAACATGTGGTGGAACATTCAAGGTTGGTGCTTGCTGTTGCATCATTAACGATAAAGTCGCTTTTTTATAATTTTCGTCATTCATACAATCATTGATATGCTCATAACCAGCTAAATAACCTAAATAGGCTAGAAATGAATGGCTACCATTTAGCATTCGAAGTTTCATTTCTTCATATGGCACAACATTATCAACAAATTCAGCACCAGCTTCGTTCCAATTAGGTCGTGAAGTCACAAAATTATCTTCAATTACCCATTGAATAAATGGCTCACAAGCAATACCACACGGATCATACATTCCACCTAATACATCTTGAATTTCTTCTAAGGTTTCAGATGTTGCAGCAGGAACAATACGGTCAACCATTGTACAAGGGAAAGTTGTATTACTTTCAATCCATTTAGCAAGCTCTGGATCGCGAGCATTTGCTAAATCTAAAATAGCTTTCCTCAAAACTAAACCATTTTCTGGCATGTTGTCACATGATAAAGCCGTAAACGATTTCAATCCTCTTTGCATTCTTCTATATAAAGCTTCAACAATAACACCTGGCGCTGACATAGGTTTACTTGGAGAAGCTAAATCTGCTTTGATTAATTCATTATTCAAATCCAAACCAGTCCCACCAGGCAACATGCAGTAACCTTTTTCAGTTACCGTTAATGAAACAATTTCGACAATAGGATCAGCCATTTTTTCTAAAATTGTTTCAATACCGTCTGTTGGTGCTAGTAATGATTCTTTTACACTTCCAATAATATAGGCTTGTTTAGATGTCGCGCCTTTTTCAAGCACTGTATATAGATGATCTTGTTTTCTAATATGATTGATTAACTCTTCACCACCAACAATATTTACCTCGCAGATAGCCCAATCACTATTACCTTTATTCAATAAACGATCAGTAAATAGTGCCTGATGTGCTCTGTGAAATGCACCAAAACCTATATGTACAATACGAGCGGTCATTTTCTCCCTATTGTATAAAGGTTTATTTTTGATTGATTGTGGTATTTCTAATAAATTCAACATTTTATACACCGTAATTAACTAACTGCAATATTTATTGGTTAGACATATTTTCATTTGTTGACAAAATTTTCATCTTTATTTTTCAATTTTTGTGATTCGCGTCACATTTTTTGGTTTATTTTATAGGGATGTTTGCTAAAATCTTTATAATGGCCGACAATATTGGTAAACCAATTTAAAGATGTAATGGATTTCTTTTATTATTAACTTAGAGGAGTTTAATAATTAGCGTATAATTATCTTCAATAAACTTAATAGTATTCTGAGGATTATAGATTATGCCAAGAGGCAAACGACTCTATCAAGAAATTGGTAATGAGTTAAAATTGTTATTAAAAAGTGGAACTTTTAAAATTGGTGACCGTCTACCACCAGAAAGAGATATTGCTGAGACCTTTGATGTTAGCAGAACGGTAGTTCGAGAAGCATTAATTATGTTAGAGCTTGAAAAATTAGTTGAAGTAAAAAAAGGCTCTGGTGTTTATGTAATTGGTTTACCAAGCGAGTTCTTGTCTGAAAAAGACAGGGAAATAGAAGAAGAGGATTTTGGTCCTTTTGAATTATTACAAGCGAGACAATTAATTGAAAGTAATATTGCCGCTTTTGCTGCCTCACAAATTGTAAAAGCTGATATTGTAGAGTTAAGAGCTATATTAGAACAAGAACGTCAAATTTTAGAACAAGATGTACTTGATGACTATAGTGCTGATGAAATGTTTCATATTGCAATAGCTCGAGCCACAAAGAACTCAATACTTGAGCGGTTATTAGAAGATCTATGGACAAAACGTTCATCAAGTAAAATGTGGGACCAACTACAAAGTAGAATAACCGATCATAGTTATCGAAAAAAATGGTTATATGATCATGAAAAAATTCTACAGGCATTACAGTTAAAAGATGCAATGGCTGCACGCCATGCTATGTGGCAGCACTTAGAAAATGTTAAACAAACATTAATGACTGTTTCTGACAGTGAAGATCCAAATTTTGATGGTTATTTATTTGACTCTATACCGGTCACTATCGTTAACCAATAGAAACAAATATGCATTGTTTATGGATCTTCATTTTAGAATAATTTTGTAAATGAAGTATCTTTGAGGAGAATTTAAATGGAACAAACAATGCGTTGGTTTGGACCTAACGACCCTGTATCATTGGACGATATTAGACAATCAGGGGCAACAGGAATTGTTACAGCTTTACATCATATTCCCAATGGTGAAATCTGGACAATCGACGAAATAAAAAAACGAAAAAAAATGATTGAAGACAAAGGTCTAACTTGGTCAGTTGTTGAAAGTATTCCTGTTCACGAAGAAATTAAAACCCATTCTGGCAACGTTGAACAACATATTGCCAATTATCAACAATCAATTCGTAATTTAGCCGCTTGTGGTATTGATACTGTTTGTTACAATTTTATGCCAGTATTAGACTGGACTCGCACCGATCTAGGTTATGAATTATCTGACGGTTCAAGAGCTCTACGTTTCGATCAAATTGCTTTTGCTGCATTTGATATTCATATTTTAAAGCGACCTAATGCCGAAAAAGATTATTCACAAGAAGATCAGATTTCAGCAAAAAAATATTTTGAAAATATGACGCAAGCCGATAAAGATAAACTTGTTGGAAATATTATCGCTGGGTTACCAGGTGCCGAAGAAGGTTACTCACTAGATCAATTTCGAGCGCATCTTGCAACATATGACGGTATTGATAAAGCTAAATTACGTGAAAATTATGCTTATTTCTTGAAAGCTATCGTTCCAGTCGCCGAAGAAGTTGGCGTTGTTCTGACTGTTCATCCTGATGATCCTCCTAGACCTATTTTAGGTTTACCACGCATTGTTTCAACTATTGAAGATATGCAGTGGATAAAAGAAACAGTTGATAGCATTCATAACGGATTCTGCTTCTGTACTGGTTCTTATGGCGTTCGTAGCGATAATGATTTAGTTACAATGGCTGAAAAATTTGCTGATAGAGTTCACTTTATTCATTTGCGCGCAACAGTTCGTGAAGATAATCCATTATCTTTCCACGAAGGTGATCACTTAGCAGGTGATGTTGATATGTATGGCGTAATTAAAGTGCTTATTGCTGAAGAAGAACGACGTAAAAAAGCGGGAATCAAACGTTTAATACCAGTTCGTCCTGATCATGGTCACCAAATGCTTGACGATCTTAAAAAGAAAACCAATCCAGGTTATTCTGCAATAGGACGCTTAAGAGGTTTGGCAGAAATTCGCGGCGTTGAATATGCGATTAGACGTGCATTTTTTGAATAAAGACTAATCGCCTTTGACTAGAAAAGCCCATAATATTGGGCTTTTTTTTATTTGAACATAAAAATAGCGTGATATACACGCTATTGTTCTTATATAGTTAGAATGTCTTTATTTAAAATCATGATTTTAAATATTTATTATCGATATTTTTTATTTAAAGCAACACCAAAAAGATAGCCGAATAAGCACTGCTTAAAAAACATCATATTAAAGAAAGAAATTTTACTGTCTATCCAATTATTTATTCAAATAAAATATAACCAATAATTGGTGAACCAAATACTACTATTATTTTTAGTCGCTGTATTGAGTTATTTATTGAATTTGTGATGTATATCACAATACTTTCTCAAATTGGTATAATAAGTTTTTTGATTGTCGATAGCTTTAATTAATTTGAAAATATGAGCTATTGAATAAAAATATATTTCTAAAACCCTAATAGTATTATTACAAAAAATGCTATTGGTTCATTGTTGCTTTGACACAATTTATATTTAACAGCTATACTTTAGGGGATATTTTCTACATCTATATCGTTAAGCAGTTTTTTAATAAGCAGTTTAAACATAAGGGGTGTAAAATGGGTATCTTAAATAATATTTTTTCTAAAATATTTCCAAGCGCACAAGCCGCTGTAGGTCATGCAAAAGATGCAGTGAAAGAGCAAGTTGATAAAATCACTGACACCGTTAAAGACAAAACATCAAGTAACAACACAGATAGTAATACAGACCAAAATCAACAAAATACATCAGAAAATAAAAATCCGATTTCTGAAATCGATGTGATGTCAATTTTAGATAATTTAGCTAAAAAATTTCCTGAAAAACTTAACTGGAAGACATCAATTGTTGATTTATTGAAATTATTAGGTATTGATAACAGTTTAGATGCACGTAAAAAATTAGCAACTGAACTTAATTATACCGGTAGTACAGACGATACAGCAGCAATGAATACATGGTTGATTAAAGAAGTTATGAAGAAAATTGCTGAAAAAGGTGGTAACGTTACTCACTTATTTTCTTAGTCTGGAATGAATACGTGATTTGTCATCCACCTGTTAATCAGGTGGATTTTTTTTAATTTAGTTGAATACAGAAAATATTAATCTTAGCAAATTTAAGCTTTGAATGAATGCAAACGATTCATTGCACTTTCTAGTCCATCTTTCAGTAAGATATCTGTGCAATATACTGATTCATCGATTGCTTTATCAATTAAATCTTGTTCTGGTTTAGATGGTTTATTTAATACATAACCAACTACTTTATTCTTATCACCAGGGTGTCCAATACCAATTCTTAACCGATAAAAATTCAAATTATTGCCAAGTTTATTTGCAATATCTTTCAATCCATTATGACCGCCATGACTACCACCAAATTTCAATTTAGCAATACCTGGATTAAGATCTAACTCATCATGAGCAACTAATATCTCATCGGGCTGAATTTGATAAAAAGAAGCCATTGCTTGAACAGCTTTACCACTTAAATTCATAAAGGTAGTTGGTACTAACAAACGGACATCATGACCATGAATATTAATCCGTGAGCTATATCCAAAAAATTTAGGATCAATTTTTAGCGGTTGGTTATAACGTTCAGCAAGAAGATCTACATACCAAGCACCTGCATTATGGCGAGTTGCAGCATATTCGTTACCTGGATTAGCTAAACCTACAATAAGTTTAATTGTTGTCATAATAGTCTGTCGTCAATTATTATTAGCAAAAAAGCCCCTAGAAGGGGCATTTATCTAATTCAGAAAAAAAGATTATTGATGGAACATTGCTGAAATTGATTCTTCGTTACTAATACGTCGAATTGCTTCAGCAAGCATACCTGATAATGTAAGTTGGCGTACATTTTTCAATGCTTTCACTTCTGCTGTTAATGGAATTGTGTCACAAACTACAATTTCATCAATGGCAGAATCTTTAATGTTACTTACCGCTTTTCCTGAGAAAATAGGGTGAGTTGCATAAGCGAAAACACGTTTTGCACCACGAGCTTTCAATGCATCAGCCGCTTTACAAAGTGTTCCGGCAGTATCAATCATATCATCAACTAAAATACAATCTCTGTCGGCTACATCACCAATAATATTCATCACTTCTGCTTCATTTGCACGTTGACGACGTTTATCAATAATGGCCATGTCAGTATCATTTAAAAGTTTTGCAATTGCACGTGCACGAACAACACCACCAATATCTGGTGATACCACGATTGGGCGTTCAAAATCACGTTGTAGCATATCTTCTAAAATTACAGGGCTACCAAATACGTTATCAACAGGTACATCAAAAAAGCCTTGAATTTGTTCAGCATGAAGATCAACCGTTAAAACCCTATCTACACCAACAGTTGATAAAAAGTCTGCAACAACTTTAGCTGTAATAGGCACACGGGCTGAACGCACTCGACGATCTTGTCTTGCATAACCAAAATAAGGAATAACAGCAGTAATACGACCGGCAGATGCTCGACGCATCGCATCAATCATTACTAGTAATTCCATTAAATTGTCATTTGTAGGCGCACAAGTTGATTGGATAATAAAAACATCTTCACCACGGACATTTTCATTAATTTGGACATTGACTTCACCATCACTAAAACGGCTAACAATAATATCACCAAGAGAAGTATAAAGACGATTAGCTATACGTTTTGCTAGTTCGGGTGTGGCGTTACCAGCAAAAAGCTTCATATCAGGCACGAGAAATCCTCAAGCATGTAATCATGATTACATAAAACGTAATCGGTTAAATCGGAGTGATAATTATATAATCATTTACAGATCATCCTCAACTACATTATAAAAAATTATTACAAATATTTTATATCTATCACAATAATATATAGAAATATAAGTTAAAATGATGTTTTTTGAAGTAGATTAAAAATCGGTTAAAATACTGTACCACAAAGGTGAATAATTACCTTGATAAATCATTTAATACTAACAGCAGACACACAATGAGTGAACAATTAAAAACGAATAATCAAGAGACAGAATCTAAACGAACAATACGTAGTTTTGTATTGAGACAAGGCCGCTTAACTAAAGGGCAGCAACAAGCTTTAACTCATTTATGGCCTATATATGGCATTGAATATAATGCACACTCACAAATCACTTTCGAAAATGACAAACCGCTGGTTCTAGAAATCGGTTTCGGTATGGGTGCATCATTGATTGAGATGGCAAAATCCTCACCAGACAAAAATTTTATAGGGATTGAAGTCCATCGACCAGGCGTAGGCGCTTGCTTAATGGCAATCGAAGAAAATAAATTAACCAATTTAAAAGTAATGTGTCATGATGCAGTTGAAGTATTAGAAAATATGATAACTAATGAATCATTAGATAAAGTTCAAATTTTCTTCCCTGACCCTTGGCATAAAGCAAGGCACAATAAACGCAGAATTATTCAACCTGAATTTGTTAAATTAATTCATGAAAAATTAAAAGTTAATGGTGTATTACATTTAGCTACTGACTGGCAACATTATGCTGAGCATATGCTTGAAGTATTAAGTCAAGCTGATGGGTTTAAAAATTTATCTACAACAAATGACTATATCCCGAGACCTGATGACAGACCTATTACCAAATTTGAAAAACGTGGGCAAAATCTAGGGCATGGTGTTTGGGATTTGCAATTTATAAAAAAATAATGGTGCCTAGGAGCCAATATGCAAAATGAAACAATCGATTTAATTTGTCAGCGCCACTCAATTCGGTCTTATAAATCAACACCACTGACTAATGAACAGTTGGAATCAATTTTTCAAGCGGCACAATCGGCTCCGAGCTCTAATTTTCTACAATGCACCACAATTATCCGAATTACAGACAGCGATAATCGTTCAAAGCTAGCACATTATTCAGGAGAGCAAAGTTATATTAATCAAGCTTCTGAATTTTGGGTATTCTGTGCCGATTTTAATCGCCACTTTCAAATTGATTCAACTATTCCACTTGAAAAAGCTGAGCAGCTTTTAGTTGGCTGTATCGATACGGCACTTATGGCGCAAAACGCCGTTATTGCAGCACAGTCATTAGGTTTAGGAACTGTTTTCATTGGTGGATTACGCAATAATATTTCGAAAGTTACCGAATTACTAGCATTACCTAAATATGTCCTTCCTTTATTTGGGCTTTGTATCGGTCATCCTGATCAAAATCCAGAAATAAAACCAAGATTACCGAAAGAATTAGTGTTTTTTGAAAATTACTATCAACCAATAGATGATCAACTATTAGCAAAATACGATACTCAAATGAGTGAATACTATAGTCATCGACAGACAAATCAAAAAGCAAGTGGTTGGAGTGATAAAATTGCTGAAACAATTATCAAAGGGCAAAGAGATTTCATTTTAACTTATTTGCATGAACAAGGATGGATAACTAAATGAACAACACTCAATATCAGTTAGACAAAGTCGTTATACTAAGTCGCCATGGCATACGTACTCCATTAGAAAACACGATAGCGTTCTTAGAAAAATCAAGCCCTTTTAAATGGCCAATTTGGGATCATGCTTATGGTTATCTAACAACACGAGGCGCCGTTTTAGAAACGTTTTTTGGACATTATCTATCACAATGGCTAGAGCAACGAAATATTAAGCTCTCACCAGAGAATCCTGATATATATGTTTATGCAAATAGCCTTCAAAGAACAGTAGCTACGGCTCAATTCTTAGTTGGCGGTGCTTATGCTGGTTATGACATACCTGTTCATCACAAATATACCATCGAAAAAATGGATCCTATTTTTGATCCAAGTGTACAAGATGACTCCCCAGAAATTAAACAAAAAGTCTTAAAAGATATTAATGATGCAGACAAAGCAGCATCAATTTTCAAAAATTTAGCGCCGGCTTATCAAATCGTGTCGGATATATTAGATTATAAAAATTCGCAATTATATTCTGAACTTAAATGTGATTTTGCTGATATTCCTTATGAGCTTCATTTTGTGAAAAATGAAGAACCCGAATTACATGGACCATTAGCAATTGGAATCTGTGCCGTTGATGCTTTTTTATTACAGTATTACTCTGCATTTCCTAAAGAACAAATTGCTTGGGGAAGAATAACCAGCCAAGAACAATGGCAACAAATAATACAAATTCGTAACCACTATATTAACTTAGTTTTTCACTCTAAAACGATTGCACGAAGTATTAGTAAATTATTAATCAATAAGATAGATGATTTAATACACAGTCAATCTCATAAAGTCAATTTATTGGTTGGTCATGATAGTACTATTGCTGCACTGCTCGGTGCTTTGGATTTTGCTGAATATCAACTGCCTAATCAATTTGAAAATACACCAATTGGCGGAATGGTTATATTTCAACGTTACCGCCATCTACCATCAGGTGAATACTTCTTCAAAGCTGAATATGTCTACCAAAGTTTTGATCAACTATTTACTGGTGAAGCTATTGATATTAATAATCCACCACAACATTATCAACTTAAGTTGCTTAATGCAGAACAAAACAGTGATGGATTCTACCCATGGCAACATTTTGAAAATAGGCTAAAAGAGTTTCAATAAAATTCAGATTAGATTGCCGATATGACTTTAAGTTTCAAATCATTAGGCAATCTATAAATATCAGACACATTTAAAATTGTTATTTTAATTTCGCCTCAAAATGTAATCGATACCACAAAATAGATAATAATTTTCATAAGTATCTATTAATTGTATAAAATTCATTACCTAAAACTTATTTAAAATACTATGAATTACTATTTCAATTAGGCACATATTGAATTTTGATATAACTTATTTGGATGTTATTTAACTTACCCAAAATAATTTAATAAAAATGTAATCGATTTCACAAAATGTTAACTAGATCACTTTTTTTGCATTTTTTTAATGTTATTATCCTGAGCAATTTATAGCTTTTAGTTTATTTCTTACATAAACGATTTCTGAATGATTAGGTAATCATTTAAAGCTTAGCAAAGGAAATTCACTATGAATCAGAAAATTAAATCTGCAATGCATAACAAAAATTATTGGGTATTTAGCCTCTACTTTTTTCTCTATTTTTTCATTATGGGAGCTTACTTTCCATTTTTCCCAGTTTGGTTAAAAATGATAGGTTTAGATCAAGCGGATACTGGATATGTTTTCTCATTTATCTCATTATTTGCACTATTCTTTCAGCCGTTATTTGGGTTGATATCCGATAAGTTAGGTTTAAGAAAACACCTTCTTTGGATTATCACCTTCCTTTTAGTTTTATTTGGACCATTCTTTATATTTATATTAGGTCCTTTACTTAAACTAAATGTTACTCTAGGGGCTACTGCAGGCGGCTTATATCTTGGTATGGTCTTTAGTGGTGGTGCTCCTGCAATTGAAGCATTAGTTGAAAAAATCAGTAGACGTAGTGGATTTGAATTTGGTCGTTGCCGTATGTTTGGTTGCTTCGGCTGGGCGATTTGTGCTTCATTTGTTGGAATCATGATTTCTAAGGATATTAATGCTGTTTTTTGGTTATGTTCTGGCTTTGCCTTAGTGTTACTTATTTTAGTCAAAATAGCCGATCCAGCTAAAACAGCAACCACAGATGTTGTAGACCAAATGGGACTAAATAAACCTGAACCATTTAATTTAAAACTTGCGGTTAATTTACTTAAAATGCCTAAAACTTGGTATTTTATGCTCTACATTATTGGTGTGGCTTGTACTTATGATGTATTTGATCAGCAATTTGCTAACTTCTTCACCTCATTTTTCTCAAGTGAACAAGTTGGTCGTGAAGCATTTGGCTACGTCACAACACTGGGTGAATTTTTAAATGCGACTGTAATGTTTTTTGCTCCAATTATTGTCATGAAAATCGGAAGTAAAAATACGTTACTCGTTGCTGGTGCAATTATGTCAATTCGTATTACAGGTTCAGCATTTGCTAGTAGCGCAGTTGAAGTTATTATTTTAAAAACCTTACATATGTTCGAAGCACCTTTATTGTTAGTTGGTGCATTTAAATATATTACAAAACATTTCCCAATTCGATTATCAGCAACTGTTTACTTAATTGCTTTTTGTTTTGCAAAACAATTATCTATAATGTTTATGTCCACCTTTGCTGGTTTAATGTATGTTAAAATTGGATTTGAAGGGGCATATTTAGTGCTTGGCTTAATTGCATTAAGTTTTACACTTATTTCTGCTTTCACCTTATCAGGGCGTGGACCTTTGGATCTTTTCAAAAAGAAAAGCAACGTTGAAATTGAAGAATAGTTAAATAATAACAATTCAAAAAATTAAGGTATCAAAATGAAAATATTAGTAACAGGTGGTTGTGGGTATATAGGCAGTCACACTTGTGTTCAATTAATTCTTGCTGGCTATACTCCTATTATTATTGATAATTTATTTAATAGTAAAGCCTCAGTATTAGAAAGAATAAAAACCATCACAGGAAAATCAGTCGATTTCTATCATGGTGATGTTTGTGATGGAAATTTGCTTGCAAGAATTTTTAAAGAACACGATATTAAAGCTGTTATTCATTTTGCAGGATTGAAAGCCGTTGGTGAATCAGTATATAAACCACTTGAATACTATGAAAATAATGTTTATGGCAGTATTGTTTTAATGAAAGCAATGCGTGATGCTGGCGTTAAACAATTAGTCTTTAGTTCTTCAGCTACCGTATATGGTGAGCTAGCGCCAGTTCCTTACGTCGAAACATTACCACAAGGTTTACCAACTAGCCCGTATGGAAAAAGTAAGCTTATGGTTGAACAATGTATGATGGATTTAGCTATTGCTGAACCTGATTGGTCCTTAACTTTACTGCGATATTTCAATCCTGTAGGTGCTCATCCTAGCGGTTTAATGGGAGAAGATCCGCTTGGCGTGCCCAATAATCTGATGCCTTTCATTACCCAAGTTGCAATAGGCAAACGAGAATCGCTATCAGTATTTGGTAATGATTACCCAACAGTTGATGGCACATGTGTGCGTGACTTTATTCACGTTGTGGATTTAGCAGATGGTCATATTGCAGCACTTAAAACTGATAGAAATAAAGCTGGAGTTCATATCTATAATTTAGGTTCTGGTGTAGGCTTCAGTGTACTGCAAGTGATAAAAGCCTTTGAAAAGGCATCAGGAAAATCACTTAATTGGCATTTCGCACCAAGGCGAGCCGGTGATCTACCTGCATTTTGGGCTGACGCGAAAAAAGCTGAACAACAATTAGGTTGGAAAACAAAGTTAACCCTTGATGATATGGTAAAAGATTCATGGAATTGGCAATCAAAGAATCCGCAAGGTTATCCTGATTAAAGTAATGTTTACACCAAAATCGCAGTAAAACTATAATTAAAGAGGCAAATATGGATATTTTTAACCCAGTTGATCATCCTCATCGCCGATATAACCCATTGACCGCACAATGGGTGTTAGTTTCGCCCCACAGAGCAAAACGCCCTTGGCAAGGTCAACAAGAAACCTTAAATGAAGAACAGAAACCCCATTATGATCCTAATTGTTATTTATGTCCGGGCAATAAACGTGTCACTGGCGATATAAATCCTAACTACACTGGAACGTACGTTTTCACGAATGATTTTGCTGCATTAATGGAAGATACGCCTAATTCACCCGATAGTAACGATCCTCTATTTCAAATCCAAAGTGCCAGAGGAACAAGCCGAGTTATCTGTTTTTCACCAGATCACAGTAAAACTCTACCTGAACTTGATTTACCTGCAATTGAAACGGTGATAAAAACTTGGATCACCCAGCAACAAGAGCTAGGAAAAAAGTACCCTTGGGTACAAGTTTTTGAAAACAAAGGGACAGCAATGGGCTGTTCAAACCCTCATCCGCACGGACAAGTTTGGGCTAATAGTTTTATCCCTAATGAAATAGCGCGAGAAGATCTCAATATGCGCAACTATTTTCAAAAAAATGGACGAAATTTATTAGTAGACTATGTAGAAAAAGAGTTGATCAATAAAGAACGCATTGTGGTAGAAACAGAACATTGGTTAGCCGTCGTTCCTTTTTGGGCTATTTGGCCATTTGAAACCCTACTATTGCCAAAGAAACATATTGCTAGATTAACAATGCTTAACCAATCTGAGCAAAAAGATTTAGCCTTAGCATTAAAAAAACTGACCTGTCATTATGATAATTTATTCAATTGCTCTTTCCCCTACTCTATGGGATGGCATGGTGCACCATTTGTGGAAGGAAATACTGATTATTGGCAAGTACACGCCCATTTTTATCCTCCGCTATTACGTTCAGCTACCGTAAAAAAATTCATGGTAGGTTATGAAATGTTAGCTGAAGTACAAAGAGATTTAACGCCAGAGCAAGCAGCCGAAAGACTGCGCAACGTTAGTGATGTGCATTATAAAGATAAGAAGGATAAATAAATGAAAGCATTAATCAATAAAACCGCGCAAGCATTTGAGGATCAATTTGGTTATAAACCCGATACCATTGTACAAGCACCGGGCAGAGTAAACTTGATAGGCGAGCACACAGATTACAATGATGGTTTTGTATTACCTTGTGCCATCAATTATGAAACTGTAATTAGCTGTCACAAACGTTCTGACAACTTAATTAGGGTAATAGCGGTTGATTATAATAATGAACAGGATCAATTTTTACTTAATTCTTCAATTGAAAAACATCCAAATTACCAATGGGCGAATTATGTCCGGGGTGTAATTCAATATATCGTAAAATATTCAGAAGATATTAGAGGTGTTGATTTAGCTATCAGTGGTAACGTGCCACAAGGTGCAGGATTAAGTTCATCCGCTTCACTTGAAGTTGCAATTGGTAAAATGTTTCAGGTGCTTTACGATCTACCTTTTGATGGCAAAAAAATAGCCTTAATCGGTCAAGAGGCAGAAAACAAATATGTTGGTTGCAACTGTGGCATAATGGATCAATTAATATCCGCGCTTGGCCAAGCACAACATGCTTTATTAATTGATTGCCGATCATTAGAAGCATTACCTATTTCTATCCCCAAAGATCTAGCCGTTGTAATCATTAATTCCAATATTAAACGCGGATTAGTTGATAGCGAATATAATACTCGTCGTAAGCAATGCGAAGCCGCAGCCAAAGCGCTAGGTGTAAATGCCCTTCGTGATGCATCATTGGTTGATTTACTACAGATCAAATCCTCACTCGATCCGCTAGTATTTAAACGTGCTCATCATGTCATTACCGAAAATGAACGTACACTTAAAGCCGCTTATGCGCTTGCTAATGAAGAGTATCCATTACTCTCAAAATTAATGGCTGAAAGCCACAATTCGATGCGCGATGATTTTGAAATCACAGTACCTGCAATAGACTACCTGGTTAAAATTATACAAGACGTTATTGGAAATGAAGGTGGGGTACGGATGACGGGTGGTGGTTTTGGTGGTTGTGTTGTTGCCTTAGTTCCTAAGAACAAAGTTGATGAGGTAAAAGATGTGGTTAGCCAAAACTATCATAAGAAATTTAATATTAAGGAAGATTTTTATATCTGTCAGCCAAGTGAAGGGGCTCATAAATTATGTCTGTAAAACAAATTATTACCCTTAAAAATAGCCAAGGCATGAAAATTAAATTGTCCAATTGGGGCGCAACTTGGCTTTCTTGTACCATGCAAGTTGAAGGAAAAAACCGAGAACTAATACTTGGTTGCCAATCATTCGAACAATACGAACAACAAGATGCATATTTAGGTGCTACTGTTGGACGATATGCCAATCGCATTGCAAATGCTGAAATAGATATAGCAGGAAAACATTATCAGCTTATTGCCAATCAAGGCGTTAATCAGTTACATGGCGGCAAATCAGGCTTTGATAAAAAAATATGGAAAATTGAATCACAATCGGAACAACAAGTTACATTTGGATTAATTTCTCCAGATGGTGACCAAGGCTTTCCTGGCGAACTTAAAGTTACCGCTAGTTATACATTAACTGACGATAATCAAGTCATCGTCGAATATAATGCGAGCACAACCAAATGTACGCCAGTTAACTTAACTAACCATGCCTATTTTAATTTAGATGGTGAAACTAATGATATACTTGCACACAGTTTAAAAGTAAATGCTAACTATTATTTACCTGTCGATGCCAATGGTATTCCATGCAATGATTTGCTTGATGTTACTCAAGACGATATGGATTTAAGACAATCACGAGTTCTATCCGATAATTTGCTAACTAGCCCAGCACGAAAAATCACAGGCGGTTATGACCACGCTTACTTATTAGATAAATCAAAACCAGTTGCAGCTCAACTTGTATCGTCAGACAAAAAAGTAACAATGGACGTAACAACGTCTTATCCTGCCCTACAAGTCTATACTGGTAACTTTTTAGCCAACACACCAAATCGTCACAATGGTAAATATGCTAATTTTGCAGGAGTAGCATTAGAAGCACAGTTTTTACCCGATAGCCCTCATCATTTGACATGGCCACAACCAAGCTGCTTCTTAGAACCGGGACAAACTTACCATCACCAAATTACCTATCAGTTTTTTATAAGCTGATAAATTTCTCTTTTTATTATTGATGAAAAATAAATAATTTCATCAATAATAAAAATTCTACAAGTTTAACCATACCTCAAATAGATTTATGATAATAAAAAAAGTTGAGGAACGGGGTTTTTGAACATAAAAAACGAAGATTTTGTACGGTTAAACTAACAATCCAAGTCAAAATTAGGTATGATATTCTCCTATTCGCTAATGGATAAAATAAATGAAAAGTAAAAATCTCACGGCTATTTTTCCGGGAACATTCGATCCAATTACTAATGGTCACATTGATCTGATTACCCGTGCATCCCAACTTTTTCCTCGTTTGATTGTCGCAATAGCGGAAAGCCCTAATAAAAAAACGCTATTTACTTTAGAAGAAAGAGTTAACTTAGCCTCAACACCAGTGGAACATTTACTGAATGTTGAAGTGATTGGCTTTGATAATCTTATGGCTGACTTTGCCCAGAAACACGGAGCAACAGTTATTGTTAGAGGTGTGAGAACAACTCTCGATTTTGAATATGAAAGACAACTCGCAGAAATGAATCGAGCATTAAAACCAGATTTAGACACCATCTTTTTAATGCCTTCAATTGCAATGGGATTTATTTCATCTACCATCGTTAAAGACGTTGCTTACCATGGTGGTGATATATCCAATTTAGTACCCTTACATGTTAAAACAGAGTTATTGAAACGGTTAACATAATATCGATTTATTAATATGGTCAATTTTTATACTCCTCCAAAAAAAAAACTAGCCTCTCAAAAACTGACAGTTACAGTTACAAAATTAGATGCCTTTGGACAAGGGGTAGCAAATCATAAAGGTAAAACAATCTTTATTAAATCAGCCTTGCCGGACGAGACCGTCGATATTCAATTAATCGAAGATAAAAAAAATTACGCTAAAGCCAAAGTAATAAAGTACCATAATTACAGTCAATATCGGGTTAAACCACAATGTAAGTATTTTACCCAATGTGGTGGCTGTGAATTACAACATATTTCTCCAGATCTACAACAACAAGCAAAATATGATGCACTAATTAAGCTAATACAAAAAGAAACTGGGGCTTTGTTGGAAGATAACGCACCTAATATCATTGCTGATCAACCCTATCATTATCGTAGACGTGCTCGGTTATCAATTAATTTCTTCAAAGGTGAATTACTTATTGGTTTCAGACAATCCGAATCGAACAAAATTATAAATATTGACCACTGCCCAGTATTAGTTGAACAGCTAGATGATTTACTCATTCCATTACAATCTTGCTTAAGACAAATCAAACAGAAAAAAGCACTTGGCCATATTGAATTAATTGCAGTTGATAGTGGAATAATTATAGTGTTAAGGCATACTGAGCTATTGACTGAGCAAGATAGTCATTTATTAAAACAGTTTGCTGAAATTCATAACATATCACTCTATTTACATGGTGATAATCTGGTTCATGTTTTTGGCAATAAAGAACATTACTACCTTATCGATCAATTAAAACTAACCTTTAGCCCACTCGATTTTATTCAGGTAAATAACCAGATTAATCAAAAGATGGTAAATAAAGCACTTGAATGGTTAGATATATCATCAAATGACAAAATACTTGACCTATTTTGCGGCATGGGCAACTTTTCATTACCTATAGCAAAATATTGCCAATCTATTACCGGTGTTGAAGGCGTAGAGGAATTAGTCGAAAAAGCTAAACTTAATGCCAACTTAAATCAAGATAAAATTCAGGCTAAAACCCAATTTTTTACCTGTAATTTAGAAGATAAACAACAATTTTCGATATGGAATCAAACAGTATTTGACAAAGTATTATTAGATCCTGCAAGAGCAGGCGCTTATAATGCTACAGCAGAAATTGTTAAATTATCACCATCAAAAATAGTTTATATTTCATGTAATCCTGCTACATTAGCTAGGGACTGCAAACTCTTTATTGAGGAAGGATACAATATTGCAAAGATTGCTATTTTGGATATGTTTCCACAAACTAAGCATATTGAATCAATGTTGATGTTAACCAGATCAGGGTAATAATTATGGTATCAATTAGAGGCGCCCATCAACAAAATGACGAGCATTATACTCTAACACAGTTTGATGTTGAACAATGGGCTAAACATGAACTTTTATTAACCAATTTTGAATCCTATCAAAAGTTTAAGGATATCTGGGATTTTTGTTTTGAACACAGTGCTGGTGCGCCTGAACAAACCTACTGCTTCCAAAATGCAATTGAGATGGTTGAGATTTTATCAACCTTGAACATGGACATTAACAGTTTATGTACAGCCCTTTTACTGCCATTCCTTGATACTAAAATTATCCGCCGTGAAGATCTGCCTGAAAATTTCGATCGCGACATTATTCACATCCTTTCCAGTGTTATCAAAATGAAGGATATCAGGCAACTACGAGCCATCCGTAATGGACATGCAACTACTGAGCAAATTGACAGTATTCGTCGTATGTTATTGGCTATGGTAAATGATTTCCGTAGTGTGGTAATAAAATTAGCAGAGCGTATTACTTATTTACGTAATCTAATGAATGCCCCAAAAGAAGATCAAGTCCTCGCAGCTAAAGAGTGCTTTAATATCTATGCTCCTCTAGCCAATCGATTAGGAATCGGGCAATTAAAATGGGAACTTGAAGATTTTTGTTTCCGTTATTTACATCCAGATCAATATCGTTTCATTGCTCATAAGTTACATGAAAAACGATTGGATCGTGAATCATACATTAATCAATTTGTTAAGAATTTACAGGATATGATGAATAAAGATCATATTCGTGCTGAAGTTTACGGTCGTCCAAAACATATCTATAGTATATGGCGAAAAATGGAACGCAAACATCTACAATTTGAAGAATTATATGATATTCGAGCTGTGCGTATAATTTGTGACCGAATTGAAGATTGCTACAATGCATTAGGGATTGTGCATAGCCATTATAAACATATAGCTAAAGAATTTGATGACTATGTGGCTAACCCCAAACCCAATGGTTATCAATCGATCCATACGGTTGTTTATGGTCCACAAGATAAAACTATTGAAATTCAAATCCGTACTGAACAAATGCACAATGATGCTGAATTAGGTGTAGCCGCACACTGGAAATATAAAGAAGGCAGTACGGATAAGATGACAGCTTACGATCAACGAATTTCTTGGTTGCGTAAGTTATTAACATGGCAACAAGAAATGTCCGAAAGTGGCGAAATTCAAGAAACCGTCCGTAGCCAAATTTTTGATGACAGGGTTTATGTATTTACGCCTAAAGGTGATGTAGTCGATTTACCAACTGGTTCAACCCCTTTAGATTTTGCATATCATATTCATAGTGATGTTGGACATCGTTGTATTGGTGCCAAAGTGGGTGGTCGTATAGTTCCGTTCACTTATATTTTGAAAACTGGCGATCAAGTTGAAATTATTACTCAGAAACAACCAAATCCAAGTCGTGACTGGTTAAATCCTAATACGGGGTTTGTTAATAGCAGTCGCGCTCGAGCAAAAATACAAGCTTGGTTCAAAAAGCAAGATAGAGATAAAAATATTGCTGCCGGACAACAAATTTTAGAAAACGAGCTAGAGCCATTAAATATTAGCTTAAAAAGTGTCGAAAAAATTCTTATTAGTAAATACAATGCCCACTCTTTTGATGAGGTACTTGCTGGGATAGGTAGTGGTGATGTTAGGATTAATCAACTAGTTAACTTCATTAATGCCCAATTTAATAAACCGACAGCAGAAGAAGAAGATGAAGCTGTTCTAAAACAAATTACCCAAAAATCAACATCTCAAGCTAAAAATACAGGAAAATCGACCGCTATAAAAGGTGGTGAAATTATTATTGAAGGTGTCGACAATTTACTTTACACCATTGCTAATTGCTGTCGACCTATTCCTGGCGATCCGATTGTTGGCTTTGTAACACAAGGACGAGGTATTTCTATTCATCGAGCTGACTGTGAACAATTACAAGAGTTAAAAAATCATGCTCCAGAGCGTATTACTAGCGCTATATGGAGTGGCAATCACAATTCAAGTTATACAATGGTTGTTAGAATCATAGCTAACGACAGGAGTGGTTTATTGCGAGATATCACCACTATATTGGCTAACGAGAAAGTAAATGTTTTAGGTGTCTCAAGCCGAATTGAAATGAAACAACAAATTGCGACTATTGATATGGATATGCAAATTTTTGATCAAGATTCACTAGAAAGAGTATTAAACAAAATTAAACAGCTTCCAGATGTAATTGAGGCAAAACGGTTTCAAGGGTAGCTATTGATTAAGTTGCCACTAATTCTAGGTGGCAACTCATTTATTTTGATTGATTCGTTTTTTCTAGAATCTCAAATTGATAATCATATTGATTTTTTTCATCAGCTTTATGTTGTTCTGAGTGAATTTGTCGCCATGCTATTTGAGAATAATCCGGAAAATAAGTATCACCTTGTAATTGAGCATCAATATGAGTTAAGTAAAGACGATTAACTAAAGGTAATACCTGACTATATATATTACCCCCACCTATAAAAAATGCCTCTTCAACCGACTGTTCATTGAGCAACGATATTGCTTCATCAACCGATTGAACCCAGCTAACATCAGAGTTTATTGAAGCTTTGTTATCAGCTTGACGACTAATTACAATGTTATGGCGATTAGGCAATGGTCTACCAATAGACTCAAACGTTTTTCGCCCCATAATAACTGGCTTATTTAATGTGTTTTTTTTAAACCATGCTAAATCTGCTGGCATATGCCACGGCATTTGATTATTTAACCCAATAACTTGATTATCCGCCATGGCAACAATAATACTTAATATCATATTAGTTCCTTTACACATACCCTAAGGATTTTATACGCTCATTCACATTGTCAGGGAATATAGTCTGCTGCCAAAGTCTTTGACTTAAAGATAGTAATGATTCTTTTTGACCTGAAACAATCCAATTAGCTAACTCGGTCGCCACATCTGGATAAACAACTGGTTTGGGAGAAGGCAAGCTAACCCAATATTTAAGCTTCATGCTATTTAGATTTTCCATCACAGTTGCCATATCCAAAGATTGCAGACATTGAGCATTATAAACTTGTTCAAATTGACCTGCTACTGGCTTAGTTAGAATCTTCTTCCCTAAAGATAACGCTTCAGATATTAATGCAAATCCAGTATTTGAAATAATCCCAGAACAACTAAGCAAAGCTTGCGTAAAATTATCTCGGCTTAACGGTTGTAATAATAAATTCTTACGCTCTGTAACTTGTTTTACATCGGGATGGAAACAACAAAATTGATATTGTGGAAATTGAGTAACTAATTCTGCAATTTCATTTAAATCTTCAAAAGGTAAATACACAACAATTTTACCATCTTCAGTTGGTACAGTTTCAAATGAATCAATCATTGGTGGAATTAGTTTATGGCCAAAGTGAAACCAATGTAAGCCAATTGGTTTTGTAACAGGTGCATAATATTTCATAATAACATTGGCTATCATGCCGTATTCTTTTGGCTTAAGGTAATGGCAGACAGATTGGTTACTAATCCCTAAACATTCTCGATTTTGATAATGTGCAGCCCATGCACTTACTGGCTCAAAATCACTAATAATGCAATCATATTTTGATAAATCGAGATCACGAACATCTTTAATTAACCTAAAGGCGCGAATTTTTTGGATAGTTTTTCGATAATTAATTTTTCCATTATGTGTTGCAAAAGATAGACCGCTAAATGTTCGATAATTGCCAAAGGCCTGCATATCAAAATAATCTTTAGGATCACGACCACTGAAAATGTAATCAACATCAGCACCAGCCTTTTTTAGAGCTTTCGCTAAAGTTCTACTACGACTGATGTGGCCATTTCCTGTTCCTTGAACTCCGTAAAGAATTTTCATATCGTTTTTAATCAGAATATTATTTTTATGCAAATATGATACCAGAACCATTTATATTTGGCTTATTTATTTTATGATTATAACAAATAAATGAGTAAGTGATATTTATCATTAAACGTTTGAACAGCTTTAATTCCTTGGTATTAAAATCAAATTTTTATATCAAGAGTTAAAACTGTATAAATTTGCTGCTATTTTTAGTAAAATGGATTCGAGGAGATTAATTGTGTGATGAATAATGTCGCAAATCGTTAACAAGAAGCAATTTTATATTTTAATTATATTGGCAATATTTTTGCTTTTTTCTTCTATTGGGCATTTTTCTCTAATTATATCTAAACCTTGTTCAGATCATCATTCACCAAATTTAATATCATCTCAGGTGAACGCAAATCTTAATTATGCAAATACAGATTTGCCGACTTCTAAATCAACAAAATCTTTTATTGGTAAATCGGTTAATCATTGTGCCACTTGCAGTACAATTATAACTAATTATATTGTTAATTTTGATTATCCGATTCATAGTGAACAATATCTACTTACTAAATTTATTCCTGAATATAAAGAATTTATTCCTGAGTTAAAGCCACCAAAATTTATCTAATTTACGCAGTTAAATATTAGTAATAAGTACTGGAAATCAATAACACAATCTCACTTTTTATAGTCTTGACGGTTGTATGCAGGTTATTGTTTAACGTAATAAATAATTATAGGAATACTATGAAACGCCGAAATTTTATAATGAATATTACCGCTGCTGTCGGTGGTTTAATTGCAACTAAAGCCATAGCCAAATTGGATAATTCACCAATGTCTGACATGGTTTGTGATGTTAAATCTGATAATTGTGATAAGGGGGACAACATGCACGATCATATGAATATGAATATGAAAATGAATAACAACATGCCACAAAAACTGTTATCGACTACAGCGCTACCACACGGTAAAAACTTACCCGAGTTAACTAATTTAAAAAATACCAGCACCCAAGCTGGCGTATTTGAAGCAACGCTACATTTAAAACCGGTTAAAATAGCCTTAACACCGGAAATTACCACCGAATTTTGGGCATATAATGGCATGATTCCTGGTCCGAAAATCGAAGTATTTGAAGGCGATCATGTTAAAATAACCGTTAAAAATGATCTCTCACAGCCAACAACCGTTCATTGGCATGGTTTGCTGATTCCTTCAGATCAAGACGGCAACCCGCAAGATGCTATTCCGGCAGGTGGCAGCAGAGTTTATGAATTTACCATTCCAGAAGGCACAGCCGGAACCTATTGGTATCACCCACATGGACATAATACCGTTGCAGAACAAGTCTTTCGTGGTTTAGCCGGTACCTTTATTGTGCGCACTAAAAATGATCCGCTTGCTTCGCTACCGGAGCAACATTGGTTCTTTTCTGACTTAAAATTAACTGAAAACGGCGAAATCGCCGAAAATTCCATGACCGACTGGATGAATGGTCGGGAAGGACAATTTGTGTTGATCAATGGCGCTTACCAACCCAATATAAAAGTAGAAGGTGCAACACGAGTCAGAATCTGGAATGCGTGTTCAGGCCGATATTTAAATCTATCAATACCGGATTGTGATGTCTTTTTAGTTGCTACCGACGGCGGTTTCATTACCGAGCCGCATCAACTCAATAAACCGTTATTACTTACTCCGGCAGAACGGGCTGAAGTGGTTATCGTTCCGAAAAAAACCGCCAGTCTTTATCTGCAAAACATCGGCTACGATCGTGGCAAAATGGGAAATGTACCGCCGGAACCAAACATCATTCTTTCACAGCTCCAGTTAACTCAAACGGCCAGTACAGTTCTACCAACGCATCTAAAACAAGTACCCATTTTAGGCAAAGCCGTCGCCAAAAAATCACTTGAATATACTGAAGTAATGGATAAAAGTGAGCCTCGAGGTGGTATGCTATTTTTAATTAATGGCAAACGGCATGATATGTCACGAATCGACTTGGAAAGTAAACTTCACGATGTTGAAGAGTGGACAATTGTTAATAACTCACATATGGATCACAATTTCCATATACATGGAGCGCAATTTATTGTGCAATCTCGTGAATTAAATGGCACTAAAACTACACCCGAGTTTGTTGCTTTGAAAGATACCACTAACTTACGCCCGCACGAAACGCTTGTTATTAAAATTCAACAAAATATGCCGGGACTACGTATGTATCACTGTCATATTGTAGAGCATGAAACGCTGGGTATGATGGGGCAATTAATGGTTAAAGAATAATGAAATAAATTACCCACTTTCAAAAAAAGATCGTGGGTATTTTTTAATAAATAACATAATAAAATTTAATACATTTACTAATAAATAATAATAGTTTTTCATTTTGGCAAAAAATGCTAAGATATTATAGTTATGACCTTGATTAACTACTGGCAACAAATTAGTAAACGCCTCATCATTAAAACAGCCCTATCGCACTTATTATTAGGTGTAATTGCTGCTGGGTTCGGTTTATATGAAGAAAATGCATTACCAGTTCAATCATCTTCCACACAGGTTGGTATTATTGCTATAACAGCAATAGTACAAGATCACCAAGCACCAATAAGAACAAAATCTCAAACTTCATCTTTGTTAAATGAAGAGCATTACGATAAGCAAATTATCTCACTCAATTATGATGAAGTTACTCCAAATACCGTTATTCGATTATCACCATATAATGGAATAAGAGCGGGTCCTCAAGCTACTGCTTAACGTGTTTTTATATCATTAAATTAATTTATTAAATAAGGTTTATTCCTTATTAGTCCCATTATAAAAAAAGAATAAGAGAACAGTTATGTTATTAAAATTATTAACAAAAGTATTCGGTAGCCGTAATGAACGCGTTTTAAGATCTATGCGTAAACGTGTTGAAAATATTAATGCTCTTGAACCATCTATGGAAGCGCTAACCGATGATGAACTTAAAGCAAAAACCAATGAATTTAAGCAGAAGATTGCAAATGGTACTAAGTTAGATGACATATTAGAAGAAGCTTTTGCAGTAGTTCGTGAAGCAAGTAAGCGTGTATTTGGTATGCGCCATTTTGATGTCCAACTCATTGGGGGCATGGTGCTTAATGAGCGCTGTATTGCCGAGATGCGTACTGGTGAAGGTAAAACATTAACAGCTACATTACCTGCCTATTTAAATGCATTAACCGGTAAAGGTGTACATGTTGTAACTGTAAATGATTATTTAGCTCAGCGTGATGCAGAAAATAACCGCCCTCTATTTGAATTTTTGGGCTTAACAGTCGGTATCAATTTACCTAACATGCCTCCAGAAATAAAACGTGATGCTTATAATGCTGATATCACTTATGGTACGAATAATGAATATGGATTTGATTATCTACGCGATAATATGGTGTTTAACAAAGAATCACGTGTTCAACGACCGTTACACTATGCTTTAGTCGATGAGGTTGACTCAATTTTAATAGATGAAGCAAGGACCCCATTAATCATCTCAGGTCAAGCTGAAGATAGTTCAGATAAATATATCAGTATTGATAAAATCATCCCTCATCTTATTAAACAAGAAAAAGAAGATTCAGAGCAATTTCAAGGAGACGGAGACTTCTCAATTGATGAAAAATCACGCCAAGTAAATCTTACTGAACGAGGTTTAATTAAAGTTGAAGAACTATTAATAAAACAAGGAATTATGAAAGGTGATGAATCACTTTATGCACCAAGTAATATTGTGTTGATGCACCATGTCAACGCAGCTCTTCGAGCTCATCATTTATTCCACCGTGACGTAGATTATATTGTTAGAGATAATGAAATCATTATCGTCGATGAACATACAGGCCGTACAATGGATGGTCGCCGTTGGTCGGATGGTTTACATCAAGCAGTAGAAGCTAAAGAACACGTAAAAATTCAAAATGAAAATCAAACGTTAGCTTCTATTACCTTCCAAAATTATTTCCGTTTATACGAAAAATTAGCTGGTATGACTGGTACTGCTGATACAGAAGCTTTCGAATTTAACCAAATTTATGGTTTAGATACCATTGTTATTCCAACTAACCGTCCAATGGTCAGAAAAGATTTACCAGACCTTGTCTATATGACAGAAAAAGAGAAAATTAATGCAATCGTTGCCGATGTGCAAGAGTGTATCAAACGTGGACAACCAGTCTTAGTAGGTACTGCTTCAATCGAAAAATCAGAACTTGTCTCTCATGCATTTAAAAAAGCAGGTATCAAACATAATGTACTTAATGCCAAATTCCATGCTCAAGAAGCTGAAATTATTGCTGATGCAGGTAGTAAAGGCGCTGTAACTATTGCAACAAATATGGCAGGTCGTGGTACCGATATTATGCTTGGTGGTAATTGGCAAAGTGAAGTTGCGAAATTAGAAAATCCAACTGATGACGATATCCAGAAAGCTAAACAAGCATGGCAAGTTAAACATGAAGAAGTCATTCAACTTGGTGGGCTTTATATTTTAGGTACTGAACGTCATGAATCTCGTCGTATTGATAACCAATTACGTGGACGTGCTGGCCGTCAAGGTGATCCAGGTGTTTCACGTTTTTACTTATCACTAGAAGATCCACTTATGCGTATTTTTGCATCAGAGCGTGTTGGTAACATGATGCGTAAATTGGGTATGAAAGAAGGTGAAGCAATCGAACATCCATGGATCACTAAAGCTATTGCTAATGCTCAGAAAAAAGTTGAAAGCCGCAATTTCGATATTCGTAAACAATTACTTGAATATGATGATGTTGCAAATGATCAACGTAAAGCTATATATAGCCAACGTAATGATTTATTAGATAACGTAGATATAAAAGAAACTATTGATTCTATACATGGGGATGTATTTACCACTGTTATTGATCAATATATCCCACCACAATCTATTGAAGAAATGTGGGATATTCCTGGACTTGAAGCAGCATTAAAAAGTGACTTTGATTTAGATTTACCTATTGCAAAATGGCTTGATGAAGAACAAAATCTTCATGAAGAAACCTTACGTGAACGTATTATACAACTTGCACAAAATAAATATCTTGAAAAAGAAAATATTGCGGGTTCTGAAGCCTTCAGACAGTTTGAAAAAAGTGTTATGTTGCAAACACTTGATACATTGTGGAAAGAACATTTAGCAGCAATGGATTACTTACGCCAAGGTATTCACTTACGAGGCTATGCACAGAAAGATCCTAAGCAAGAATATAAACGTGAATCTTTCAACATGTTTGCAAATATGCTAGATGCATTAAAATATGATGTAATTGGTATATTAAGCCGAGTACAAATTCGTTCACAAGAGGAAGTTGAAGAAGCTGAACGCCAACGCCAAGCTGAAGTCGAAAAATTAATGGCTAAGCAGCAAGCTAATCATGAATCAATCGGTGGCATGGGCAATGATGAACAATCAGCAAACTCACAACAACCTGTTGTACGTACTCAAGCAAAAGTTGGCCGTAACGATCCTTGTCCTTGTGGATCAGGTAAAAAATATAAACATTGTCATGGTGCTGTTAATTAAATCAAAAATTTAGTATGATCAATTATCATTGATGTTTAAATAACCAATTAAGGTAAAAAAACAAATGGGAAAGCAGTTGCTTTCCCAAACTTTAATCACATATAAATTGGATCATGAGAAAACATACTGAAATTGCTGTAGGTATCATTCGTTCGCAAGATTGCCAAATCTTTATCACCCAACGCGGTGAAGACTCTCATCTTGCTGGTTTTTGGGAATTTCCTGGGGGAAAAATCGAAGCCGGCGAAACACCTTATCAAACTTTAGAGCGTGAAATAGCAGAAGAAGTTGATATTCATATTCATCAATCACAATTTTTAAAAACTTTTGAACATAGTTATGATGATCGTGATATCACTATTCATGCTTATCTAGTAGAAGAGTGGGATGGTGTTCCTTTTGCAAAAGAAGGACAACCAAGCCGTTGGATCGATCAGGAAGATCTAAATGCAGATGAATTTCCAGATGCTAACAGACCGATTATCGAAATGCTTAAGAACCTAGACAAACAGATCTAAGTTATTTCGTTATTTAATTTTAATTAGACTCTATAAAAACAATGAAAGAATATAAAGTTGTTATTTATCAAGAAGGGGCTTTGTCTTCATTAGTTTTCGGTACAGCTAATTCAAATGCTGACAAATTTTCCGCTTTTTTAAATAATATTGCCCAAGAAGGCTGGCGCGTAATTACAATGCAAAAAGATATCCGTCGTTTATTTTTATTTTGGCAACGTGAAGCCTATCTAATAGTGATGGAGCGAGATAGAGGACAGGTGAAATAAAAAGCCACGTTTTCAATTTTAGAATTAATAATCACTTCGTAAATAGCTATTTAACTCGAAGATTTATTGTGTATTCTTTGTTCAGCCAACGCAAGAAAGATAATCCCAACAATAATAGACAAAGCACCTAATAATCGTGAAATGGTAATTTGTTCGTTAAAAGCAATGACCGACACTATCATTACTGTTACCACTTGTAGGTGAGAAGCAGCAAAAGCTGGACCAACTGGTGCTTTTTGCAATAATACCATCCATGTTATAAATGCACCTGCATACCCAATCATAACTAAATATGCCCAACCATGACTAAAAACTCTTAACAACCAAGCAATATCTGGTTCAAATGGCAACGCTGAAATAGCAGTAAGTTTAAAGCTGGTTTGCCCAAAAGTATCAAAAAAAAGTAGTAAAATAAAACCAATAATATAGAACTTTTTCATTAAGTTAATCCTACTAGTACTACGCCAAGAGTTATAAAAAAAATACCAATTAAACGAAATGGCGTTAAATGTTCTTTAAATAAAACACGCCCAGCAATCATTACTGTAATAATATTAAAAGAGCCTAATAGTATGCTTTTAGACAAAGAAACTTCACTCAAAAAAGCCAACCAAAATACAAAACCGATGAAGTAAGCTCCAAAACCTAACCATAACCACATGTTACCAAATAATTTCTGCCAATAATTTAACCCCTTCTCATCATTAGAAGTAATAGCAGCATATTTGAATGCAATCTGCCCTACCGTGTCACAAGCAATATTAATTAACCATAAAAAAAAGATTAAGGTTGACATGAGTGACAAATTCCATGAATTTCAAGCACACTATGCTTTATTAAGAATTGACTTTGGCTAGCAAGTTGTTTAAGTTGCGACTCGATATTCTCAGAATGTTTTTCGATAATTTGCTGACAATTATCACAAATAAATAAGATTGATATATGCTGAGGATCCTGAAAATGAGGGCAAATGATATAGCAATTGGTTGACTCAACTTTATGAATAAAACCTTGCTCAAGTAGAAACTCAAGAGCTCGATAAATCGTTGGCGGTTTTGCTTGTGGCTCACTGACTTTTAAGAGATCTAAAAGATCATATGCGCTCATAGCTTTATTCGCTTTAAGCATGATATCTAAAACGGTTTTACGCTGAGTTGTCAGCTTAATGCCACGTTTTTTGCATAAAGTTTCAATTTTCTCAATCAGCATATTATGCATTCAGTTAAGTTCCCTTCACTTTATTTGTTACTTTTTCAATGCCGCTTTTTTTCTTCTAATTTCTTTTGGGTCATTGATTAAAGCTCGATATATTTCTATACGATCGCCGTCTTTTACTTGTTCATTCAGTTCACAACGTTTTCCATAAATTCCAACAAGATGTTCATCTAATCGAATTTTACATATTGATAAGATATTGGATTTTGTAATGGCTTGCAAGACATTAGTTTGCTCATCAACTGCACAATCAATAATCGTAGGTTGATTAGGTAGCGCATAGACAACTTGAATATTTATCATATTAATATATCTGCCTTGCTCTTTGAGAAAATGCATTAACCATGTTGGTCATCACCTCCTTAAATATTGGCGTAAAAACAGCACTCATTAATTTATTATTAAACTCAAAGTTTAAATTTAAGCTGATTTTACTTTTTTGCTCATCAATTTCAGTAAATTCCCATCGCCCCTTTAAATGCTTAAATGGACCATCTATCAATGCCATATCAATTGAATTAGGCTCGTTAATCTGATTTATGGTGGTAAAAGATTTTTTAAATCCCAATTTTTCAACCTCAATAAATGCAGTTAAAAGATTATCTTGTTTGCTAATAATCCCAGTTGCGATACAATCAGGAACAAACTCAGGGTATCTAGCTATATCATTCACTAACGCAAACATTTGTTGGATTGAATAAGGCTCGATCACTTCGTGAAAAACATGTGCCATAATAATAAAAAATTAAAAGTTAAAATTAGTGGCATATAGTATCATGTAACTCTATAATAACGCACATTATGACTAAGAAAAAATCACACAAGCCTGGTTCGGCTACCATTGCATTAAATAAACGTGCGCGTCATGAGTACTTTATTGAAGAGGAAATTGAAGCAGGTTTATCCCTACAAGGTTGGGAAGTTAAATCACTGCGAGCTGGCAAAGCTAATATCAGTGACAGTTATGTGTTGCTTCAAAATGGCGAAGCATGGCTATTTGGTGCAACTATAACTCCATTGAGTGTTGCTTCTACACACGTAGTGTGTGACCCTATACGCACACGAAAATTACTGCTAAATGAACGAGAATTAAACTCGCTTTTTGGGCAAATAAATCGTCAAGGCTATACTGTTGTTGCACTTTCATTGTATTGGAAAAATGCATGGGCAAAAGTAAAAATTGGTGTTGCGAAAGGTAAAAAAGAGTACGACAAACGTACTGACATTAAAGAACGTCAATGGCAAGTTGATAAAGCACGCATAATGAAAAATGCGAATCGCTAATCATAACGTTTAAATTAACGATGGCGTATAATTTGTGGCTCAATAAAAAATTCTTGATGTTTTAATTCTTTAAAATTTAGCAAATCATCAACCACATCGACACAGGTTAGCGCCATACTTTCAATATCTTGTACAATCGCATCTATCGGATAATACGCATAACCAAGATAGTTATTGTAATCATAAGAACACAAATACACCTGCTCCGGATCAATTCTAGCTGTAACCAAATAACCTAAGACCTCTTCCAATAAATTACCTGATGGTGTAAAAATAGCTTTCGGCATTCGGCCTAATCTTTCATGAACACCTTTAAGTAATTCAAAACCTTTATTAGGAGAATAATCATCACTCACAATCCATTCTGGTTTTACAGTTAATCCCACACTTTCTAAACCGCGTCTAAAACCTTCAAGTCTTGCACATATCGAAGTTAACTGAATATCACAACCAATAAAATAAAATTCGTCCAAGTTCTTTGCATAAGGCTTTATTAAATCACTTACAGACTGTAATGATTCACTTGTAATAAAGGGTAACACGGTATCTTTGAGATAACGGTCAAAAAGTAGTACCGGTGTATTTTGATTAATATCTACATACAATTTATCACTGTCTAATGAGGTTACAACAATCATCGCATCAACTTTTCGCTCTACTAAGTTTTGAGCTACTTTGATTTCAACCTCTTTATTATAGTGACTACAAGTAATTAATAATTGGATATTTTTTTGCCGAAAAGATGATTCAAGATGATGCAAAAACATAGAAAAAAATGAATTTGACATATCGGGGACAATAACACCAATCGTATTGGTGCTGTTAGCCTTCACCAAATATTGACGAATATGGGGTTGATCGCTATATTTCTCCGCGATCGATAAGACTCTTTGCCGAGTTTGTGGAGAAATACGATATTTTTTATCTCGTTTGTTAAATATATGACTGACGGTCGTTGCCGACACGCCAGCCAAACGAGCAATATCATTAATTTTTAGTTTATTACTCGCCATAGATCACCTTAATACTAACGTGGAGTACGTTGTTGTTTATTCGGGAACACTGGATTGTGGTTCACCGATGGACTTTGATACCAATAAGCAACACTCGCAATATCATCACAACGTTCATATAGTCTTATATCATCATTACCGATTTGTTGAAACGCTAATTTGATATTTTTGTGAAATGCAATTGGATCTGGAAGATGCCAACGATATAAACCATGTGAAGGCAAACCATCATCACCAAAACCATGTACTGGATTAGAATCTCCAGTTTGGAAAAAGTCACGAGTTGCATCACGGTTTGTTTGATATGGATATCCCATAAACATTGTTTGGAAACATTTCGCTTTTGGACGACCTTGGCTATCACGGTTATGGAATGCCCAAGCGCCACCAAAGTAATCTTCTGAACCAGTTGAATGTTGTGTTGGATAATCGCTATCATCATCAAGATAGAATTTAAACTCCCCTTCTCCCCACCAATAACGCTCTAAAGCTGTAAGAGCTAAGTAAGTACCTACATAATAACCATAACCTTGAACATTATCTAATATGACATAATCTTGTGCATGATTAGTCACACGTTGACGACGCCATTGAGCATGAAAGTAAAGTGGATTTTCAAATGGTTTTGGCATCAACGCATAATTAATAGCAAAGAAGAAATGTTGCAAATCAGCTTCATGTTCATTGTGAATTTCAACTCTAGCTTTTTTATTAAATGGCATTCTAAAATAACTATTAAAACCACCTGTTGGATTAACCACTATTGGCATAGAATTAATATCACATCTCGCACCAAAACCATTACAGAAAAAGTCACCAATAGGACTTTCCACTGAAGGAACAGTTTCATCATCCCAATAAATTCGAATCACAACATCACGTAATACAAAGCTTCCACGATGTGTTTTATCAGTTAAAGTAAACCACATATGACGAATTTCCCCTGGGCCAGTAATTTCAGCAATAGTCACTTTTTCACCAGCAGGAATGGATATAAAACCTTGTCCTTTCCTACATGGACCTAAAGCACTAGCTTTCATACACGATTTACCCTTTTCACCAGTCAAATTTTCAGGTGAAATAGTTCTTGTTTGTTCGAAGTGAAACTGTGTTACTGAATCAAATATATTCATTTTGCGTCCTTAATAAGTTTTAACAAATATTATTAATTAAAATATAAATTTCGTTTGCTTAATTACTTTCATTTTCAATTTTGTCTGACTTTCTATCACGACTTAAGAAGGCCATAGCAAATATCATGAAGCCTAAAACAACTAAGCCTAAATAATTAAACGTAGTAGCAGCACCTTCAGTGTCATAAAAATTACCGACAAAGGTAGAAAATAATATTACGCCTACTGAACCGGCTACTTGATAACCGATCAAAAACACTGTAGCTGACAAGCGTGCATTGAAATTGTTATCAATATATTTAAACACTGAGACTAAAATAGTTGAGATCTCTAAACAGTGCATAAGTTTGATTACGGAAATAATTGCAATACTTTCAACATGACCTGTTAAAAATATTCGAGTTGCAGAGATAAATGCAGCAAAGATTAATGCATTTTTTGCACCAACTTTGTTAACCACAAATGGCACACAAAACATAACAGCTGCTTCTAAAAAGACTTGAAATGAATTCAAAATACCATATAAGCGATAACCATCATTTACATCGGTAAACTGCTGAGTAAAAAAGACAGGGAATAATTGTTGGTCATAAATGTTGTACAAGCTATAAGTACCAAGTACATAAACAACAAATATCCAAAACTTTTTCAGTCCAAAGACTGAAACAATTTCATTAAAACTTAGTTTATCTTTCTTCTGAAATACTGCTGCCGATGATTTACTTAAATCTGGTTTGAAATTCAAATTGAGTATCATAAAACAGATACCGACCACTGAAGCAGCCCAAAAGTTAAGATGAGGATTGATACTAATTAAAATACCAGCGATAAAGGTACCCACTGCATAAGCAATACAACCCCAAGTACGGCATTGTCCAAATTCAAAATCGAAAGCACGGCTGATTTTTTCACAGTAAGAATCGATCAAGCCCATACCGGCAACCCAACCAAAACCTAAGAAGAAACTGCCAAAGATAACACCAACATAAAAATTATGTCTTAAAAGTGGCTCGTAAACATAGATTAATGCAGGTGCAGCACATGTTATGATGACACTTTGAAACCAAATTAGATGTTTTTTTAAGACTAATTTATCTTGATAAACACCATAAATAATCATGATAATTAACGAAATAAAATAGTTAAAAGAATAGATAATACCAGTCTGTTTTGCTGTTAAACCAATCTCTTTACTAAGCCATATTGCATAAAAAGAAAAAACAAAACTACCCGCCGCGTAATACATAATGCTATAAAACGAAGCAAACCAATAAGTTGGTTTTTTATAAAATGCACTTGTCATAATTTATCCTATAAAGAGTTAAGCACTGTTTTGAGTATGAATAGCTAAAAATTTAGCTTTAACGGCTTTATTAGATAAATGTGATCTACATCAAAATTATTTTGTTTTCGAGAAAGAGAAAAGAAAATTGTCAGAAATGCAAATAATAAGAATAAACAGTATTAAAAGATTGAAGATAAAAAATTGAATGAAGAAATCATACTTAATTAAAACAAAAAATTTTTACATTCAAGAATATTAATAGCAAGATATAATGGTAAAGCTAATAAAAATTTAAAAAATAACCGTTACCAATACGGCAACGGTTATTTTAAATATCATATTTAACTTTTCAAGCTTATTAACTTACCGTCTTGCTTAACAAAAGACTGATTAATATGTACGTCTTCACTATTTTTTACACATAGTGGATCAGTCACAATATTATCAATAATGACATTATTAAATAAAACACTTTGTGCATTCTCAATAAAGAACCCTTTACCAGCCTCCGGTTTTACATCTTTAAACATATCAACTTCGCCTGCTTGAGCATTTTGTTGCATTGAAACTCGGATATTATCAAAAGAGATATTAGAAATAGGAGATTCTGGAATACCATATAAAAAGCCGGCATAAGCACGAACATTTTTAGCAATAATGTTTGAAAAGCTAATATTGTGGCATGCTGGTGTAAACTCATTAACTGGTAGAGCATCTTTATTCCAAACAATTGGATCATTTCCTTTTGGACCACAATAATAATAGTAATTCATAACAAATGCCGATAAAACTTCATCCATTACAATATTACTAAATGTGATATCAGAAATAGTTCCTCCTCGACCTCGACGAGTTTTAAATCTTACACCTCGATCGGTTTTTTGGAATACACAATTTGTAATAGTTACATTACGAATGCAACCACTCATCTCACTACCAAGAACCACCGCACCATGACCATGAATCATATTACAATTAGTAATTAAAATATTCTCACATGGACTTTTTTCAGCTGTTTCTTCAGTGCCTGCTTTTATTGCAATACAATCATCGCCAACATCAATATAACAATTTGAAATTCTCACATTACGACAAGATTCAGGGTTAATACCATCGGTATTCGGTGAATCAGCTGGATTAAGAATTGAAATATTATCGACAACGACATTATTTGATTCCATTGGATGAACAGTCCAGCTAGGTGATTGAGTTAGAAAAACTTTTTCAATTGTAACTCGTTCACAAAAATCAAAACCAATTAAATAAGGTCTTGGATATTTAAGATTGCTTCGATCATGACGGAATGTATGCCACCATTTTTGACCATTACCATCAATTTTACCATTTCCAGTTATAACCACATTTTCAATATGTTGGCCATATATACAAGGCATATACACATCCTGTTTAACACCTTCCCAACGAGAATTAACAACAGGATAATCTTTAGCATCATCAGAAAATAATAAAGTCGCTCCTTGCTCAATAACAAACGTTATGTTGCTACAAAGTTTAATTGCCCCAGTAAAATAGGTACCAACAGGAACAATTAGCGTTCCACCACCTAATTGATCAATATGTTGAATTGCTTTTTCAAAAGCTTGAGTATTTATTGATTTTCCGTCACCAATAGCGCCAAAATCTTTTACAGATATAGTCGTCATGAGTTTATCCTTTATATTTTTACAAACATTTTAATTTACTCTAATGTCTGCAGCTTTAGGTTATAGGATCAGCATACTGATCCTGATAAATATTTTGCTTTAATTAGTTGTGGTCTCTTTTTGCTTAAATCCAATGTTATTATTACCGAAACATTTTTCGTAAGCGATGCCAGATAATTCTTCAACCACTTTTCGTGTTTCAGGCGTAACATCTTCCATTTTGCCACCTTGTCGAATACGAGCAACTTCATTGATAATGATGGAATGAGTAGAATGATCGAGCTTCATTCTCCAAGCAAAGAATGCCCCAATTAATGCCATTCCTACTACGCCGTATAAAATAATACCATTAATAGCATCAATCGCACTTTGTGGCTGTACATGTGATTTCGATTCAAAGCCATAAGCACTTAATATCATACCAAGCACAAAGACAATTGAAGCACGAACTAGTTTACCTGCCATGGTCATTGCTCCTGCATATACCCCTTCACGACGTCGATTAGTTACAACCTCATCTACATCAGCTAAGAATACATATACACTCCAAGGAATATAGTAAACACCACCAGTACCTAAACCAAACCAAATTGTAATACCCACTACAATCCAAGTGATATGAGGCAGATTAAAGTAATAAATACCGACATAACCTATCATCGATGAAATAACAATGAGTAATGCGATAATAAATGGTTTTTTGAAGCCTTTCTTAGCACAATACATCATAAAAAATGCGGTTGAAACCAGCTGACAAATACTACTTAATGAATTCATTGAAGCAACAAAAGAACGAGGTTCACCTAAACTAAATACGATGAAATAGGTAAATACCGCAGTAAATAACCACTCAGCACCAAATCCGAATAAATACATTCCTAAATGCGTTCTAAACGTTTTAACACGGAATGTTGATAAGATATCGATAAAAAGCTTTTTAATTGCTTCAAAAAAGCTATGAACAGATTCATCTTTTACTTCTTCTTTAGGTTTTTCCCAACTATTACAATAAAGCAAAATCAAAGCTAACATCATGATAGTGGCATAAGTGATCCCAGTTAACAAAAATGGTGTTGCGGATTCCTTACTATAGAAATAAAAGAATACACCTGGTATTGCTGCACCTAAGAAATTAGCTACTTTACCAAACATTGCTTTTGAACCAGTTAAATAAGTACGTTCTGAAAAGTTAGATGTCATTTCCACAGGTAACGTATTAAATGGAATCATGATGCTGGTATAAATAATCTCAAATAAAATATATGTTACTAAGTAATACCAAAACCCCATACCATCAATCCATAGCATAGGATAAATGACCATTAATGGAATACCAATCAAAATAAAAAATCGACGTCGTCCAAAACGTTGCCCAATTTTAGTTTGATAGAAATTATCTGTAATAAAGCCCATCAATGGATTCAGTATGACATCCAAATAAGTAGCGATCGAAAAAATTAATGCAGCTTGCACCACACTTAATCCACAAAAAGTGGTATAAAAATAGAGTAGCCAAGCGCCACTAATTGCTAATGCCCCACTACCAATTAAATTACCACTGCCGTATGAAAATCTTACTAACCATGTAATTTTATTCTTTTTTTCCTTACTCATAAAAGATACCTATAATATTTAAAAAAAACGGTCCCTCGCATCAAGTCCCGAAGGACTTAATGACGTGGATATTTATTCTTGGATTTTTATCTATAGAGTTACACCACTTTTCAATATGGCTAAATTTCTAAAGTTGTTAATTTCGTTTCGTGTTTGTTTCCCGTTAGCAATAAGAACAATATAGTCAATAAACTCTATCAACAAAGATTGCATGGAGACTCCTTGTATCAGTTTACCGGCATTAAAATCGATCCAATTGGCTTTCTTCTTAGCTAATTGTGTATTAGTTGCAATTTTGACTGTTGGCACAATGCCGCCGTATGGAGTGCCTCTTCCTGTAGTGAAAAGCACCATATGACATCCAGCTGCTGATAAAGCACCAGTAGCTACTGCATCATTACCAGGTGCGCTTAGTAAATTTAATCCATGTCTAGTTAACATTTCACCGTATTTAAGAACATCAATAACTTCACTACCACCCGCTTTTTGCGTACAACCTAAAGATTTCTCCTCTAAAGTTGTAATGCCACCAGCCTTATTCCCAGGAGAAGGGTTTTCATAGATTGGTTGATTATTTGAAATAAAATATTGTTTAAAATCATTGATCATGTGTACAGTCTTATCGAAAGTTGACTCATCAATACAATGTGACATCAAAATGTTCTCAGCACCAAACATTTCTGGTACTTCAGTAAGAACACTCGTTCCACCATGAGCAATAACATAATCAGAAAACAGACCAAGCATTGGATTAGCTGTAATACCTGAAAAACCATCAGAACCACCACACTCCAATCCAAATTTCAATTCACTTAAATGCCCTACTTCACGTTTATCCTGCTTCATAATGGCATAAAGTTCTCTTAAATGAGCCAATGCTGATTCAACTTCATCGGTTTCTTGCTGAGCGATTAAAAATCTAACTCGAGATTCATCATATTCACCTAAACTAGCCTTAAATTCTGAAACCTGATTATTTTCACAACCAAGTCCAATTACCAATACAGCACCAGCATTAGGATGTTTGACTAAGTTTTGTAAAATAGTTTTAGTATTTTGATGATCTTGTCCAAGCTGAGAACAACCATAAGGATGTTCAAGTACAGTTATACCATCAATTTCTAATTGATTATTTAACTCATCACAAAATTGTTTAACAATTTGTTCTGCTATCCCGTTTATACAAGTTACAGTTGGAATAATCCAGAGTTCATTACGAATACCAACTTCACCATTTTTACGTCGATAAATTTGTACTTCCTTATCGGTAATCTCATGCAACAGATCATTTTTCGATAAAGTAGGTTGATATTTGTAATCATTAATATCACTTAAATTGGTTTTTAAATTATGAGAATGAATATGCTCTCCAGCTTTAATTAAGCGAGTAGCATGACCAATTGGTAAGCCATATTTAATAATATTTTCATCTTGGTCGATATCGATAAGTGCAAATTTATGCCCTTGTTTAATAGGCTCTTTTAGATCAATTACCTGTCCATCAACAACGATATTTTCTTCATGTGCTTCTAAATCAGATAATGCCACACCGACATTATCTTTATTGTTTATTTTTATATATTTAACCATTGAATCACTCATGTTATTTGCTACCATTAACACATTTTTCAATTGCTTGACGCATTCCCTCTTCGGTTATGACGGTTAAATATTGTGTTAAAGTTTGTGCTAATTGAGGAATAGTTAATAGATCATGCTCCCAATGAGCCGTGTCACCTAAAACAACTTTGATTAAATCCTCTAATGAACTTTTTCCTTCTGCAATGGCTGTCCAACTATTACTGAAGCGTTCTAACCAGATTGCATCATCTTGTAACGGATAACTTTGTCCATTACGCACACCTCGATAAAATGCGATCAATGCAGCAAAAGAGAACACCAAATGTTTAGGCAATGTTCCTTTTTCTTTCTGATAATTAATTAATTGAGGAAGAATACGTGTTTTAAACTTAGTCATACTGTTTAAAGCAATTGACATCAATTGATGTTCAATAAATGGATTTTTAAAACGACTAATAACTGATTGAGCAAAATCAACCAATTCTTGATGAGGTAAATCTAAAACAGGGATAATTTCGTCAAAAATGGTTTCTTTTATATAAGATAAAATCTGAGCGTCATTCATTGATTCGCCAACAGTATCAATACCTGATAAATAAGCAACAGGAACTAATGCAGTATGAGCACCATTTAAAATAGCTACTTTACGCTCTTTATACGGTTTAATATCATCAACAATTTTGATGTTCATATTGCATTTATCAAGGCATAATTTTTCAGCTAACCATTGCGGTCCTTGAATAACAAATAGATAAAAATATTCTGCTGAATCAATAAAGTTATCTTTATAACCTAATTCAGTCTCAAGCTCAGCGATTTGCGCTTTTGGGTATCCTGGAACAATTCTATCTACTAAAGTTGAGCAGAATAAATTATTATTTTCAAGCCAATTGATAAATTGGTCTGACAAGTTCCACTGATTCGCATATTTAAGTACTAATTTTTTAAGTGCATCGCCGTTATAATCAATTAATTCACATGGAATAATAATCAAACCACTTTCTTTACTGCCGGCAAAGTGAACAAATCTTTCATATAAAAATGCAGTCAATTTTGCTGGATAACTAGTTGCAGGTTTATCTGTTAATTTGTCACTTTCAACATAACTAATGCCAGCTTCGGTAGTATTTGAAAAAATAAACTGAATATTCGGATCTTTAGCTAACTCAAGATATTCATCATATTGAGTATATACATTGATTTCGTTATTAACTGAACGAATCAATCTAAACTCTTTCACTGCTTCATTTTGTTCATTCAAACCACGAACAAGCGTTGTATACAACCCATCTTGAATACTTAATGATGGTGGGAAGTCCGTATTTAACGGGCGAACCACAACAATACCAGCATCAAGATCAGTTTTTTCATTAAGAATATCTAACTGCCAATCTAAAAATGCACGTAAAAAATTACCTTCGCCAAACTGAACAACACGTGTCGTATATTTTGCACCCGGAAAATCATTTCTGTTTAATGTTTTCATTACTCTAACTCTTCTTTAATTAATCTAATCACAACGACTTAATGCTTTTTAGCTTAGTTCAATACCAAAATAGTTTTTAGCATTATCAAAACTAATATTTTTAACCATTTGACCTAATAATTGGATATCACGTGGTGCTTCGCCATCTTCAACCCAACGCCCAATCATTCGACATAAAATACGTCTAAAATATTCATGACGAGTGTAAGATAAGAAACTACGACTATCGGTTAACATACCAACAAAACGGCTTAATAATCCAAGTTGAGCAAGCTGTGTCATTTGACGAATCATGCCGTCTTTTTGATCATTAAACCACCAGCCTGAACCAAATTGCATTTTTCCTTGAATACCTGCTCCTTGGAAGTTACCAATCATCGTACCAAGAATTTCATTATCAGAAGGGTTTAAACAATACAAAATCGTTTTTGGCAATGCATCTTGTTTTGCTTGAGCATCTAATAGACGAGAAAGTGGTTGAGCAATAGGTGAATCATTAATAGAATCGAACCCAACATCAGGCCCCATTAAATTAAACATTCTTGAATTATTATTACGCAATGCACCTATATGATATTGTTGAACCCATTCACGTTTGTTGTATTCAACACCTAAGAAAATAAGTACAGCAGTTTTAAATTGAGCAACTTCTTTAGCTGTTAAAACTTCGCCAGATAAACGTTTAGTTAAAATGGTATCTAACTCTTTTTCAGTAGCTTCTTCATAAACAACTGTATCTAATGCATGGTCAGAAATCTTACAACCATGAGCAGCAAAATGATCCATACGTTTTGATAAAGCCTGACAAAGCGCTTGGAATGTTGAAATTTCAACATCGGCTACTGCAGAAAGTTTTTCCATATATGCCGCAAAGAATTCTGAATCAATATTGAATGCTTTATCTGGACGCCAGCTTGGTAAAACTTTAACATCAAATGAACTATCTTCTGCAATAGTTTTATGATGAGCTAAATCATCAATAGGATCATCTGTTGTACCTGCCATCTTAACATTCATTTTTTTCATGATGCTACGAGCTGTAAACTCTGGAGTCGCTAACATCTCATTACAAGTATTCCAAATTTGCTCTGCTGTAGAAGGAGATAATAGAACGTTATCAATACCGAAAGGACGACGAAGCTCTAAATGAGTCCAATGATATAAAGGATTACCAATAGTATGAGGAACAGTTTCTGCCCAAGCCTTGAATTTGTCTAAATCACTAATATCAGTACCAGTACAGAATTTTTCTGCAACACCATTGGTACGCATTGCACGCCATTTATAATGATCACCTTTTAACCAAATATCATATAAATTCTTGAATTGATAATCTTTAGCAATTTGTTCCGGTGGTAAATGGCAGTGATAATCAAAAATTGGCTGATCAGCAGCAAAATCATGATAAAGCTGACGAGAAAATTCGGTATCTAGTAAAAAGTTTTCAGTTAAAAAACTCATTTTATTCTCCATAAATAGTAGTTAACTATTAAAAGATTACAGGAAAATACATCCTGTAATCTTATTAATTTATTGATTAATTTTGATCTGATGATGGTTCTTTCAAAATAGTCCAAACCGCTAAGGCAGCTAAAAGATCTAAACAAGATAAAATTACAAATAAAGGACTAAAGCCAACAGTATCAGCAAGTGCACCAACAATAAGTGCAAAAATAGTACTAGCTAGCCATGCAGCCATGCCGGTAAATCCATTCGCTGTTGCCACTTCATTACGACCAAATACATCAGACGATAAAGTAATTAATGCTCCTGATAATGCTTGGTGAGCAAAACCACCAATACAGAATAAAAAGATAGCAACATAAGGACTTGAAAATAGACCTATCAGACCAGGTGCAATCATAAGCACACCACCAACCGTCACTACCATTTTTCTTGAATTAATTAAGCTTACTTTAAAATGTTTTTGGAAAAATGGTGACATATAACCACCAAGAACACATCCAACATCAGCAAAAAGCATTGGCATCCAAGCAAAAATAGCGATTTGTTTTAAATCAAAACCATAAGCTGTGAACATGAATAATGGAATCCACGCATTAAAGGTACCCCATGCAGGCTCTGCTAAAAATCTTGGTAAAGCAATTCCCCAAAAACGGCGGCTGGTTAAAATTTTACTAGCTGGTAATTTTTCATTATTTGATGTTTGATGACTCGCTTCTTGACCAGATAAAATATATTTTTTCTCTTCTTCAGAAAGACGTTTCTGTTTTGTAGGGTGACGATAAAGAATTAACCAAAAAATTCCCCAAATAAAACTTAATAAACCACACAATATAAATGCCCATTGCCAGCTATGGAACCAAATTGCCCATGCAACTAATGGTGGTGCGATCATGGCGCCCACTGATGAACCTAAATTAAACCAACCAACCGCGATCGACCTTTCTTTTGCCGGAAACCATTCACTAGTCGCTTTAAGTCCCGCAGGGATCATTGCTGCTTCTGTTGCACCAACAGCACCTCGAGCAAAAGCCAGTCCGATCCAACTACCTGAAAATGCGGTACTAACACAAAATACTGACCACAAAATAGCAAAAACCGCATATCCCGCTCTCGTGCCTAACAAGTCCAAAATATATCCGGCAACTGGTTGCATGATGGTATAACAAGCTGAGTACGAAGCTACCACATATGAATATTGCTGCGTTGTTAATCCCATTACTTCATTAAGAACCGGGGCGGCTACCGCAATCGAATTTCGCGTAAGATAACCAAGAATTGTCCCTACGGTGACTAATGCTATCATATACCATCGTAGGTTTTTTATCGTTTTGTACATCTTTAATTGCTCCTAAATATATAGATATTTTGGCGCATAATAACATGCCTGACAACTAAAAAAGTTGACATACATCACAAAAATGAACTATATCCCTAATAATTAAAGGGATATTTTTTAAACTAAAAAGTTTGTAACTAAAAAATTTAATTAAAAAAATTGGAACAACATTATTTAATTTGAAGCAATTAGATGTTATTTTAAAAGTCTAAAAAAACTTAAAGGATTTATGCAAAATTCATCATGACCCAAGAACAGCACGAGTATCAAAGACTTTATCAAGTTATCGCAACTGAACTTAAAAACCGAATTATTGACGGCATTTATCCAGTAGGAAGCAAATTACCATCTGAAAGATTGATATGTGAAGAACTAAAAGTAAGTCGTTCAGTTGTCCGTGAAGCTATTATTATGCTTGAAGTTGAAGGTTATGTTGATGCAAGAAAAGGCTCTGGAATTCATGTTATAGCTAATAGTTTACAGACCAATATTCTAACCTCCCAGAAAGGATTAAATTTTTCTACGACAGGGCCTTTTGAATTATTGCAAGCCCGCCAACTTATTGAAAGTAACATTGCCGAATTTGCAGCAACACAAATTACTAAAGACGACATCGTCAAATTATTAGAAATTCAACATAATGCTAAAAAAGAAGATCATTATCGTGATTCTGATTGGGATCTAAAATTCCATACACAGATTGCCATGATCACACGGAATACCGCTTTAATTACTATCGTTCAAGAAGCTTGGCAGCAAAGAACATTAAACCCATTATGGGTAAAACTTCATGAACATGTACAACAACAAGACATTGAAAGCTGGTGGGATGAACATGACAAAATATTAGATGCGCTAATTAATCGTGATCCAAAAGCGGCTAAGTTAGCCATGTGGCAACATCTAGAGAACACCAAAAAAATGTTATTTGATGCTGCTAGCGAAGATTTTGAAACAAAACGAGATCACTATCTATTTTCAGATAACCCCGTTATTAGTATTAATGAAAATTAGTAGATTCTATTAAAGGCAATACACTTTGCGCCATTGCGCAAAGTGTATTAATTCGCAAAAGTTAAATAATTAACTATTGTTTAAACCATTAACGCTGATCATCAACCGTTACTCCAGCTGGTGGAGTAAACTTAAACTTATCAAGTGCTACCTTACCTAGGGTTTGACGAGATAAATCATAAAAACTACGCTGACCATCTTCCTCGATAATCGTAAAATTTGAAATCATCCCAGTAGGCAAAACAGAAATAACAAAATCTTGGTTAGAACCATCAGTTGGTTTCAATGTAAAAGAGTCTTGTTTACGTGTAACAGTATATGCATTCCAAATAGGATTATGACTATCCGTAATCAAAAGCATTAAACGATTATCCACCGATTTTTTTAAGCTCATTACACTAACTTGTTCAACGGCAGGAGTATAGACCCACATGTTACGCCCATCTGAAATGATTGACGTCTCGTCTGGTTCAGTCATTGTCCAATTAAAGTAATAAGGCCTTGTTACCCACAAATCACCTTTACCTTGTTGAACTGGTTGTTTATCAGCTGTTTTCACATCTTGTGAAAATCGAGCATAAAACCCATCAATTTTAGCTAATCGCTCTTGCAACACCTCTTTATCACCAGCCCATGCTGCACAGCTTGTAATTAACCCAATTAAAATTAAAAACTTCTTCATTACCAATCCTTATGCATTTTGTTTAATACAATAAATTAAACAATCATTTTAATTTAGTTCAAAATATTACCGTTTTTCTGTTAGCTGTGAAAGATATTTTCTTTTCTTTTTCACTTATCAATTAAGCAGTATATAATAACTGCATTTTGTAAATTTGGATGATGTAGCATGCCTAGTCTCTCTTTTGAATTTGGGTCAGATGAATTTAAACCTTTAGCGGCAAGGATGCGTCCACGTAATTTATCTGAATATATAGGTCAAAGCCAACTACTTGGTAAAGATAAACCCCTGCCTAAAGCAATTGAAGCAGGTCATTTACATTCTATGATCCTTTGGGGACCACCCGGAACCGGCAAAACCACTTTAGCAGAAATTATTGCGCATCATGCTAATGCCAAAGTAGAACGAATTTCAGCAGTAACTTCAGGGATTAAAGATATTCGCGAAGCGATTGAACGCGCTAAAATTAATCAACAATCCGGAATAAGAACCATTTTATTTGTTGATGAAGTTCATCGTTTTAATAAAAGCCAACAAGATGTTTTTTTACCTTATGTCGAAAATGGTACAGTAACCTTTATTGGTGCTACCACAGAAAACCCCTCTTTTGAGTTAAATTCAGCACTACTATCCCGTGCCAGAGTCTATCTGCTTAAATCATTAACTAATGAAGATATTGAGCAAATTTTACAACAAGCGATGGATGATTCGGAACGTGGTTATGGCAACCAAAAAATTACGCTACTTGAGGAAACCAGAAAACAGATTGCCGAATTTGTTGGTGGTGATGCAAGACGCGCACTCAACACGCTTGAATTGCTGGTTGATATGTCTGATGGAAAACCATTAACGCCTGAATTACTAAAAGAAGTCATCGGCGAACGTAGTGCAAGATTTGATAATCAAGGTGACCGTTATTATGACCTAATCTCGGCAGTTCATAAATCAATTAGAGGATCTGCACCTGATGCAGCACTTTATTGGTATGCAAGAATCATTTCCGCCGGTGGAGATCCGCTATATGTCGCTCGTCGATTATTGGCTATTGCATCAGAAGATATCGGTAATGCCGACCCAAGAGCAATGCAAGTCGCTTTAGCAGCATGGGACTGTTTTACTCGAGTTGGACCAGCAGAAGGCGAACGAGCTATCGCACAAGCAATTGTTTACCTAGCATGTGCACCTAAAAGTAATGCGGTTTATCTTGCATTTAACCAAGCGATGAAAGATGCAACATCCAAACCTGACTATGATGTTCCAGAACACCTACGCAATGCGCCAACCAGTTTAATGAAAAATTTAGGTTATGGCGCACAATATCGTTATGCACATGATGAACCTAATGCCTATGCAGCTGGTGAAAACTACTTTCCTCCAGAAATGGCCGACAGCAAATATTACCATCCAACACAACGGGGTGCTGAGAAAAATTACTCGGAGAAACTGGCTTGGTTGGAAGCACAAAATAAAGCTAGCACAAATCAGCGCTACAAAAAGAATTAGATTGAATACATTAATAGTTACCAAAAGTTCTTGCTTGAGCAAACATGTTGACTGATATTAAATTGATCAAACTAAATCATGCATGTTTAAACAAAGTTTTTGGTAAAGTTGTATATACCTAAAAAATTGATTCACTGATAGGTAAATGAGAGATCCTTAGCAAAGGCTTATCCTAGTTCTTAAGCATATTTAATTAAAATTATATTTGGGAGATAGCATTATAAAAGCAAATCTCAAGATAAAAATGAATAATATATTGCTAAATATATAGCTCAATAAACGAAATAGATTCATATTTATGATATGAATTTCGAGTTGTAATTATAGATAGGTAGATCTTATCATTCCCCAATATCTCATTTGGTAAGTAACTACCTATCATTGCCTTTTTTTGACAAAAAAGTTCATATTTCTAAATATCACCCGTAGTCATTGATTTTCGTCAATAAATTAAAGATCACCGCTTATTAAATACACTATATATAGTAATAAAATGATTAATAGGCACTATATATTGTATATTTTGATAAATATCAATTATTATAATCACCATTAAAAAACCACAAAAATGGATGGAAAATGAATAAATCAATACTAGTCACAAAACGTGATGGAAAAAAAGAACCTATAAACCTAGACAAAATCCATAAAGTCATTACATGGGCCGCTGAAGGATTAGAAAATGTTTCGGTTTCTCAAGTTGAATTACGTTCGCATATTCAGTTTTATGATGGTATTCGCACTTCCGACATTCATGAAACAATCATTCGTGCAGCAGCAGATCTCATCTCTCAAGATGCACCAGATTACCAATACTTAGCTGCTCGATTAGCGATATTCCATTTACGTAAAAAAGCCTATAACCAATTTACCCCACCACCGCTTTATGAACATGTAAAAAAACTTGTTGCCAGCGAACGTTATGACAAACATCTTCTTGAAGATTATAGCCAAGAAGAGTTTGAACAAATGGATAAAATTATCGATCACTGGCGTGACATGAACTTCTCTTATGCAGCGGTTAAACAACTTGAAGGTAAATATTTAGTTCAAAATCGAGTCACTGGGGAAATTTATGAAAGCGCCCAATTCCTATATATCTTAGTGGCAGCATGTCTATTTGCGAATTACCCTAAAAATAGTCGACTAGATTATATCAAACGATTCTATGATGCCGTTTCGACATTTAAAATCTCACTACCCACACCAATCATGGCTGGTGTTCGTACCCCGACTCGTCAATTTAGTTCTTGTGTACTAATTGAATGTGATGACAGTTTAGATTCCATCAATGCTACCGCAAGTGCTATCGTAAAATATGTTTCTCAACGAGCTGGTATCGGTATTAACGCGGGTCGAATTCGGGCATTAGGTAGCTCTATTCGTGGTGGAGAAGCATTCCATACTGGTTGTATCCCATTTTATAAGTATTTCCAAACCGCGGTTAAATCTTGTTCACAAGGTGGTGTTCGTGGTGGTGCGGCTACCGTATTTTATCCAATTTGGCATTTAGAAGTTGAAAGTTTATTAGTATTACGTAACAACCGTGGTGTTGAAGAAAACCGTGTTCGACATCTGGATTATGGTGTACAAATCAATAAATTAATGTATCAACGCCTCATTAAAAATGAAAACATTACACTATTTAGCCCATCAGATGTACCAGGGCTTTACGATGCGTTTTTCGCCGATCAAGAGAAATTTGAAGCGCTTTATCATCAATATGAACAAGATGTTAATATCAGAAAACGCGTAGTAAAAGCAGTAGAACTCTTCTCATTATTAATGCAAGAACGCGCATCGACTGGTCGAATTTATATACAAAACGTTGATCACTGTAACACGCATAGTCCGTTTAATGCACAACTTGCGCCGGTACATCAATCTAATTTATGTATGGAAATTGCGTTACCAACCAAACCACTTAATAATGTCAATGACGATAAAGGCGAAATCGCACTTTGCACCCTATCTGCCTTCAATTTAGGTAAAATCGAATCGCTTGACGACTTTGAAGAACTTGCCGAATTAACAGTTCGTGCTCTTGATGCATTACTTGATTATCAAGATTATCCTGTTCCTGCAGCTAAAAACGCATCGCTTAATCGCCGTACGCTTGGTATTGGTGTGATTAATTATGCTTATTATTTAGCTAAACATGGAGTTAAATATTCTGACGGTAGTGCTAATAATCTAACGCATCGTACTTTTGAAGCGATGCAATATTATCTATTAAAAGCATCGAATAACTTAGCCAAAGAAAAAGGCGCCTGCCCACTATTTAATGAGACGACTTATTCACAAGGGATCTTACCTATTGATACCTATAAACAAGATCTCGATACAATCACTAAAGAACCATTACATTATGATTGGGAATCTTTACGTGAATCAATAAAAACTCATGGTTTACGTAATTCAACTTTATCAGCATTAATGCCTTCTGAAACATCATCCCAAATCTCCAATGCCACTAACGGTATTGAACCTCCACGTGGTTATATCAGCATTAAAGCATCGAAAGATGGCATCTTAAAACAAGTTGTGCCTGAATATAATAAATTAAAAGATTTATATGAATTACTTTGGCAAATTCCAAATAATACAGGTTATCTGCATTTAGTAGGCATTATGCAGAAGTTCATTGACCAATCAATTTCGGCAAATACTAATTACGATCCAACCAAATTTCCGAATGACAAAGTACCAATGAAACAACTTTTAGCTGATTTACTAACAGCTTATAAATACGGTGTAAAAACCCTTTATTATCATAATACACGTGATGGTGCTGAAGATATTCAAGGTGATATTGAACTCACATCAAGTGATGATGGTTGTGAAGGCGGAGCATGTAAAATTTAATTGCCCTGTTTAGCACTATAACAAAAGTATAGGGTAACGATAAGTTATCCTTACTATTCCTACTTTTTCCAAATATTTAGTGAAAAAGTAAACAAAATTAGGAGTTCGACTATGAGTATGAATTACAGCACCTTCTCACACGTCCATAATGATCAACTTAAAGAACCAATGTTTCTTGGTCAACCGGTGAATGTTGCTCGTTATGATCAGCAAAAATATGAAATGTTCGAAAAATTAATAGAAAAACAACTTTCTTTCTTTTGGCGCCCAGAAGAAGTCGACGTTTCACAAGATCGTATCGACTATGCAGCTTTACCTGAACATGAAAAACATATCTTTATTAGCAATTTAAAATATCAAACATTGCTTGATTCAATACAAGGACGAAGCCCCAATGTTGCCTTACTTCCCTTAATATCTATCCCTGAACTAGAAACATGGGTAGAGACTTGGTCGTTCTCAGAAACTATCCATTCTCGTTCTTATACGCATATCATCCGCAACATCGTCAATGATCCTTCTGTAGTGTTTGATGATATTGTTACCAATAAAGAAATCCAAAAAAGAGCTGGTGATATTGCGGGTTACTACGATGACCTAATTAGCTACGCAAGTTATTACAACTTATTGGGTGAAGGTAAACACACTATCAATAATCGAACCGTCACTATCGACTTGCGTGAACTTAAAAGGCGACTTTACCTCTGCCTAATGAGCGTTAATGCCCTTGAAGCTATTCGTTTTTATGTGAGTTTTGCTTGCTCATTTGCCTTTGCAGAACGAGAATTAATGGAAGGTAATGCAAAAATAATCAAATTGATAGCTCGTGATGAAGCGCTTCATTTAACTGGTACTCAATTTATGATCAACACCCTAAGAAGTGGTGAAGACGATCCTGAAATGGCCGAAATCGCCAAAGAGTGCGAACAAGATTGTTATGATCTGTTCTTACAAGCAGCCAATCAAGAAAAAGAGTGGGCAGAATACCTATTTGAAGGTGGTTCAATGATTGGATTAAATAAAGATATCCTTTGCCAATATGTTGAATACATCACCAATATTCGTATGCAAGCTGTTGGGCTTAAATTACCATTTGAAGTAAAATCCAACCCAATTCCTTGGATCAACAATTGGCTTGTTTCCGATAACGTACAAGTCGCACCACAAGAAGCAGAAATGAGCTCATATCTTGTTGGTCAGATTGACTCAGAAATCAGCGAAGATGATTTAAGTGATTTCAAATTATAATTGATAGTAGCTTGCATGGATTGAAAAAATAAAACTGTGCAAGCTATGTTTAATTATTCGCAATCAGTGCCAAACTAAACATTTATCATTTTGATAAATTTAAGTAATTTAGTTCTTCCAAATTTATCTACCCTATTCTTAAGATTAAATAAAATATCAGCAAATGGTATAGACTCCTCAATTATTTTTACACAAAGTATCAAATTACCTTATTCATAAAGTATGAAATGAACCAAGTCATGATTTATTAATACTTATTCTAAGTAACAAAGGATTTGTATTAGGTGAATGTATCCTCAATAAATATTATAAAACGGTATACACTCCTCAATTATTTTTACACAAAGTATTAACTTACCTTATTCATAAAGTATGAAATGAACCAAGTCATGATTTATTAATACTTATTCTGAGTAACAAAGGATTTGTTTTTAGGTGAATGTGTCTTTAATAAATATTATCAAACGGTATACACTCCTCAATTATTTTAACAAAAAAATCAAAAATCAATTTTAAAAGGTGCAAATGCTCTTTAATTAAAAGTAAAGGTATTCTAACTTGACACTCTTTTAAAATCGGGAGACGATATGACAATTGAATTATCTCAATTTGATATGATGACTATGGCTAATGCGCATTTGTTTTATTCTGTCTCTCCGCTTAATTTTAGTGATAACCAAATCACAGTTCCTTATATAAAACAGCAACTCAATGCGTTTCAACAATGGTCTATTACTCAATTCGAAAACAATGCGGATATTGATGATTTAGTACATCTGCGTAGTCAATTTATCGATCAGCTACTTGAACGTTTATGGCATTACTATCAAATTCCAGAACAAATTTCATCGCTATTTAAAAAAAATCGGATTGCACTTATTGCTGTTGGTGGTTATGGCCGTTGTGAACTGCATCCTTTGTCTGATATCGATATTTTGATACTAAGTGATAACTCACTCACCAAAGAGCTTGAAAAACAGATAGGTGATCTAGTTCGTTTACTTTGGGATCTTCATCTGGATATTGGTCACAGCGTCAGGACATTAAAGACCTGTCTGCAAGAAGCTAAAAATGATATCACAATTATGACAAACTTAATTGAATCAAGATTGATTGCAGGAAGTGAGTCATTACTTAAGGAACTCCAAACACAGATTTTTAGCGATAAAATTTGGCCTTCGCCAGCGTTTTATCGCGCAAAAATCAAGGAACAACAAGAAAGACATCAGCAATATCATAGCACTACCTATAATTTAGAGCCCGATTTAAAAAATAGTCCTGGTGGCTTGCGTGATATGCAAATTATCCAATGGTTAGCTATTCGCCATTTTGGGGGAGAGTTTTTGCAAAAAATTGGACATTTTGATTATCTCACACCCGAGGAAGTCGAAGAATTCAAAGCCTGTCGCAAATTTTTATGGCGGATGCGTTTTGCCCTGCATTGTGTTATTAACCGCTATGACAACCGCCTACTATTCGATCGCCAGTTAAGCATCGCTAAAATGTTAGGTTATAGTGGAGAAGGAAATGCCCCGGTTGAAAACATGATGCATGATTATTATCGGGTAGCACATAATATTACTGAACTCAATCAAATGCTTTTACAGTTATTTGATGAATCAATATTGAAAAGTTACTCACAATATAAAACTTATGATATCGATGAGCATTTCCAAAGTAGAGATAACCTTATTGATGTTAAACATAATAGTGTTTTTACTGATGATCCGGTAACGATTCTTAAGCTGTTCTATACGCTTTTACTCAATCCTCAAATTACCGGACTTTACTCTAATACCATTAGACAACTCCGTTCTGCAAGGCGAAAACTCACGTATTTATTATGTGAAAAGCCAGAGGCAAGAACGTTGTTCATGAAGATCATCAAACATCCTGATGCGATCAAAAAAGCCATTTTACCCATGCATCAATATGGCATTCTGGCGGTTTATATTCCCGGTTGGCAACAGATTTCAGGAATGATGCAGTTTGATTTATTTCATGCTTATACCGTAGATGAACATACTATCCGTTTATTGTTAGAACTGGATCTTTTACGTTCAGAAGATGGCAAACAAAAACATCCAAATAGTTCAATGGCATTGGCTAAATTATCAAAACCGGAATTGCTTATTATTACCGGATTATTTCATGATATTGGCAAAGGACGGCATGGCGATCATTCGGAAATTGGCGCAAAATTAGTGGAATCTTTCTGTCAATTACATGAATTAGATGCGAAAGATACTGATTTGATTGTCTGGTTAGTTCGTTATCATTTATTGATGTCAGTAACAGCCCAAAACCGTGATCTGCAAGATCCGGAAGTTATTCGTGAATTTGTTCAACTGGTTAAAAGCAAACGACGATTACAGTATTTGCTTTGTTTAACGGTTGCCGATGTTTGTGCAACCAATGAAACCTTGTGGAATAGCTGGAAACAGAGCTTAATGCGTGAGCTTTATCTAACAGCTAAGCGCTCGCTTGATTCTGGCATTCATCAAATACCAGAACAACGCAGTATTGCACGTCAACATAAACAGCAAGCATTAGCTCAATTGCTTGCACAAAATTACGATGAACAATCCATTAAACATTTTTGGCAAAGCTATCGTGTTGACTACTTTTTGCGATATACCGCTGAACAGATTGCTTGGCATGTACAGCTTCTTTTGAACCATGAATTGAATCAAACACTCGTTTCAATTAATCCAAATCCTTATCATGGTGGTACGGAAATAATTATCTACTCATCAGATAGACCTTTCCTATTTGCAGCGGCATGTAATGCTTTAAGTATGCTAAATTTAAGTATTCATGATGCTTTAATTATTACCAATAAAAATGGATTTGCGCTTGATACTTTTATTGTACTTGAACCTAATGGGCAAGTGGTGCCTGAAAATCGTCACCAGGATATCATTCAAACTTTAAATAAAGTTCTTCATCAATCAGTTTATAAAGGTGTGACGATTAAGCCGACTAAACAAAGATTACGATCATTTTCTGTTCCGACTCAAGTTAACTTTGTCTCTTCAATTAACGATACTTATATGGAATTAATCGCACTTGATAAACCGGGATTACTTGCTTGTGTTGGTGAAGTCTTTGCAAAGTTAGACTTATCGTTGAGTAGTGCTAAAATAGCGACAATTGGTGAGCATATTGAAGATCTGTTTATTCTAACAGATAAACACAATAAAGCCCTTGATGATAACACCTGTCAAAAACTACGCGAATCGATAGTATTGGCTATAGATTCAATAAACTAATTATCGAAAAGTTAACACAATGCAATTTTTTATTATTTTATTTCCTATTTTTTCTATTTTTATTGTAGGATTTATTGCTCAAAAAGTTCTGAAGTTTGATGTCGCCAATCTTTCCAAAATGTCGCTGTATGTGCTTTCACCTTTTTTGGCTTTTAAAACGTTTTACACACATACCTTAACCAGTGACTATTTTATCTATATTGCCTATATCTTTGGACTCTGCTTTTCTTTGGTATTTATTGTCAGCATGTGGTCAATTGCTATGCGCTATTCGGTAAAAGAGCGTTGTGCGTTGATTTTAAGTTCATGCTTTATGAACAATGGTAATTATGGCACCCCAGTATTACTGGTGTTTTTTGGATCGCTTGGATTCGATTTAGGTGTCATTATGATGGTGTTACAACAATTTGTTATGAGCACCGTTGGTATTTATTATGCGGCTAAAGGCAGTGCACATAGTGATATTGTGAGTCAAAAAGATGTAATAAAAAAAGTGATTAGAATGCCAGTTGCCTATGGTGCTTTTGCCGGAATTATTTTCCAGCTTTGTCACATTCCACTTTCAAAATCTATTATGACTTCAATTGGAATGATCGGTGACTCATCTATTGTCATCATTATGATTATTCTCGGAATGCAGCTGGCTAAAATAAAAATTACCCAACTTGATTACCCAAAGCTCTCATTTGCTTTAACTGCAAGAATGGTTATATCACCAATAGTGGCTTTTGCGATGGTTTATTTTATGCCTCTGTCACCCATGTATAAACAAATTCTTATCGTTTTAGCCGCAATGCCAAGTGCAGCCAATACGACCTTAATGTCAGTACAATTTGATACTCATCCTGAACTGGTATCTAGTGCAACCTTGGTGAGTACTTTGTTAAGTTTAATTACATTACCTATTGTTCTTTCAATAATTGGTGCGCCAATACCTATCTAAATAAAAATAATAGATGGATAAAATCAATCGATGCCAAGCCATTCTTGTTCAAATTGATTGACAAATTTAACCAATATTTCATGGCGCTGTTCGGCCATTTGTTTAGCGGTGTCAGTATTCATCATATCTTTAAGTAAAAATAATTTTTCATAGAAGTGATTAATTACTGTATTGGTCTGTTTATAATTGTTTTCATCAAGTTTAATTCGAGGTGGGACATTGGGATCATGCATGATATTGTGTTTATTACCACCATAATAAAAAGTGCGCCCAATGCCAATAGCTCCAATTGCATCAAGGCGATCCGCGTCTTGAACAATTTGCCCTTCGAGCGATAATGTGGCTTTTTGTGAAAGATTTTTTCGATAGGACATATTTTCAATAATATCGAAAATAGCGCTAATTTCGGCTGATGTTAATTTCAAACTGCGTAAATACTCTTTTAATTCAATTATGGCACTATCAACATCTTCCGTAACTTTTTCATCAATAACATCATGTAAATAAGCACTCATCAACACAATAAAAGCATTTGCTTGTGGCTGGTGGTTAAGAATTTTTTGGGCTAATCTAACCACTCGCTCAATATGCGCCATATCATGACCAGAAAAATCATGGGAGAGCTTTTGCTTTACATACATTTTAACGTTATTAAGAGTGGTTTGGGGTGATATAGTCATTTTATTATGCTTATTAAAATTTAGTGTAAGATTTTATTAAAACCTGAATATTGTTTATATTACCGCAGTTAAAACTCAACCGCTATTTATCCTTTTAATTAATAATTTTGACAAAGAAATTAATTATAAAAAACAAATAAAATCAATTAAAAAAAATCATTAATCCTAAATTGGTATCATAATTAATGACTGTTTGGCTTCATTTACTAAAAAATGCCTAGTATTTAATGTTTTTTTTATATTTTTTTTAATTTCTTTCGATTGTTTTCACTAATTCCGAGAGGTAGAATGCGCTAATCAAAATTCATAATCAGTGCAACTAACTGGAGTTGATTAAGTGAAAATATCAACACGTAAAGTTTTGCCATGGCAACTTATAGAATGCTTCACTCGATATCGTCAATTCATCGCTCTATTATTTGGACTATCTATTTTTTGTATTGCACTGGTAGTGTGTTGGCATTTATTAAAAACCATCAATATTAATGATTTAAGGTCAGCTCTACATCAACTCCCTTACCATGCAATTTTACTTTCGTTTTTATCAGCAATAGCTAGTTATATTATGCTTATCTGCTATGAATGGTCAGCTGCACGTTATGCAGGCGTTGAGCTAAAATTATCAACAATTGCGGTCGGCGGTATTTGTGCTTCGGCGATTGGTAATGCTGTCGGATTATCAGCATTATCAGGTGGCGCCATTCGTTGTCGGCTCTATTTCAAATATGGATTAACCACTATAGATGTAGCAAGGATGTCAATTTTTGTTACTCTTTCATTAGGCTTTACCTTACCTTTACTAGCATCAATCGCGGCACTAATTCATATTGAAAAGACCACGATAGCACTACATACTTCAGTAATCAGTATCGAGTTAATATGTAGTGCAGTATTTATCATTTATGCCGGTGTATTATTATTTTTACATGCTCATCGATTGTCTGAAAAACCTAATAAAGATACGCGTTTATACCAATTTTTTCATTGGAAAATCCGTTTACCTAACTGGCGTTTAGCTAGTAGTCAATTTTTAATTACCTTACTAGATGCTATTTTAGCTGGTGCGATCCTCTATTTCTTATTACCAAATAAGCCAAATTTTATTGTTTTTATCATGATTTATATTCTTGCTTTAGTAGCAGGGGTGCTTAGTCATGTTCCGGGTGGTGTTGGTATATTTGAAGCAATTATATTAGCCGCTTTTTCATCTCAAATTGGTGCCGCATCATTAACTATTGCTTTAGTTATTTATCGATTAATTTATATTATATTACCACTCATTCCCGCAGGAATTTTGCTGTTAATTAATGAAGGTAAAAACTTTCTTTCTGTTCCACAAGTAAAAGAAACCGATACTGGCATTGCTGCAACAATTATGGCCACCTCGGTATTCTTTGCTGGCGTAGTGATGATGTTTTCAAGTGTCATCCCTGGATTCAATCACCATTTTGTCAGTACCTTCATTCCTAGCAAAATCGTCAATTTTGCCCATTTAACTGCCAGCTTAATTGGTGTTTTATGTTTATTACTAGCGATGGGATTACGTCGCCGACTTTATTCTGCTTGGGGATTGTCCGTTATCTTGTTGATATTAGGTAGTATCTGCTCATTATTAAGAGGTTTACATTGGATTGAAGCCTTTACTTTATTATCGATAGCAATATCATTGTTCTATTTTAGACACGCCTTTTATCGTAAAAGCCGACTAAGTATTTTGCCCTTTTCGTTAAAATCCTTTGTGATCACATTTGGCTTACTTATCCTATTTGTTTGGCTAATTTTATTTATTTATCAAGATATTCTTTATAGTCACAATTTATGGTGGCAATTTGAATTAGATAGCCGTGTTCCTCGAGCCTTGCGTGCAGCATTAGGGAGTTTTATATTATTAAGTGGTGTGATGTTATTTTGGTCTTTCAAACCGGCATTACCCATCTTAACCATTCCCACTAAAGAAGAATTGAGCGAAGCCCATCAAATCATCCTCAACTCGAAGCAACCTGAAGGCGGATTAGTGATGAGTGGTGATAAATCATTACTTTTCAATCAATCAAAAACCGCTTTTATCATGTATGCAAGGCGAGGAAGAAGTATGGTTGCGCTTTATGATCCGATTGGTAATGATAGTGCGCGCGCAGATTTAATATGGGAATTTAGGGATCTTTGTGATCAACACCATTTACGCCCAGTTTTTTACCAAGTTAGAGCAAACAATTTACCATTCTATATGGATATAGGGCTTAGAGTGGTCAAACTTGGTGAAGAAGCGTTAGTTAATTTAAATGAATTTGATTTAACATCAAAAGGTTATAAAGATCTTCGATATACTTGGAATCGCGGGCAACGTGATGGACTTAGTTTAAAATTTTATCCACCAGGTACTGCACCGCTTGATGAGCTAAAAATAGTCTCGGATGCATGGTTAAAAAACAAACACTCAAAAGAAAAGAAATTTTCGTTAGGCGCTTTTTCGAAATCTTATTTAGATAATTTCACCATTGCAGTTATTGAATACCAAGGCAAAATTATTGCTTTTGTGAATTTACTTGAAACCAATCAAAACTACAGTGCAACCATTGATTTAATGCGAGTTTTACAAGATATTCCTAAATCCACTATGGAATTTTTGATGGTAGGATTGATTCTACATTATCAGGAAAAAGGCTATCAGTACTTTAGTTTAGGGATGGTCCCGCTTGCGGGTATGCAAAGGCGACGTGGTGCGCCAATGATCCAACGCTTAGGGGCGTTAGTTTTTCGACGTGGTGGACGTTTTTATAACTTCCAAGGTTTACGTCGCTTTAAAGAAAAATTTGCTACTCATTGGGAACCACGTTATATGGCGGTTCCCAATGGACTTGATCCTTTGGTCGCCTTGATTGACACCACTATGTTAATTTCTGGCGGTAAAACGAAATTAACTCACAATAAGAACTAATGAGATGAAAAATATCATACGTTATATTTTATTCTTTATGATTTTAGTATTCATTGCTGTTTGCATAGTCGTAGGTTGGTATTTTTATAAAAACCAACGAACCGCTTCTGTAAATACCATAGCCATTAATCAAAACTTTTCTATTTTATCGGCTACCCCAAAACAATCAGCTGAGGCTGCTGCTATAATTGTTGCCACTAAAGATAATCATTTTACGGCTGATCAATTATTAAGTTTATCTGAATCAACAGGCGCTAAATTAGTACAGTTTGAATTAGAACCGCAAGGAAGTTGTGAAAAACAGCAAACTCGTTTTGAGCAAGCACAAAAAGTCTTAAATGAAGATAAGTTTGTTGTTGCTGGTATGCAAGAAGGTGCCGCCTTTGCTTATCGGTGGTTAACCCAACAAAATGATGATGCCAAAGCTTTATCGATTGAATTTACATTAGATCATAAAGATTGTGATGCACCTTTACCCGCTCAGGCTAACCATGGAGAATGGCAAGTAATTTGGAATAATCCACCAGATGAACAAGTTGCCATTTTTCCTCGACAACAAAAGCAGATTAAAGTAACCACCAAAATTGGCGAATATCAAGCATCACCAATTGAACTGTTAAGTTTACATTTACCATCTATTTTATTTAGTGAGCATGAACCATTACCAGTAATAGAATTACCCGCTAAAGGTAAACAATCGCATCCCAATAGTGTTACTTTTTATTATTCAGGTGATGGCGGTTGGCGAGATTTAGACAAGGTTTCGGCAGAGTATATGGCTTCTCATGGTTATTCTGTCGTTGGTGTCGATGCACTAAAACTATTTTGGCAACATCGTTCCGTTGAACGTAGTGCTAAAGATCTTACTCATTTAATGCAAGAATATCGGGATAAATGGGGCGTTAATAAATTTATTTTAGCTGGTTATTCATTTGGTGGTGATATCTTACCTGCACTATACAATCGATTATCCAAAGACGATCAAGAAAGTGTACAAGCATTAATTATGATTGCCTTTTCAAAAGACGCTAATTTCGAAATAGAAGTAAGTGGCTGGCTTGGTCAATCTGGCGATGAAATGAAAACCGCGCCGGAAGTTATGCAGATTCCAGCAAATAAATTATTTTGCATCTATGGCGAAGAAGAAAAAGAAGATACCGGTTGTCTACAGCCAGAGATGAAAGGAGAGGCTTATAAATTACCTGGTGGTCACCATTTTGATGAAAACTATACGCATCTCGGTCAAATCATTATGGAAGCGATCGATAAACGCATAACACCTTAAAATAAGCAAAAAAGGGGCAATAGCCCCTTTTAGTGATTCAATTGATTTATAAGATCAATGCTTGCTGATTCTGATTTTTCCTTCTGATAACAATACCCCAATGAGGGTTGATAACGTACCGATAGCCGCGATCCAAGTAAAAGGCTCATTTAAAATAACGACTGCAGCAATAATGGTTAAAATTGGAACTAAATACAGATAGATACTAATTTTTACTGCACCAACTAATTTCACCGCATAATTCCAGGAAGCAAAACAGATAGCCGAAGCCCCAACGCCTAAGAATAGAATATTAAAAAGATTAGCCGTGTGCGTGAAGCGCTCCAGTCCCCATTTGAAATCAAACAGATACAACGCTGGTAACATCATCACTAAACCATAAAAAAAGAAGCGTCGTGTTAATAAAATCGTATTGTATCCATAATGACTGCATTTTTTAGTCAAAATTGAATAACATGCCCAAAACAAGCAGGCACCTACCGCAAGCAGATCACCCAATGGATTAAGTGACAGTACAAATTTACCATTCAAACTTATTAATCCAACGCCGAAGATTGCAAACAAACACCCGATATAAAATCGCTTAGCTGGCCGTTCAGTTTTTAAAAAGAAGATTGATAAAAGTGCGGTAAACACGGGTGCTAATGTGGTAATCACACCTACGTTTGAGGCGGTGGTATAAGTTAAGGCAATATTCTCACATAAAAAATAACAGGTTACACCACAAAACCCAGCACACAAAAACATCAACTCTTGCTTTAAACCTTGCCAAGCAAAGATCCGGGGCGCTAAAATCCAAAGCGTTAAATAACCCAACCCAAACCGGTAAAATAAGATTTCAATAGGTTTAAAATCGATTAACAATACTTTAGTGGCAATGAAAGTGGTTCCCCAAAGAAACACTGTCATCAAAGCAATCAGATGCCCTCTTGTCCTCAATGAAAATAACATTTAAGTTCTTACTCTCCATCTACTATTTATATGTTAATCATTTCCCTATCATTTGGTTGTCAGATTGGACATACAAAAAATAAAAATATAGGAAAAAGGCTTGGTCATGATAAAAATATCACTATTTTAATTGAAATTTAAGATCGGCTAGATTAACTTGCTGCTAATCTTTTTTCAATATGTTTCCATACATCAATTATTTATGCAGATTATTTGAATATTAGAAAAGCGTGCAATTGAATTAGTAAAAGCAGTAGATAAAAAAAATCCACTCAAAAATTGAGTGGAAGGCAAAAAATGAATTAACGTAATCTGAATATATAGACAGACTAAATCATAAAAAGTTCCAAATAATTTCAAAAAATTTCTTATTTTTATTAAAATTAATTATAACCAATTAATTTATATGATTTTTATTTTTTAAATTATTTAAAAAAATATAGATTTTTCGCCATTAAACAAAAATGATAATTAATTTGTCATAATAAAAATAATCAAATCTCAACGTTATCAAATGTAACAGGCTGTTTCTAAGAGCTTCTAACAACATTAGACGATGGTTTTATTCAAAAGAATAATAATTATCCTGATAAGATATAGCTAAAATTGAAATTTTTCATAAAATTAGCTAAACAAATTTAACGTGTACTGGGTTAGTATCGCCTAAACTTAACGCTGTGCAGACTATAATTTTAATATAATCAAAAAATGTGTGGTAGAAAACATTATTTCCGCAATTAAAAGACGTAAAACCAATTGAAAACTGGATTTGTCCAAATTTTGGCTAACTTGTATTCCCCCTTGATTTCACCTATAATGCCCCGATATTGTTACTTAATAACAAATCACAATTGGGGCTGATTCTGGATTCGACGGGATTTGCGAAACCCAAGGTGCATGCCGAGGTGCGGTTGGCCTCGTAAATAAACCGCAAAAAAATAGTCGCAAACGACGAAAACTACGCACTAGCAGCTTAATAACCTGCATAGAGCCTTCTCTCCCTAGCCTCCGCTCGTAGGACGGGGATAAAGAGGAGTCAAACCCAAACGAGATCGTGTGGAAGCCTTGCTTGGGGCGGAAGCATTAAACTTAATCAAGCTAGTCTATCGGTAGCGTGTTTGTCCGCAGCAGGTAGGCGAAATTTAAAGACAAACTACGCATGTAGTACCGAGGATGTAGAGATTTCGGACGCGGGTTCAACTCCCGCCAGCTCCACCACTTATTTTTCCATAGCAATCCATTAAACATCTCAATTAATTGAAGAGTTGTTAATTAATATTTTTCCGTTTCCAACTTATCCAAATTAATCCAAGTAAAATTAACCCAAATTGGTACATTTTAGAATAGAATTCTATGTTACATAATTTCGTGTAATAATTTACTTGCAATCTATAGAGGGTGTTCTGATAGGAAGAGTAACTAAGCCCCATAAGCAATACCGAGATCCAGAAGAAACCTACCATTGATAAAGAAATCACCCTGCATGATGGGGAAGGCCTATTTTAAACAATTACTATCACAACCAATACGTTTGACAGTATTTTTCAATCATAAAGTTAGGACTTTTTATTTCAGATGATTTAATTATGACAATCCGTTATGTCTGTTATCAATTTTTTATCAATGATCAACTCTCTTATATTAGATTGAATTTTTCTATTTACCAAATTTTGTTATAATTACTGCTAAAGCTCTCCTTTTATAGCGACCAACATCGGTAAAAATAATGAAATTTAATGAAGATACTCGTGTAAAGATTCCTGTTATTCTGCATTTAGTCCGTTTGGGCTATCAATATCTATCACTTAAAAATCAGCAATGGGATAAGACTACCAATATATTTCCAGTTCAATTTCATGAGGCCATGTCTCGAATTAATCCAGATCTAAGTCAGGATGATATTAATCGTCTGTTGCAAGATATTAGTTTGAGCCTTGATAATGAAGACCTTGGTAAAGCTTTTTATGAAATGCTAATTAATCGTTCTGGTATCAAACTGATTGATTTTGAAAATTTTAATAATAATAGCTTTCATGTTGTGACAGAGTTGACTTATCAAAACGAAGATGAAGAGTTTCGGCCCGATATTACCTTATTGATTAATGGTTTACCGCTTATTTTTATTGAAGTAAAAAAACCGAACAATCGAAAGGGAATGCAAGATGAATATCTTCGCATCAACAGGCGTTTTCAGAATAAAAAATTTAGGCGTTTTGTTAACATCACTCAGTTCATGATTTTTTCTAATAATATGGAATATGATGAAGATGCATTGCAGCCAATTGATGGCGCATTCTATGCTAGTCCATCTTATCATAAACTGAGCTTTAACTACTTCCGAGAAGAAGAGAATTTAAACTTTTCGACGTTACTTAAGCCACTAAAAGAAGAACAAGAGCTGACCATTTTAAAAGACAACAATTTGGAAGTTATTCGTGCCAGTTCGGAATTTGATATTAATAAAGACCCCAATCGACCAACTAATCGAATTTGTACCTCATTAGTAAGTCGCCAGCGTTTAGCTTTCATTCTACGATATGCTTTAGCTTATGTCGCAGAGCGCAATGGATTACAAAAACACATCATGCGTTACCCGCAACTGTTTGCCACAAAAGCAATTGAACAGAGTCTTAATAATAATAATAAAACAGGTATTGTTTGGCATACTCAGGGTAGCGGGAAAACCGCATTAGCTTATTATAATGTCGGCTTTTTGACCGATTATTTTCAATGCAAGCAAGTTATTCCTAAATTCTATTTCATTGTAGATCGAATTGATTTATTGGAACAAGCTCAGCGAGAATTTACTAATCGAGGATTAGTTGTCCATACTATTAACTCTCGAGAGCAATTTAGCCAAGAAATTAAAAACCAAAAAGCGATTCATAATCATAGTGGACGATCTGAAATTACTGTAGTCAACATTCAGAAATTTAAAGATGATGCGGATGTTGTGTCAAATAATGATTACAACCTTGAAATTCAACGTATTTATTTTCTTGATGAAGTGCATCGAAGCTATAAGCCTACAGGTAAATTTATAGTCAATTTACATGAATCTGATCGAAATGCCATTCATATTGGTTTAACTGGAACACCGTTATTAGGTATTAATAATTCGCGTCGTTTATTTGGTAATTATATCCATAAGTACTACTATAACGCTTCTATTTCTGATGGTTATACATTACGTTTAATTCGTGAAGACATTGCAACACGTTATAAACGTTCACTACAAAAAGCGATTGATGAAATTGAAGTTCAGCAAGGTGAAATTAACCGATCTTTAGTGTATGCAAACCCTCATTTTGTTGAGCCCATGCTTGATTATATTATTACTGACTTTGAAACCAGCCGTCATGCATATAATGACTCATCAATTGGTGGTATGGTAATTTGTGATAGCGCTGAGCAAGCAAGACAGATGTTTACACTTTTCAATGAAAAATATGCAGGTAAATTAAGACAAATACTAAGTGTAGCTGCCAACGAAAATGTTTATTCTAGTGTAAAAGCGGCTGAGCCAAACAGTCATTATGCCAATAAAAAATGGCAAAATAGTCAGGTAAAGTCTGCTGCATTAATTTTACATGATGTCGGGACCAAAGAAGAGCGCAAAAAATCAGTAGAAGAGTTTAAAGCAGGGAATATTGATTTTCTATTTGTTTACAATATGTTACTTACTGGTTTTGATGCCAAACGGCTTAAAAAGCTCTATCTTGGACGTATCATTCGCCAACATAGCTTGCTACAGGCTCTCACACGAGTTAACCGACCTTATAAAGATTTTCGTTATGGCTATGTTGTCGATTTTGCAGATATACGTAAAGAGTTCGATGCAACAAATCGTGCTTATTTTAATGAGCTACAAGAGGAATTGGGTGATGAAATTGAGCATTATTCACACTTATTCAAATCGTCTGAAGAAATTGCAGCAGAAATCGAGCATATCAAAGATGTATTATTCCGTTTTGATTGTGAAAATGCAGAAATTTTTAGTGATCAAATCAATCAAATTGATGATAAAAAAACGTTAAATATTTTAAAAAGAGCGTTAGAGGATGCCAGAAGCCTTTATAATATTATTCGTTTACAACAAGATCATGTTTTTTTAACTCACCTTGATTTTGAAAAGCTCAATCATCTTTATCGAATGACGGGCGATAGGTTAACTACTTTAAATTATAAAGAAAGCATTGAACAAGGCCGTGATGATCTCAACTTAATCAATATCGCTCTGGAAGATATTATTTTTGAATTTATCAAAGTCGGGGAAGAAGAACTAATACTTGCCGATGAATTTAAAGAAACACTTCGTAAAACGCGTGAAGCATTAAGTAACAATTTTGACCAAGAAGATACCAAATTTATCACGCTCAAAGAAGAATTAGAAAGGCTGTTCAAAAAGAAAAATTTACGTGAAATCACACAAGAAGAGATGAAACAAAATATACCTGTATTAAATCATATTTATCAGCGTATTAAAGAACTCAACCGCCAAAATGAACTACTTCGGAAAAAGTATCAAGATGATCGAAAGTACACCCGATTACATAAACGCCTATTAGAAAATCATCAAACTCAAGCATCGGAACGCAATATTTATGAAGCACTATTAGGTGTTAAACAAAATACGGATGATCTAGTTTTGTGTAACTTACAAATATTGGATAACGAAAGTTATTTTAAACGAATGGTTATGCCAAATATTATTGAACATTTTGTGGAACGCCAAAATATCAATCTTAGCATTAACGCATCTGACTATCTCAATCAATTGATTGTAAATGAATATTTAAAAGAATTTAATTATGGAGCCTATTCGTGGTAATAGAAACTAAGTTACAAACTAATACCCTAAAACTTATTGATGATTTAAAAAGCGTTTGTGCTAACTATGGGTTAGGCAACGATGGCAATGAATTTAAAATCATTACTCAAGCATTTTTATACAAATTTTTAAATGATCAATTTATTGCTGAGGCTAAAAAGAAAGATAAAAATCTTGCTAAAGTCAAAGATGCTGAAGAGTTTTATAAGTGTATATCAGCAATGAGTGCAGATGAGTTCGCTCGATTAGAGCGAAAAATGGATGGGAATATTGCTAAATTGGAGCCGATTCATTTTATCCGTTTTTTGTTTCAGCGGCAAAATGAAGGTGACTTTGCTAAATTAGTTGATGATACCTTGCTTAATATAGCGACATTGAATAATGATATTTTTGCAATCAAAACGGAAGGGGAAGCCAAGGTCGTTCTTTTTGATCGCATCAGCCAATTTATTGCTGATCCCGCAAAGCGTGATGAATTTTGTCGAGCCATTATTAATAAACTGGTGAACTTTCAATTTAGTTTTGAAGGTAGTTTTGCAAAAGGCTATGATTTTTATGCTACAATCTTTGAATATCTAATCAAAGACTATAATAGCAATAGTGGTGGTAAATATGCCGAATATTATACACCTCACTCAGTGGCACGTATTATGGCATCAATATTAGTACCTAAGGAGCAACAAAATACCTTAACCAATATAAGTTGTTATGATCCAGCGGCAGGATCAGGTACATTATTAATGAATCTTGCTCATGCGATTGGTGAAGATCGCTGTACTATTTATACGCAGGACATTTCGCAAAAATCATCTAACCTTCTACGCCTTAACTTAATTTTGAATAGTTTGGTTCTTTCTATTTCTAATGTGATTCAGGGCAATACATTACTACATCCCTATCATAAAGAAGTCAATCGATTAAAACGATTTGACTATATCGTATCTAATCCACCGTTTAAACTCGATTTTAGTGATTTTAGAGAGCAGTTAGATTGTGATGAAAATCAACAACGTTTTTTTGCTGGCATTCCAAAAATCAAACCTAAAGACAAAAGTAAGATGGAAATTTATCAGCTCTTTTTGCAGCATATTATTTTTTCACTGAAGCCAGAAGGCAAAGCGGCTGTCGTGGTACCCACTGGATTTATTACCGCCCATTCTGGTATTGATAAAGCGATTCGTCAGCATTTAGTCGAAAATAAAATGCTAGCGGGTGTGGTTTCAATGCCTAGTAATATTTTTGCGACAACGGGAACCAACGTTTCAATTTTATTTATCGATGGCGCTAATAAAAGTGATGTTGTTCTAGTTGATGCCTCCAATTTAGGTGAAAAGATTAAAGATGGGAAGAATCAAAAAACCATTTTAACGACAGCTGAAGAACAACAAATTATTGACTCTTTTAACCAAAAACAAGTAAAAGATGATTTTTCGGTAGTAGTGAGCTATGAGGAGATTGCTAATAAGAACTACTCATTAAGTGCTGGACAATATTTTGATGTCAAAATTGATTATGTTGACATTACCCCAGAAGAGTTTGCTGCAAAAATGAAAGGATTTAGTGATAATTTGGAAAGCTTATTTAGTGAATCTCGCCGCTTAGAAGATGAGATTACAAAGCAGTTGGTAAAGGTGCAATATGAGTAAATATCTTCGTATAGATGAAATAGTAGAAAGTATTTCCAAGACACATAAATTTGATATAGATATATTAAAGTTCTTAAACACTTCAGATATCTATTCAGGAAAGATAATAAATATTAATTATTTACCATTATCACAATTAAAAGGGCAAGCCAAAAAAACTATAAAGAAGAACGATATACTATTCAGTGAAATACGTCCTCAAAATAAAAGGTTCGCTTATGTGGATTTTGATGAAACTTACGATTTTGTCGTTTCAACTAAGCTTATGGTATTAAGAAATATCAATCCACTTGTAGATAATAAGTATTTTTATTATTTTTTAACTAATGATCATATGCTTTCAGTATTACAAACCCGAGCTGAAAATAGAATATGTTCTTTCCCTCAAATAACGTTTGATCTGCTAAGTGATTATAAAGTAAGAGTTCCTGATATTAATGAGCAAAAAAGAATTAGTAGCTTATTAAGCAGTTTAGACAAAAAAATCGAGCTCAACAATCAAATCAACGCTGAACTTGAGTCAATGGCTAAAACACTATATGACTATTGGTTTGTACAGTTTGATTTCCCCGATGAAAACGGTAAACCCTACAAGTCATCTGGTGGAAAGATGGTCTATAATTCGGTGCTTAAGCGTGAAATTCCTGAGGGGTGGCAGGATAAAAAATTGTCAGATATTGCTAATATCACTATGGGGCAATCACCAAATGGGGGATCATATAATGAGAATGGTGATGGTGTTATTTTTTTTCAAGGTTCAACTGATTTTGGTTGGCTTTTTCCTAGTATTAGACAATTTACAAATCAACCGATTAGATTGGCTAAAAAAGGAGATATTTTATTAAGTGTAAGAGCTCCTGTAGGCGATATGAATATCGCAAATAACGATTGTTGTATAGGAAGAGGTCTGGCTGCAATGAATAGTAAAGAAAGTTTCGATGTTTTTTTATTCTATGTAATGAAATACTTTAAAACAATATTTGAAAGAAGAAACTCTGAAGGAACCACTTTCGGATCTATTACTAAAAATGATCTACGTTCTTTACAACTTTCCTATCCATCTCCAAGTATTTTAAAAAAATATGAGGCTATTGTCTCAAATTACAACAAAATGATTTTTGAAAAAAGTCTAGAAACCGAAAAATTAACTAAACTTCGAGATTTCCTTATCCCCATGCTGATGAATGGTCAAGTAACCATAAAAGAGTGATTAATCCTATTAGGCCGTTTTTATGACGGCTTGTTCATTATTTTTTACTAAGCTTATTTTATGTTCTTCAAGTTGAAATCAAAATAGTAATATGTTTAGTTATATTTTAATTTTTAAAAATTAAAAAAAATTTATTAATTATAGTGATATTCAATAAATTCAACTCCCGCCAGCTCCACCAATTTAATTTTAATTAATATTAAATCCGTAAAATCATTTTATCACTTCATAAATGCTCTATTATCTGAGTAAAACTTTTAATCATATGACTAAATCTACATATGTTAATGTCAAACTTCACATATGCCTGCATTCAAATAAGTAAAACTAATTTAAATTATATAGATTGCTTACCGTAAGAAATATCTAAAGAAGAAAATAAGAAATGAATTTATATATTATGTGAATAATAGGGAATTAGATGTCGCAAATACTTTATCAATTTCTGATAATACTTAAAGGGCTAAACTAACTTAATTATGGTGTTCAGAATATCAGTAAAGCCCATTGACGTATTATCTATTAGAGCAGAAAAAGTTTTATTTAATCAACAACAACCCGTCCATGTAATGGCTGAATTGGGCGATTATTATCATGGTGCATAATCGAGTGGAATTTTTCGATTTGTTCTGCTGAAGCTTGGGATTGTTGTTGTAACACGATCCATCTTACCCCTTCTGTACATGGAGGTGTTGTCAACGATCCGCTAAAACGGTAATAATTCAATTCTTTTGGGAATAACGCCTTAATATCAACGGCGTTTGCTAAAATGGCGCTTTTTCCTGATTCTGTCGGCATTTGTTGCCATGCTTTTGCTAATTCTGAATTAGCCTCACCTTTATTAAACATTAATGCGATTACGGCCAATTCATTATCTTTGTTTTTATAAACAAAGTGTGCTGCCATTGGGAAATATTTGCCTTTAATGGTGTTTTCACTCGGTGTATGGAAATGAAATTGTTGTAATGTGAATATTTCATCGTCTATTTCTAATTGGTTATTTCCGGAAACATCGATCTCAATAGTATGACCGTTGTTAATGATATTTTGCTGACCGGCTTCAAAAGTAAGTTTAAGCTTGCTATGTTCTGTTTTTAATACATGATCAATATTGATTGGCGATTGATTTTTACCATTTTCACAAGTTGAATATTCCGGTGAAAGTTTTCCCCAGTTTTCTGGTTTTTCCTGCCCTTCATACCCCCAATGTGGGTGATGTTCAGCTGCAGAACAAGATAAGCTTGTTGCCATAAACATTGCGATAATTACGTTACGTTTCATGTTAGCCTTCAATGAGAATTAAATTTAAGTGTATAAATTTTATACCTCATTTATGAAGATGTCTCAATAAAATATACTTTTTTGCCTCTAAACCTAAATAAAAAGCCTTGAACATACTTCTTGTATTATTCCCGTTAATTTTCAATAAGTTAATCGTGATTGATAGTGCAGATATTCTTATTTTAATAGTTTTAGCTTGATACATGTATTTATGAAGTAAAGATTCAATTAAAAATGAAATACCGAGTTAATAATCACCCTAGCTCTCCTATTACGGATGAAACCACCGATCATTTTATTGTAATAGTGAGAATGAGGAATGATTCAGCTAGAAAATATTTATTATTTCATGATAATGCTATTGGAAATAAAAACGTAGGAGCCTTCAATGAAAATAAATTGTTTTTTATATGCAAAAAATATAAAGTTGAAGGTGTGGCTAATAAAAGAAATACTTATTTTTCACCATCCGGATATAAAAAAATATATGGTATCCCAGATAAGAAAATCTAAAAGAAAATGAAAATAATAGCTCTCTGTTTACTTGTTCCCTTTATCGCTAATTGCAGCAAAGGAAATGTGTCTAACGCCATTAAAAAAAATATAGAATCAGAAGAAGTAAACTTCATTCTTAGTAATTCCCTCACCCTAATAAATGGTGAAAAAATCTCATTATCAAATATATATGCTATACCTAACAATATAGATTCTATACAAATGGATAATGTGCAATTTGAAGCAACATTATCTGATTATTGTGGGAAAGGAAACTATATATATGATGAAGAAAAAATGGATGGTTTTTTACCTAAAAAACTCGAATTTATTCTTTATTATCAATATAAAAAGAATAATACAGAACCCACTGCATTTAACTTTAAACAAGATAATGCAAATCTTTACTTAACCGTTACTAACCATGAAATAATTACAAAATATTGTAATAAAACAAATATACGAACACGAAATACCGCATTTTTATTAAAGGTTTATTCAAACGGAGCTAGATATAATTTACTGGCGATTAATGATATAAAAAGTATCGATGAAATATGATACTTAATAAGATGGATAACGTGATGAAAAATAAAATAATTTACTTTTTTATTATTGTATTGCTATGTAGTTGTAGTAATAAACAATCAAATAAAGAAAATTCGGAAGTTGGTTTCTTTAATGAAAAAAAGAATATAAATGAAACGGCTAAAACAATGTCACCCATTATGAAAGATAATTTCGGAAATACTTATATTTTAAATATTTTCGATGTTTTTTCACAGAAATTAATTTTGCAATCCGAAGTTTTTTTTATAGATTATCTAAATACCTATGATCAAGTATTTGAAATCTCTTTGATAAATAAATTGGATTATGTCATTGTCGAAATACAAAACAGAATTGGTGTTAGCGCCTATGAGCTATTCATTCGAGAAAGAAATAATAAGTTGGAAATTTTCAAACAAACTGGTTGGGATCGTATATCTTATAAATTTGAAATAGCAAAAGATGATTATGATAATATAAATGCAAATTTGATCTGCTTAAGTCAAGAGATAAAACCAATAAATGGCATCATAAAAATCCCTGATGATTTAAATTTTACCAATGAAAATACAAAAGACTGCTTTGCCTGCCCACAACAATATACTACTGAAGAGTGTTTACAAAAAAAACAGTCGGGTGAAAAATTTAATTGGAAAGAATAACAGGAAAGAGATATCACATATTTCTAATCCATGTAATGAATTAAATGAGAAACATATCATCAAAACGACCACAAGAATGTTTACTGGATAATGTTGTTCTTATTCATTGCTATACTTTTAAGTCTCAAAATATTTTACTTAAAAGCTGAACTAGCAAAAAAATAATAGTCACGTTTTTCTTTTTAGCATAGTCTAATACTTTTTGGAAAACTCCTTTCATATCTTGAACTTGAAGGAAAATTTCTTCTGAAAGTTCTGCTCCGTTTAGTTTTGCGTTGGAATATTTTGCAGTATTATCAATATAATTTTTCACGGTTTTCTCCATTACTTTCCCTAACGGTGGAATTTTCGGTTTATTACTTCTTTATTGGGTAATAATCTAGTCCTTTTATATTATTATTTTTTAAAAGTTGATATAGCTTTTGCGATACAAAGACTTCTTTATAATTGGCATGACCGGAACCAAAATTTTCTTGAGATACAAAAAAATCAAAATTTCCAGGATGATTTTCAAAAGACGGAAAAAATCCTTTATTGTTTAAATGAAACCTAGTAATTTCCCACTCTGGGATATGTGTTTTCTCATCTATATTATTATCATTTATATTTAATTTAGATGAGGATATTCCTTGTGGTAACAATTGAACTACTGTAACTAGAGGTTTTTGATTACCATACCCAATTACACTTTTGCTTTGTATATTTAGTGGTTTAAATATATTTTCATAAATTGAAGGTGTAGTAAAAAATGTATCTTCAAGCCAATATATTGTTCCTATACCTTTTTTATTCCATTTAGGTTCGCTTAATAATGAGATACTTCCAATTTGCTTTCCTCTAATAATTCCAAAATTTTCACTTCTTTTTGTTATTTCAAATACGTTCTTTAAATAAGGAAAAACATTAAAAGGAAATTTTTCCAACTCATCATTTCCATCTAAGTCTTCTGGTTGAGGATATCCCAATATTTTACTAGACTCAATTGATAAATAATCGGCATTAATTCTTTCGTTTTCTGAAAATTCTGTTTTGACAACAGAAACATAGTTTTTATAGTTGCTTCCGAATATGGATTGAAGTTGCTCGTTCATTTCGTCATTTTCATAGAACGTAAAAGCATCACATCCCACACCGACATAAATATTTATATTTTTTAATTTACGAACTTCTTTTAAGGAAAAATTTTTAAAAAATCGATATTTTATTTTCATATTGATTAAATCCATGTATCAATTTTTTTAAACTTTTTCTATTATCCTTTCATAGGATAATAATTTAAACCTTTAATATTGTTAATTTTTAATATGTTATAAAGTTTTTTTGAAATTATTGTATTTCTTTGAGTTAATCCTCCTGTACCAAAATACTCATGCGTATAAAAAAAATCAAATTCACCGGGTGAAGAATCAAAAGATGGATAATAAGAATCATCGCTTAATACATATTTATCAATATCCCAATTTACAATATGTGTTTTTTCTTTGATTTGAGTTTTATTAATAATTAAATGAGATTTACTAATCCCTTGTTGAATTATTTGTACAACATTTTCTAATTTTGTTTGAGTTTTATAATTGATAACTGGCAAAGATTTAATATTTAAAGGTCTAAATATTTTTTCAAAAACTTCGGGTTTTACAAAAAAGCATCTTAAATGTTATTTGCCGATGCAATTTCATTTCCTCTCCAATTAGGTTCATCTTCTAAAGAATAATAGCCGATTTGATTTCCTCTTAATATTCCAAATTGTTTGTCAGTATTAATTATTTCAAAGACACCTTTGTAATAAGGGTATATATCAAATGGATATTCGTATTCATCTACAACAGATTCGTCATCTGGTTTTGCATACCCCAACATTTTATTTGCATATATATTTAAATACGGGGCTAATGCTCTATCTTTTTCTGAAAAATAACCTTTCTTTTGAGCAACATTATCCCAATCCTTATGCAACATATTTTTTATTGGTTCAAAATTTTGATTATTTTTCTCGATTTCAAATGAATCCCACCCTTCTCCTACATTAATTCCTAATTTTCTAATTTATCTTGTTCTTCTTTATTAAAATTTTTAACAATTCTATATTTTATCTTCATGGTTCTAAACTTTTTAATATTTCTAGTTAATTTTTATCTAATTCTTTAATGCATTTTTCTTTTGCTTTGTTAACATCTCCCGATATATCACCATAATGACTTTCTTTAATTCCTAATTTCTTTCCATATAAATCTTGAATCGTGATAATCATTCCGCTTAAGGCATATGGATTGGTTTCATGTCTGATCGCTCCATTAATATACTGGGTAATTTTTAATTTCGTTGATTTATGTCGAAACCAAATTTGTCTCATTGCCGCAGCGCCACATTGACGTAATGTACCTTCCGGATCATTTAACATTCGTTCATTTAAATAGACTAAGTCTTTTGCAGTGCCAACCCAGCCCAATACCATGATACAGGCAAAGCGTAATTCATATTCAGGCGATTTTATTTCTTGGATGGCGAGTTTTTTGACTTTAGAATATCTTAAATGTCCTAATATTTTAATCAATTCAGCTTGCTTTTGAGGTGTTTTTTCTTGTTCAAATTTTTTTAATAGAAACTCCCCGACTTTAGTTTTATCTCTTTCATTAACGACTTCTGAGTAAAAGAAAGATTTTATTAAGTCTCTTTCACCACTATCCAAATTCTTATTATTCATTAATAAGTAATGATACTCTAAAAAATCATTGGAATCTGATGATAACAAATCTTTTTTTAATTCAAAAATATGATCCATAAACTCATCTGTTCCAATGTATTTTTCATATTTTGCTTTTAATTCTTCTATATTCATACCACTGGTGTCCTAAAAGGATTAAGAAAGTTAAAATTTGTCTTATCATTATTTATTATTATTGAAAGGTGATGATCTTTCTTCTCCAGAATTACTTTAGTTGGCTGATCGGAGAAATAAAATTCAGTTCTTTAATTGCTATCATTAAATTGAACCATAGTTGACTAATCCGACTTTTATTTCAGAAGCTAAAGATGAAAATACGATACTAGGTATTACTTCATCAATACCTAGACAGAGTAAATCAGAATATCCTTTTTCATTTTCAATGCCCCAAAGTTGCATGAGGGATTTATTTGTAAAATTATTTGCCCAATCTGGAATAAAATATTGGTTAGTTTCTATTAGGGAAGGAATATGAACAATAAGTTCATCGGTATCATCATTCACAGTAATTTGTAAAAAATATTTGGATATTTGTACTACTATTTCAATATAACCTGTGGTATTGGAATCAAATTTTTTACAGTAAAACTGAGTTATGGATAATCCTATTAAGTTTTCGATTTTTATCATAATGATTTTCTTAATTCTTTTTAGCACATTTTAAAACTTCTCCAGAATTTTTCCCGCATTATGTTCGGTATTTTAAATAACCGTACCGGAAGCATATTTATTAGTGAGTTCATCAATATATTTTATGTTTTGTATTTTCATTTTATTGAAATGAATTATACCATTCTTTTATTTTAGCTATTTGATTCACTTCTGGGCATATTATTTCTATAATACTTTCCAATTTGTTAACAAAAAATAATATTTGAATATCTAAATTATCTTGTGTTTCAGCGGTTATAAAAGGGGTCCAACCAGTAGTTGAAATGTTTTTAATTTCAACTATTTTTTTATCATGAATTAAAAGTAATTTTCTATTTGTTCCTACTTCGTAAAAATCTAAGATATGTTGTTTTTTAATACCTTTTGTGACTTTTAATATATCATCTAATTGTTCCAGAAAAACAGAGAGATCACCAAATACAGTAACGTTCCATACTTCACCTAGTGAATTGAAATAAAACTTTATTTTATGAGTTTCATAAATAGCATCTTCAATGATAGAAAGTGCCTCTGTTAAGGAATCTTTATCATATAACTCAAACTTAAAGTCAGTTAGTTTCGTTAATGGTTTTTCAATGATTAAATCAAATTTCATTTTTTTAAGGTATTATTTTAGGGTAAGCTGTAGTTAAAATATTAGTTGAGCCATCAGAATTTTTTATAATAATAGCTTTTGTAGCTTCAACAATTGAACCATCAGGTTTAATCACTTGCCCTAAACCTTTAGGTAAATCTATAATATTCTCTCCTACTTTTAATTTATTAAAATTTTGTTCTATTAATTTAGCTGCTTCTTTATCATTTTTCCATATACCTTGTGATATATTTTTTTGCCTTGCAACTTCTTGTAATTTTTTGAAATTATTTTGTCCATGCTTCAAAAATGTATGTCCAAAAGTTTTTACACTTTTAGAAGACCAATTAATAACTCCTTTAATTATACCGCTAACACAAGGCTTAGCATTATGCACTAGCCAAGCGAGTTTGCCGACAAAGTAGGTATGCCAATTTCGAATGGAATAATTAAATATAAAAAAATGAACAATAAATATTATGGTAAATCTAAATATTCGGGCTTTAAAATATTCTGATAATCTAATAAATATTCATAATCTTTGTAATTCTGAGGTTTTCTTATCCAGTTATGGGATAAGTTTACTCTTGTCTCTTTTTCTTCATAATTCATACTAAATTCCGGCCTTTTTGTTTCTGTAATGGTCTCAACATTCATAATGCCATTATCTCTAAAAAGAACTTTGTTGGTTATTCTTTTATCTGCATCTTCATCATATAACTCAAACTGGCGTAAAAATATCCTACCATCAACGCCTTTATTATACGCCCCCTTTTCTTTATTATAAATCATATAAAGATAGACAAATAGTTCTCCATTATTATAAGTTAAAAAAGTTACACTTATCTTTCTAAAATAATTATTTACGCATGCTATAGGTTCACCATCTTTAAAAAAAGTAACATAGTATTCTTTATCATTATCAAAAGCATATTTAGCCCAATCCTCAGCATTATTGAGATGTTTTTTGTCTTCTGCTGTGGGTTTATTCTCAAGACTAAGGGTTAATATATTGTCTAAAGTGCCTTCTTCAGACATAACCTCTTTCATAAGGTCATTGTATTCTAAGAATTTTAATGTATACATATTGTTTAATTTTTTATAAATTTTATAATCCCGGTAATTTAGAAATGTCATCTATTATAGTAACTTTTTTCCATGTAATTCTCTCAAAGCACTATTCATTACCATATTAAAACTTCTCCCTCTAATGATATTTTGAAACCATGTTTGGGATTCCATTATCATTGTAGAAAAACAAGGCTGCGCATTATGCACCAGCCAAGCGAGTTTGCCGACAAAGTAGGTGTGCCAGCCTTCAACTTCAAAATTATAAACTTCTTTCTTAGTATAAAGATAGTTTTACCCTTTTACACGATACCATTTTTTATTTTTGGTTTGTATGTGGTATTATTCGGTGAGGTCGGCGGCATCTTTCCAGCCTTCTTTGGTGTAAAAAGGGTGTTCGGCGGTAGTTTCAATGGTTTCGCCTTCCAGCTCTATTTGTACGGTGGTGTCTGTCTCTTAGCGGATAATGACGTTACTTTTTTAGGCTTATTTTGCCACTGGTTTGGTTTTGAGACAATCACAGATCGCCCTCTCGTATTTGTTCTATTTTTTTTATGCCTTACTGCGTGTGAACAAGCTTTCCGATAGGTTTGACAGAGTTTTCCGGTGTAAACTCTGGTGATTCAAAATCATTATGATCATGAACATTGGGGATTTAATATAGATTTTATACATACTACTATTTAATTAGGAAAATAATGAAGACGATAGCTATACTTTTACTCATTAGCTTTTTGACTTCTTGTGCTTATGTGCATAAATAGGAAAAAACAAGCATAAACTCTAGCAAAGTCATTGTGTTAGACCATGATCCTGTTTTAATTCAGTTAGGCAGTAAAAAATTAGCATTAAAAGGATTAAACCCTGAAGACTTTTCACTGGTACAAAAAGGTAAGACGCTTTTTATCATTAAAAAGCTGTATCTGGGTATAGATGATCTCCAAATAGAATTTATAGATAACAAGGATCAAGATTTCCTATTAACTGGTGAAATAGAATATGCGGTTTCTCAAAACTTAATTGATGATATTGATAGGGGAAATGTATTTTTACCATTTTCTTTTAAAGAAAATATACTGCTACATAACAATAAAGGTAAATTTATTTTATCAACAGCGATTAAAACTACACCACAGCTAGAAGCCATTTGCCATGAAAGATATTTTGATGAGATCCGAAAAGAGTCTTATTTGGTTCAAAAACAGTTCTATCAGAATGAAATAATCGATAACCCAGAAAAATATAAGGATTGTTGCCCTGAGTATATTGAATATGCAAAAAAGTTTTTATCTAAAAAAGAGCGTGATTTTCACTCATTACAAAGCCTGTTTGTTGAATTTACCTATAAAAAAATAAAGTTAAACATGGGTGATGGTTATCATATCGTCTTTAATAATATTAGTGATTTTGTTCCTGAATAAAAATGAGTGATTATGCGGATTGTATTAGTTTAACTAAATAGAAATAAAATACATACCGTATATAATATTCATTTATCTATTTATAACTTTCGAGAAATCCCTAATATCTATGCATAAAATAATTATTTTACTTACATTGACTCTATGGTTGGGTTGTTCGTATGGGCAACCGATAATAACTTATACACCTGCCACTCCCGACACAGCAAAAGATTTGTCAGGTGCACTTATATCACCACCATTAGGGCAGCGGGCAATACTCCATAAAGCAAAAAACGAAGATTCAATTGCAGAGTTGTACAATAATTTTGTTCATAGATATGGAAGTAGGGATAGCTTTTGTTCCTTACTTGGTTGTGAGGAAACCGTAAATTATAATCCTAAACTTTTTAAAATAGAATATTCAGATTATGATGAGGTTTTTAGCAGATATAATTTATATAAAGAAGAAGCGATACCTTTTATTATTTCATTCAAATACCTCAAAAAAGGCGATAAAATCTTAAAATTAGCAATACAAAAATCAGAATCTAACAGTTATCCAAATCTATCTATATATCTGTTATCCTTAAAAAATGGAGTACAGGTTGATTCTAGAAGAATTTATTATAATCGCTCAGGAGAAATGGGTTTTACAGATGGTAAAATTTTTTATATAGATGAAAACCTGATCATCTCCACCCGAGACTATTCCTTTACTGAGGACGGAATAACACAAACACCGTTTTATCAATATCAACTAAATGACGAAGGCAAATTTATTCGTTACTATCCTAAAAATGGTAACTATAAAGATAATCAAGAACAAGGTTTAGTTAAAAACCATACTCGCGAAGGTTTATGGATTGAGAAGAAAGTAAACCATTTAATTGGTACTTCATATTTTGAAGCCGAATATAAAAATGGGTTAATACAGGGTGAAGGCAAGTTTTATAAATTAGAATATAAGTTAAAAGACGGCTCTATTCCCTATTATGTTCCCTATTCTTCTGCTAAAAAAGGCAAACTTCTTTATACGGAAACCTATAAAGACGGTGAACTTGTCGAACGCAAATTTGTGGATAAAGAAATTGATTAATTGAATTAAAGATTGTGTAGTAAACAAACAATTATTATGCTTATCACCCTCATAAATATGAACGGTGGTAAGTAAACCGATATAAATGAGTAAATTAAAAAGAATAATCATTCAAAACTAATCTTTATAATGGCTGTTGGTTTTATTTGAAATTTAATAACAATAGTCCGTTAACAAAGGATATGTAACTAGAGTATTTTTTATGATGATATCCCTAAATAATAAATTCATTATCACTACCCTATTAAGCCTTTTTTTATTCAGCTGTAACCCCAATAAACAAGGAAATATGAAATGGATAGCCAAATACGATTTTAATCAATTATACCAATTAACCGACCAAGCAACTGTCTTAGATCCGATGTCTGCTTTTCGTTTTGAAGATTTTATAGCCCCCAATGAAAACACCATTATTTTGATTGGAAATAAAGATCTTAATGCCTTTGATTCAAGCCAAAGAGGGTATCAAGCAGTAATACATGTATCGAAAGATCGGGGCAAAAGTTATCAAGAATTATTGCTTCCCGAACAAGAGATGAGATGGATTTATCCCAGCAATGATTATTCATTAATAAAAGCTCAAAGTAGATTACCAGACAACAGTAAAAAAAATTCCATGTATCTTTTAGATAACAACAGTTTAAAAATCGTTAAAATAGATGAATATGATTCTGAAGCTGATATCTCCTATTATAATTTTAATGGAAAATATGCCGTGTATTCCCATAACAAGGCATTAAAACTGGTTAATTTATTGAATCGAGAGGAACAGTATCCTTTACCCTACGAATTAAACAACCGTTCTTTTTGGGTTACTGCTGATGATACATTACTTATTCTAGATGCCAAACAAGTCATTCGCTACGACCCGAAAAATAATACAAAAACCGTCATACAGCAATTACATAATAATTATGATGTGCTGACTTATAAGGATGGTGAATATTTTTTTACTAAATTCAATGAAAATAAGTCTAAAGGTGGAGGTTCTTATTATAATAATAAAGAAGAGCTTTTATATACTTTCGAAAAAGGGGATAGAAGCCGATATTATCGCTATAAAAATTTTGTATGCGACTATAAACTTATTTCATCCCTTTATCCTATTTTCCGATATTCTTATGACTATGGACAAACTTGGTTTGAACAAAAGTTTACAGGCTTTTTTTCAGCCTCTTATCCAATTGGATTTTATAAAGATAAATTCATCATTTTTCATGCATCATTCCATGATAAACCAGATCCTGAAGATCGAGGGGGACGAATTTTAATCGGTGAGTTTGAAAAATAAAAAATCTTATGAGTGGTGGGTTACAAAAACTTGGAAGCAGTCTCTTATTATAGCTCGAAATTTAGATTATCTGTCGATAACAAAAGCTACCTTACAAAGACTGTATAAAAAATAGATTTTAAAGGATGATAAGTTTGAATAAAAAAATACTGATAACAATTTTAGTAAGCTTCGCTTTATTGAGCTGCAACCCCGTTAGACAAGGAAATAAAAGTCTTCGCTCTCTCGAATCAATTCAAAGAGGCTATCAAGCGGTAATACTTATATCTAAAGATCGGGGCAAAAGTTATCAAGAGTTAACATTTCCCGAACAAAATGTATTGTGGTTGTACCCTAGCCACGATTATTCAATTATATAAGGAATTATTGTAATGAAAAAAAATTACCTTTTACTTTTAGTTATTTTTCTATGTTCTTGTCAAGGCATAAAATCTCAGGATTTTTCAGATTCGAAAAAGAAGAATTCAATTCCCGTAATTACTTTACCTTTCGGAACTAAAGAGTTAATTGACGTCCAATTCCCAGCAAATTGGAAATCGTATGATTATCCAAGCAATACATGGTATAAAACACCTATAGATTTAGCTTATAATCATTCAAATTTGTTTTACGATGTTTATAAAGATAAAAAACGAGATTTAAAACTTACCGATAGTATTACTTATACTTATACTAATGCTAATATGGCTAATATCTATTATGATAACTTTTTTCCCTACCCGTTTATAAAAAACCAATCAAGTATATATTACAACTATAAAGAAATATTATATCCATTATGGAAAATTAATTTATCAAATAACCAATCTCTAATAATGCTTTTTAGTGAAGATGTACCTACTTCAGATAAACCAAATGTAAAACCCTACGCTAAATTACAATTAGTGGTTATGGATGGTCAAGGAAACATCTTAGATTCCCTAAATGCTTATATTTATGCCAATCTTGATACGAAACGCCTGTATATTGACAGAAAAGGAATTATCCATATTAAATACTTTGATTTTTGTGATTCTGAATACGTTAACTTTATCCGTTATGAAAAATTCCAAATTTCGCCTGAAGGCAAATTTATTCGATATTACGATCAAAACGGATTTTTCCAAAATGAAGAAGAACAAGGATTAGTCGAAAATCATACCCGTGAAGGTTTATGGATTGAGAAGAAGCCGAACGGTTATTATATTTATCCTCGTGGTTATTCTTATCTTGAAGCAAATTACCATAAAGGGTTACCGATTGGAATTTGGAAGTTTTATAAATTAGATTATCAAAAGAAAGCAGACGGTTTTATCGATCTATCTTCTGGTAAAAAAGGCAAACTTTTGTACACAGAAACCTATAAAGACGGTGAGCTTATCGAACGCAAATTTGTGGATAAAGAAATTTATGAATTGAAATAACGATAGTATATTAAATATACTGGTTATTTTACTTATCACCTTTATTAATATAAAAGGTGGTAAGTAAATCGATATAAATGAGTAAATTAAAACGAATAATCATTCAAAACTAATCATTATAATGGCGTTAGTTTTTTTGAAATTTAATAACAAGAGTCCGATAACAAAAGATATGTAACTAGAGTGTTTTTTATGATGATATCCCTAAATAATAAATTGATTATCACTACTCTATTAAGCCTTTTTTTATTCAGCTGTAACCCCAATAAACAAGGAAATATGAAATGGATAGCCAAATACGATTTTAATCAATTATACCAATTAACCGACCAAGCAACTGTCTTAGATCCGATGTCTGCTTTTCGTTTTGAGGATTTTAAAGCACTTAACGAAAACACCATTATTTTAATCGGAAATAAAAGTCTTCGCTCTTTCGATTCAATCGAAAGAGGGTATCAAGCGGTAATATTTATATCTAAAGATCGGGGCAAAAGTTATCAAGAATTATTGCTACCCGAACAAGAGATGATATCGATTAAGACCAGCAATGATTATTCTTTAGTAAAAGCTCAAAATAGATTACCCGATAACAGTGAAAAAATTTCCCTATATCTTTTAGATAATAATAATTTAAAATTCCTTAAAATAGATGAATATTTATATGACGATGACATCAATTATAAAAAGTTTAATGGTAAATATGTCATATATTCCAATCGAGGCAATTTAAAACTGATTAATTTATTGAATCGAGAAGAAGAATACCCCTTGCCAGACGATTTAAACAATCAGCCATTTTATTTAACCGCACAGGGTAACATTCTAACTTTACAAAAAAATCAGATCATTAGTTATGACCCTAAAACCCAAAACAAGCAAATCATCAAAAGTTTCAAAAGTAACTATGATGTCTTACTATATCAAGATGACACTTTTGTTTTGGGTAAAGCTAACTTGTTAAAAACATCTGCAACTTTTTATAATGAAGAGGAAAAAGAGTTATATACACTTGATTCAAAAAATGTGAACTTTTACCGATATAAAAATTTTGTATGCGACTATAAACTTTTATCATCTATTAACCCGTCAATTCGATATTCATATGACTATGGACAAACTTGGAATAAGTATGAGTTAAAAGGTATGTTTGCTACTTCTAGACCTGTCGGATTTTATAAAGATAAATTTATCATTTTACGTGCATCATTCCATGATAAACCAGATCCTGAAGATCGAGGGGGAAGAATTTTAATCGGTGAATTTGAAAAATAGGACAATGTTAAACACGCTTAGTATAATATAATTATTTTTGATTTAATTTATCTATTAATCATACAAATTTTATTGGTATCATGAGCAATTAATGAAATGTAAAAGTCCCCAATGGTTTAGAAGAAGAAAGAAGTTTACAGAAATATTAAAAGGTATAATAAAATATAATGAGTGTATTAATAAAAAATAAAGGAATCTTTTTTATTCTAATAATGATATTAACTTTTTCTTGTCAAGGACAAGTTAAAAATGTTTATAGTAAACAAAAGATTCAAGATGAGAGCGAAGCTGATATTATTAAAAATAATATTTTTCATATTCAATTTGATAATGCAGGGGAACTCCATAAAAATTTAGTATCGGATCAACCTTATGATCATTTTATAATTCAAATAGAACAAGGAAATATAAAATTTAAAGAAAACTATAAATTATTAATTAGTAACTATGGTGATAGAAATGATTTAACATTTACTTTGACAAAAGTAAGTAAAAAAGAATATACCTTAGAAATTTTACAAGAAACCAGACATTTAACGGTTGATAAATTCATTTTTGAAAAGGATAAAAACAACTTATTAGAATTAATATCCATGGAACAAATCCAATCAGGAAATACTATTCAAATCTGTAAATATAGTATGTCAAGAAAGAAAGGAAATGAAATTAATTTAATCATAAATTCAATTGATGATCCTAAATGTTTCAACGTCAAAAATAAATAATATTAAAAGTTAGATACATAAACAAATAATAAGTCTACAACCCAAAATGGAAAAAGGAGCAACCTCGCCGGACAATAAACAATCACAACCCTATCAACCCGAAAACAAGGTATTACAACCTCAAACCGATTCCTATTCAGCCAACCCCAATCAAATTGTCTATGATTTGTTACATTAATCTGATTTTCATATTAATGTATCGGATGCCTATTTTGCAAAAAAATAAATGCCGCGAATAAACCTAATGAATATACCTATTTAAAATTAAATCAAGCCTCTTGGGGTGACAAAATTTATCTGGTTGCCAAATGTTACGGTACTCCCCGAAAAGGTAAATTAGTGCTCAGACTCAGAGAAATTGAAAATACCGATACTACCCAAAACCTGTATTCAAATAATCCATTTCCTTTTTAGTCAATGGATAAGAAAAAACAGAAATGGAATGCACGGTAGACGGCTCCATTACCTATATCAAGGAAATAGTAAAAACGTTGTTAAAGTTGCCAATAATAAAGAAGCTATCTATTTTCACTGTGATATAGCTACTAATAACAAAGCGGATTATTTTATTTCAATTCATGTGGATGGCTTAACCAATTTTACTTCCGGCGCCCATGTTATCTGTAATGAAGGAGATAAAAAAGGGCTAGAATTAGCTAATGATATTTTTAATTGTTATACTGTTGTCAATATAGGAAAGAAACACCCTGATGCTAGAAATAATGTAGGAGTTCTTTGGGGAAAAAATCAAACGAAAGATAAAGTTTTAATCGAGCTTGGTTATATTACCCCCCCTAAAGATGCAAAAAGTATTTACGACAATATGGATTTAATAGCAGAGCAACTTGCTCAAGGGTTAGTAATCAACATTAATAAACATTTTTAAGAATAAAATGAAAAAATTACTAATAGTATCTATTTTTTTTGTTGGCATTTTGGCATGTATTCAACGCATTGAAGCAAAAAATATTTCCGAAGCTACCCCTTCAAATTCAGTACGAATTAAAGAATCCAATACTCCTGAGGGTTTTCTACGGTATGAATATTATATCAATGGCAATAAAGCAGCGGATTATATAGAAACTTACTATACTAAAGGCGGTCAATTAGAATCTGTGTATTATATGTCATCATATCAACGAGACGGCATTTCTTCTCAAGGATTTTACCCAAATGGAAAACTAAAATTCATCCGTTATGTAAGAGATGAAGTTAAAAAAGGAGATGTATTATATGTTATTTATTATCCTAATGGACAAATAAATCTTATAGAAACAATAGTTACTGACTCTTTAGAATTACCCAAACTCACTACTATTTACTTTGAAAATGGCGTTAAGCAATATGAAGGGTTTATGGATATGTATAATGCTACCACAATACCTGTAGGATTATGGAAAACATACGATGAAAAAGGCGATTTAATCGAAACCACCTATTATCATCCTGATGAATTAGGCAAAGACTATAAAATCGTAACTCAATATAAGAATGGAAAAGTTGTTTCAAAGAAAATTTACAATTTTGATGATTTATATGAGACTGAGTTAAAAGAGCTTTTCACCATACCGAATAATACTTATTCAGTAAATATTTATAGTGAGTTGCCCTATACGAACGAGCTTTCTTTTGGTAAAGAAGAACTGATATCAACACATTTTCCTAAGAAATGGACAACCCAATTTTGGCAAGAAAAAGTTGAAAGGAATAACAGTAGGATACAACGTAATTATGATTCAGTAATTTTTTATTTGAGTAAATATTCAAATGATTATTTATATCCAGAATTATATTTAAACCCTCAATTAACAATTCTTAAAGACAGATTTTATGAATCTGAAATGAGTAATTTTTACTATGATAAACTATCACATTTTTTTGATAAAAATATTAAAAAAGATAATTATCTTTCACCAGTAAGCAAAATAAATATTAATGATAAAAATCTAAATCTATTTCTATTAACATCTTCTCATACAACACTTGAAGACAAGCCAGTTTATAATAGTGAATACGAGCCTTATAATTATTCTAGAATGGATTTAATCACAACAGATAGTACTAACACTATCGATAAATTAAATGTTTATTATTCTTTATCATGGGTAATTAATGGTTATAGAAAATTATTTTTTATAGATAAGAACAATATTATTCATATTAAATATTTTGAAGAAGATGAAGAGGATACGCATTTTATCCGTTATGAAAAATTCCAAATTTCGCCTGAAGGCAAATTTATTCGATATTACGACCAAAACGGATTTTTCCAAAATGAAGAAGAACAAGGATTAGTCGAAAATCATACCCGTGAAGGTTTGTGGGTTGAGAAGAAGCCAAATGGTTATTATACTTACCTTTATACTTACCTTGAAGCAAATTACCAAAAAGGGTTACCGATTGGAATTTGGAAGTTTTATAAATTAGATTACCAAGAGATGCCAGAAGGATCTGTTGATCTATCTTCTGCTAAAAAAGGCAAACTTTTGTACACAGAAACCTATAAAGACGGTGAGCTTATCGAACGAAAATTTGTGGATAATGAAATTGATGAAATGAAGTAATGATAGTATTTTAAACTGCTTTTTATTTTGCCTATCACCCTCATAATTATGAACGGTGATAAGTAAACAATAAATTAAAAAATATAAATAATTACTTAATCATCCTATAATGGAAAACTAAAGCCTTCATACAGAAAATATAAAATCCTCTAAAGATCAACCCAAACGAGTAGATTCTTATTCAGCCAATCCTAACCAAATTGTTTCTGATGTGTTACATCAATTTGATTTTGACATTATTGATTTATAAACAAATAGAGATGTATAGATATGAGATAAAGTTAAAAGTTGGCTCCTCCAACTGGACTTGAACCAGTGACATACGGATTAACAGTCCGCCGTTCTACCGACTGAACTATGGAGGAACACTTGACGGACAGAATATTAACTATCTATGACGATTATGTCAATCTATAAAACACTAATTAAGTTTAACTGCTCAGCTTGTAAGCAAATAGCGTGAATACTATGCTAAAATAGTACAGATTAACAAGTAGAGTAAAATTTATGAAAAAGAATATTTGTGTTTTTTGTGGTGCTAGTGAAGGGAATCGTCCAGAGTATCGTACAGCGGCTATGCAATTAGGCAAGGTTATTGCCAATCAAAATAGACGATTAATCTATGGCGGAGGCAATAAAGGATTAATGGGCATAATTGCTAATTCCGTTTTAGATCATGGTGGTGAGGTTATTGGCATCATTCCAGAAAAATTAGTCAAAGCCGAAACTGCACACCTTGGTATTACTCGATTAGAAGTTGTTGAAAATATGCATCAACGTAAAGCAAGACTAACTGAGCTTGCCGATGGATTTATTGCAATGCCAGGGGGAACGGGCACGTTAGAAGAGCTTTTTGAAGTTTGGACAGGGATGCAAATTGGTTATCATGAAAAACCCGTCGCACTATTTAATAGCCAATTTTGGCAACCTTTATTGAACTTCTTAAAGCACGCAGTACAAGAAAGTTTTATTCGAGAAAGTTTTTATCAAACATTAATTATCTCAGATACTGCTGATTCAATGTTAGAAAAAATGGACAACTTTATACCAAAAAACTTACAACGCTGGGTAAAAAAATAATTTAATATAAAAAAACGCCATCAACTGATGGCGTTTTTAGTTGCATAATTATTATGCGATAGCTGCTGTTTGTGATTCAGGTTTCTTAATCAATGCGTAAGCAACACCTGCAATTACAGAGCCTGCAACGATTGATAATATATATCCACCAACAGGTTTAACTACGCCAGGGATTGCTAATGCAAATAAACCACCATGTGGCGTCATTAACGTTGAACCAAATGCCAATGCCATACCACCAGTGATTGCACCACCAACAATACAACAAGGGATAACACGTAACGGATCACGCGCTGCAAAAGGAATTGCCCCTTCAGAGATAAAGCATAAGCCTAAAACTAAAGACGCTTTACCACTCTCTTGTTCTGCTTTAGCAAATTTTTTACGAGCGATTAAAGTAGCTAATCCCATCGCTAATGGAGGAACCATTCCCCCCGCCATAACTGCAGCCATAGGTGCATAAACTTGTGAAGAAATCATACCAGTACCAAAAGCATAAGCAACTTTATTAATTGGTCCACCCATATCAGTACACATCATACCGCCTAATAATGCACCTAACATAACAGCATTAGCACCATTCATGGTATTTAGCCATACAGTAATAATTTTCATTAACCATGCGATTGGCGTACCAACAACAAATTGCATAACAAGACCAGTAATTAAAGTTGCAAGTAAAGGCACAATTAATATTGGTTTCAATGCTTCCATACTTTTTGGTAATGGTAAGTATTTTGTAATAGCTAATGCGACATAACCAGCAAAATAACCAATGATAATACCACCTAAGAATCCTGCACCAGTTGAAACTGCAAGTAAACCACCAACTAGGCCAGGAGCAAGCCCTGGTCTATCAGCAATTGAGTAAGCAATATAACCAGCAAGCAATGGAACCATTAACGAGAAGGCTAAACCACCAATTTGAGCTAAATGAGGTTCACCAACAAGCTCATTTACAAGAGTTTGTTTAACAACTTCTACGCCATTTTCAAGTACAGTAACTGTTTTTAATACTTCTTGAAACTGACCAAAAGCAAAAGAAAGCGCAATGATCAAACCACCTGCAACCACCATTGGCAACATGTAAGACACACCTGTTAGTAGATGTTGATAAAAGCCTTTCTTTTCATTGCTTGATGTTGCAACAGAAGTAGAACCAGACGGCTGATAAATTGTTGCTTCTTCAAATGCTTTATCTAATTCCTGAGCGGTCTTTTTAAGAGCTGGGCCAGTTTTGGTACGATATAGTTTTTTACCAGCAAATTTGCTTAAATCAACATCAATATCACATGCAGCTATAACTACATCAGCAGAAGCGATCTCTTCTGGTGTTAATTCATTTCCAACACCAACAGAACCACGAGTTTCTACTTTACACCACCAACCACGTTTTTTCGCTTCTTCTTCAATCGCTTCAGCTGCCATAAATGTATGAGCAACACCTGTTGGACAAGCAGTTACCGCAACAATACGTTTTTGCCCACTGTTTATCACAGAAGTACTAGTATCACCAGTAGATTGTTCATAAACAGTTGCTTTACTTTGTGCATCATTTAAGATTTTTTTAGGATCAGCAAAAACATCATTTATATCATTAACAACATAAACTTTTTTGCCAATAACTGATTTGTCACTAATATTACCGCTACCAACCGCAATGATAGTATCGGCTGATGTTGCATTATCAACAATTTTAAAATTTAAAGAATTAGCAGCTAACGCTAATTCCGCTTTAGCTAATCGCCCATTAACTGGGCCTGAATTGCTACCTTCAACAATGTATATATTCATGAATACTCCTATCCAGCGATTATTTCAATTTTTTCCGACATGTTGGTAACCGCTTGACGGTCTGACACACCAACACCAGCTTGTTCAACAGATAAAGCGGCAACACTTGATGCAAATACTAGGGTGTCTTTGATTGATTTATTATTTAATAAACCATACATTAACCCACCGACCATTGAATCACCAGCACCAACAGTGCTAACCACTTTACATTTAGGTGGTTTGGCTAACCATGCTTCATGTTTAGTTACCCACAAAGCACCTTTGCTGCCAAGTGAAATTACTACGTTTTCTACCCCACCATCGATAAGTTCCATGGCTGCTGTTTTAATTTCTAATAATGTAGATAGTTTTCTGCCTACCCACATTTCCAGTTCTTTATCATTTGGTTTAATTAACCAAGGGTTGGCCTTAAGACCTGCTACTAAAGCATCACGGCTACTATCAAATACCACTTTAGGACAAATTGCTTTAACTTGTTTCATCCATTCTGTGAATTTTTCCAGTGATACTCCAGCAGGTAAACTACCACTAATGGCAACCATATCTATCTCTTTTAACCATTCTAAAGAATTGGAAACGAAAGTTTGCCAATCTTGATCGTTAATCGTGAAACCTGAAAAATTTAGGTCAGTGACTTCACTATTTTCTTCAGTGAGTTTAACGTTAATTCGGGTACGACCATCAACAGTCTGGAATTTATCATCAACATTCAGAGATTTAAAAAGTAAATTAAAACCATCACGATTCTCTTTACCTAAAAATCCACCCACGGTTAATTTAATACCAAGATCAGATAATACTTTGGCAACATTGATACCTTTACCCGCAGCAAGCAAAGCGTTAGTTTGAACTAAGTTAACATCACCAAGCTCAACTTTTGGACAAAAACCTAATAGATCATAAGCAGGATTTAAAGTGATCGTTGCAACACGATAAGTCATGATTAAGCACCCTCTCCTAAACCACTTTCAATTGCTTTACCGATTGCATCTAATACTTGTTCTGCATCATTACCAACAGCAGTAAATTGTAAACGGCTACCTTTTTTCGCACCTAGCGCAACAATTTTCATTAAACTAGTTGCACTAACTGGCTCGTTTTTACCGTCTAGATTAGCTACCGTCACTTTGCTATTGAACTCTTTAACTAATTTGACAAGAACTGATGATGGACGAGTGTGTAAGCCATTTTCATTTGGAATAACAAATACTCGGCTTAATTCTTCACCATTAGCAAGACTGTTTGATGAATCATTAGGTGTTACATTTTCTGATGTTTCAGATGATACAGAATGATCCCCTGATAGGAGTAGATTATTAAAATCATCACTTTTTGCAGAAATTAATAATGCTAATTTTTGGTTATAAGCTAATGATGCAATGTTATTCACGATAGCTGTAACTGAATCATCAACAGCTGAAATAGTAATAAGAAGCTTAACAGGTTTGCCATCTTGATTAAGATCATTCACCGTACGGCTAATAGCAATCGCATTTTTTAAATTGCCTTCGCGGCTGTCACTTAACCATACCCCATTACCTAAATAACTTGGTTTATTATCAAGCACGTTCGTAATAAAGCTGACATTAACCGCATCGTGTTGTTTTAAACGTGAAGCATTTAAAGCTTGTAATGTAGTTAAGCTATCAGCTTGTATATCCAATAATAATGAGGATTCATCAATTACAAATTGACTATCTTCTACACTTTCTTTGCCAGTTAAAATAGCTAAAGCTTCATCGGCAGTTTGGATTTTTTTGATTCGCTCTTCAACCCCATCAGCACCAAGGACATGAGTTAATTGACGAAGTAATTCTAAATGCTCATCAGAACTCGCAGCGATACCAATAGCTAGATAAGCTTTTTCGCCATCATCACCCCACTCAACGCCTTGAGGAAAACAAAAAACTTGAACCCCTGTCTTTTTAACTAAGTGGCGAGTTTTAGGTGTGCCATGAGGTATAGCAATACCAATACCTAAATAAGTTGCAGCTTGACTTTCACGTTCAAGCATACCATCAACGTAGCCTTCTTCAACATAACCAGCGCTAGTTAATGCGGCTGCAATCTTCTTAATTGCCTCACTTTTGTTGGCTACTTGTTCATTTAAATGGATATCTTCTTTAACTAAATGAAACATATAATAAATACCTCTGGGTTATAATATTGGATGTACTAAAAACAACTCAGCAATCCCATAATCGTTATTGAATCATGATTGAATCGTTTCAGCGATAATGAATATAAACGTCCTAATTATCAAATAAATTATATCTATTAATTCCTAAAATGTGATCTAGATCAGCTTTTTGAGTAAATCTTTTTAGCTCTATGACGATTTAATTTGACTTTTTAGCAATTTTTCTCGACTCAGGCTACCTCGATAAATTAAACGTCGCGGTATGATTGTTGTTCCTGGTTGATAGTTCTTTTTATGCAAACTATTTAATAATAATTCAATGGTTACTTTTGATACTGATTTATGATCTTGAGATAACGCAATCAATTTACACGGTAAAAAATCGAGTAATTCATTATCACCAAAGGTGGCAATTGTTAGATTATCCGGTAAACGACCAAACTTTTTCAGAATTGCATCAATGGTGCCTTGTAATAAAGAAAAAGAAGTGGAAAAAATGCCGTTTGGTAAATCATTATTTGCCAACCATTGACTAAAAGTAACCTCTGCATCGCGACGACTATAATTATTTGCACACAAAAAATCAACTTTATTGCTATGATTTAGAGCAACTTCCTTAAAACCTTCCATTCGTAGCTGGCTAACAGACAAATTAGGTAATGCACCAATATAAGCGACTGTTCCATCAACAAATTGATTAAAAGCTTGAGCTAGCATTTTAGAATCTTCTTTGTCAGATCCAACAACATTCCTAAATTCAGATGTTGAGAGTGTTCTGTCTAATGCAAACAAAGGAGTATCACTATTTTGCCAACCGTTGTAAAACGCATAATCAGAATCATTAACAAACGATGAAGAAATGACTAAAGCATCTACACGGCGTTGTTTTAAATGTTTTACACACTCTTTTTCAATTTCCGGATTATCTTCAGAACAAGAAAGCAATAATTGATAGCTTTCTTTTCTTAACAACTGCTCTAAGTAACTTGCAATTCGGGTATAACTTATATTTTCAAAGTCTGGAATGATGATACCAATAGTACGTGTTTTCCCCGCTCTTAGACCTGCTGCTACAGCATTGGGTTGGTAATTATATTCTTTCACTACTGCCATCACTTTAGCAATGGTTTTATCACTAACTCGATAGTGTTTAGCTTTACCATTTATTACATAGCTGGCTGTCGTTCTTGAAACGCCAGCTAACAGTGCAATTTGTTCTAATTTCATGAATATATCTCAATAAAAAAATTCATCAGTTATTTAAACTGAACACAAATTAAATGTAAACAAAACTTATCATTTAAACTTAACGAATTATAAGAAAAAAAGGATTTAGTGTGAATCTAAACCCTTTTAGTTAAAAAATCTTTTATTAATAATAAATAGCAATGTTTTGGTTATGGATAGTTTCTATTTTTACTGGCGTATCAAATATATCTTCTAAAATAGTTGAATTCATAATTTCTTTTGGACTACCTTGATAGACAAGTTGGCCACCTTTCATGGCTAAAATATAATCAGAATAAACTGAGGCAAAATTGATATCATGGATAACAATAACAATCGTTTTACCGAGCTCATCGGCCGCTCGGCGTAACTGTTTCATCATCGAAACTGCGTGTTTCATATCAAGATTGTTTAGCGGTTCATCAAGCAAAACATACTCAGTATCTTGACAAAGCACCATAGCAACATAAGCACGTTGTCGTTGCCCGCCAGAAAGTTCATCTAAAAACCGATCTTTATATTCAGTTAAATTTAAGAATTCCAGTGATCGATGAATATGTGCTAAGTCATCTTTATTTAATCGCCCTTTTGAATAAGGATAACGTCCAAATCCTACTAATTCAAAAACAGTTAATCTGCTAGTAAAACGGTTTTCTTGCCTCAATACCGATAAGTAGGTGGCAAGTTTATCACTTGGCGTATTAACCACGTCCATACTTTGTATTTTTACTTGTCCTTCATCAGCCAGTAATAGACGGCTAATAATTGATAATAATGTCGATTTACCTGCACCATTAGGACCGATGATGGCTGTCACTCCAACTTGTGATATGGTCGCATTCACATTTTTTAATACAGATATGGTTTGATATTTTTTACTAATATTATCAATTTCTATCACATTGGAACCTTTTTCAATAATAAGAAGATAAACAGCGAACCACCAATAAACTCAATTACAATAGATAATGCACCAACCATGTTTAAAACATGCTCTAAAAACATTTGCCCACCAACAAGGAAAATAATTCCTAATAAAAATGCGGTTGGCAATAAAAAGCGATGTTGGCTGGAACCACTAATACTGTAAGCTAAATTTGCAATAAGTAAGCCTAAAAACGTAAATGGGCCAACTAATGCGGTCGATATTGAAACTAATACCGAAACTAATAATAAAATAATGATGACACTTTTTTGATAATCGATACCAAGATTAATCGCATTATCACGACCTAATGCTAGTACATCAAACCGAAAACGCATTCGCCATAAAAATAGACCAATTATGCAGGAAATAACTAATGAAAAGACAATTAGTACGGGTTCAGCTCGAGTAAAAGTTGCAAAAATTCGACTTTGTAATACAGCAAATTCAGTCGGCGTCATGAGACGTTGTAATAAATTGGAAAAGCTACGGAACAGCGTTCCTAGAATAATCCCAATTAATAAAACTAAATGAAGATTTTGTTTAAGTTTGTTAAATAATCCTCGATACAAAAATAGAGAAAATAAAATTAATAGTAATGACTCAAAGATAAATTTACCGACAATACCAATATAAGGGATACCTTGGACATCAATAAAAAATATTACCACTGTTTGAATCAACACAAACAGTGATTCAAACCCCATTATTGAAGGTGTTAAAATTCGATTGTTCGTAACAGTTTGGAATAGTAATGTTGACGTTGCCGCCGAAAAGGCGACTAAAATCATTGTTAATACAATCCAAGTCCGGTGTGTCAAAATGTAGCTGATGTTGCCTTTTAAATTAAATGTCATGAAAAAAACAACACAAAGCACGGCAAAACCAAGTAATAACCATACTGTTTTTCGGCTAGAAATATGGCGTTTTTGATTAACTAGCATGACGTTTTTTACTCAACAATACTAAAAAAATAATAGCCCCTACTACACCAAGAATGACACTGGCTGGTATTTCAAATGGATAACGGATAACGCGTCCAATAATATCACATAGCAAAACAAGCCCACTGCCTAATAAACAGATCCAAGGAATCGTTTTTCGAACATTATCACCAAATAATAAACTGACAATATTGGGAACAATCAGTCCTAAAAATGGCAATACACCAACCACCACAACGACTATTCCACCTATCAAAGCAATCACAACAAGACCAATTAACATGACTCGATTATAATTAAGCCCAACATTAACCGAAAAGTCTCTACCTAAACCGGCAACAGTGAACCGATCTGCACTCCAACAAGCGAGTAGAGTAATACCTCCAACTAACCATAATAACTCATAACGACCTTGCAAGATTCCGGAAAAGTCTCCTGACTCCCAACCACCAAGTGATTGTAATAGGTCAAAATACATCGCAAAAAAAGTACAAATGGCACTAATTACCGCACCAAGCATAATCCCAATAAGAGGCACCATCAGGGTAGATTTATAAATAATCTTGCGAGAAATGAACATAAATAACATAGTGCCCGCCATAGCAAATAAGCTGGCAACCACCATTTTCATCATCACACTTGCACCAGGCACAAGCACCATCATCACTAATAAACCAAGACTAGCCGACTGAGTTGTACCTACTAACGACGGTTCCACAAAACGATTTTGGGTAAGGAGTTGCATAATTAAACCAGCAACACTCATCGCGCTGCCAGCTAATAATAATGCCACTGTTCTAGGTACTCGACTAACAAAAAAGATTTGTCGCATATTACTGTCAGACCATAAATCAGCTAACGTAACATGCCCAGCACCAATAAAAAGGCTTAATGCAGCCATTGCGAATAAAAAAACAATGCCTGCAATAAAGTAAACCGTTTTAGACATTATTTATATTAATTTGCTGATGATTTTTGTAAAACATCACTTATTTGATCCATCAAACGACTATAAGTTTGAATACCACCAGAGATATACATAGAAGTAGAATCTAAATAAACAATATGGTTTTGTTGCCATGCATCGGTTTTTTGAATTAATTCGTTATTTAAAACCTGTTGTGCAGATTGTGCTTCTTTATTACCAATTGCGTTATCTCTATCAAGCACAAATATCCATTGTGGATTAACACTTAATACAAATTCAGAAGTTACTGCATTACCATGACGTCCTGCTTCTTGGAATGTTGTTGCAGGTTTAAAACCTAATACATCAAAAATAAAACCAAAACGTGATTTAGGGCCATATGCAGACATTTTGCCGCCATTAACCATAATCACTAAAGCCGTTCCAGCAGTGCTAGTTTTTGATTTTAAGCTATCAATTTTTTGATTAAAATCAGCAATTAGTTTTTTAGCTTCTGCTTGTTTACCAAAAATATTACCTAACTGCTCAGTACGCTGCGTCAAACTAGCCACAAAATTATTAGGATCAATATCAAGCGAAATTGTCGGCGCAATATCACTTAATTTTTTATATACATCATTGGCCCGACCACCTGCAATAATCACATCAGGTTGTAATGAACTTAATACTTCATAATTTGGTTCAAATAATGTGCCGACATTGGTATAAGTTTTATCAGCATATTTAGATAAGAACTCGGGAAAATGCACATCAGATTGAGGAACTGCTGTAACGGGAATATTTAATGCATCAATAATATCAAGTGTTGCAGTATTAAATACGACTACTTTTTTCGGATTTTCAGGAACCTCTGTTTTACCTTGAGCATGTTCAACAACAATTGATGTTTTATTAGCGGCAGGTGCTTCTTTTTTATCATCACAACCAACCAAAGCAAATAAAGCGGTTAGTAATACTAAAAATTTAAATTTGATAGATGAAAACATTGTAACTCCTAATTATTAGCTTAGTTCAAAAGCGCGTAAATGATAAATAGAATGATTATCATTTAGACTGAATTGTAACTAAAAATAAATAAGTGTTCAATGAACTTTGATAAACAAAAAAATCAATAATTAATAAGCTTATAAAAACATCAGCCAATAATATTAAATTAAAGGCTGATTACTGATCAATTCTACGTCAATTAATAATTGGAATCTTCGGATAATTCTTTAAGCTTTCTGGTTAACGTATTTCGTCCCCAACCTAAAAGGTTGGCAGCATCTTGTTTGTGACCACGAGTAAAATTAAGTGCGCATTTCAATAAAATTCGTTCAACTTCACTAACGGTTTGTGTCAATATCCCTGTTTGGCCAGCTAATAATGCTTGCTTAGCCCACTGTTCGAGCATCGTTTTCCAATCTGTTAACGGCTGTGGATGGGTATTAACGTCATAATTAACAGATGTAGCAGGCACCGATAACTGTAAAAGTTCTGGAGGTAAATCTTGAACAAAAATTTCATTATTTGACGACATTACAGTCACCCAACGACAAACATTTTCCAATTGCCTAACATTGCCCGGCCAATTAAACATACATAATAAATTAAGTGCTTCAGGACTCAGCACTTTACTTTCGACGCCTAACTCTTTGGCAGTAGTACGTAAAAAATGTTCAGCCAGTTTTGGAATATCTTGTGCTCTATCTCGTAATGGCGGTAATAAAATACGAATAACATTTAAGCGATGGAATAAATCTTCTCTAAACTTACCTTCTCTTACTCTCGCTTGAAGATCTTGATGGGTTGCGGCAATAATACGAACATCAACTTTAACCGGTGAATAACCACCGATTCGATAAAATTGACCATCGGCAAGCACTCTTAATAATCGCGTCTGCACATCTAACGGCATATCGCCAATTTCATCTAAAAATAGCGTACCACCGTTGGCTTGCTCAAAACGACCATGCCTTATTTGGGCTGCACCAGTGAATGCGCCTTTTTCATGACCAAACAATTCAGATTCAATTAAATCTTTTGGAATGGCAGCCATATTCAGTGCAATAAAAGGTGACTGCGAACGTGGACTATGGGTGTGCAATGCTTTAGCAACTAACTCCTTACCCGTTCCTGATTCGCCGTTAATCAGCACACTAATAGATGATTTTGAAAGTCGCCCAATAATACGAAACACTTCCTGCATTGATGGAGCTTCACCGATAATACCAGTAGAAGCTTTACTGCTAGAAGGACTGCTCGGTTTATTGCTTTGAGTTTGTAAAATAGCTCGTTCCACCAGTTGAATAACTTCATCAACATCAAAAGGCTTAGGAATATAATCATAAGCACCTTTTTGGTAAGCATTAACAGCAGCATCAAGATCGGAATGCGCCGTCATAATAATCACAGGCAAATTGGGCATTTGCTCTTTAATATAATTAAGTAAAGATAAGCCATCAATCCCAGGCATTTTTATGTCAGATAATATAACGGCTGGTTTTTGTGGGTGATTCACTAAAGCATCAATCACTTCTTGACCACTTGAAAAACTGATGCAATTAAAATGAGCATTAGTAAGTGCTTTTTCTAACACCCATCTAATCGAACTATCATCATCAACAATCCAAACATTCATTTCAATTAACCTCATTGTTTGATGGGCAGATAGATAGAAAACTCTGTGTGGCCTGGCCAACTATTAAACTCAATTTTTCCATGGTGCTGATCGATAATATTATGAGCAATCGACAAACCGATACCATTACCACCTTCATAACCACTTACCATAGGATAAAACAACGTATCTTGAATATGCACTGGAACGCCAGGTCCATTATCTTCAATATCGATGCGAGCACAAAGTCGGTAACGCAGGCCATGCAAAGTAACCTGAAATGCCGTTCGCGTTCTTATTGTGATAGAGCCTGTTTTCGAACCAATCGCTTGTATCGCATTACGAATGATATTTAAAACTACCTGTTCAATCTGTTCAGAGTCATGCACTAATTCAGGCAGACTAGGATCATAATCACGTATAATCGTTACGTTTGACGGCTTTTCTAAACTTAAAAGCGCATAAATTCGCTCAATAGCTTGGTGAATATTCTGCTGTTTTTGTTGTAAACGTTGTTGTGGGCCTAATAACCTATCAACAAGATTCCTTAATCTATCTGCTTGTTCAATAATAATTTGTGTATAGTCTTGCAACTCATTTTTAGGCAGTTCACGTGATAATAGTTGCGCTGCACCTCTAAGCCCACCTAATGGGTTTTTAATTTCATGGGCAAGTCCGCGGACTAGCTCACGTGCTGCACTTTGTTGAGCTTGTTGTAATTGTTCTTGGCTTAGTTTTTTATGGCTATTAAGTGGTGCCATTTCTATTAAAATATGGCCATTAGCAAGCAGTTGTGCCGTCAATGATAAAATATGTAGTTCATTATTTATCACTAAATTTACTTCACTATCGGTAAAACCTTGGTTTTGATCTAAGGCATTTTGCATTAAATCAAGGTTTAACGAAAAATACCCTAACAAATCAGGAAGACAACTTTCTAATATTTTTTTTGAACTTTGGGCTAGTAATTGTTGTGCCGCAGTATTGGCATAAAGAATATTGAGCTTTTTATCAAGTAATAAAATATTGGTTATCATAGAGTCGAGAACAAGATTCGCATCAGATTCATTATCAAATGTCATCGTAGGCACTCCGTTCTCATTAGATACCACCGCCAAACAGCGGTGGTTAAAACTTCAAATAATAAAATAATGACTTATAGGCTGTAATACAATTCAAATTCAACCGGATGCGGAGTCATGCGTACACGATCAACATCTTGGCGTTTTAAATCGATATAAGCATCGATAGTGTCATTAGTAAACACATTACCACGGGTTAAGAATTCACGATCCGCATCTAAAGCATTTAACGCTTCTTCAAGTGAACCTGCAACTTGTGGAATTAATTTAGACTCTTCTGGTGGTAAGTCATATAAGTTTTTATCCATCGCATCGCCCGGATGAATCTTATTGATAATACCATCTAAACCAGCCATTAACTGTGCAGCAAATGATAAGTATGGGTTACCAGCTGGATCTGGGAAACGAACTTCGATACGACGAGCCTTAGGACTAGTAACAACAGGGATACGAATTGATGCAGAACGGTTACGAGCAGAATATGCAAGCATAACGGGTGCTTCATAACCCGGTACTAAACGTTTATAAGAGTTTGTTGCTGGATTAGCAAAAGCATTAATTGCTTTAGCGTGTTTGATAATACCACCGATATAGAATAAAGCCATTTCAGAAAGGCCAGCATATTTATCACCAGCAAAAAGGTTCACACCATCTTTAGCAAGTGATTGATGGCAGTGCATACCAGAACCGTTATCACCAAACATTGGTTTTGGCATAAATGTCGCGGTTTTACCATAAGCATGTGCAACATTTTGTACTACATATTTATAGATTTGCACTTCGTCAGCTTTTTTAGTTAATGTATTGAAACGGCAAGCAATTTCATTTTGACCAGCAGTTGCAACTTCATGGTGATGAGCTTCAACAACTAAACCTAGTTGCTCCATAATTAAACACATTTCAGAACGAATATCTTGTGAAGAATCAACAGGAGGAAGCGGGAAGTAACCACCTTTTACACCTGGGCGGTGACCTTTGTTACCTTCTTCGTATTTAGTACCTGAGTTCCAAGCAGCTTCGATATCATCGATATGAACAAAACTACCTGACATCGGCGTTCCAAAACGCACATCATCAAATAGGAAGAACTCTGGTTCTGGTCCAAAAATAACAGTATCAGCAATGCCTGATGATTTTAAAAACTCTTCAGCGCGTTTAGCAATTGAGCGCGGGTCACGATCATAGCCTTGTAATGTTGCTGGTTCTAAAACGTCACAACGAATATTCAATGTCACATCTTCAAAAAATGGGTCAATCACGGCACTTGATGCATCTGGCATTAACACCATATCTGATTCGTTAATCCCCTTCCAACCTGCAATTGAAGAGCCATCAAACATCTTACCATCTTCAAAAAAATCTGCGTCAATTTGACTAACAGGAATGGTAACGTGTTGTTCTTTACCTTTAGTATCAGTAAAACGTAAATCAACAAATTTAACATCGTTTTCTTTTATTAGTGTAAAAACTTTTTGTGTAGACATGTAGCTTCTCCATTGAGGACATATAAAATAAATGTTCAGTTCAAAGGCATATTTGCCTATTTATTAAATTATATGCAAATTTGATGCCAATTTTTTAACCACGATTTTTAAACGGTTTTTATTGGTTAGATAATAGCAAAAATTAACATTAATGCACCAAAATAATGCACATAGCACCAAAATAATGCACCAAAATGTAACATACTGCTACTTGCGTTACATTTTGGTGCCATTAATGAAAAGTGAATTTGCTAACTCTTTCGAATGATCTACGATTCTTTTCGATAACCTGTTATTACTAAATAAAAGGTTGTTTTATCCCAATCCTTTTTTAGAGTTTCTTCTGAAATAAATGTAGCCTCATATAATACATTATCTTTTGGATTGACAATTGCTACTGGTTTTAGTTGTTCCCAATAACAACATACGAATTTCAAATCGCCCATTCCCATAGTCTTAATTAAATATTCATGAGCTTGCTTAGCATATTTACCTTCAACTTTATAAATAACCTCAATAGGCCATGTTTGCCCATAGTCGGTTGTCCTACACTTTTCATATTGAAAAAAATCAGGGGCATTTGGATCAATTTCATGGAAAAAGTCTCGACAAGTTAGATTCGGATCAAACCCTAATGAACTAGATTGACTATCTTCCTTTAGTTCCTCTAGGCTTAGTATTTCGTCAGTATTAAGATTATTTGATTCTGCTAATGCTGACGAAATTAAAGTAACGAAAATGAATGGCAACAAAATAAATCTTTTAAATAACATAGTTTCAATCCTTAAAACTTTTAAATCTTATTAGCTTAAAATAAGATTTCTCCCTTTAGGTCTATATTTCAGTAGACAATATCGTTATAATCTTAACCTATTTTTAATAATACTAGGTAATCATAAAAGTATGGACTTTGTTACAATCGAAATTATACCTTTTATCCAAAATCACCTTTTACTTTCATTAGGTTGGATTGTGTTATTTGTTGCAATCATTGTAATGACCGTGAAAAGTAAATTATCAAAAGTGAAAATAATTAATAACGCGCAAGCAATTAGTATGATCAACAAACAAAACGCAGTTATTGTCGATATTCGCTCTGCAGATAGTTTCAAAAAAGGGCATATTACTGAATCTCACAACATTTTACCCGTTGACATTAAAAATGCTAGCGCAAAAACCATTGAAAAATTTAAAGAAGATATTATCATCGTGGTTGATGATAATGGTTTAACATCAGCAAGCATTGGTGAAGTATTAGTCAAACAGGGCTTTTTGCATGTATTTACATTAAAAGATGGTATTGCTGGATGGAACGGCGAAAACTTACCATTAGTTAGAAAATAATATAATATTAAAATAAGGTTTTATCATGACAGAACAAAACAATACACCTGAAACACAATTTGCTATTCAACGCATTTATACCAAAGATGTTTCATTTGAAACAAACAACGTTCCAGAAATTTTCACAAAACAATGGCAACCAGAAATGAATTTAGAACTAAATTCATCATCACAAGCGTTGAGTGAAGGTGTGCATGAAGTTTCTTTACGTGTCACAGTAACAGTAAAACAACAAGAAGAAGTTGTATATATTTGTGAAGTGACTCAGTCAGGTATTTTCTCGCTTATCGGATTTGACGATGCTCAAATTCAACATTGTGTAGGTGCTTATTGTCCTAATATTTTATTCCCTTATGCGCGTGAAGTTATTTCAAGCTTAGTAAATAAAGGAACTTTCCCACAACTTAATTTAGAACCTGTAAATTTTGAAGCTTTATTCATTAGCTATTTGCAACAGCAAGAAGCTAAAACCGAATCGACTGAAACTTTACAGTAATTACTAGTTAATAAAGTCTATGTTTATGAATAAAAATGCAGCAGTGACAGTGATTGGCGCAGGTTCTTATGGAACCTCGCTGGCAATATTACTGGCACGAAATGGTCACTCAACCTTATTATGGGGACATAACCCAGATAAGATGGCTATTTTGCAACATGATAGACAAAATAGACAATTTTTACCGGATATTTCTTTTCCTGACCAACTTCAAGTTGAAGCGGATCTTAAAACTGCCGTTTCAGCTTCAGCAATTTTATTAATTGTTGTTCCAAGCCACGCATTTGGTAGCATTCTTAAACAAATCAAACCATTTTTAAGAAAAGATAGCAAAATTGTTTGGGCAACCAAAGGACTTGAAGTCGATACCGGTCGACTATTACAAGATGTTGCCAGAGAAGTATTGGGTGATAAAATCCCATTAGCGGTTATTTCAGGTCCTACTTTCGCTAAAGAAGTTGCATCAGGCTTACCAACAGCAGTAACCGTTGCCTCAACCGATGATCAATTTCTAACTGAACTCCAAAATTTATTTCACTGTAGTAAATCATTCCGTGTTTATAGCAGTAAAGACTTTATTGGCGTTCAACTTGGTGGCGCGGTAAAAAATGTTATTGCAATTGGTGCTGGTTTATCCGATGGGCTGGGTTTTGGTGCAAATGCGAGAACAGCTTTAATAACCCGCGGACTTGCCGAAATGATGCGATTAGGCGAAGCTCTTGGTGCCGATCCTGCCACGTTTATGGGGATGGCTGGTTTAGGCGATTTAGTACTTACTTGTACAGATAATCAGTCCCGAAATCGTCGATTTGGTATTTTACTAGGTCAAAACAAATCCATTCAAGAAGCACAAGATATTATTGCTCAAGTGGTTGAGGGTTGCCGAAATACTAAAGAAGTTTGGGCATTAGCTCAAAAATATCATGTTGATATGCCTATCACAGAACAAATCTATAAAGTGCTTTACGAACATAAAGATCCAAAACTTGCAGCCATGTCATTATTGGGTCGCTCACAAAAACAAGAATTAAAAAGCGAGTCTTAGATCTTTAAAAACCCCGCTCCTCAACTTTTTTTGATATGTCGTGGTTTTTGGGAGGCGTTTTAAACACTCATTCCTAGGCCCTTTTCCTTGGCTTTCTGGTAAATATCATAACCAACATAGACATCTAATACTGCCGTTCCCACACTTTTAAATAACGTGATTTGCTGATCGTTTTGGCGACATTTTTGTGAATCAATAACTAAATCACCTAATTCATAAAAATCTTGTTTTGTAACTAAATGTTGATTGATTGGATCGATAATATCACCCGCCTCAGCAAATACACCATCTTTGGTATCAAGTACGCGAATATCAGCATTTTTAACAATATTACTTGGTATTTCGTGCATTTCTGGCGTGTAAGCACCTACTCCATTGATATGTGTTCCTGGTTTAACCAAATCGCCATTGAATGTCACAACTTTTGATGTAGTGACAGAGGTAATGATATCTGCTTGGCGAATATCTTCATCCAAATTGTTCGAAAAATAGAGGTTAGCGGAGAAATGAGCGAATCGTTTCTTCATCTCTTCAGTAAATTGCTTGCCTTTATTGACATCAAGCCCAAAGATCGCCACATCAGTCAATTGACGGACGGTTAACATCGCTTCTAACTGTGAAGCAGCTTGTCCACCAGTACCAATTAATACAGCACGTTTAGCATCTTTTCTGGCTAATAAATCGGTAGCTGCACCTTGTACCGCGCCTGTGCGTAATTGGGTCACAAATGTGCCATCTAACATCGCACAAACTTCGCCTGTTAACGGATCGATCATAAACACTTGCGCGGGAACAGATGGCTTACCAAGTTTCGGGTTATCAGGAAAAACCGAGACAATTTTCAAGCCAACCACATCATTTTCTTTTATATGAGCAGGCATAATCAAACATTGCCCTTTTTGCATGTCAAAGTTGATGCGTAATGGAACTTCACTATTACCTTGAGTATAGATTTTCAGTGCTTGTTTATCCGCTGCAACGGCATCTTTCATAGTATAGAATTGTTGAATATCTTGGGCAGTTAAAATTAACATTTCGATTCCTTATTTAATATTTATTTTCATATTATTTATTATCCATTATTTAATCTTACCAACAAAAAATTAAATACTCTTGTTTAATATCAATATAAATAGATAATTTTCGCTTTCTTGTATATTTAATTTATTTTCATTATTATTACAAAGTACAATTTTGTACGGAAATTGAGAAATCAGATGTTATTTAAAATATTAAAGTTTTTTCTAAAAATTTTATTTCATGTAAAGATTCAAGGGAATCTCAATAATTTAAAACAAGACAGATTACTTATCACACCTAATCATGTTTCCTTCCTAGACGGCATTTTAATCGGCGTATTTTTACCAGTTAAACCAGTATTTGCTATCTACGCAGGCTACATTGATCATTGGCTAGTCCGTTTAGCCAAACGTTACGTTGATTTTGTGCCAATGGATCCATTAAGTCCAATGGCGATTAAAAGGTTAGTTCGTGAAATTGAAAAAGGACGACCAATTGTTATTTTCCCGGAAGGTCGAATTACCATAACCGGCTCATTAATGAAGATTTATGACGGTGCAGCATTTGTTGCTGCTCGTTCTCAAGCAACGATTGTACCTGTCTGGATTGAAGGTGCAGAATTTACGTTAACTAGCCGTTTAAAAGGCTTATTTAAACGTCATCTATTTCCTAAAATTACAATTCATGTATTGGAACCAACATCAATCCCAATGCCTGATGCACCAAAAGCAAGTGAACGACGATATATTGCTGGTGAAAAATTACATCAAATTATGATGAATGCCAGAATGGCAAGCCGACCAAAATTGACACTTTTTGAAGCGTTGCTCGAAGCCCAAGTTCGTTATGGGGTAAAATCGCGAATGGTTCAAGATCCTACCACTCACGAAGCCTCTTATCGAAACTTGCTTAAGCAAATTATCGGTGTTAGTTGCATTATTTCTAAGATTACCAAACAAAAAGAAAGAGTTGGTTTATTGCTCCCTAATGCAACGATTACTGTTGCAACTATTTTTGGTCTATCAGTCAAAAATCGTATTCCAGCCATGCTTAATTATACAGCAGGAACTAAAGGGTTAACCTGTGCAATTACTGCGGCTGAAATAAAAACGATCATTACTTCACGCAAATTTATTCAAAAAGGTAAGCTTGATTATCTATTAGAAGAAATTAAGGACGTAAATTGGTATTTCCTTGAGGACTTGCGTAGTAGTTTGACTTTTGTTGATAAACTTTATGTTGCACTTCATCAATACATTCCACGTTTAGTGAAACGACAACAATCAAGTGATGATGAAGCTTTAGTGTTATTTACATCAGGCTCAGAAGGCAATCCTAAAGGTGTAGTGCACAGCCATGGTAGTTTATTGGCAAATGTTGAACAGATTCGTACCGTTATCGATCCGACACCGGCTGACCGTTTTATGTCCGCATTGCCATTATTCCATGCTTTTGGTATTACTGCTGGTTTATTCTTACCGTTGTTTTCTGGAAGTCGTACCTTCTTATATCCAAACCCACTACATTATCGTATGGTGCCAGAAATCATTTATGACCAAAACTGTACCGTGTTATTTGGCACACCAACATTTTTAGCCAATTATGCTCGCTACGCTCATCCTTATGATTTTATGCGATTACGTTATGTGGTTGCCGGTGCTGAAAAACTTTCCGATGCGGTGCGTGAACAATGGAAAGATAAATATGGCATTCGAATCTTAGAAGGTTATGGCGTAACCGAATGTGCACCAGTTGTTGCCCTTAATGTGCCAATGGCATTTAAAGCAGGAACTGTTGGTCGGCTATTGCCAGGTATGCAATCAAGATTAATACCTATCCCAGGGATTACCAATGGCGGGGAATTACAGCTTAAAGGACCTAACGTAATGAAAGGGTATTTACGAGTTGAAAAACCCGGTGTACTTGAAGAGCCTGTTGCCGTTGATGAAAATGGTAATGCAGAAAAAGGCTGGTATGATACTGGCGATATCGTAGATATTGATAAAGATGAGTTTTTGACAATTAAAGGACGACTGAAACGCTTTGCTAAAATTGCTGGCGAAATGGTTTCACTGGAAAGTGTTGAAGCGCTAGCTAGAAAAGTCGATCCTGATGCCATGCATGGCGCTACAGTAAAAGCTGACGCAGCTAAAGGTGAAGCGCTTGTGCTATTTACTACTTCAACTACATTAACTCGAGAACAGCTTAATCAGGCAGCACAAGATTTAGGTATTCCTGCATTAGCCATTCCTAGAGATATTCGTGTGGTTAAAGAATTACCATTGCTTGGTACTGGCAAAATCGATTTTATTACGCTACGCAAAATGGCTGATGAAAATGAATAATAGCAAGGATTCACTATGAATAAACAGCCTTTATTAACTGTTGGCATGGCTGCAACCATGCTAGCCCAGTTTTTTTCAGCCTTTGCTGATAATGCTATTTTCTTTGCAATATTAGCTTTTATTAAACAACTCAATTATCCAGAGTGGAGCCAATCGGCATTACAAATCGGTTTTGTCATCCCTTTCATCCTTCTTTCGCCATTTGTTGGTCAATTTGCTGACAGCATGTCTAAAGGCAGAGCGATGATGATCTCAAATGGTATTAAATTATTAGGTGCTGCTGTTATTTGCCTAAATATCAATCCATTTTTAGGTTATTTTCTAGTTGGTGTGGGAGCAGCCGGTTATTCACCAGCAAAATATGGTATTTTAGGTGAGCTAACCTCAGGCGATAATTTAGTGAAAGCAAATGGTTTAATTGAAGCATCAACAATTGCAGCTATTTTACTAGGCTCACTTGCTGGAGGCCATATTGCTGACTTAAACATCACATTTGCATTACTTACTTGTGTAATAATGTATGGCCTAGCTGTTATAGCAAATATTTTTATTCCTAAACTTCCTGTCGCTCGAAAAGACATTGAGTGGAAGTTTATGAGTATGATAAAGGATTTTGCTAAAACCTTTAAAATTATTTTCAATAATAAACAAGCACTTTATACTTTACTCGGCACTAGCCTATTTTGGGGAGCGGGTATTACCTTGCGCTTTTTATTAATTAGCTGGGTGCCAATTGTGTTAGGTATTACTGACAACTCAACCCCAACAAATCTAAATGCCGTTGTGGCAATAGGTATTGTTGTTGGTGCTGGCCTTGCTAGTGCTATGGTTTCAATATCCAATACATTACGGTGTATTCCAGCAGGAATATTAATGGGGTTTGCCGTCATTGCATTTACCTTGCAAAGCAATATGACGAGTTCTTATATTCTATTAGTGATTATTGGTGCTTTAGGTGGTTATTTTTTAGTCCCACTAAATGCATTAATTCAAAAAATGGGGAAAGAGCTTATTGGTGCTGGTAGTGTAATTTCAATACAAAACTTAAGCGAATATAGTGCAATGATGATTATGCTCAGTGCTTATACGTTAGCTATTGCTTGTGGATTATCTGTTATTACTATCGGTGTAGGTTTTGGTATGCTATTTGCCATTCTTATCGGGTTTGTATGGTTAGGTTTAAAATCACATGTCAAACATTAATTTATCAGCAATGATCACCGAAAATCGCAATAGTGCGAGCGAGAACATCGACTGCGCATCCACCCTTGAAATACTTCAAATTATCAATAATGAAGATAAAAAAGTGGCAATCGCTGTCGAAAAACAATTAGCTAATATAGCCAATGCGGTAGATGCAATTAGCGATGCTTTCTTAAATCATGGCCGTTTAATTTACCTTGGTGCCGGCACTTCTGGACGATTAGGTATTTTAGATGCGAGCGAGTGCCCACCTACTTACGGAACGCCTCCAGAACAAGTCGTTGGATTAATTGCTGGCGGGCACCCTGCCATATTTAAAGCGGTTGAAAATGCAGAAGATTCACCCGAGCTAGCAGTTAATGATCTAAAAAATATCAATTTTAGCAAAAAAGATATTTTAGTAGGTATCGCAGCAAGTGGCCGCACACCTTATGTTATCGGCGGTATGCAATATGCTCAATCACTGGGTTCAACAGTAATTAGCTTATGTTGCAACCCCAATGCACCGATGATTAACTTGGCCAATATTGCCATTACCCCAATTGTTGGCGCAGAAGTAGTTAGCGGTTCATCAAGAATGAAAGCCGGTACAGCACAAAAATTAGTACTTAATATGTTAACCACAGCCAGCATGATTAAAATTGGTAAGGTTTACGGTAATTTAATGGTTGATGTTGAGGCCACTAATGCTAAACTCGTAGAACGTCAAATATCAATTGTCATGCAAGCGACCGATTGTAGTCGAGAGACGGCTATCTCCACGCTAAGTCAATGTAACAAAAATTGTAAAACAGCTATTTTAATGATTCTTGCAGGTTTAACAGCTCAGCAAGCAAAAACAGCATTACAACAAAATAACGGTTTTATCCGTAAAGCATTAGAACAAAGCAATAAATAATCTTTCTTAGCATTACACAAATGTTACTATTCTGATAAAGAAAGATTATTCTAAAATTTAGCAATATATTTTATCAAACCTTGATGAAGATCGAATTTATAAATCATATTGTTAACTAAAATAAGTAAATAGATTTATTTTATTAACTTTATATTAGCAATAATATAAAAAACTGGGAGGTACGTTATGGTTGGAATAATCTTGGCAACTCATGGTGAGTTTGCTGAAGGTATTTTACAATCAGGGACGATGATATTTGGAGAGCAAGAAAACGTTAAAGCCGTTACTTTGCATCCAAGTGATAGTCCTGAAAGTTTAAAGGAACGGATGCTGGCAGCAATTGCTACTTTCGATGATCAAAATGAAGTACTTTTTTTAGTCGATTTATGGGGTGGAACACCATTTAACCAAGCCAATACACTCTGTGGAGAACATCCAAATTGGGCTATCGTTGCAGGTTTAAATCTTCCAATGTTGATTGAGGCATACTCATCACGTTTATCGATGGAGACCGCCAAAGAAGTGGCTGCCGCCATTATTGAATCAGCCCAAGATGGTATTAGAACAACGGTTGAAGTGGCAACTAAACCAACGCAAAACAATCAACAAACAAGCACTATCCCTGAAGGTACTGTTTTAGGTGATGGTAAATTGAAAATTGTATTAGCTCGCGTTGATTCACGCTTGTTACACGGACAAGTGGCAACATCTTGGACTAAAACGACTAACCCTAATCGTATTATTGTGGTTTCAGACTCAGTTGCCAAAGATGAATTAAGGAAAAAACTGATTGAAGAGGCCGCACCTCCTGGTGTTAAAGCCAATGTTGTGCCAATAAAAAAAATTATTGAAGTTGCGCATGATCCCCGTTTTGGTAACACCAAAGCCTTATTACTTTTCGAAAACCCTGAAGATGTACTTCGCGCTATAGATGGCGGTGTTGATATTCAAACATTAAATGTTGGTTCAATGGCGCATTCTGTCGGCAAGGTAATGGTCAACAAAGTGCTGTCAATGAGCGCTGAAGATGTTGATACATTCGAGAAATTAAAAGCGAAAAATGTGAAATTCGACATTCGCAAAGTACCTAATGATTCTGAGGATAATATGGATGAATTATTAAAGAAAGCGAAACAAGAATTAGCTGAACAAAAGAATTAGTTTAATTAAGGGGTTATTATTATGACTTTATCAATTATTGCTATCATTTTAGTGATAGTTATTGCGTTCTTAGCTGGAATGGAAGGTATTTTAGACCAATTCCAATTCCATCAACCATTAGTTGCTTGTTCACTAATTGGTCTAGTGACAGGAAATCTAGAAGCTGGCGTAATGTTAGGTGGTTCATTACAGATGATAGCATTAGGCTGGGCAAATATTGGCGCAGCGGTTGCACCTGATGCCGCGCTTGCTGCTGTTGCTTCATCTATTATTTTAGTTCTTGGTGGACAAGGTGAGGCTGGAGTATCGACAGCTATCGCTATTGCCATCCCACTAGCAGTTGCTGGCTTATTTTTAACGATGATTGTGCGAACTATTGCCGTTCCATTAGTGCATTTAATGGATGCTGCAGCAGAGCAAGGTAATATCCGTAGAATCGAATGGTTACAAATATTAGGGGTTTGTTTACAAGGTTTACGTATTGCAATACCAGCAGCAGCGCTGTTATTTATTCCTGCTGAAGTGGTAAAAGACGCATTAAATTCAATGCCTAAATGGCTATCAGAAGGTATGGGTATTGGTGGAGGCTTGGTAGTGGCTGTTGGTTATGCGATGGTAATTAATATGATGGCAAGTCGTGAAGTTTGGCCATTTTTCATTATTGGTTTTGTTGTTGCCGCGATATCACAATTAACCTTGATTGCAATTGGTGCTCTAGGTATTGCTCTAGCACTAATTTATCTAAATCTTTCTGAACGTGGCAATTCATCAAATGGTGGTAGTAAAGGCGATCCACTTGATGATATTTTAAATGATTACTAAGAACTTGGAGAAGAACATGACAGATCGAATTCATTTATCGAAAAAAGACCGTTTATCGGTAGCTTGGCGTTCAACTTTCCTTCAAGGTTCTTGGAACTACGAACGTATGCAAAATGGTGGCTTGGTTTATTCAATGATTCCTGCTATCAAAAAATTATATACCACAAAAGAAGATCGTTCGGCAGCACTTAAACGCCATTTAGAATTTTTCAATACACATCCTTATTTAGCATCACCTGTACTTGGTGTGACTTTAGCCCTTGAAGAAGAACGAGCTAATGGAGCGCCTGTAGATGATGTCACTATTCAAGGGGTAAAAGTGGGAATGATGGGACCTTTAGCTGGGGTTGGTGATCCAGTTTTCTGGTTTACACTTCGTCCTATGCTTGGTGGACTAGGTGCCTCACTTGCCTTAAGTGGTAATATTCTAGGTCCAATTCTATTCTTCCTACTTTGGAACATTATTCGCATGTGCTTCATGTGGTTTACCCAAGAATTAGGTTACCGTACTGGTTCTAAAATTACCGATAACTTAAGTGGTGGTGTACTCCAAAAAATCACTAAAGGTGCGTCTATCTTGGGGATGTTTGTACTGGCAGCTTTAGTACAAAGGTGGGTATCAATAAAATTCCAACCAGTCGTATCAACCGTAAAATTAGATAATGGTGCATTTATTGATTGGAATTCCCTACCTGCTGGTGCCGAAGGTATACAAAAAGCATTGATGCAAATGCAAGAAGGACTCGCACTTAGTCAAAACCAAGTAATGACTTTACAAAATAACTTAGATCTATTAATTCCTGGACTTGTACCATTACTATTAACGTTCTTCTGTATGTGGTTACTTCGTAAAAAAGTATCACCTATTATAATTATTCTTGCACTATTTTTAGTCGGTGTTACTGGTCATGTTATTGGTCTTTTATAAAGCCAACAATGTTGACAAAAAAAGTTGAGGAGCGCACTTTTTAAGCAAAAATGCTGTTTTTCCTCAAACATAAATCACCCTTTTCTCCATAAATAATGAGAAAAGGGTGCCTTAGCAACTCAGATTAAAATAATGGATATAAGTAGCTAAATGGTTCAATCATTAAATACCAAAGTAGATTTAACAGTAAAAGCGACTGCTTTTTCAGGTTTTTCAGAATATGGCCAGATTATGATTGGTGATAAGGCGTTCGAATTCTATCATCAACGCGATCCTCGGAAATATATTCAAATTCCTTGGGAAGAGGTCGATTATGTTATCGCATCGGTATTTTTTAAAGGTAAGTGGATATCTCGTTACTCCATACAAACAAAAAAAGACGGTACGTTCGCTTTTGCGTCCAAAGAGCCGAAAAAAGTATTAAAAGCAATACGTGTCTATGTTGATAGCAAAAAAATGGTCAAAGCGTTAGGATTTTTTGACGTGTTAAAACGAGCTTTGTTCCGGAAAAAGTCTTAAAGATCAACCATCACTTTTAAAATATATCATTATATAGCAAGCAAGCTCACCATTATCAATGAAGCTAATTATTTATAATATAACTAGTTAAAAAGATGAATTTATGTTCATTTATAACTAAGCTTGTCGATAACTGATGCTACCTAACTTTCTCACACACAATCAGCCATTGCACTTTTTGCTAGAAAGAGTATAATTTTGGGGCTTTGATTTTGTCCGTGTTGGGCAAAAGAAAGATTATTTTTTAATTTAAGAGGATGTTATGGTAACTATTCGTTTAGCTCGTGGTGGCTCTAAAAAGCGCCCTTTTTATCAAGTAGTTGTCACTGATAGCCGTAACCCACGTGATGGTCGTTTTATTGAGCGCGTTGGCTTTTTTAATCCAATTGCACAAGGTAAAGCAGAAGAATTACGTTTAGATCTTGATCGCGTAAATTATTGGGTTGGTTTAGGTGCTACTATTTCTGATCGTGTTAATACATTGATCAAACAAGCACAAAAAGCTGCTTAATTAAGTAATAGTGTAAAGATGAATACTGAGAATCTAATCGTTGTTGGTAAACTTGGTTCAAGCTACGGCATTCGTGGATGGCTCAGGATTTTTTCGTTTACAGAATTTCCAGATAGTATTTTTGATTACAAACCTTGGTATATCCAGCGTGCTGGAAAATGGCAGGAAGTAATCGTTGAGAGCTTTAAACCTCATAATCAAGATATGATTGTCAAACTCAAAGGCGTTGATGATCGAGATCAAGCCAATGCGTTAACTAATGCTGAAGTATTCGTTGATGCAGAAGAATTGCCTGAGCTTAATCAAGGCGATTTCTATTGGAAGGATTTGATTGGCTGTAGTGTGAAAACAATTAACGGTTATGATTTAGGTCAAGTAACTGATTTAATGGAAACCGGTTCTAATGATGTGTTGGTTGTTAAAGCAAATCTAAAAGATGCATTTGGAGCAACAGAACGTTTAATTCCTTTTGTTGAAGAACAATTTATTAAACAAGTTGATTTAACAACAAAAATGATTGTGGTCGATTGGGATCCCGCATTTTAATCGGTAAGGTAAGAATATGTGGATTGGCGTAATTAGCCTTTTTCCCGAAATGTTCCAAGCTATTACCTGTTATGGTGTAACTGGTCGAGCAGTAAAAAACGGACTGTTAACAGTAGAATATTGGAACCCGCGCGATTTTGCGCATGATAAGCATAAGACTGTCGATGATAGGCCTTATGGTGGTGGTCCCGGCATGTTAATGATGGTACAACCACTTAGAGATGCGATTCATGCTGCGAAAGCAGTAGCAGGTGAAAATACAAAAGTAATCTATCTTTCCCCACAAGGGCGCAAATTAAACCAACAAGGTGTTTGCGAGTTGTCACAATATCAAAAATTGATTTTGATTTGTGGTCGATATGAAGGTATAGATGAACGCGTTATCCAAACCGAAATTGATGAAGAATGGTCAATTGGGGATTACGTGTTAAGTGGCGGTGAATTACCGGCGATGACAATGATTGATGCATTAGCAAGGTTTATTCCAAGTGTATTGAATCATGAATCATCAGCAGAAGAAGACTCTTTTGCGAACGGTTTACTTGATTGTCCACACTATACCAGACCTGAGGTGTTAGATGGAATGGCGGTGCCTGATGTGTTAATGTCTGGTCACCATGAAGCGATTCGTCGCTGGCGATTGAAACAATCACTAGGACGAACTTGGTTGAGAAGAGAAGATCTTCTTGAAAATCTAGCTCTGACTGATGAAGAGCAACGTTTACTCACTGAATTCCAATGTGAATATCGTGATAAACCGAGCCATTAATATTTCAGTATAACTAGTAAGAGACAAAATTATGAAAAATGCAATTATTCAGCAATTAGAACAAGAACAAATGAAAAAAGACATCCCGTCTTTTCGTCCGGGTGATACGGTAGAAGTTAAAGTATGGGTTGTTGAAGGTAACAAAAAACGTCTTCAAGCATATGAAGGTGTGGTTATTGCAATTCGCAATCGTGGTTTACATTCTGCATTTACAGTACGTAAAATTTCGAATGGCGAAGGTGTTGAACGAGTATTCCAAACTCACTCACCAACTGTTGATTCAATTACTGTGAAACGTCGTGGTCAAGTACGTCAAGCTAAACTTTACTACTTACGCGAACTTCGTGGTAAAGCGGCTCGTATTAAAGAGCGCCTTAACTAATTCAAATTGGTTAATATTTAATAAACTATTAAAATTATATCCAATTAAATATGGTCACCTTTATGGTGACCGTTTTTATGTGTATAGTTGATTCCCGCCAACAATTGTTGACAGATTTCAAGCAATATCTAAAGCTATAAAGGGTAATACTATGGATAACTATCTTGTTGAAATTCTCGCCACCACAACCAAGTTATTCGCTTTAATGACGCCACCAGCAGTGCTAAGTGCATTCTTAAGTGGTACTAAACAATATGATGAACAACAACGCCGAAAGACTGCACTTAAAACATCGTGTGCCGTTTTTATTATTGGTATTGTGTTATTCTTTTTTGGTAATGCCATGTTTAGTGTGTTTGGTTTTACACTCGATGCTTTTAGAATTGGGTCGGGAGCATTGCTATTTATTACCGCTGTTTCATTGATGAATGATTCACCTGAAAAAAATAAAATTCATACTGATGATGATGATATTAGTGTGGTTCCTCTTGCAATACCTTTATGTATGGGACCAGCCTCCATTGGTACGATTATTGTTATGGGGACAAGTTCGGTAGGTATGCAAAACCTGATTGGCGCCCTTTCGCTATTGATTGCCTCAAGCGGTATTTATGCCATGTTACTATGCGCAAAAAGCATTGCTAACGTTTTAAAAAATACTGGTATTGCAATTTTGTCAAAGCTTACTGGGTTATTAATATCAGCTATTGCCGCTCAAGTTGTATTTACTGGCGTCTCTGCATTTTTAAAATAAGTTTTATAATTCAGATAATTAAAATTTCAATTCTAACAGTAAGTAATCACCTACAATTGATAGTTAAGGTGATTACATAAACTGATAATAAAGTTAATCGGATTTACGTTTTTTGAAAAAGTAATATGAAGCTAAAATTACGAAAATTAAGATTATCTCAGATAATAAAATAAAATGCCCTGATTCACCAAACCATACCCCAACAATAATAATAATGTTAACAGTAATAGAAATCATCGCTAACCAAGGAAATAGCGGAGATTTAAATTTGATCATATCTTTAGAGTATTTGCCTTCATTCACTCCCTTACGAAATTGATATTGGCACCAAGCAATAATAATCCAAGCAAAACAACCAACTTGTCCAGTACTCGCTACCAGATAGAGGTATAATTTTTCAGCAGCAATATATTTAGAAAACAGCGAAACTAACGCAATAATTGCGATAAATAATATTCCTTTAGTTGGCACGCCTCGTTTATTGACTTCTGAAAAGTATTTTGGTGCTAAATCATCCTGAGCCATCGACCATAGCATTCTCGAGCTGGCATAAACAGCCGAATTAGCGGCCGATATTGCAGCACAAAAGATAACAAATAGCATCACATATGAAGCAAAGGTAATCCCGGCTTTATTGAATACCCAAACAAATGGGCTAATTTCATTATGGGTTGCTCCATAAGGGTAAACTAGTGCTAACACCTCAATCGCTAACACATAAAACAAGATAATACGAAAAGCCACACCAGTGATAATTTTTGGCAATACGCTTTGAGGTGATTGCGCTTCACCAGCTGCACTACCAATTAATTCGACGCCCTGAAATGAATAAGTAACAATTGTCATACAAACAAAAATTGATAAAAATCCACTAGGAAACCAACCTTGTTCGGTTTTAAGTGTTGGTAATACATGTGTTTGATTATATTGATGATAGAGTAAATAAATACCAACAGCTATAAATGCAATAATGGCCAATACTTTTATCGTTGAAAACCAGTATTCACTTTCGCCAAAAGCTCTAACAGACGTTAAATGGACACAAGTAATAACGGTTAAAATAATTAGACTAAGAATATAGATGGGAATAGAGGAAAAAACTTGGTGAGCGATCATCGAAGCTGCAGTTAAGTCAGCAGCCATAGACAGTACCCAGCTTAACCAATATAACCAGCCAATGGTATAACTCCAAATAGGATGTGGAATAAACATTAGTGCATAATGCTGAAAAGAACCCGCATGTGGGAATGCACAAGAAAGTTCACCTAAGCAAAGCATGGTCGACAGCATAATACTACCCGCAAGTAGATATGCGATAATCGTTCCTAATGGTCCAACCGTGCTAAGTGGTGCTGCAATACCAATAAATAATCCAGTTCCTATTGAGCCACCTAACGAAATCATCAATAAATGACGATTTTTTAAGTTTTTCTTTAAGGTACTGGGATAAGGACTTTCTTGAGATTCTGATGTTGCCATGTAAACCGCCTAGTAATCAATAATAGCTGCTGGTTGCCCAGCAGCTGATAGATATTAATAAACAAACCGTTTTTCTACACCATTGGTTTGGCAAGCCATAAGTAGGGCTGTATAATCAAGCTCAAACCCAATCATATCGCCAACACGTAATGTTTCAGAAACATCTTCAATATCAACAATAGTATGATCGCTGGTTTGACCTAAGACCGTAATGTTGTCATTAATCGGTATACAGCTTTCTGCTGGCACATCTTGACGGCCAAAAGCGAGAAGCGCGCGTTTACGAGTACCATGATCAACAAAAGTTTTACTGTTCAAAAAGGCATCAACACCTAATTCTCCAACAGGAACGGTTGGTTTACTATTAAGCTCGATGATTTGTGCATACAATTTATACATGTCACTACAAGCTTTTTCTACAGGTTTGTTTGAGTGATGAAACTCATCAAGATATTTCATATCCACATACTCAATACCAAACTCATGTAAACCACCAATTCGAATGTGATTAAGCCCTTCTGGCCAGATCCCTTTATCAAGCAGATGGTAACTTGTACAATTACCAGCTGATAGATACTTGATCTTGATATTACAAGCTTCTTCTACTTTACGCGCTATGTGTAAAAAATCCACACCATTTTTAACAGTTGGTAGAACAGTACCATAGCAGTTGAAGTTAGTCCCAAGCCCATAAAGCTCAACACCCGGTAAAGATAAGATTAGTTTGACTGTTTCGATGATATCATCGACATGTTCAAACCAAATACCTTCACGTAAATCGCCCATATCAAACATTAAAAGTACTTGATGGACTTTTTGTTGTTTTACCGCTTCATCAGAAAGTGCTTGGATAACTTGTTTTTCACTGTTTAAGCTAATATCTGCGTATTTCACTACTTCACTGATCTCACTTAAACAAGGACTACGTAATAAACAAGTTTTACAATTTAAAGCATCTTTAAGTTTCTTCAAATTGTAGGTCCTTGATTCAGCAATAACATCAATACCACCATCAAGCACCGCTTTGGCGGTTTCAACACAGCCATCAAAGACTTTATTTACCGCCATCACTTCAATGCCGTGTTTAGCAAGAAGCTCTTTTTCAACACGGGCATTGTCTTTTAATTTACCTAAATCAATTTCCAATATAGGTTTGTACATAAATTTACTCCTCTATATCTTATTGCAAGCGGTTACGTCTTTGTGCGCGATGGTATATCCATTCAGCTAACACAATTGCAAGCACTGCACCACCAACAATTTTAGCGATGTACTCAACATATCCACCCATATCAATTTGTGCTGGTGGAATAAAGACTAAGATCACCGCAAATAGCGTAGATAAGAAACCTAAACCAGGTAAAATAATTGGTAAAACTTTACCAGGAATCTTGAAGCTACGTGGTACATCTGGTTGAGTAATACGTAAGCGATAGTACGCAATAAACATCACTAAATAAGGAATAAAGTAACAAATGGTTGTTAATGCAGTTAACATCCAATATGCAGCAGCAATACTTGGTGATACGAATGTTGAGAAACAAAGTACCGTTACAATTATTGCTTGGATAACTAAAGCAAATGCTGGTGTTTGATATACAGGATGTAATCGACCAATACGTTCACCAAGTAAGTTATCTTCTTTTGATGCTTCTTGTAACATATAGATAGGACCAACTAACCATGAGTTAATTTGACCTAATGCACCAAAGAACAAACAAATTGCCATTACTGGTAATAACCAAGGCATGTGTAGCTCTTTAGCAGCAGCTTCCATCGCTTGCATTACACCGGCAACAATATCAGTATCAGCAGCTGGTAATAAGGTATTAATTGCCCAAGTACCAATCATATAGATACCAACGATAACAACTGCAGATACCGCCATCGCTTTAGGGAAGTCACGTTGTGGATCACGAGTACGACCAGCGATCATTGGTGCAACTTCTAGCCCTGCAAAAGCAAACATCATGCTTGATAAAAATACAATAGTATCCCAGCTACTTAAATCCGGAATCCAATCACTAACATGGCTATAATCAGTTGCCATTGGATGACCAGTCATTAACCATACAATAGCTAATAACACGATAATAGCAGCAGGAATAAATACACCTAACCATGCACTAACACTGTTAATGATTTTAGTCCATTTCATGCCTTTGATATTCATTAACGTTAAGATCCAGAATACTGCCATGGAGCCAACACCAATAAATACCTGATTCTGAGCAAGTTCAGGGCTAAACATATAACCAATTGCAGTAAAACCAAACTGCAACATTAATGGGAAGAAAAGCACACATGAAAACAGGAAGCAAACAACCACTATCCAACCGACACGTTTACCAAATGCTTCTTTTACCCATACAAAGATCCCACCATCTTTTGGCCAGCCTGTTGAAAGCTCACCACAAACCATGGCTAATGGAAAAAACAAACAAAATGCAGCAAGTAGCCAAAGCACCATTGCTGACGCTCCGTAAGGAGCAACATTAGGAATTTGACGTAAACTCAATATTGCAATGACATTCATAAACACAATGTCTTTAATACCAAGTAAACTTGAATCTTTAGAATCACTCATAATAACCTCACATAATAACAACTGGGGCAGTTATTGCCCCAGCCAGTTCATGATTAATACACGTCGTATCCAACCATATCCTCGTAAGTGTCTTCACGGCGAATCAATCGATCTTTGCCTTCTTTATCAATCATAACAACAGCAGTACGTGGGCGGTTGTTATAAACTGTTTGGCTTTCGATGGTATAAGCACCGGCATCAAGGAAAGCAATGATATCGCCAATTTGTGTGTCTTTAGGTAATAAGAATTCTTCACCTTTAACACCCACATGGAAATAGTCACCACCGTCACATAATGGACCCGCTAATTTAATGTACTCATCATGTTGCTCAGTGATTCTTGATGCATCATAAACATAGAAGAACCAATCAAAGTGTTGACTGTCAGATAATACGCTATAACCCGCATCAACAAATTTCCATTCAACATGTTCTTCGATGTTACCGTCTAAATCGTAATTAGTTTTACGTTTTTCACAAGCAACTTCAGTTAATAGCACACCAGCAGAACCGGTTACTTTACGACCAGGTTCGATACAAATTTCAACGTCAGTACGCCATTTATGCACTTCACTGATTACCGCATCGGCGAAATCTTGTGCAGTAATACCAGCATACATATTGTCTTCTAATGGATTACCATTTTCTTCATCATATTTATATGGAACAGGAATACCACCACCAACGTTGATTAAATCAAATTTAATGCCAAGAACTTCTTCTAGACGGCGTGATTCATCAACTAATACTTTGGTTGCTTTGGCAAAAGGTTCTGCTTCTGGTACTTGATCCCCTACGTGCATATGTAAACCACGTAAATGAACATAAGGCATTTCAAGAATACGACGGCAAGTCTCTTCAGCTTGTTCTAAGTCGATACCAGATTTAGCGTGATAAGCGGTTACTAATTCTGCGTGAGTTGCTGACGGTACATTTGGTTCAACACGCACACAAACATTTGCAACTTTTTTCAAACGTCGAGAAATCTCATCAATAATATCAAGCTCATATAGGCTATCTACGTTGATGATGTAAAGATCGTTTTGGATAGCAAATTCTAAATCAACCGGTTTTTTAACCACACCGTTGAAAACAATTTGGCTACCTGGGAAACCGATTTCTAAACATTTACGAACTTCAAACATTGAGTTAGCTTCTGCATAGATACCCGCATCTTTAATCGCTTTAAGCACACCCATTACTGAACATGTTTTTGACGCATAGAAAATCTTAGTATTTGGATGAGCTTTAAACGAATCTTTGATCTCCTGAATATTACGGTCAATTTCTTTTTCAGAAAATACGTAAAAAGGTGTTGGATATTTCTTTGCTAATTCTTCCAAATTCACACCATCAAAACAAAGTTTGCCGCCTTGAGCACTGAAACGACGATCTTTAGTTATAAGATCTGTGCGTATTTTGTTATAATTTGACATAATTGTGTCGGACATATGACCTCCAGTTAATTAGTACATAAAAAAGGTAAGTAAAAAGATTACTCACTTACAATGCAATCAACGTGCCAACTTAAAAAAACACAAACAATCAATTGTTTAACAGAATAATTACAAATTTAATATTAGTCATTTAGTAAAAAATATGTTTTTATGACAAAAATTTGTCACTTTTTTTAGTAATAATTGAAAGATATTTAAATTAACGCTCGCTATACTTAGTAAGAATCCAACTTTCAAAAGGTTTTAGTATCATGATAATTGATCCTGAATTATTACAAGCATTGGAAATATTTAAACATTTTTTTGATCTAATACATCAGCCTATGGCTATTATTGACAAAGAAGGTAAATATATTTACTACAATCAGGAAAGTGCAGAACTTGATGGCTATCCAATGGAACAAGCCATAGGTAAACCAATGCTTAAAGTTTACCCTAATTTGAAAAAAGAAGATAGTACTATGCTACAAGCTTTACATGGTAAAGAATATCAAGATACCTATCAAACCTATTATAATCATGTGGGCAAATTAGTTGATTATCAACATACAACGGTTCCTCTTTATAATCACAAAAAAGAAATTATTGGCGCGGTTGAAATTGGTCGTAATTTATCTAATGTTAGACAACTGCAAGATCAGGTATTCAGTCTTAATAGAAAATTATATCAAAATAAAGAACAACCATTACCAGAAATCGTTTTTGCTTCAAAAAAAATGCAACAGGTGATCGACCAAACTAATATTTTAGGTAGTAATGATGTGCCAGTATTAATTGTTGGCGAAACCGGCACAGGGAAAGAGCTATTTGCTAGATTAATTCACCAAACTAGCCAACGCCGTGATAAAGCGTTTATTTCACTTAACTGTAGCGCTTTGCCTACAACATTGATTGAAAGTACTTTATTCGGGACTGTCAAAGGAGCGTTTACTGGAGCTGAAAATCGCCAAGGTTATCTTGAACTTGCTAATGGTGGTACGTTATTTCTTGATGAACTTAACGCGATGCCACTTGAAATGCAAAGCAAACTGTTACGATTCTTACAAGAAAAAACCTATTGGCCACTAGGCGGGAATAAAGAGCAACATGCTGATGTTCGAATTGTTGCAGCTATGAATGAATCACCAGCCGATTTGTTAAAAACCGGCAAAATGCGTAGTGATCTATTTTATCGATTAAATGTCGGATTAATTAAACTGCCAGCACTACGCGAAAGACAAGAAGATATTCCTGTATTGGCAAGATACTTTATTGATAAACATAAAACTGATATAAGCGTTGTGATTACTGGTATTAGTGAACATGCATTACAGCAACTTATGTCAGCGCCTTGGCCAGGTAATGTGCGAATGCTAGAAAACGCTATTGTCCGTAGTATGGTTTTACAAAATGAGCCAGGAGAATTGCAGCAGATTATTCTGGATGAAGAATTATTTGACCTTCATAGCCCTTATTCACAAGATGAAGCCAAGCTTGAAAAACCGACTACCAGCGAAATAACTGGTAATCTTACCGAACAAGTCGAAAATTATGAAAAGCAACTTATTATTGATGCATTAAATCAGGCCAATGGGAAAATTATTACAGCGGCAAAATTACTCGATGTTTCGCGAACCACCTTACAATATAAAGTTAAGAAATATGATATACATATGGGAGTAATTGATAATTAATCAAAGGCTTGCGCGCAAGCAAATGCACTGCTCCAAGCCCATTGGAAATTATAACCACCTAGCCAACCAGCTACATCAACAACTTCACCAATAAAATAGAGATTGAGGTGATTTTTCGCCTCCATCGTCTTTGACGATAAAGCATCACAGCTCACACCACCCAAAGTTACCTCAGCTGTACGATAGCCTTCCGTTCCATTCGGTGTAACCATCCACCTAGTTAATGTTTGGTAAAGCACTTGCTGCTGAGTCGGCGTTAACTGCTTAACGGTTAAATCGGCTATCAAATTTAATTGCATCAAAGCTTCAATTAACCGCTTCGGTAATATTTGCGCCAAACAATTTTTAATGCTTTGATTGCGATTATTTTCTAACAAGAGTTGAAAATCACCTTCAAAGCTTACGTCTGGTAACAAATTAATGGTAATGGCGTCACCTGCTTGCCAATAACTAGAGATTTGTAAAATCGCTGGTCCAGATAATCCTCGATGAGTAAACAGCAAATTCTCTTTAAAAGATATTCGTTCATTAGATACTTCAACCGGCACGGCAATGCCCGACAAAGTGGATAATACTTCTAGCAAAGGTTTATGTAAGGTAAATGGCACCAACCCTGCTTTTACGGGCACAACAGGAATCGAAAATTTTTCGGCAATTTTATATCCGATAGCGGTCATACCTAGTGCTGGCATAGATTGCCCACCAGTTGCTACAATTAATTTATCAGTATGAACAAAACCTTGTGAAGTCGATAATTTAAATCCTTGCTGCTCAGCCTCAACATCTTCAAGCTGAGTGTTTAACATGAATTTAACTTGCCCCTTTTGGCACTCTTGGGCAAGCATATCAACAATATCTTGCGCTGAATTATCACAAAATAACTGTCCATGATCTTTTTCATGATAGGCAATACTGTATTGATTAACCAGTTGAATAAAATCCCATTGAGTAAAGCGCTTTAATGCAGACTTACAAAAATGACGATTTTCTGAAATATAATGGGTTGATTCTACGTTAAGGTTGGTAAAATTACATTTACCACCACCAGACATTAAAATTTTGCGTCCTAATTTTTTACCATTATCAATAACAGTTACATCATAACCTTTTTGTCCTAATAATCCGGCACAAAAAAGCCCAGCAGCACCCGCACCAATAATTGTAATTTTATTTTGCATATAAGACCTATTACCCCATAATAAAGATTATCTATTATATAAGAGTAGCGATTCTAACTCACTCATTCTTGAAAAAATGTGTAAAAATCGCCAATTTTGATGCTCAAAAACCCCGTTCCTCAACTTTTTTTTAATCAAATATTAATTATTATTATGAGAAAAAAACCAATTTCTGAAACTTTTGTCTCTATTAAATTTTAATTATAGTATAAACAAATAGTTAATATGAGATATTAGCTTCATTAATAAATATAGACTGAGTTATTAAAAGATTGACTTATAAGTAATATTTATTTGACCAAAAACCTATTTTTAATTACCTTCACACCTATTATGGGATTAATGCCTATATCTTCTCAAAAAATAATAACGATGAATTAGAGGCAATGATATGTTATATAACCAGCATCATGAGAAAGATAACTGCGGATTTGGTTTAATCGCTCATATAGAAGGGCAACCAAGTCACAAAGTGGTGCGTACTGCAATCCACGGACTTGCTCGAATGCAACACCGTGGTGCCATTTTATCCGATGGTAAAACGGGCGATGGCTGCGGGCTTTTAATGCAAAAACCAGATCGATTTTTTAGAGTTGTCGCAGAAGATGCCGGATGGCGTTTGGCAACAAACTATGCTGTAGGCATGCTATTTTTAAGCCAAGATGAAGCCGAAGCCCAAGCAAGCCGTGATATTGTAGAAGAAGAGCTAGCCGAAGAAACTCTATCTATTTTAGGTTGGCGTGAAGTACCAATTGATAAAAGCGTTCTGGGTGAAATCGCCCTGTCATCACTACCAAGAATCGAACAAGTTTTTGTTAATGCCCCTGCTGGATGGACAAAAATTGATTTAGAGCGTCGTTTATATATGGTACGACGCCGCATAGAAAAACGTGTGCAAGATGATACGTTTTACGTATGTAGTTTTTCAAATCAGGTCAATATCTATAAAGGCTTATGTATGCCTAAAGATTTACCTAGATTCTATTTAGATTTGGCTGATATTCGTATGGAAACAGCTATTTGTTTATTCCATCAACGTTTTTCAACCAATACCGTACCGCGTTGGCCACTTGCTCAACCATTTAGACATTTAGCCCACAATGGTGAAATTAATACTATCGAGGGTAATCGGCAATGGGCTAAAGCGCGATCTTACAAATTCAAAACGCCACTTATACCCGATTTACAAGATGCCGCGCCGTTTGTTAATGTTACAGGCTCGGATTCAAGCTCGCTAGATAATATGCTTGAATTATTTTTAGTAGGCGGTATGGATATTGTTCGTGCTATGCGTTTACTTGTACCTCCTGCATGGCAAAACAATCCGGATATGAATGAAGATCTCCGTGCTTTTTTTGATTTCAACTCTATGCATATGGAACCGTGGGACGGCCCTGCAGGTATCGTTATGTCCGATGGACGTTATGCCGCTTGTAACTTAGATCGTAATGGCCTTCGCCCTGCACGTTATGTGATTACCACTGACAAACTAATTACTTGTGCATCCGAAATTGGTATTTGGGATTATCAACCAGATGAAGTAGTGACCAAAGGACGTGTTGGCCCCGGTGAATTACTAGTGATTGATACTGAAGAAGGTCGCATTTTACAATCGTCAGAAACGGATAACGATTTACAAAAACGTCATCCGTACAAAGAATGGATGGCTAAGAATGTAAAACGACTGATTCCATTTGAAGATCTTCCTGATGATGATATCGGCTCTCGTGATTATGACGATACTTTACTAGCTACTTACCAAAAACAATTTGGTTATAGCAGTGAAGAACTTGACCAGTGTATTCGAGTCTTAGGTGAAAATGGTCAAGAAGCAACAGGCTCTATGGGCGATGATACGCCATTTGCGGTATTATCAAGTCGTCCTCGCTTAATTTATGATTACTTCCGACAAAAATTTGCTCAGGTAACTAACCCACCTATCGACCCATTGCGTGAAGCACACGTGATGTCGCTATCAACGAGCATTGGTCGTGAAATGAATGTGTTTGCTGAAGCTGAAGGTCAAGCTCATCGAGTTGCTTTTAAATACCCGGTATTAGTTCATTCGGATTTTAAACAATTAACGACCTTAGAATCACGCTACTACAAATCTGAAACGCTTGACATCACTTATGAAATTGATGGTAGCTTACGTGATGCAATTGAACAATTATGTGGTGATGCCGAAGCAAAAGTACGTGAAGGAACTGTACTACTAATCCTATCTGATAAAAATATAGCGCCAGATCGCTTACCTATTCCAGCCCCAATGGCTGTTGGCGCAGTGCAACAACGTCTAGTTGAAAAAAATCTACGCTGTGATGCCAATATCATTGTTGAAACCGCAAGCTGTCGAGATCCGCATCAGTTTGCAGTCTTGCTAGGGTTTGGCGCAACTGCAATCTATCCATACTTAGCTTATGAAACTTTAGCGCAAATGGTCGATAATGGTACGATGAATAAATCTTACCGTGAAGCGATTATTAATTACCGTAATGGTATTAATAAAGGCTTATATAAGATTATGTCAAAAATGGGGATTTCAACAGTCGCTTCTTACCGTTGCTCTAAACTATTTGAAGCAGTTGGTCTCCATGAAGAAGTCGTTGAGCTATGCTTCCAAGGTGTAACTAGCCGTATCAGTGGTGCCAATTTTGAGGACTTTGCTCAAGATCAGTTTAATTTATCTAAAAAAGCATGGTTACGACGTAAACCATTAGAACAAGGTGGATTACTCAAATTTGTTTATGGTGGTGAATACCACGCTTATAATCCAGATGTGGTGCAATCACTACAAAAAGCAGTTAATGAAGGTAATTATGAAGATTATCAACGTTATGCGGATATTGTAAATAATCGACCACCAGCAACTCTACGAGATTTATTAAAACTAAATCCTCCTGAAAACGCGGCTATTTCGCTTGATGAAGTTGAACCAGAATCATCATTGTTTAAACGCTTTGACTCCGCTGCCATGTCAATCGGTGCCTTAAGCCCAGAGGCGCATGAATCATTAGCTGAAGCAATGAATACATTAGGTGGTTTTTCTAATTCTGGTGAGGGTGGAGAAGATCCCGCTCGTTACAACACGATAAAAGTATCACGTATCAAACAAGTGGCTTCTGGTCGATTTGGTGTTACACCAGGCTACTTAATGAGTGCCGATGTTATTCAAATCAAAGTAGCCCAAGGCGCAAAACCAGGTGAGGGAGGACAATTACCTGGTGATAAAGTCACCCCTTATATTGCAAAATTACGTTTTTCTGTGCCGGGGGTAACATTAATTTCACCTCCACCACACCACGATATTTATTCAATTGAAGATTTAGCTCAATTGATTTTTGACTTGAAACAGATTAATCCAACTGCAATGATTTCGGTTAAATTAGTCTCTGAACCAGGAGTAGGCACTATCGCAACAGGGGTTGCTAAAGCATATGCAGATTTAATCACCATTTCAGGTTATGACGGTGGTACTGGTGCCAGCCCATTAACATCAGTTAAATATGCGGGTTCCCCTTGGGAGCTTGGCTTGGTTGAAACCCAGCAATCATTAGTTGCTAACGGGTTACGTCATAAAATACGTTTGCAAGTTGATGGTGGGTTAAAAACCGGGGCAGATATTGTAAAAGCTGCAATTCTAGGCGCTGAAAGTTTTGGTTTTGGTACTGGGCCAATGGTTGCATTGGGTTGTAAATACCTCCGTATTTGTCACCTAAATAACTGTGCAACCGGCGTGGCCACTCAAGACGAAAAATTACGTAGCGAACATTATCATGGATTGCCAGAAAAAGCGATGAACTACTTCCGTTTTCTTGCGCGTAATACTCGAGAAGTTATGGCTGAACTTGGTGTTAGACAAATTGTTGATTTAATCGGTCGTACTGATCTACTTATTGAACTAGATGGTATTACTGCAAAACAGCAAAAACTGGATTTATCAAGTTTACTTAAAACAGCATCACCTATTGAAGGCAAACCAGTTCACTGTATTGAAGATAACAAACCATTTGATAAAGGTGTGCTTAATAAAGAGATCATAACTCAAGCACAAGATGCGGTTGATAATCGTCAAACTAAAAGTTTCTACTTTGACATTCAAAATACAGATCGCTCTGTTGGTACCACTTTATCCGGTTATATTGCTAAAAAATATGGCGATCAAGGCTTGGTTACCTCCCCTATTTCGTTGAACTTCAATGGTACTGCTGGTCAAAGTTTTGGCGTTTGGAATGCTGGTGGTGTGGATTTAACCCTTACAGGGGATGCTAATGACTATGTTGGTAAAGGCATGGCTGGTGGTCGCATTGTCATTCGTCCACCACAAGGTTCTGCATTTTTGAGCCATGAAGCAACCATTGCTGGTAATACCTGTTTATATGGCGCAACTGGCGGTAAATTATTTGCTGCTGGTCGGGCGGGTGAGCGTTTTGCTGTGCGTAACTCTGGAGCCATAAGTGTCGTTGAAGGCATTGGTGATAATGGCTGCGAATATATGACGGGCGGAATTGTCTGTGTTTTAGGAAAAACTGGCGTAAACTTCGGTGCTGGTATGACTGGTGGTTTTGCTTATATTTTAGATACCGATGGTGATTTGCATAAGCGTATTAATAAAGAGTTGGTGGAAATGTTAAATGTAGCTGACCACTCGATTCATGAAGAACATTTACGTGGTTTAATCATGGAACACGCACAGCTTACTCACTCATCTTGGGCAGAAGAGATATTAGCTAATTGGGAAGATTTTGCGAAACAATTTGTTTTAGTTAAACCAAAATCTAGTGATGTTAAAGCGTTATTAGGTCACCGTAGTCGCTCTTCAGCAGAGCTACGTGTGCAAGCACAGTAAGGAGAAAACACGATATGAGTCAAAATGTTTATCAGTTTATCGATTTACAACGTGTTGATCCGCCTAAAAAATCGCTAAACGTCCGTAAAATTGAGTTTGTTGAAATTTATGAAGGCTTTTCAGCCTCGCAATCTCAAGCACAAGCAGATCGTTGTCTGGCTTGTGGTAATCCTTATTGTGAATGGCGCTGTCCAGTACATAACTATATCCCAAATTGGTTAAAATTAATTAATGAAGGGAAGATTTTAGAGGCGGTTGAGCTATCTCACCAAACCAATAGTCTACCAGAGGTGTGTGGACGAGTTTGTCCGCAAGATCGTCTTTGTGAAGGTTCCTGTACTTTAAATGCTGAATTTGGAGCCGTAACTATTGGCAGTATTGAACGTTATATTACTGATGAAGCCTTTAAAATGGGATGGAAACCAAATCTATCTAACGTTGAAAAAACTGGACTAAGAGTCGCAATTATTGGTGCAGGCCCTGCTGGATTAGCTTGCGCTGATGTCTTAGTACGTAATGGTGTTACACCAGTTGTTTTTGATCGTCATCCGGAAATTGGGGGCCTATTAACTTTTGGTATTCCTGCTTTCAAATTAGATAAAGAAGTCTTAATTCACCGCAGACATGTCTTTACCGAAATGGGAATTGAGTTTCGCCTTAATACTGAAGTGGGTAAAACTGTACAATTAGCCGATCTCATCAATGAATTTGATGCAGTTTTTGTTGGTACTGGTACTTATCAATCAATGCGTGCAGGCCTAGAAAATGAAGATGCCGATGGTGTTTATGATGCCCTACCATTTTTAATTGCTAATACCAAACATATTATGCAACACCAACAAACTGATGATGCGCCTTATGTCGATATGAAAAATAAACGCGTCGTGGTATTAGGTGGTGGTGATACAGCAATGGATTGCGTTCGAACGTCTATACGTCAAGGTGCAACTGAAGTGACTTGCGCCTATCGCCGTGATGAAGCTAATATGCCGGGTTCTAAACGCGAGGTTAAAAATGCTAAAGAAGAAGGCGCACAATTCCAATTCAATGTACAACCTCTGAGCATCGAAATCAATGATGCCGGTCATGTTACTGGTGTAAAAATGGTAAGAACGGAGCTTGGCGAACCTGATGCGAAAGGTCGTCGTTCTCCGGTGATAATTCAAGGATCGGAATTTGTACTTCCGGCAGATGCAGTTGTAATGGCATTTGGCTTTAAACCTCATTCTATGACGTGGTTAGCCGAACATGGTGTTGATTTTGATGATAGAGGGCGCATAATCGCACCACAAAGCAAAGGTTACCAAACCAGCCATCCAAAAATCTTTGCTGGTGGTGATGCGGTAAGAGGATCGGATTTAGTGGTGACTGCCATTAGCGAAGGTCGCAAAGGGGCAGAAGGGATTTTAGATTACTTAGAAGTATAAAGTGATTAACTAAGTAAACCTTATTTCCATTCCCTACTGAGTGGGAGTAAGGCTTATTACTTAATATTTATTGATCTGCCTAAACCATAACGTTTATTGATTACAACCTAAATATCGTCATTTATCGGGTTGAAATCGCCAATGCATATTCACTTTGATAATTGGCATTAATGACTATTAGCTGATACCATGAAATTGTATCAACGAATAACCTTTAGTTATTGTATTATTTGGTTATAAATAGACAATCTGAGAACCATTTTCAGGATTTTTAGTCGCCTCAGCAAACCCTTCTAAGAAAAAGGCTAGATGATCAGCTTCATCCCCTAAAAGGCGCCCTTTGACTTTATTCCAAGTTAATAACACGATAGCTGCTTGTGGTTCACAACAAATTAACATCGGTTGTTCAAGTTCTTCATTCCAATAAAACTCACCGCCGTATAATTTTTGGGCTGTCAGTAATAAGTAACAACCATACTCTTGAGCAATCATATTAAGCTGTTCTTCAGGGATACTAAAATTTTTATCAGCTAATTCACCAATAATAATTTCAACAACAGAAATACTTTTTTCGGAATAATCGAGCTGGTTAATACTCCACGTTGGGCTATGTAAAATGGCATTTTGTGCCCATGCTTCGATTTCTTGATATAATTCATTTTTTTGTTCAGTCATTTTGATTTACTTCGCTAGATAATTGTTCAGATTGTTTGACAATTTGCCATGCATCTTCCATTTCTTCAAGTGTTGCATCAATTAAATTGTGATTTTTTTGTTTAAGTAATAATTCTACCTGCTTAAAACGCCTTATAAACTTGTTATTGGCATTTTGTAAACATAACTCAGATTTAACTTTTAAATGTCTGGCTAAGTTAACGGTGGCAAAAAATAAGTCGCCAAGCTCTTCTTCAATTTTGGATTGATCTTGTGCGGTTTTATTCAATTCCTCTTCCACTTCGCTAAGCTCTTCTTTAACTTTATCAATAACAGGTTTTAACTCTACCCAATCAAATCCAACTGATGCACAGCGTTTTTGTATTTTTTCAGCTTTCATTAATGCTGGAATGGCGGTGGGAATATCATCTAATAGTGAATATTGTGCTCGTTTATCACGTTCTTGTTGCTTAAGTTGTTCCCAATTTGGCTTAACAGTAGTATCATTTGAAAAGACATGGGGATGACGACTAATCAGCTTATCAGCAACAGAGAGGCAGATATCATCAAAATTAAATAAACCTTGTTCATTTGCTAAGTCAGCATAAAAAACAATCTGAAACAGTAGATCACCCAGTTCATTTTTAAGTTCAGCCATATCTTTTTTTTCTATGGCATCTAAGACTTCATAAGTTTCTTCTAGAGTATATGATTTTAATGATTCAAAAGTTTGCTTACTGTCCCATTCGCAACCTTTAATTGGATTACGTAATTGTTTAGTAATAGCTTGTAAACGTTCTAATTGGTTCACGATATTTCTCACAAAGTAGTAATTGTTAAATAACATTGTATCAAAACAAAATAGTAATGTTTTAATAACTAAATAGTAAGCATCCAAAATTTAATAAAAATATTTCCATTTAAAAACAATGGATAAAAATTTAAAAACAATAAAATCACACAGATTTACACTCAAAACACACAATTAAGTATATAATACATTTAATTTAAACTTAAAAAACACTAAAAATATGAATAAACTACGAGAACTTACATTTAGAGGTATTATTCTTGGTGCACTGATAACAATGATTTTTACTGCATCAAATGTTTATCTGGGCTTAAAGGTCGGTTTAACTTTTTCATCTGCAATTCCTGCAGCTGTAATTTCTATGGCGATTTTGCGGTTTTTCCCTAATTCAACCATTTTAGAAAATAATATGGTTCAAACGCAAGCTTCTGCTGCAGGGACATTATCTTCAATCATTTTTGTTATTCCGGGCTTATTAATGATGGGATACTGGCATGATTTCCCATTTTGGTTAACCTTTGCTGTATGTTTGGCTGGTGGTATGTTAGGTGTGTTATTTTCTATACCGCTTCGACATGTCATGGTAGTAAAAAGCGATTTACCTTACCCTGAGGGTGTTGCTGCTGCCGAGATATTAAAGGCTGGGTCAAAGGCAGAAGGAAATGACGCTAATGGTGGATTAAAAGATATTTTATTCGGTGGCGTAATTGCTTCTTTAGTCAGTTTATTTACTAATGGATTTAAACTGCTATCTGGAAATACAGCTTATTGGTTCACAGCAGGCAAAGCAATATTTCAAATACCCTTAGGGTTTTCTTTAGCATTATTAAGTGCAGGCTATCTAATTGGTATTATTTCAGGTATTGCAATACTACTTGGGACTATTATTGCTTGGGTATTTGGCATACCGATTTTAACAGTTATCAACGGTTATGATTCAAGTTTACCTTTATCTCAAGTTGCCATGCAAATTTGGGACAACGATATCCGTTTTATTGGTGCAGGAACGATTGCTATTTCAGCTGTTTGGACTTTGCTCTCTTTAATAAAACCAGTTATTGAAGGAGTGAAAATTTCTTTTAAAACTCTACGTTCAGATGTGTCAATAAAAGACACAACAGAACGCGATCTATCCCCTAAATGGATTTTTTCTATTATGGGGATGATGTTAGTCATTTTAGTCGTGACTTTTTATTCATTTATAGCTGATAGTGGCTTATCTACAGGCATAGCTTGGTCATTAGTTGCATGTGCGGTATTGTTTTCTTTTATTATGGGTTTTTTAGTTGCTGCAGCTTGTGGATATATGGCTGGTTTAGTCGGATCATCAGCAAGTCCTATGTCTGGTATTGCAATAGTTGCAGTTATTGCTGTTTCACTTATTTTATTAGGACTAGGTGAAATTAATGGCATGTTATCAACGATTGAAGGATCGAATTTTGCAACAGCATTAGCATTATTTACGACAAGTACTGTTTTAGCAATAGCATGTATATCAAATGATAATTTGCAAGATTTAAAAACAGGTTATCTAGTCAATGCAACGCCATGGAAGCAACAAGTTGCTTTATTAATTGGTTGCTTTGTGGGTGCTTTAGTTATAGCTCCTATTCTAGAAACCTTATATCACGCTTACGGCTTTACAGGCGCTGTTCCTCGCAGTGATATGGATCTTTCTCAAGTTTTAGCCGCTCCTCAAGCATCTTTAATGACAACTATTGCACAAGGTATTTTTTCGCATAAACTTGATTGGACAATGATTTTTATTGGCCTAGTATTAGGGGGAATAATTATCATCACTGATTTAATTTTTGCTAAAAATAACTCAAAATTTAGATTACCAGCTCTTGCTGTCGGATTAGGCATTTATTTACCACCAAGTGTTACTACACCGATTTTTGTTGGCACATTACTATCTTGGATTATTAAACGTTATACTTATGCTAACGCAAAGAAAAATAATGTTGATCCAGAAATACAATTTAAAAAAGTGGATAGCAAAGCAGCATTAATTGCATCTGGCTTAATAGTTGGTGAAAGTTTAATTGGCGTTATATTAGCGGTAGTAATTGTGATAAGTATTACTAATGGAGGAAGTGATGCCCCATTGGCAATATTTAAAAACTTAGGTGATTTACCACAATACCTAGGATTATTGGTATTTATCCTTATCTGTTGGCTTTTTATTCGCAGAGCTTTGTCGGCAATAAAAAGTAAAATTTAAGTGATATTAATATTTAGGCAATTATTACATTAATTATTAAATATGATTTTTATTCAACATATTAATAAATAATCTTATTTTATCATTTTCCGCATTGTTTACCGTATCAATCATAAATATTCGATTCAAATGCAATGCGGATAAATCACCAGTAAAACGTATTGCATAAAGTTCTTTTTTTGTTAGCATAGCTTGTTTTTAGAGTAATAGATGGCAATATTATGATTGTTTTTGATTCTATCCAAATTCGTCGTGGTGTTAATCTGCTTTTAGATAACGCTTCAGCAACAATTAATCCTAAACAAAAAGTTGGATTAGTAGGTAAAAATGGTTGTGGTAAATCCACCCTTTTTTCATTAATTAAAGGCGAAATTCACTCTGATGCTGGAAGTGTATCAATACCTACACAATGGCAGCTTGCTTGGGTTAATCAAGAAACACCTGCTTTAGATGTTCCAGCTATTGAATACGCTATTGACGGGGATCGAGAATATCGCCAATTAGAACAAAAACTAACGATTGCTAATCAAGAAAATAATGGTGAGCAAATTGCGATTATTCACGAACAACTCGATACCATTGATGCTTGGACAATACGGGCAAGAGCCGCAACACTATTACATGGTTTAGGATTTTCTAACGAACAACTCAATTTACCGGTTAAATCCTACTCGGGCGGTTGGCGGATGCGACTAAATTTGGCGCAAGCTTTAATGTGCCGTTCTGATTTACTGCTGCTTGACGAACCAACTAACCACCTTGACTTAGATGCAGTGATTTGGCTTGAAAAATGGTTGAGTAATTATCAGGGAACGCTTATTTTAATCTCTCATGACCGAGACTTTTTAGATCCACTTGTTAATAAAATTATTCATATTGAACAAAAAAGTTTATTTGAATATACCGGAAACTATTCTTCATTCGAAAACCAACGTATAACTAAATTGGCACAACAACAATCATTATACGAAAGTCAGCAACAAAAAGTCGCCCATCTGCAAAGCTATATTGATCGCTTTAGAGCAAAAGCAACCAAAGCAAAACAGGCTCAAAGCCGAATTAAAATGTTAGAAAAAATGGAGCTTATTGCACCGGCACATGTGGATAATCCTTTCCATTTCAATTTTAAACCTTCTGAATTTTTACCAAGTCCATTATTGATGATGGATAAAGTGGTTGCTGGTTATGGAGATAAAATCGTCCTTGAAAAAATTAAATTAAATCTTGTTCCCGGTTCGAGAATTGGTTTATTAGGACGGAACGGAGCTGGTAAATCGACTTTAATTAAATTATTAGCGGGAGAATTACAACCTAAAGAAGGTCATATTAATTTAGCCAAAGGTATTCAATTAGGCTATTTCGCTCAGCATCAGTTAGAGTATTTGCGTGGTGAAGAATCCTCACTTTGGCATTTAACCAAGCTTTCTGATCCTAAAATAACAGAACAAGAATTGCGTAATTACTTAGGTGGTTTTGATTTTCATGGCGATAAAGTCAATGAACCTGTAAAAACATTTTCAGGTGGTGAAAAAGCTCGATTAGTTTTAGCATTAATTGTTTGGCAAAAGCCAAACCTACTGTTACTTGATGAGCCAACTAACCATTTAGATTTAGATATGCGCCAAGCATTAACTGAAGCGCTTATTGATTTCGAAGGCGCGTTAGTTGTTGTATCGCATGATCGCCACTTACTACGTTCAACAACTGATGAGTTTTATTTAGTTCACGATCACAAAGTTGAACCATTTAATGGTGATCTCGATGATTATCAAAAATGGCTTGCCGACGAGCAGAAAGCGGAAAATCAGCCACCACAACAAGATGATAGTCATAATGACAATAGCAAAAATCTTTCTGCACAAGACCGTAAAGAACAAAAACGCAAAGAGGCCGATCGGCGAGCACAAATGCAACCGCTGAAAAAACAGTTACAAAAAGAGGAACAGACGCTCGAACAGTTAAGTAAGCAATTAAAATTGATTGAAGGGCAATTAGCCGATTCCTCTATTTATGAAGCAGATAAAAAGAGTGAGTTAACACAATTATTATTACAACAAAGCCAGTTAAAAGGTAAGCAAGAAGAGTCAGAATTGGCATGGTTGGATTTACAACAACAACTTGAAGAGTTTGAATCGGCATAAAACGATTGGTAAGAATTGATAAAAACCATGGAGTATAAGTCAATTCAGATATCGCCTTATTAATACTGTTCTACATTAATAAGCCAAAAAAAATCACAGAATTAATTCTGTGATTTTTTATATGGGTATTTTGAGATATTAGCTTTTTTCGACTTGGCTAAAATCAAGTTCAACCGGTGTTGAACGACCAAAAATTGATACCGATACTTTTAGGCGACTTTTTTCATAATCAACTTCTTCAACTACACCATTAAAGTCTGCAAACGGTCCTTCATTAACTCGAACAAGTTCACCTGGTTCAAATAGGGTTTTAGGACGTGGTTTATCACCAACTTGTTGTAAACGATTCATGATAGCGTCAACTTCACGCTGGCTTATTGGTGCTGGTCGATCTGATGTTCCACCGATGAATCCTAAAGTTCTTGGAACACTTTTAACTAGATGCCAAGTTGCATCGTTCATCATCATTTCAACTAAAACATAACCTGGGAAAAATTTACGTTCACTTTTACGGCGTTGACCGCTTTTCATTTCGACAACTTCTTCGGTTGGTACTAAAACTTCACCAAAAGAATCTTCCATATTATGTAATTTAATATATTCACGTAATGATTGTGCAACACGTGCTTCATAGCCAGAATAAGCTTGGATCACATACCAGCGTTTTTGTTGTGTTTCACTCATATTAACGCCCTATTAATGTTAAATAAAAGATGACTGAACGGAACAAAGAATCCATACCCCAAAGAGCTGTACCAACAATAATTGTAATAACAGCTATTAATAAAGTTGTTTGTACTGTTTCTTTACGAGTTGGCCATACAACTTTTCTTAACTCTTTTCGTGATTCTTGCAGAAATGTTATAAATGATTTTCCTTTATTGGTTGTAAATGCAATAAATAAGGTTAAAAGCGAAATGACAACAACCGCAATGATTCGAACAACTGTATTTGGTTGATATATATCATTAGGCGCAGAGAAATAAGAATTTCCCCAAACAATTAACGCAATTAATACTAGAACCAAAACCCATTTAAACTTGTCTAGAACTGTGCTTGTATCTTGACTCTCGTTACTTACTAGCATATAGAACCTATAATTATGTTATTTATAATATTATCCATTTTCCAAAATGCTCTTTTTAATAAAAACATTTTGCTAAACAGACTAGATAAGAAAGGGCATCAAACGACACCCTTTCTAAATAGTGCTTGCTTTAATTATTTAATAACCTTAGCAACAACACCAGCACCAACAGTACGACCACCTTCACGGATAGCGAAACGTAAGCCGTCTGCCATTGCGATTGGGTGAATTAATGATACTGTCATTTTGATGTTATCACCTGGCATTACCATTTCTACGCCTTCTGGTAATT
>NZ_JAFNNL010000009.1:0-47559 GCF_026536805.1 Gilliamella sp. B3482 | reverse complement strand
CGTTGGAACGATCATATCTATATCAGCAAAACTTTGACCTGCAACCGGTAACTCAATGGGGTTTGAAGATGATGAAGTATTCGTTTTAGTCGTGTACTGTTTTCCGTTAGATAGCGTAATACCGAGCAAAGCTTCAATATTAAGAACACGTGTCTTACCACCATCAAAAGTTAAATAAGGCGCATTACCCTGAATCATATTCGAGGTTTTAGCCGTTAATGCATGGCTAGAATAAAAAGGTATTAGCAAAAGGACGAGCGGTAAAAAGATCTGTCGGCGTAATTTAGATCCGAGAGATGATCGACGAGATGATCGGAATGATGATCCAAATGATGATCGAAATAACGATCGGCGCAACGATCGACTACGCGATCTTAAATTTTCGTCGATTAATAAACTGGAATGAAAAAAAATAGGCTGGGAGTTTGAATTTGGCGAATTTAAATTATAGGTTGGCCATGTTGCCTGTTGCCTGTTGCCTGTTGGAAATTATAGAACATATGCGACAATCCTGTCAAGTATATTTATGATTTATTTACTTTTTTATATTTTTTAGTTAAATTTGATCTATTCAACTAAAATGATCCCGAAGTATAGTGACTGAAAAAATATGACGCAATAATTTTTTCATTTTAGATCGTTAATCATTGTAAAGATGATCATTAAAAGATCTAAAATAATGTTAGCTAAATTACGGTTTAATTGATAAATATCAAATTTACAAATCCTTAAAAACCATCATTTTTAATTTTAGGAAAATTTGATTTTTTTGAAGTCTTGTTAATTTATTGATTTTTAAGTGGGGTTTTAAACGCTAAAAACCCCGTTCCTCAACTTTTTTTGATGCAAAAAACAGCTACTAAAAAACGCCGTAGTTTGAAGCAGAATTATTTATATAAGACAACATTTCAAAATAGAATTTAGACCCAAAAAACCCCGCTCCTCACTTTTTTGGGTGGAAAAACAGGGTTAAAGCACCACAGTTAGAGCGGAATGATTTATTTGAGGCAACATTGCAAAGCACAATTTTGATCCCCAAAAAACCCCGCTCCTCAACTTTTTTGTAAAAATCAGTAACTTTTTTAGCCGTTGATCAATTTGATGATTAACCGCTATTTATTAGTCAGTTGATTTATTTGGTAAGATTAAATTTAACAAAATCGCTAAAATGCCACATAAACTAATGCCTTGTAGCGCATAAGATCCAAAATCAAAGATCATTCCGCCGATCCCAAAGACTAAGACTAATGAAACGATACACATATTGCGTGATCTAGAAAGATCGACTTTATGTTTGATCAATATATTTATACCTACTGATGCAATCGATCCGAATAAAAGCACCATAATCCCGCCCATAACAACTGTTGGGATCGTACTTAAAAAAGCGCCGATCTTTCCAACAAATGACATGAAAATCGCCCAAATTGCCGCCCAAGTCATTACTCGTGTTTTGAAGTTACGGGTTAATGTGACCGCGCCAATAACTTCGGCATATGTGATACAAGGCGGTCCACCAAAGAAGCCGGCACTTGAGGTGGCTAATCCATCACCAAGCAATGTTCTTTGTAAGCCTGGATCTTTAGTATAATCTTTTCCAGTTACTGCGCTGATCGCCATAATATCACCAACATGTTCGATGGTTGGTGCAATTACAATTGGGATCATATATAAGATTGCTTGCCAGTGAAACTCTGGAAAGGTGAAGTCAGGTACTTTAAACCATGGCGCATCAATAATCGGTTGAAAATTGACTATGCCCATTATGCAAGATAAGGCATATCCCACCACAATACCGGCAATAATCGGGACTAATCTAAAAAAGCCTTTGGCCCAAATTGCTACAATTAAGGTGGTTAATAGTGACGCCATTGAAATTAGAATTAATTGATAGTTTTCGGCGAGTATTCCACTGTCGGTGCCCATTGCCATTTTGACGGCAACCGGTGCAAGTGATAGACCGATAACCATTATAATCGGTCCGGTAACCACTGGCGGTAAAATGCGATCAATTACGTGCTTTCCGTTAATTTTGACCAAAAAGGCAAAAAACATAAACACAAAACCGGCTGCAAAGAGTCCACCCAATGTGGCAGGTATTCCCCACTGTGCAACGCCAAAAGAGATCGGTGCAATAAACGCAAAGGATGATGCTAAAAATACCGGGACTTTTCCTTTGGTGGTGAGTTGAAATAATAGTGTGCCCAATCCGGCTGTGAATAAAGCAACATTGGTATTTAAGCCGGTTAATAATGGCACCAGTACTAATGCTCCAAATGCAACAAATAGCATTTGAGCGCCGGTAAAAATATCTTGCCACGAATGTTGTGATGTATCATTATCGATAGTTTTAGACACTTTGTCCTCTCTTATTCCACTTAATGTTAATCATCTCTATTTATATTCAAATAGTAAGCATAAAAAAACCGGTTAAAACCGGTCTAAAATTTGAGATTTTATTTGGTGCCGAATATTTTGTCTCCGGCGTCACCAAGTCCTGGTAAAATGTAGCCCTTTTCATTCAACCGTTCATCGATTGATGCGGTATAAAGTTCTACATCTGGGTGAGCTTGTTCTAATACTTTGATTCCTTCTGGCGCAGCAACTAATACAAGTACTTTGATATTTTTACATCCAGCTTTTTTAAGCAGATCAATAGTTGCAACCATTGATCCACCGGTAGCAAGCATTGGATCAACGACTAATGCCATTCGTTCTTCAATATCAGAAGTTAGTTTTTGGAAATAAGGGACCGGTTCGAGCGTTTCTTCATTACGATAAAAACCAACAACACTAATTCTTGCACTAGGTATATGTTCTAAGACACCATCCATCATTCCTAAACCAGCACGTAAAATAGGCACAACGGTGATTTTTTTACCTTTGATTTGTTCTACTTCAACAGGTCCACACCAACCTTGAATTGTGACTTTTTCAGTCGGTAAATTGGCTGTCGCTTCATAAGTTAATAAGCTACCAACTTCACTAGCAAGGTCTCGGAAATCTTTTGTGCTAATATCGTGTTCACGCATTAAGCCGATTTTATGGCGAACTAGAGGGTGTTTTACTTCAACAATTTTCATGGGGGCCTCAGTGTTATTTTTCGATGATCTAATTAGTAGGTATAAATAACCACTGAGAGGTAATTATAGCAGAGTTATCAATTCATGAAAACCCGAAATCCCAATAAAGGCATTATTATTGATGATGTGAATACTCGCTTTTCATTTTTTATAAGCTTTCACCTTCGAGGTATTCAACCGGTAAGTCAATAACCTTTTGCTCGACCTTTTCACCATTGATACGTTTTAGTAGTAATTCGGCAGCAATTTTGCCCATTTCGATTCTTGGGGTTTGGATTGAGGCTAGCTTTGGATTCATATATTGACCAATTTTATGTCCATGGAATCCAACGATGGCTATCTGTTTCGGTATTTCAATGCCAATGCGTTGACATTCAAGTAGTACGCCTAGCGCCAAATCATCATTAGTACTAAATATACCATCGACACTTGGGTACTCTTTTAGTATTTGGTGTAAAAATCTTGCGCCTAGTTCATAGGATGAGGCTTCTTTGGTTGCTAATGTTTTAGGGGGTAATCCTACCTCTTGCATGGCTTTTTCATAACCTTGCTGCCGTATGATGCTTCGCTGATCTTGCCTTGCACTGAAGTAGACTATGTTGCGTCGCCCTTTCTCTATCATGTGGTGAATCATATTTTTGGTAGCAGTGAAGTTATCAAAGCCAACCGCCATGTCGATGCAGGGTGAGACACTGTCCATTATTTCAACGACAGGTACGCCAGATATTTCGATCATTTTGAGCGTAGCCGGATTGTGTATTCTTTCGGTTAATATTAGTCCATCGATGTTGTAAGAGAGTAATGAACGAACCCGTAGCTCTTCTTTATCCGCACTGTATCCGGTGTGGGTGATCATGGTTTGGTACCCTTTTACATCAGTAACCATTTCGATACCTTTTAAAATATCAGCAAAGACTTGGTTAGTTAATGAGGGTAATACCACTCCAATAGCATAACTTTTGGCATTAGATAGCATGTCAGGCGCTTTGTTTGGAATATAGCCTAATTTATCAATAGCCGATGAGATTTTTAACCGAAGTGATTCTGATACTAGGTTGGGATCTCGCAAAAAGCGACTGACTGTCATTTTGCTGATGCCGATTAAGTTGGCGATTTCTTGTAAGCCAGGGCGACGTTTTTTACTCATTATTTATTTTCCGGTAATCTTGGTTGCCAATCGATGGGTGTTTTACCTTGCTGTGTGATGATCGCATTTGCTTTTGAGAAGTGTTTACATCCAAAAAAGCCACGATGTGCAGATAATGGCGATGGGTGTACAGCGGTTAATACATGATGTTTTTGCCGATCAATAAATTGACCTTTCTTTTGAGCCGGCGAGCCCCATAGTAAAAATACCACGCCTTGCAAGTGTTTATCGATCGCGGCAATAACATGATCGGTAAAGGTTTCCCAACCTATTTTGGCATGAGAGTGGGCCTGACCCGCTTCAACCGTTAATACGTTGTTAAGGAGTAGTACGCCTTGAGTTGCCCAGTAACCTAAGTAACCATGATTTGGTATAGTAAATCCGTCAATATCCGTTGAGAGTTCTTTATAGATGTTGAGTAGCGATGGCGGTGGTTTGATTCCCGGTAATACAGAAAAGGATAAACCATGAGCTTGGTTTGGACCATGATAAGGGTCCTGCCCTAGAATTACCACTTTGATGTTATTAAATTCAGTGAAACGAAATGCATTAAACACATCGCGCTGAGGAGGATAAATGGTTTTACCTTCAGCGCGTTGTGTGGCAACAAATTGCATGATATGTTGAAAATAGGGCTTCTCTTTTTCAGAGCCAATAACATCGTTCCAGGTTAATTGATTACTCATATTTTGCCTTTACTATTATTTTATCTAGTACTGCGTTGGTAATAATTATACCTAAAAATAATAATAAGCCTAATGCTAATCAATGTTGGATGATATTAAATAAACACTCTTAAATATTCAGTTAAACACAAAATTGCCATAAATTAACCATATCGCATCAAAGTTAATGGTTTGTAACATTCTAAGTTGCTGCCCATTGCAGTACCTAATAAAAAATTTTCAAATAGGCATATCTATATTGATTTTTAACTTCCAGATATAATTGATGTTTTTACTGACCAGTTATTAAAAAGCTAATCAACGGTAAAACTTATCAGATTAATAGCTTTTTTTGATTTTAATCAAATTTTGAAAGTGCTATATTAGTCTCAATAGTTTAGGACAATAACGTCCAGATCCATTAGGAGGATTTAAAATGATTACAGGTATCCAAATTACTAAAGCTGATAATAAAGCACTACTTAACTCATTCTGGTTATTAGATGATTCAACTAAAGAAGCTCGTTGTGTTGCTGCTAAATCAGTTTATAAAGAAGATCAAGTTGTCCCAACTGCTGAACTTGGTCAAATCGAATATCGTGAAATTCCATTAGATGTAGCACCAACAATTAAAGTTGAAGGTGGTCAACATTTAAATGTGAACGTTCTTCGTCGTGAGACTTTAGAAGACGCTGTTCAACATCCAGAAAAATATCCACAATTAACTATTCGTGTTTCTGGTTATGCTGTTCGTTTTAACTCGTTAACAGCTGAACAACAACGCGATGTTATTGCTCGTACTTTTACAACTAAAATCTAAGTTTCTTATTTGACAATAAGTTTCACCCAGCTTTATGCTGGGTTTTTTTAACTTTTAATTTAGCTTTTATTTCACCCAAGTTAAATACTGCACCGGGTCAAATTTACATTCAATATTTACAGATACATTTAGTTTTATTTGAGTGTCAAAAAAATAGCGAAGCCCTGCTTCGCTATTAAGTCATATTTTTTTATCCAAAAAACTTTTTCACTTTATCAAAAAAGCTTTTTTCTTTTGGGCTGTGTTTTGAGTTTTTGTCCGCTTTGAAACTTTCACCCAATTCTTTTAGTAACTCTTTTTGTTTGCCAGTTAAGTTTACTGGGGTTTCAACCACTACGTGGCAGTATAGATCACCTACTGCGCTACCGCGTAATGATTTAATTCCTTTTCCACGCAATCTGAACATTTTACCTGTTTGAGTTTCAGCTGGTATGGTTAAGCTGACTTTACCATTTAGTGTTGGTACTTCAACTTCACCACCAAGTGATGCTAGAACAATGTTAATTGGAATTTCACAATGTAAGTTTGTTCCATCACGCTCAAAGATTGCATGTGGTTTTACTTGTACCTGAACGTATAAATCGCCAGCTGGGGCGCCATTAAGTCCCGCTTCACCTTCGCCTGAAAGTCGAATACGGTTTCCGGTATCCACGCCAGCAGGGATGGTAACAGATAGTGTTTTCGTTTTCTGAATACGTCCTTCACCATGACATTTTTTACATGGATTTTTAACGATTTTTCCACGACCGTGACAGGTTGGACACTCTTGCTGTACAGCAAAGAATCCTTGTCGCATTTGTACAACACCAGCGCCATGACATGTATCACACGTTACGACATCTGATGATTTTTCTGTTCCTTGTCCATGACATACATCACAAGTTACCCATGTTGGTACTTTTATCTCTTTACTTACGCCACTTGCTGCTTCTTCTAGCGTTAATGAGATGTTGTATTGTAAATCATCGCCTCGTGATGCGGTCTGACCACGTCCTCGCCCACCACCGAAGAAATCACTGAAGATATCATCAAATGCTGAACCTCCACCAAAACCACCAAATCCGCCAAAGCCACCGGCTCCAGCACCACCTTGACCTTGTTCAAAAGCAGCATGTCCATACTGATCATAAGCGGCTTTCTTTTGTGGATCGGTTAAGATTTCATAAGCTTCTTTGACTTCTTTGAATTTCGCTTCAGCTTCTGCTTTATTATCCTGATTTTTATCCGGATGATATTTCATGGCTAGGCGTTTGTAGGCTTTTTTTATCTCAGCTTCAGTAGCACTTTTACTTACGCCTAATGTTTCATAATAATCTTTCTTCGCCATAATTAACCTTTAACTTTAATCATTATATAAACAACTAAACGGGCTTGAGTTACCTCGCGCCCGTTTAATGTTTTACATGTTTAAAACTCGTTGAAATAACTCATTAAAAAACATATTAGTTAATGCTTATTTTTTCTCATCATCAACTTCTTTGAAGTCCGCATCAACTACATCATCAGCAGAGTTTGCGCTATTTGCTTGGCTTGCAGATTGATCAGCTTGAGCTTGTTGTTGAGCTAACTCAAGTAATTTTTTTGAAGCTTCCATTAATGCATTAATTTTCGCTTCGATTTCTGCTTTATCTTCACCGCGTGCAGCATTTTCTAAATCACTCACGGCGCTTTCGATAGCGGTTTTGTCATCAGCTGATAATTGATCGCCAGCTTCAGTCACTTGTTTACGAGTTGAGTGAACAAGATGATCAGCTTGGTTACGAATTTGAGCTAATTCTTCAAATTTACGGTCCGCATCAGCATTTGCTTCTGCATCATTTACCATTTTTTGGATCTCTTCTTCACTTAATCCTGAAGAAGCTTTAATGGTAATGTTTTGTTCACGACCAGTATTTTTATCTTTTGCTGATACATGCAATATACCATCAGCATCGATATCAAATGTTACTTCAATTTGTGGCATACCGCGTGGTGCAGCTTGAATTCCATCAAGGTTAAATTGACCTAATGATTTGTTATCACTTGCACGTTTACGTTCACCTTGTAACACATGAATGGTTACCGCAGATTGATTATCTTCAGCAGTTGAGAACACTTGACTATGTTTAGTTGGAATAGTTGTGTTTTTCTCAATCAAGGTAGTCATTACACCACCCATTGTTTCAATACCTAATGATAATGGTGTTACGTCAAGTAATAATACATCTTTAACATCACCACCTAATACACCACCTTGTACCGCAGCACCTACTGCTACTGCTTCATCAGGGTTAACGTCTTTACGTGGTTCTTTGCCAAAGAAGTCTGCAACGGCTTTTTGTACCATTGGCATACGTGTTTGACCACCAACTAAAATCACATCTTTAATATCAGAAACAGTAAGACCTGCATCTTTTAATGCTGTTTTAACTGGTTCCATTGAGCGTTTAACTAAATCTTCAACTAATGATTCAAGTTTAGCGCGAGTCACTTTGATATTTAAGTGTTTTGGTCCAGTTGCATCAGCAGTGATATATGGTAAGTTAATATCAGTTTGTTGTGCTGATGATAATTCAATTTTCGCTTTTTCAGCCGCTTCTTTTAAACGTTGCATTGCAAGTGGATCATTTTTAAGATCGAATCCTTGTTCACGTTTAAATTCATCAACTAAATAGTTAATTAAACGAGAGTCAAAGTCTTCACCACCTAAATGAGTATCACCATTAGTTGCTAATACTTCGAAGGTTTTTTCACCATCAACGTCATCAATTTCGATAATTGAGATATCAAATGTACCACCACCAAGGTCATAAACTGCAATTGTGCGGTTACCGACATCTTTATCTAAACCATACGCTAATGCTGCTGCTGTTGGTTCGTTGATAATACGTTTAACATCTAAACCAGCAATACGACCCGCATCTTTAGTTGCTTGACGTTGTGCATCATTAAAATAAGCAGGAACAGTAATAACGGCTTCAGTTACTGGCTCACCAAGATAATCTTCTGCTGTTTTTTTCATTTTCTTTAATACTTCAGCAGAAATTTGTGGTGGAGCAATTTTTTGGCCTTTAACATCAACCCATGCATCGCCATTGTCTGCTTTAACAATTTTATATGGCATGATGCCAACATCACGTTGTACTTCAGCGTCTTCATAACGACGACCGATTAAACGTTTAATCGCAAATAATGTATTTTGTGGATTGGTTACTGCTTGGCGTTTAGCTGGTTGACCAACTAGAATTTCGCCATCTTGTGTGTAAGCAATAATCGATGGGGTTGTGCGATCACCCTCGGCATTTTCTAATACTTTTGCTTGGCCGTTATCCATTACTGCAACACATGAATTTGTTGTACCTAAGTCGATACCAATAATTTTACCCATAATCGTTTCTCCTCAAACCTGTATTTTATTCTTTGTATATAAGTCTTAAATATTTAATTTCAAGTCCTTATTTTGACAAAGATATGTAATTGTTTTCACATAAATGGGAACAATATTTTTAATATCAAGGGGCAAAATAAATTATTTTTTCTTAAATCTTGATTATAGACCTCTCTACACTTATTATTGCCGCCTTTTTTATTATGAGAATTAATTTATAGGATCTTTATGGAACAAACTAAATTAGCAAACCCTGGTCCTCTCGGCTTAATGGGTTTTGGTATGACTACAATTTTATTAAATATTCATAACGCAGGTTTTTTTCCTGTCATGACGGCCATTGTGTCAATGGGTATTTTTTATGGAGGACTGGCACAGGTGATCGCTGGAATTTTAGAATTTCGTAAAGGTAATACTTTTGGTACTACAGCGTTTACTTCATATGGTTTCTTTTGGATCGCTCTTGTTGGTATTTGGTATTTACCGACATCACCAGCAACAGCACCAACTGATGCAACTTTTGTGGGTATCTTCCTGGCATTATGGGGAATTTTTACCGCATTTATGTTTATCGGTACTTTAAAAGGTAATCGAGTATTACAATTTGTTTTTGCAAGTTTAACTGTTTTATTTGCTTTATTAGCAATTGGTAACATTTGTGGTAACCATGACATCATTCATATTGCCGGTTTTGAGGGTATTATTTGCGGTGCCAGTGCTATTTATTTAGCGATGGCTGAAGTGCTTAATGAACAATATGGACGTACAATTTTACCAGTTGGTGCAAAATCTCAGCATTGATAAGAACATCACATCTACTAACAAAATTGGTAGATGTGATTTTTTTGAAAAGGAAAATAAAAAATCTAGCTTTTAATTTTTATTTGAATTTATCAATGACTTACATACATTTAAAAGAGACTGGGTATGTTTATTTATTGTTTCTTCAGATAAATTATTATCTTTTGAGCTAAAAGCGTTATTTATCATAATTTTACCACTGTTATCCATTGTTCCCGATGTCATCATAATGTAATTTGGAAATTGGATATCCATTGTTCCTTGTTTAAAAACAATATTTTCTAAATGAATGTTTGACTCTTCAGGTTTTAAATAAATCAATTCATCACCATTTCCAATGCTATCAATAAATATGAATTTTTTATTTTTCAATTGTTTTGCATAGCTTTCCAGCATCTTTAGGCCATATTGTCCATTATTACCATCATCATATAAAACAAAAGCAATTTTCTTCTTTTCTTTTTTATCTAATTCATTAATTAAATTGATAATTGTAATAATACTTGAAGAGTTACAAACAAAATTCTTTTGATTCGGAATGCCACTTTTGTATTTCAAAATAATAAAAAATAATAAAATAGTCGAAACAATAGACGATACGCCGGGAATACTAAAAAAACCCTGCGACTGAATTTTTGGTATGAACACCCAGTAATTTAATACCAATGAGGTGATAAATAAGAAAATAATTGGCGAAATACTTATAAAATAGCCTAATTTACTAAAGTGAGGCGTGAATGCATATTTTTTATTAAAATTAAAATTTTTAATACCAGTATCATAATAGGTACAAATGATTAATTCAGCTTGATCTAAATTACCAATATAAGCGTTGTAATAATTTTCATACCGTCTTGTTGCTAACTTTAATTTTGCTAATTTAGCATCAACTATATAGCCCAATTGAGTAAGTTCTTTAGATATCACTCTTAAAAAAGTGATTTTTTCTTTAGACGTAAATCTTTTGCCAAAAATGACACAGTATCTTAGTACAAGATCTTTAAATTTATCCATTTTTAATAATTATTTAAATTTAGAAAAACTGTTAGTGCGATATTAGTCACACTAACAGCGAAACAAATAGATAATATTAAAATAATGATTATCAAATAATATTATCTATAGAAGATGTTAGTTTAATCAATAATCATCTTCATTTTGAGATTTGGAAAAATTAGCCATATTGCTAATCGCTTCTTGGATATTCTCATGTCCAGTTTCAACACACTCTTTTGCCAAATCAAGTAGTGATAATGAATCTCTATTACATACAGCATTAATTACCATTGGCAAGTTCATACCGGTAATGACGCGGACATTCATACCTAATTTTTCCCATTCTGGCAAACATCGCATTGATGCGTTATAAGGCGAGGCACCCAATAAATCAACAAAAATTAAGACACCTTGCCCTGAGTCTAGAGATTTTGAACAATCAAATAAATTATCTTTTAATTGTTCAATATCTTGTCCTGGATTGAGTGATAGTGATTCAAATTTATCTTGTTCTCCAACAATCATTGATACACTATCTTTAATCCCTTCAGCCATTTTGCCATGACTAACTAATAAAACACCTATCATATTTTCGATACCTATATTATTCAAACATCTTAATCGCTTCGTTTAATGTGACTTTTTTCAACGAAGGCGTCGCTTGAAAATAGATATCCATATTAGGGAAGCTGTTTTGTAAATCGATTAGTAAATCAAGTTGTTCTTTATTAATCGATACTTCTTTAATTATTGAAGTTGCTCCAGGTACTAGCGGTAAACCTCCAATATTAAGATTAGTTATTGGCACACCCGCTTTAATGATTTTATACATAACTTCTATATTTTTTGTTATCAAAATAACATTAAAATCATCATACTGGCGATCATTCCAATATCTTACCGCGCCATCTTCTTTTAATACTCTTATTTTGTGTCCTGTACTTGCCCCAGCACCTAATATAATATTTTTAGTAAATTCATCATTTGCTGAGTAATCATCGGCTACAAATAACGCATTTGCTCCAGCTGCTTTAGAGACATTAGTTGCAACTTGACCATGAATAAGGCGGCTATCTACACGCGCTAACACTACTTTTCCCATAATTTAACCTCTATATTTTTTTTAATTTTATAAAATTCCAATGGCTGCTAATACACCAAGTATTATTGTTAATCCAACTAATGCTTGAGTTACTTTTAACCCTTTCTTAGAAAAATAGAAATATAATCCCATCACGACCATAAGAGGCAATACACCCGGTAGGATTTTATCCAACGTATCTTGGATGACAAATTCTTTACCGGATAAATTGAATTTCAAACTTGATGATACTTTTATGTAGTTAGCAGCTAAAATACCCATCATGAATAGGCCTAGAATGGACAGGCCTTCAATGACCATTTGCATTTTATTACCAACCACTTCGGTAGCCGCATTTCTACCCAATTTGAATCCTAACTGAGCAAAATAGTACCCAACAAAAAGTTGATAGATAACAAATGCAATGAAAGGAAATAAAGCACCAATTGCTAGGCCTTCTTGAGCCCAAGGAAGCGCAATTGCAATAAAGATATATTGCACTGTTCCAGAGTCGATTGCGTCACCTATTCCGGCTAAAGCCCCCATTAAACCAGCTTTTGTATTATAGAGAACGTCGTTATCAATGCTGATCGGTTTATTTTGATAAACTTCATCTGCTCTTACAGCTTCTAGTGACGCCATAATTCCTGAAATTGTTCCGCCACCCCAGGTTAATTGAGTGTTAAAGAACAATAAGTGTCTTTGATAAGCTGCTGAAAGCTCACTTTTTGATTTATATAATTTTTTGAGAATTGGCATCAATCCCCACATTAAAGAAGCGGCTAGATAGCGGTCAAATGAGTGTGGGATTTCATTTGCATAATACCAACGTAACCATGCAATAGTGATATCTTTTTTAGTTATTGCTTCTGGTTTGAGATCAATACTTTCTTGTACGATTTCAGTCATTATAAATTCCTCTTTTTAATTTATTAATCAATTAAAGATTAATAATCGTCATCATCTACTTGATTATTTGAATTACTTCTAGGTTGCTCAGCCGCAGAATTAACCGCTTCATTCTTTGCAAGGACAAAGATAAACGCAACAATAGCGCCGACAATTGCGTAGGTAACCATTGTGATATTCAGTGGTTTTGCAATTACGGCCATGAAGTAAGCTAATAAGAAGAAAATGATGTAATTTTTCTTACCGATAACATAAATAGTTAGCGCAATACCTACTGCAGCAAGACCACCACCAATTACATTAAGGACATGGAAAACAAGTCCACCAGCATTGGATTTAATGATATCTGCAATTATTGGCGCACCAAAATAGAGTGCGACAAACATAAATGGTAAAAAGAGTGCGACACTACAAATGATTGGTAAGATAATAATTGATAAAGTTAATCCCGAACTGTTAGCTTCGTCAGCATATCGTTCAGTTAATTTCATAATCATTGTATTGAGGAAAAATCTTAATTGGTATAAATACGATCCTAACAAACCAACAGGTACGGCTACAGCCACCGCTGCTGCTGGTTGCATATCGCCGAGTAATGCGACAGGTACAGCGACAGCTGTTGCAATTGCGGGTTCTGATGGCATTTGTCCGCCAGGAGAAAACACACCCATATAAATTAACTGTATTGCTGCGGTTATTATCATCGCGTTTGAAATATCATTAAAGACTATTCCAACAATTAACCCCGTCATCATCGGTGAGAATCTGAGTGTTAATGTTGCTCCACCCAGCCCCCGAGACATTACCATTGCAACCCATATTGAAATAATGGTTGCTTGAAGAAACGTTACATGCATTTCTTGCATATATAAACTCCTCGATTTTTTTATAATATTTAAAAAATTTTAAGAAACAATTGATTGTAATTCTTGCTTATTGACAAATTTCTCTACATCTTCGACACATTTCTCACCCATACCCTGCAAACACTCAATGGCATAAGCTGATGTATGTGGAGTAACAAGAACTTTTGGATGCTGAACTAGAGGATTGTCGTTATATGAAGGCTCGACATACATTACGTCAGTAGCATGACCCGCAACAATACCCTCATTCAATGCATGTAATAGTGCATTTTCATCAATTAGTTCGGCTCGAGCTGTATTGGTGATGTAAACGCCTTTTTTCATTAAAGAAAATTGGTGATCTTTTAAGATATGATAACTAGTTTCATTTAATGAAGCATTTAGAGAAATGATATCCGCATGTTTTAGCAAATACTCTAAATCAACAATTTCAATATTATGTTGATTAGCCCATTGTTTATTTACGTTTGGATCTACAACAAGTAAGCGCGCATTAAATCCGTGTTTAAAAATTTCTGCCACACGGCTTCCAATATTCCCACAGCCAATAACGCCAACAACTTTACCCGTAACATTGATACCCAAAAAAGAGGCTCTTTTTTTCCAATCATTTGATTTCACTGCAGCTTGTGACTGAACTGTTTGCCTAATTAATGCAAGTAAATTAGTCACTGCATTTTCGGCTACAGCATCTCGCTCCACTAGAGGCGGTACAATTGTTACAATCGTTCCATGTTCCCTTGCAGCAACAACATCAACATTATTAAAACCTATTCCATGACGAGAAATTAAAAACAAAGGGTCTTTTTTATTATCAAAAAAATCTTTGTTAAAAAAAGGTCTAACACTAGCAATAAAAATATTAAAACCTTCTAAAGCCTTTGCTAATTCCTTCCCTGGTATATCATTATCAAAAGTAAAATGCTTTACTTCACCAATTTTTTCTAATCGTTTTAAATGATCTGGAAAATATTTTCCAAAACTACTTGAGTTAATTATCGCAATTTTATAATTATCCACTCCATACTCCTAATCAATGAATGATAAACGTCACTGCTTTTTATTTAAAATGAACGTTATTCATCCTTTTTCTGACTTAAATGTGACAGGTAACATTGATTATAATTAATATGATTTAAAAAAAAGTGAATTTAGATCACATATTTAACAAATATTATAAAAATCAGCTTTGATAAGGGGATAATTATTTTCTATCAGAAAATATACTAATAATGCTGGAGGGCTTTAAGAATATAGCTTTAGGAATGTAGCATTAGCTAGTTCAAGACATAATAAAAAAGGGCAATCATGCCCTTTATAAAATTTAAGATTGCTATTTTTTATAAGCATCATTATGTACACCAACTGCTGCACGGCCTGACGGATCATTTAGATTTTTAAATGATTCATCCCATTCAATCGCTTTTGCAGTTGAACAAGCAACGGTTGGGCCACCTGGTACACAATGTGCAGCACTTTCAACAGGGAATAATTCGTCAAAAATCTCACGATACATATACGCTTCTTTTGATGTTGGCGTATTGTATGGGAAACGGAATTTTGCATTTTCTAGCTGTTGATCCGTAATTTTGCTTTCAGCAATTTCTTTTAAGGTATCGATCCAACTGTAGCCTACACCGTCAGAGAATTGTTCTTTTTGACGCCATACCACTGATGCTGGTAAGTAAGATTCAAATGCTTCACGAACAATGTGTTTTTCCATTTTACCGTTACTACCACACATTTTATCTTTCGGATTAATACGCATTGCCACATCTAAGAATTTTTTATCCAAGAAAGGTACACGCGCTTCAACGCCCCATGCAGCCATTGCTTTATTAGCACGTGCACAATCGTACATGTGTAACGCGGCTAATTTTCGGACAGTTTCTTCATGAAACTCTTTGGCATTTGGCGCTTTGTGGAAATAGAGGTAACCACCAAATACTTCATCAGCACCTTCACCTGATAGGACCATTTTGATACCCATTGCTTTAATTTTTCTTGCCATTAAATACATTGGGGTTGAGGCACGAATCGTTGTTACATCATACGTTTCGATAAAATAAATAACATCACGGATTGCATCAATACCTTCTTGAATGGTGAAGTTAATTTCGTGGTGAACAGTACCTAGATGATCAGCAACTGCTTGTGCAGCCTTAAGATCTGGGGCACCTTTTAAACCAACCGCGAATGAGTGCAATTGTGGCCACCATGCTTCTGATTTTTCATGATCTTCAACGCGACGAGCAGAAAACTTTTTAGTAATTGCTGAAATAACAGAAGAATCAAGTCCACCAGATAATAAAACGCCATAAGGAACATCTGACATAAGATGACTTTTTACAGACTCTTCTAGTGCAACACGAAGTTCATTGATATCTGTCTTATTATCTTTGACGTTATCATATTCCATCCAATCACGTTTGTAATAGGTTTTAATTTCACCTTCTGTACTTGATAAGTAACTTCCAGGAGGAAAAGCCTCAATCGTTTTACAAACCGGAACCAATGCTTTCATTTCAGACGCAACGTAAAACGTGCCGTTTTCATCATGTCCCATATACATCGGAATGATACCGATATGATCACGACCAATAAAATAGGTGCCTTTATTAATATCATAAAGAATAAACGCAAACATACCTTGTAAGTCATCAAGACAGTGTATACCTTTTTCTTGATATAAAGCTAAGATCACTTCACAGTCAGAGCCTGTTTGGAATTCATAACGATCTTTGTACTGATTTCGGAGTTCTTGATGATTATAAATTTCGCCATTAACCGCTAAAACTAATGTTTTATCTTTATTATAAAGCGGTTGAGATCCAGTATTAACATCTACAATTGATAGACGTTCATGAGCTAAAATCGCTTTATCAGAAGCAAAAATACCAGACCAATCAGGGCCACGATGACGTTGCAGGCTTGATAGCTCTAATGCTTTTGTTCGTAGCTGTTCCGGATCTGATTTAATATCAAGAATACCTAAAATCGAACACATTGAATTTCTCCATTTAAAATCGCTATAGCGATACTATTTACTAATAAAATTTATATTAAATATTATTGCAAGCAAATCACAAAAATAACAGGATACACATTATTGATTAACAATTAAAGTACAATATCGTTATACTTTTCCTATAATAAAGATTGCTTTTATTTTTTTATCCACTGCCCTTGCTGTTTGATGTATTGACCAGCAGGCGTTTTTTCTTGAGCTTTACTTCCTGCTTTGTTTTGAACTTCAACTAGTGGCACGTTACTTTCAGCTGATACTTTTTGGTACTCTTGTTTACGAGCCTGATTAATTAATTGGGCAATTTCGCTTGCATTACCTTCATTTTTTACAACGCCTAAATAACCATCGGTTTGTTCTCCAACTAAACCATTTGCTTTTGCTTGAGGTAGTGAATTAATCGCTTGATCTAAATTTAAAGCAAAAACTGGCATAGCTAATAAGATTGATAATAATGCTACTATCGCTTTTTTATTCATAACAGACTCCTTATTAAATACATCGTATTAAGATGAATTAAATATGTAAAAACGGTTGAAATTTAAATGTTTTGCTATAAAAGTCGTGTTTATGCACTCATTAATATTAATATAAACCTGATTTATTAATAATATTATCTAGCGCTTTGTCCACTTTGATATTAATTTCGTGATCAATCTTAACGTTCAAATTGATATTAATTGGTTCATTTGGTGCTTGCACTTTAACCGTTGGCGTACAACCCATTAGTACAGCACTACACACTATAATTGTAATAATAGTTTTAATCATAGAATAACCTCTTATCTATCAAGATTTCCTTTTTAAATACGCTTCAATACGTTTGCGAATAGGTTCGTTAATTTGATCGGAAAGTTGTAAACTTATTAATAGTTTTGCAATATTCTCTTCAAGATTTATATTCAAATTCACCGCTTTACCATTTTCAACATCACGGTTATTACCTTGAATATTTAGTCCTAATTTAGCAATTTCATTTTGATAACTCACCATACCCGACAACTTAGTATAATGAAAATTTTTGATTATATCAGTGAGAATTTTCATATTCGGGTTAGCTTGGGCATAATTTTTCAGTGCCGTATTTTCAAACTGTAAATATCCTTCATTAACCGTAACTAACTGGCCGTTTTTTATGACGACTTCATTAAAAGCTGTCCCTTTTTTACTGGACGGTAATAATGTTATTGGCAAAGTGCCATCAATTGCCCCATCTCCAGCTAAACCATCGGCAGGATATTTAGCCAAGATATCTTTCAATTGTATCTTTTTTAGCCTTAAATTAAATTGTTGGGGTAATTTAGCTAAATTCAATTGTCCCTGATCAAGAAAAACTGAGCCAGAAAAAATAGCGGCTTGCGCTTTCGTCCATTTCACTAACCCTTTACTCGGTGCATTTAGCGATGCTGAATAACTACCTGCTAATCTAATCTTCTCGAAATTAACACCAATATTAACTTGTTGAATAGTCAATGCGGGCGTTGAAATAGTAAATTGATTGTTATTAAATGAAATATCGATGTTGCCAACTGCGGATTTAAATTCAGTCGCTTTAAATATGCCATCAAATTTATTAATTGTTAATGTTGATTTTGCATTAATTTGTTTCGATTCAAGCGAAATAGGTATTGTTACTTCAAAGGTCAGCTTTCCTACTAATGGTTTAACAATTAAGTCATCTGAAAATTTCGCTTTTTCAATATTAAAAAAAGCGTTGTCTGAACTCTTTAAAATAACTTTATCGCTAGTTAAAACCCCAGTAAATGGTAAAGTCAGATTACCTTTTTCTATTCCAAATTGATTCAAGGAAGTCGTCAAGACCCCCTCTTTGATTTCGAAGCAAGAATTTAACTGATCAAACGAAAGGTTAGCAGTTAATGTGTGTTGATTATTACTTGATAGATTAAGTTGTATTGTATTTTGCTCTTTAGTGGCCTGAACCTTCAGATTAACTAACTCTTTTTTCTGTTGATAAAATGTTAAAGAGTCGACATTGATATTATTTGGAAGCCAATAAATGATAGTCGATACAGTGGAAGAATTAGAAGAAGATTGATTGAGCTCTTGTGTATCTGTCACCTTTGGCAAGCCTGATTTATCAGTTGAATCGGACCAGTAAATATCAATACTTTTTGCCGTAAAGGTTGACAACGATAGTTTGACATTGCTCGCTTTTAACGATAATTGTGGCTGTTGTGAAATAGTTAGCTCATCAAAAGATAATCCGCCGAGGCCGATATCAATACCTTGCCAATCTATAGAAAGATTATGTTCATCCTTGAATGATAACCAATATCGCCAACCATATAAGCTTAATATCACTATTATGAGTAATATAAGAGATGGAATCCAATAACGTTTTTTTAAGCGAGCCATAATAAACTCTCAACAAGTGGATCGCCGAATAGTATCGGCGATTATTATGCTTGTTCTCTGTTAGCAATATAAGCCAATGCCTTGTCAATTCTTGCTAATGTACGTTTTTTACCAACAGCATAAACAGTTGCGTCAACAGAAGGCGATTGCCCAATTCCCGTCACTGCAACACGAAGTGGCATACCTACTTTACCCATCCCGACTTCAAGCTCGGTGGCTGTTGCCTCAATAGCATGATGAATTTTATCAATTTGCCAATCAAAATCTGAAATTGCTGCAATTTTAGCTTTGATTGCCTCTAAAGGTTCTTTTGCAACAGGTCGTAAATGTTTTTTAGCTGCATCAGCATCAAATTCATCAAAATCTTGATAGCAATAAGTACATGACTCTGCCATTTCTTTCAATGTTTTACAACGTTCACCAAATAGTTTCACTATAGTAATTAAATCAGGACCTTGTGTTAAATCATAACCTTGCTGATTCATATGCCAAACTAAATGCTGTGCAACATAATCAGCATCTAAATGATTAATATAATGATGATTTAACCAAAGTAATTTTTCAGTATTAAATGCACTGGCAGATTTACTTACTGCATCTAATGAAAAGAAATCAATCATTTCTGGTACGGAAAATATCTCTTGATCGCCATGAGACCAGCCTAGACGAACTAAATAGTTAAGCAAGGCTTCTGGCAGATAACCATCATCACGGTATTGCATCACACTCACTGCGCCATGACGTTTAGAGAGTTTTTGTCCATCGTCACCTAAAATCATTGATACATGACCATATTCAGGTAATGGTGCCCCTAGTGCTTTTAAAATATTAATTTGACGAGGCGTATTATTAATATGATCTTCACCACGAATAACATGGGTGATTTCCATATCCCAATCATCAACAACGACGCAAAAGTTATAAGTTGGAGAACCATCAGTGCGACGAATGATTAAATCATCCAGCTCTTTATTGGCAATTTCAATAGGACCACGAATTAAATCGTTAAAAATAACAACGCCATCGACCGGATTAGCAAAGCGAACAACATGTGGTTCGGTATGTGAATGCTGTTTTTGTACTTCATCACAACGACAATGACCATCATAACGCGCTTTTTCGCCTTTTGCCATTTGCTCTTCGCGCAATTTTTCTAAGCGCTCTTTTGAGCAATAACAACGATAAGCCGTTTTATTGGCTAACATTTCGTCAATAACTTGATTATAACGATCAAAACGTTTGGTTTGGAAATATGGGCCTTCATCCCATGATAATTTTAACCAATTCATACCTTCCATAATCGCATCAATCGCCTCTGGTGTTGAACGTTCAAGGTCGGTATCTTCAATACGCAATACAAAGGCGCCATGCGCATGGCGGGTATAAAGCCACGAATAAAGCGCAGTACGTGCACCACCAACATGTAAGTAACCAGTTGGGCTTGGTGCAAAACGGGTTTTAATTTTCATGAAATAATCCTATTAATAAAGAGCCCTAAAATGTCAATTTATCACTTATGCTCTTTTTATTTAACCGCTTTCCATCAATAGGAAAGGCAATTGCAATAAGTTCAATTTAGTTGCTTATTTTAACACGTCAAAAGGTTTGAGCAAGCCGTCAGTAATAGACAAAATTAGCAACTAATTTAAGTAGTTACTCAATATAAAATCGAGTATAAAAATATAAATTATCAAAGTTATTAATGAGCTTCATCCCAATTATTACCAATACCAACATCCACTTTTAATGGTACTGAGAGTTGATAACAATTTTCCATGATAGATTTAATAGATTTACTATATTCACTAACAAGCTCTTCTTTAACCTCAAATACAAGTTCATCGTGTACTTGCATTAACATTCTGATATTCCCGTTAGGCTGGGTTTTAATCCATTCACTCATCTTGATCATAGCTGTTTTAATAATATCAGCTGCTGTACCTTGCATTGGCGCATTAATTGCTGCACGCTCAGCACCTCGTTTTTCATTAACTCTAGATGAGCTAATTTTTGGTAAATATAATCGTCTTCCTGATAAGGTTTCAACGTAGCCTTGCTCGGATGCTTGTTGACGAATTCTGTCCATATACACTTGTACACCAGGATAACGTTCAAAATAACGATCAATATAGAATTTTGCTTCTTTACGAGGAATATTAATTTGTTTAGATAACCCAAAAGCACTCATGCCATAAATTAATCCGAAATTTACAGCTTTAGCTCTTCTTCGCTCTTCTGCGGTAACTTCTGGCTCTGGTTTACTTAGAATTTCACTCGCTGTCACCCGATGAATGTCTTTATCATGAGCAAAAGCATTTAGCAAACTTTTATCCTGCGATAAATGCGCCATAATACGTAGCTCAATTTGCGAATAATCAGCTGAAATAATTTTATAACCTTTTGGGGCGATAAATGCTTGACGAATACGGCGACCTTCCTCGGTTCGAACAGGAATATTTTGTAAATTAGGGTCGTTTGATGATAATCGTCCTGTTACAGTACCAATTTGGTTATAATTGGTATGAATTCGGTGATCAATTGGACTAATCATCAACGGTAGTTTATCGGTATAAGTATTTTTTAATTTGGCTAACCCTCGGTAATATAAAATTTTACGAGGTAATACATATGTATTTGCTAATTCATTTAATACTTCTTCACTTGTTGAAGGATCACCTTTAGGCGTTTTTTTGAGTACGGGTAATTGGTGTTTATCAAATAAAATTGCTTGAATTTGTTTTGGTGAACCCGGATTAAATTTTTCACCCGCAAGGAATTGTAACTCTTCTTCAGTATCCTTTAATATTTTGCTAAGTTCTTTTGAATACGCTTTTAATTGTTCAGCATCAACAAGAACCCCTGTTCTTTCCATGTCAGCTAAAATAATTGCTAGCGGCATTTCAATGTCTGAAAATAACTTAGTCAGTTTTTCATTTTTTTCTAGCTGTGGCCATAATTTTTGATGTAATTGAAGAGTAATATCCGCATCTTCTGCTGCATATTGGGTTGTTTTTTCAACATCAATAGTATCGATACTTGATTGCTTTCTACCAACTTTAGTTAATTCATCATAAGTAATTGTTTTATATTTCAAATAGCGTTTTGCCATACTATCCATGTCATGTCGTTGAGTGCTATTTAATACATAGGACTCTAACATGGTGTCATAAGCAATACCCTGCACTTGAATGCCATAGTTCGCCAATACACTGTAATCAAATTTGGCATTTTGGACGATTTTTTTAATTTGAGGATTCTCTAATATTGGTTTTAATTTTGCCAATACATCATTAAGCGGTAACTGCTCTGGAACACCTAGGTATTGATGAGCTAGAGGAATATAAGCAGCTTGATGTGGAGTAACACTTAGCGATATCCCAACAAGCCTAGCATGGAAATGATCGACATTATCCGTTTCCGTATCAAATGCAAAGGCTTCACAACTAGTTAATTTTGCAATCCATTCATCTAATTGTGTATCGGTTAAAATACATTGATAATCCTTTTCGTGTACTTCAGTCTCTAGCTCTTCTTGGTCAATCGAGGACAATTCCCCTTCAATTTCGACAGGAATTTGACTTTGCTGATTTAAAAAGTTACCCGTGATTAATTCTTTTTGCCAACGGTGGAAATCATAATAAGCAAACAATTCAACTAATTTAGTTGTATCGATATCACCTATAAGCAATTGTTCCGTCGTAAAATCTAATGGAACATCCGTTTTAATTGTCGCCAATAAATAACAAAGGTCAGCTTCTTTCTTATGATCAGCCAATTTACTTTTCAATGATTTAGCACCACGAATAGGCAATTTTTGAATTTCATCCAAATGGCTATAAATATCATTTAAACTTTCAAAATGCGTTAATAAATTTAGTGCCGTTTTTTCACCAATTCCCGGAACACCAGGAATATTATCAGACGTATCACCTCTTAGTGCTAAATAATCAATCATTTTTTCTGGTGGAACACCAAATTTTTTCATAACACCTTCTGGGTCAAGAATTGTGTTATTCATGGTATTTATTAGTGTGATTTTATCACTGACTAATTGTGCCATATCTTTGTCACCAGTACTGATTAGTACCTCAAGATTTTCTTTTTCCGCTTGTCTAGCCAATGTGCCTATCACATCATCAGCCTCAACTCCATCTACGCAAAGCAGTGGTAATCCCATCGCTTTTAAAATAGTATGAATTGGTTCGATTTGAGGTCGTAAATTTTCAGGCATTTCTTCACGAGTAGCTTTATATTCGCTATAAAGTTCATTACGGAAAGATCCGCCACTTGCATCAAAAACGACAGCAATATGAGTTGGATCATATTGATTTATTAGACTGCGTATCATATTGACCACACCAAAAATAGCCCCAGTAGGTTCACCTTTGGAATTAGTTAATGGAGGGCATGCAAAAAAAGCACGATAAAGATAAGAAGAGCCATCAATCAAAATAATTGGCGTATTATTTGGCATTAATAGTTACCCAAATGTTATTTAATACAGTTATTATTAGTATAACCTAATTAGTAACAATATTCTTGTGAGTACCGATAATATAGTGTAAAAATATTCGAGATCGCATCGATCTTTAAGTCAAATTGATTAATTAAAAATACTGTATATCCCTATATCACTATTATATAATACTGATATCTATTTTCGTCTGAGTATCAAATAAATGACAGAATTAAGTCCTGCAGCACAAGAGGTCAAAAAAGCACTAGCAGCTAAAAATCTTGAAACCCCATCATGTCGTTTACCTATGGACAATAGCGAAAGGAAAGCAAAAATAGAAGCACATTTTCGAGAAATCATGAAACTTATGGAACTCGATTTAAGTGATGATAGTCTTGCTGAAACTCCGCACCGCGTTGCAAAAATGTATGTTGATGAGATCTTTTCCGGACTTAACTATCATAACTTTCCCAAAATCACCCTGATTGAAAACAAAATGCAGGTTGATGAAATGATTACCGTTCGTGATATTACTTTAACCAGTGTTTGTGAGCACCATTTTGTGACCATTGACGGTAAAGCCACCGTTTCTTATATCCCAAAAGATAAAGTGATTGGTTTATCAAAAATCAATCGGATTGTTGAATTCTTTTCCCAGCGCCCGCAAGTGCAAGAAAGATTAACCCAACAAATTTTGGTGGCACTACAGACGCTATTAGGAACAGTTAATGTTGCTGTTTCAATTGATGCTACTCACTATTGTGTTAAAGCTCGAGGTATTAAAGATTCCAATAGTTTAACTACCACGACCGCATTAGGGGGAGGCTTTAAAACTAATCCAAGCACCCGACAAGAGTTTTTACGCGCATTAAATCATTAATAATAAAGGATATTGAATGAAATATTTATCACTCATGTTTATGATACTGTTTATTACAGCCTGTTCTGAACAGGAATCTAATCATAATGATAAATTTATTGGTTTTTGGGTTGAAGGTGGTCCGGATTATAAACATACGGCGTCGATCGCCAATCTTGTTGAAATAAGTAAACAAGGAGACAATTACTTTATCAATGAAAACTACGTTTATGGTAATGGTCAAACCATTGCGATGCGAAAACTCACAAAATCACAAGACAATTTCGACGGACTGGCTTATCCATCAGAAAGAAATTTTGGTTTAGAAAACAAAGTGACTATGGATGATGATACAAAAATCGGTATATTTAATACCCATTTCTTTCGAATTTCAAAAGAAGAAGCAGAGCACATTAAACGCGATGTAAAAGAGTGCGAAGAGATAGAAAAAAACCGTTTTTTTATTCCTAATGAGCAACAAGCTGAATATAAAAAACGGGCAAAAGAACTGGCTTATTGTCGGATTTTTTGGTAACAATCCAAATTCACGCCAATCTAAATTCAGTGGATTTTTGTGACAGTCGTATGGGAATTGATTATTCATCAAAATCCCAAAATCAAATACAAATCAGCTTTATATTACGTGCATCTTTAAGAAAGATTGGTATAATTCACAGCTATTTTAGTTAAAACATCACAATTAATAGCACGCTTTCATGAAGATCATTCGCGGTATTGATAATTTAAACAATCAATTTACTCAATGTGTACTTACATTGGGCAACTTTGATGGCGTGCATTTAGGACACCAACAATTAATTAACCATTTAATAAAACAAAGTAAGAAATTAAACTTACCAACAGTGGTTATGTTATTTGAGCCTCAACCTTTAGAGTTTTTTTGCAAACAAAATGCTCCCGCTAGGTTAACGTCTTTTAAAGAAAAAGTGGAATTAATTAAAAAATTGGGTATCGACTATATTATTGCGGTGCCATTTACCCAAACCTTTGCCAATATGTTAGCCCCAGATTTTATTCAAGATTGGTTGATAAACAAATTACAAGCTAAATATATTGTTATTGGCGATGATTTCCGATTTGGTCGTGAGCGTAAAGGTGATATTAATCTTTTACAACAATATACTCATAACAATCAATTTGTAGTTGAGAGTATGCCCACGTTTGTTTGGAATGATTTAAGGATCAGCAGTACAGCTGTTCGTGAGGCGTTATTTAATAGTGATTTTAAATTGGCTCATTGCCTTTTAGGCCGTAATTATGCCATTGAAGGGAAAGTGGTTCATGGCAATGCGTTAGCCAGACAATTAGGATTTCCGACAGCCAATATTCATTTAAATCGAAAAAAAACCGCTTTACAAGGCGTCTATTTTGTAAAAGTCAAAAACTGTTGTAGTAATCAGCATTATCATGGCATTGCCAATATCGGTATAAGACCAACCATTGAAGGCAAAAAGGCTATTTTAGAGGTTAATCTATTTGACTTTTCAGGTGATATTTATGGACAATATTTAGACGTTATATTCGTTCATAAGTTACGCGACGAGAAAAAATTTGATTCGCTAACCGATTTAAAACAACAAATTGCACAAGATGTTTGCACTGCGAAACAGATCAGTGCAAAATTAACCAATTAAAAAGTAGTTTCAACAAAAATTAACTGGAATAAATCAGCATGACAGACTATAAAAACACATTGAATTTACCGGAAACCGGATTCCCTATGCGAGGTGATCTTGCTAAACGTGAACCGGCGATGTTGCAAAATTGGTACGATAAAGAACTTTATCGCAAAATCCGTCAAGGCAAAAAAGGCAAAAAAGCTTTTATTCTGCATGATGGACCTCCTTATGCAAACGGAAAACTTCATATTGGTCATGCCGTTAATAAAATAATTAAAGACATTATTATCAAATCAAAAGGCTTAAGTGGTTATGACTCCCCATATATTCCAGGATGGGATTGTCATGGTTTGCCGATTGAGCAAAAAGTCGAGGAGCAAGTCGGTAAACCAGGTGTAAAAGTAACACCAGCTGAGTTTCGCCAAATTTGTCGCGATTATGCTGCCTCACAAGTTGAACTACAAAAAGCTGATTTTATTCGCATGGGTGTGCTTGGGGATTGGCAAAATCCATACCGTACAATGGACTATGATACTGAAGCGAATATTATTCGTGCTTTAGGTAGAGTGATTCAAAATGGGCATTTAGTCAAAGGTGCTAAACCAGTTTATTGGTGTACAGATTGTATGTCAGCTTTAGCGGAAGCTGAAGTCGAATATTATGATAAATCATCGCCCGCAATAGATGTAAAATTCAAAGCCGTAGATAACCAAGCTGTTGCAAGTAAATTTGGTGTTAATACCGACCTAACTATTTATGCCGTGATTTGGACGACAACACCTTGGACATTACCTGCCAGCCGAGGTATTGCCTTAAATGCTGAATTTGAGTATCAACTAGTACAAATAAACGATAAAGAATGCTTAATTTTAGCCGCTGATCTGGTCGAATCAGTCATGAAACGTGCCGAAATTTCAGAATGGAAAGTACTTGGCAGCTGTAAAGGTGATGCGCTTGAGCTATTACGCTTTAAACATCCTTTCCTTGAGTTTGATGAACCAATTGTACTTGGTGAACATGTGACAGTTGACGCAGGTACAGGTGCAGTGCACACGGCGCCTGGTCACGGTGTTGAAGACTTTTTAGTTGGTCAAAAATATGGGCTTGAAGTTGCTAACCCAGTTGGTGGCAATGGCTGTTATTTACCTGGAACAGGTGTTGGTTTAGATGGTTTATTTGTTTTCAAAGCTAATAAAGTGGTAGTTGAACTATTAAAAGAACGCAATGCTTTACTACACTTTGAAAACATTGAACATAGCTATCCTTGTTGCTGGCGACATAAAACGCCTGTTATCTACCGTGCAACACCACAATGGTTTATCAGTATGGATAAACAAGGTTTACGTGCTCAATCACTAAAAGAGATCAAACAAGTTCGTTGGATTCCAGATTGGGGACAAGCTCGAATTGAAACTATGGTAGCGAACCGTCCTGATTGGTGTATTTCACGTCAACGCACATGGGGCGTGCCTATGACGCTATTTGTGCATAAAGAAACTGAAGAGTTACATCCAGACACACTACAACTAGTTGAGAAAGTGGCTAAATTGGTTGAACAAAACGGTATTCAAGCATGGTGGGATGCCGATATTAAAGATTTATTAGGTCCTGATGCTGATGATTATCGTAAAGTGCCCGATACACTAGATGTATGGTTTGATTCAGGCTCAACATTCTACTCAGTGGTTGGCGTGCGTCCTGAATTTGCAGGACACGAAGCTGATATGTACTTAGAAGGTTCAGATCAGCATCGTGGTTGGTTTATGTCTTCATTAATGCTATCAACGGCAATTGATAACAAAGCACCGTATAAACAAGTATTAACTCACGGTTTTGTGGTCGATGGACAAGGACGTAAGATGTCTAAATCACTTGGTAACATTGTGACCCCTCAAGAAGTGATGAATAAACTTGGGGCAGATATTTTACGTTTGTGGATTGCATCGACTGATTATTCAGGCGAAATGAGTTATTCAGATGAAATCATTAAACGTGCAGCCGATAGCTACCGTCGTATTCGTAATACCGCACGCTTCTTACTGGCTAACTTAAATGGTTTCGATCCAGCTAAAGATATGGTTAAACCAGAAGATATGGTAGTACTTGATCGTTGGGCTGTCAGTATAGCTAAAGAAGCTCAAGAGCAAATCATTCAAGCTTATGAAAACTACGATTTCCATAGAGTCGTACAACGTATTATGCAATTTTGCTCAATCGAAATGGGCTCATTCTATTTAGATATTATCAAAGATCGTCAATATACAGCAAAAAGCGATAGTGTTGCGCGCCATAGTTGTCAAACTGCGTTATATCATATCGCTCAAGCGATGGTTCGTTGGATTGCACCAGTTTTATCATTCACTGCTGATGAAATTTGGCAATATCTACCTGCTACTGAAAAATCTGAATTTGTATTTGAAGATGAATGGTATACCTTGCTATTTACCTTATCAGATAGTGAAACATTAAACAGTGCTTATTGGGCTCAAATCTTAGCTATTCGAAGTGAAGTCAATAAAGTTTTAGAACAAGGCCGTAATGATAAAGTTATCGGGGGATCACTTGAAGCAGCGGTAACCCTTTATGCTAATAGCGAAATAGCAACGGCACTCGCTAAATTAGAAAACGAATTACGCTTTGTATTACTGACTTCACAAGCGACGGTGAAACCTTTAGAAAATGCACCACAACATGCGGTACAAAGTGATATTCAAGGTCTTAAAATTGAACTTGCTAAAGCACAAGGCGATAAATGTCCTCGTTGCTGGCATTTTACAGTTGATAACAACCCAACCACTCACTTATGTAAACGTTGTGAACAAAACATTCATGGTAATGGTGAAGTTAGACATTTTGCCTAAGTGATATAAAAATAAATAGGGCTATAAAAATAATTTTATAGCAATTAAGAACACTTACCGCCGACGATTGTCGGCGGTATTATAATAATGAGCATAAACTATATGAAAAAAGATAACGGACTTCACTGGTTATTATTTGCGGTTGTCGTTTTTATTATCGATATCGCAAGTAAATTCTGGATTATAAATAATTTTTACTTATTTGAATCTGTAAATCTTTTACCCTTCTTCTCTATCACCTATGTACATAATATTGGCGCAGCTTTCAGTATTTTTGAAGGTCAACGATGGATACTTGCTGCCGTAGCTTTTGCTGTTAGTGTCGTAATTGTTTATATGTTATATCGCAGTAACCATAAGCAAAAATTAGAAAATTTTTCATTAGCATTAATTTTAGGTGGTGCATTAGGAAACCTATTTGACCGTCTTTACCATGGATTTGTTGTCGACTTTCTAGATGTCAATTTTGGTGATTGGCACTACCCAACTTTTAATATTGCTGATTGTGCGATTTGTTTAGGTATTGGATTTTACATCCTAAGCAATTATGCTAAAAAGACTGACTAATATGCAGATTATACTCGCTAATCCTCGTGGCTTTTGTGCTGGAGTAGATCGAGCTATTACTATCGTTGAACGCGCGCTTGAGCTATTTGGTGCTCCTGTTTATGTTCGCCATGAAGTTGTACATAATCGCTACGTAGTTAACCGTCTTAAAGAACTTGGCGCAATATTTATCGAAGATCTCAATGATGTCCCAGACGATAGTATCCTTATTTTTTCTGCCCATGGGGTATCTAAAACAGTTCGTGATGAGGCCAAACGTCGTCAGCTACGAATATTCGATGCAACATGCCCTTTAGTAACTAAAGTTCATATGGAAGTCGCCAGAGCAAGCTATCGAGGTGAAGAGGTTATTCTTATTGGTCATGCTGGCCATATTGAAGTAGATGGCACGATGGGACAATATAGTAATCCAGCAGGTGGAATCTATTTAGTCGAATCAATTAAAGATGTACAAAACTTGCAAGTAAAAAATGACAATCATCTCTGTTTTACAACACAAACAACCTTATCGGTTGATGATACCGCAGAAATCATTGAAGCGTTAAAAAATCGATTTCCCAATATTCGTAGCCCTCGTAAAAACGATATTTGTTACGCCACCACTAACCGCCAACAAGCAGTTAAGCAGTTATCATCTCAAGCCGATATTGTCTTAGTGGTTGGATCTAAAAATTCATCAAACTCCAGTCGATTAGCAGAGCTTGCAAGACGAAACAGCAAAAATGCCTACTTAATCGACTACGCCTCAGACATCAATCTTAAATGGCTAGAAAATGCTCAAACTATTGGTGTCACCGCTGGCGCTTCTGCCCCAGAAATTTTAGTTAAACAAGTTATTGAGCATCTAAAAAGTTTAGGTTGCACATCAATGATTGAAACCGAAGGTATTTCAGAAAATATTACTTTTGAAATTCCCAAAGAGTTACGTATAGAAGTTAAAACAACTGATTAAGAAGCATGTGTTAGTTGCTTAAATTTTTCTAATAACTCTTCTTGGGTTTCGACATGCTCTGGATCAGCAATAATCGCATTTTGAATTGGACAGACGCGTTGACAGGTAGAATGATCATAATAACCGACACACTCAGTGCATTTATTTGGATCAATCTCATAAGTATCGAACCCCATTGAAATGGCCTCATTTGGACATTCAGGTTCACACATATCACAATTAATACACTTATCAGTTATTTTTAACGCCATTGCTACAATATCTTTAACGAATAAAAAATTTGCGCCATTATAACGCAATACTAAATAAATCCTAATACGGATCTACATTTACATTAAGTATTGACAAAACTTTTGCAAAAAATTTTGAGGAACGGGGTTTTTGAAGGTCTAAAATTGCATAAATTTGGAAATTAAAGCCTAATTCATATCAAAATAAGTGTTCCTAATCAGATTATCCACTTAAAAAGTTATTAAAATTTTAAATTATTTTAGAAACTTATCAGCTTGACGCGCAAATAGTTTTATTAGTAAATTGAACGAAGGAATGCCTCAAAGCTTCACTAATTTCCATTAGTAAGTTAATAAGGAATTGCCTACTTTTTCTGTGCAATAAACAGGTATTCCTATGTATGATTATCTAATGATATTTATAATTAAATTTTTAAGTACATATTGAAAGAAAGGTGATTTTTCTATCAATTCAGAAATATCTTTAATATGTTATACAGTTAAAAATTTTCATAAAAATTACAATTTATTATCTTTAGTTATCATTGCAAATGAAATTAATACGATACAATGCTCAAAAAATAACAAAAACGAAAGGATGAAAAATTGGCAAAATTCTTTAGATTCAAATATATCGTTATCTTTATTGCCACTTTAGTTGTGCTTTATTTAGGAAAATTAATTTTTTTTCCTTCAGAGCCTGCCGTTAATTATATTACGTCGCCAGTAACGAAAGGAAATGTTGAGAAAACGGTTCTTGCTGATGGCACTATAAGCGCTTTTAAACAAGTTAGTGTTGGTGCACAAGTTTCTGGACAAATCAAAAAATTGTATGTTGAACTTGGCGATGAAGTTAAGCAGGGAGATATGATTGCTGAGATTGATGATCTTAAACAAAGTAACGATCTCAAACAATCTGAAGCAAAATTAAACAGCTTGGAAGCTCAGCGTACATCTAAGCAAGCAAAATTAGTTAACTATCAACTAACTTATGAACGCCAATTAAAACTGGTTAAAAAAGGGGTTGGTGTCCAATCAGATTTAGATTCAGCAAAAGCCGATCTTGATGCAATCAAAGCTGATATTGCAGCGCTTGATGCAGATATTGTTAGCGCTCAAGTGGCAGTTGATACTGCAAAAGTTAATTTAGGTTATACCAAAATACGCTCACCAATTGATGGTGTTATTGTTGCCATTCCTGTCGACCAAGGGCAAACGGTAAACTCGGTACAAAGTGCTCCGACTATCGTTAAAGTCGCTCAATTGGATAAAATGACCATTGAAGCACAAATTTCGGAAGCCGATGTTATTGGTGTTAAAAAAGGTATGCCCGTTTATTTCACTATATTAGGACAACCAAACAAGCGGTTTGAGGGATTAACATTAAGATCGATTGAGCCTGCACCTGACTCAATTAATACTGAAAACTCTACGTTAAGCGCATCATCTACCACCAAAAGTGCAATTTACTACAATGGTTTATTTGATGTTGATAACCCTGATCATCTTTTACGTATTTCAATGACAGCTCAAGTATATATTGTGTTAGCTGAAGCGAAAAATGTACTGACTATTCCATCCCAAGCTGTTCAAAAAAATTTAGCAGATAATAAAGCGATTATTTATCTACTTGATCAACATAATAATGTTGAAGAACGAGAAGTCAGTCTAGGTATCAATAATAATATCAATGTGGAAATCAAATCGGGACTTAAAGAAGGTGAAGTCGTCATTATTGGTAGTAACAATGGCGCATTATTTAATCCTAATGGACGCACGCCGAGGATAAGATTTTGATATGACAAATAATCCACTTATCAAACTTGAAAATATTGTTCGTGAATTCCCAGCCGGTGATTCAACCATACAAGTGCTTAAAAATATCAATTTAACGATTAATGCCGGTGAAATGGTTGCCATTATTGGTGCATCTGGCTCAGGCAAATCGACGTTAATGAATATTTTAGGTTGTTTAGATAAACCAAGCTCGGGAGTCTATACAATTGGAGGTCGAACCACCAATAAATTATCACCCGATGAATTAGCTGAATTACGTCGAGAACATTTTGGATTTATCTTTCAACGCTATCATTTATTAAGCGCCTTAACTGCACAAGGTAACGTTGAAATTCCCGCCATTTATGCAGGAATCACTAATGAACAACGAAAAAAACGAGCTATTGAAATATTAACGCGTTTAGGGCTTGAAGATAAAACTAATAATAAACCCAGCCAATTATCGGGAGGTCAACAACAGCGTGTCAGTATTGCTCGAGCCTTAATAAATGGCGGACAGGTTATTTTAGCAGATGAGCCAACAGGCGCACTTGACCGTAAAAGCGGATTAGAAGTTATGGCTATCTTGCGAGAACTTCATAAACAAGGACATACTGTGATTATTGTAACGCATGATAGCAATATTGCCCAAAGTGCAGAGCGAATTATTGAAATCAGTGACGGAAATATTATCTCAGATTCAATCAATCCTAACTATCAGGTAGAAGAAAAAAAAGATAATCGCCAAGTTAAACAGATCGAAACAACTAAAACCCAAGACAACTTTCAAGCTAAATACAATCGCTTTCGAGACGCCTTTAATATGGCGATATTGTCGATGCGTTCTCAACGATTACGCACTTTTCTAACCATGCTTGGTATCATCATTGGCATAGCTTCTGTCGTTTCCATGGTTGCATTAGGAGAAGGTACAAAACAAAAAATACTCTCGAATATAAACTCATTAGGAACAAGCACGCTAGAGATTTATCCCGGTAGCGGATTTGGGGATCGTAATGCAGATAAAATTACCACCCTACGCTCATCCGATGCTGACTTTTTAGCGAAACAGAATTTTGTTCATAGCACAACCCCAAATCTGGCAACATCAGTCTATTTTCGAGTCAAAAATTTGGCGATGACTGGTACAGTAAATGGTGTGGGAGAGCAATTTTTTGCCGTTCGTGGTTATGACATCACCCAAGGCATTGCTTTTGATCAAGCTAGCGTTGCATCATCAGCACAAGATGCCGTTATCGATGAAAATACCGTTAAACAGTTATTTAAGAATGAAAATCCAATTGGAAAAATTCTTATGGTGGGTCAATTACCGGTAAGAGTAATTGGTGTTGCCACCAAACAACAACAGGGATTTGGTAATAATGAGAGTCTCAATATCTGGTTACCTTATACCACTGTCATTAATCGCATGGTTGGACAAACATCGTTAAGAAGTATTACGGTTCGGATTAATGATAATGTTGATTTATCAGTTGCTGAACAAGCGATTAATAAAATCATGATACAACGGCATGGTGTTAAAGACTTTTTTATCTTTAATTCAGATAGTATCCGTGAAACGGTTAATTCCTCGGCTTGGGTGTTAACATTATTAATCTCAACCATTGCATTTATATCACTGTTAGTCGGTGGTATTGGGGTAATGAATATCATGCTAGTATCGGTTACCGAAAGAACTCGAGAAATTGGTGTGCGCATGGCTGTTGGAGCACGCTCGAGTGATATATTGCAACAGTTTTTAATCGAAGCGGTATTAGTGTGTTTGATCGGCGGAACATTAGGTATTTTATTATCATTTGTGGTCGGTGGGATTTTTAATTATTTTGTCACATCATTTGCAATGCGTTTTTCAATCATTTCAATTATCGCCGCCTTTAGCTGTTCAAGTATAATTGGCATAATTTTTGGGTATTTTCCAGCAAAACGAGCCGCAAAACTTGATCCAATTTATGCATTAGAAAGAGAATAAAAAGCGCTGTTAAAATTAAATCCCTTTGCACGATAAACTGCAAAGGGATGACAATTTGTTAATAACCGTTTAAAAATTAATTATTTTGTTCTTCACTTTCAGTTTTTTTATCAATTTCTATTTTAACATGCGGATCTAAATCCACTAAGTAAGCAGTAACTCTCGCATAATCTTTGACATAATCAGTGGTATTTTTAGTATTAAGGCCACGCGAGTTCACAAAAAACTTACGATTAACCACAACAGTTGGAATTGACTCAGGTCTTAATTGGTTATAGGCCTCAGTTTGTTGTGTCATAAACGCTTTAACTAAAAAACTTTGTTTGGTTTTATCAAACTTTTCAGCATCAACACCTAAGTCTGCAAAGACAGCTTTAATATCATCAGCAGTTTTTAATTTACGCTCGGTTTGTACAGCTTTATAAAGTGGATCTGACACTTTATCTTCAATACCTAATACATTAGCCACCGCCCATGCTTCAGCTAGCTCTTTAGCTAACGGACCAAAATTGTCTAAATGATAACGTTTAAATTTAGTATCATTTGGTAAAGCTTTAGCAATCGCGTCTGTTGCATGAAATTCGCTTTCAAATTTAAAACAGCTAGGACAATTGAATGAGAAAAACTCTACAACTTCTTTATCTGGAGAGGGTTCAAATGGTAAAACACCATATTGTTCACCTTGTTCAATCGGTTTTAATTGCTCAGCAACATTTGCTGTAGTTGGTTGAGTATCATTTTTATTATCTGCCGGCGCTTCTTGCGCAAAACAGGTTATAGAAGTTAATAATACTCCAATAGCAATAAGCGTTTTTTTCATTTAATTTATTCTCCTTATTCTTTAATAATTCCGCGAGCTTTTAATATTGCTGATTTAAAATCATCTTCATAATCTTTTTTTAATCCAGGTATAGCTTCGTTTTTATCTGAATTACGCATTTTTAAATGATAAATTAAAACTTCATCACTAAGATCTTTTAAATTTCCATCAAAACCAGCTTCTTTACCCAATTTATCTAAAAGCTGTAATAAATTGAGATCTGAATCGTTTTCCCAAGCTGGTTGTAATAACTCAATTAACTCATCAATACGATGACATTTCATAATAACTACCTTTTAATTATTCAACTAAGTTGATAGGTGATGACATAAACCTTTATGTTAATCTTTACTTTACAATCTATATATTAATAAGCTTCTAGTATATACTCGGCTTTAAATTTCAATTGTCCATTTAGAGAGATTCATAAACATATATATTTTATGTCTAAAAAATAACTTTGCTATATAGTAATGTTATTTTGCTTTTTGGCAATGTAAAAGAGAAAGAATTTATGGAAAAACTGCCTATTACTGCTATTATTTTAGCTGGTGGTCAGAGTAACCGCATGAATGGTGTGGATAAAGGCTTGATGTTATTAGCTGGGAAACCACTTTTTCAGCATGTAATTGATCGCATTAAACCTCAAGTCGATTTTATAATGATTAATTGTAATCGGCATGCTGATCAGTATGGCTCGCTAAGCTACCCCATTTTTGGTGATGATTTAAAAGGATTTTTAGGACCGCTTGCCGGAATTTATAGTGGCTTATTACGAAGCAATACAGATTGGAACTTATTTATTAGTTGTGATACTCCTTTTTTACCAGATGATTTGCTCGCTCGTTTAGTAAAATTTACAGCTACTCATCAAGCTATTTTCCCTTTTGATGGTAAGGATAATCATCCAACCATTTTATTAATCAATAAATCGGTCATTACTCAACTAAAAAAATATTTGGAAAACGGTGATCGCAAACTGATGCTGTTTTTAAAGAAGATTCATGCAACTGCTGTTGATTTTAGCGATACGCCTACTAGTTTTATCAATATTAATACAGTTGATATGCTAGAAAGTGCCAATTTGGCAATTGAGGCGAATAAATAAATCACAAATCGGGCCTTTTTATGCATTAGCTTATTGATTTTTTTTGTTTAAAAACCCCGTTCCTCAACTTTTTTTATATTTTAATTATTAACAGTTTGATAGATAAAAACTTACTGTCATTTTTTAAGCAATTTTTTTAATTCTTGAGCAAAGCTTTCTATTTCAACTTCTTGTGTTGACCACGAAGTGCAAAAACGTAAACAAATATGGTTTGGATCACTTTGCCCCAAATTATCCACAGCATAACGTGAAGTAATTTTTTTAGCTAATTGATTCGGTAAATTGACAAACAGCTGGTTGGTTTGTGGTTTGGCTGCAAAGGTGAATCCCTCATTTTCAAATAAGTTTGTAAGTTTTTCAGCCATCATATTGCTATGTTTGCCTAATGAAAGATAAAGGTTATTTTGCATTAACGCTTTAAATTGTACAGCTATAATCCAACTTTTAGCTAATATTGCTCCTTTTTGTTTCATATTAAAACGGAAGTCGCGATTAATATTATGATTATTAAATACCAACGCTTCACCAGCAAAACCACCAACTTTAGTGCCACCAATATAAAATACATCGGTATATTTGGCTAAATCAGGGAAAGTAATGTCATTATCTTTAGCGCCTAATGCCATAGCTAAACGCGCACCATCTAAATAAAGATATAAATGATTTTTTTGACAAAATTGATACAGTTTTTTTAGCTCTTGTTTGGTATATAGGGTACCTAATTCGGTAGTGTTGGAAATGTATATGAGCTTTGGTTGGACCATGTGCTCGTCACAATGATAATCTAAAACAGGTTTTATGGATTCTGGTGTTAATTTTCCATCTTCAGTTTTCACCATTACAACCTTATGCCCTGTGGCTTCAATTGCACCCGTTTCATGCACATTGATGTGTCCGGTTTCCGCTGCAATCACAGCCTGATATGGTTTGAGTATATGTGAAATGGTTGTTAAATTGGTAATTGTCCCACCAGCCATAAAATGTATGTCTGCATTCGGGGATTTTAATCTTTTCCTAATCTGATCGATTGCATCATTACAACAATCATCTAAGCCATATCCAATCAACTTTTTATTATTGATATTGATAAATTCTTCTAACAATTTAGGGTGTACTGTTTGATTATAATCATTTAAAAAATCGTACATATCATTAATCTTGTATAAAATAATATTTACGTTTAAATATAGCACGTTATTGTTGAGAATCTATGAATAATAAAAAAATTATTGGTATCACTGGATATAGTGGATGTGGTAAAACTACTTTGCTAAAAAAGATTATTCAGTTAATGGTTTTGCGAAATATTAAAGTAGGTTCATTAAAACATGCCCATCATGATATTGAGTTAGATATCCCTGGCAAAGATAGTTATGAGCTACGCAAATCGGGGGCATTACAAACTATTGTTGCCTGCGATAAACGTTACGCATTAATTGAGGAAACACCAGATACCCCAGCAGATCTAAAAACGCTTATTAATCGGTTTACCGATGTTGATGTGATATTAATTGAGGGATTTAAAGATGAACAAATTCCTAAAATTATGTGTCATCTAAAACAATGTCAAAAACCATTATTTATTGATGATTTTACCATTGCTGTTGCTAGCGATGAGCCGTTAATAACATCTTTACCTGTATTAGATATTAATCAACCAGAGCAAATTGTGAATTTTATAAATAATTATTTATTTTGCCGTTAATATATCGTATTTTACTTAACTGTTTTTTTAACTAATATTATCATTATGAAATTTCGACTAAGAAAAACTATAAGCATTGCCAAGAAAGTCCTAATTGGATTAATGCTTTTCTCTGTTTTTCTTATTCTGCTTATGCGTTGGGTTAATCCTTGGGGTTCCATGTTGATGGTCGAAAGAAAGATCGCTAACTGGAATATTAATCAACAACGAATTTGGAAAGATTGGGATCAAATTTCAGATAATATTAAGATTGCCGTTATAGCTGCTGAAGATCAGCAATTTGCCCATCATTGGGGATTTGATTTTAAGGCTATAAACCGTGCGTTAAATTATAATAAAAATAATAGAAAAATCCGTGGCGCCAGTACCATCACTCAGCAAGTTGCGAAAAATATTTTTTTATGGTCATCGCGAAATTGGATCCGCAAAGGTGTTGAATCATGGTTCACAGTTTGGATTGAGCTTATTTGGTCAAAGCAACGGACACTTGAGATTTATTTAAATAGCGTTGAATGGGGGGAAGGGATTTTTGGTATTGAGGCCGCCTCACGCCACTACTTTGGTGTCAGTGCAAAGCAATTAACCAAAGAGCAAGCTAGTTTACTGGCTGCAATTTTACCTAATCCTAGAAAATGGAGTCCAGTTAATCCTAATATCCTTACACAAAAAAAAGCAAAATGGATCCTAGGCCAAATGGAAAATTTAGATACGAAAAAATATTTGAAGAAACTTAATTAATTAACGCTTAATGTTTCTACAAATTCAGGCACAATTTTACTTGCTGGGCCGTAAATTTTGGTTTGAAATAAACTTTCCCCCAAACTCGGCTCTAAATTGAGCTCAACAGTTTTTGCCCCCGATTGATTAGCAACCTCTACAAAACCCGCTGCCGGGTAAACATTGCCCGATGTACCAATCGAAATAAAATAGTCAGCTTGTGAAAGCGCATGGTAAATTTTATTCATCTCTAATGGGATTTCACCAAACCATACTATGTGAGGACGAATAAGCTTATTTTTTACATAATCCACATCTTGATGACAATCAATAATTTGCCCGGTTTGCTCATTACGAACTTTCAATAATTCGCCATGCATGTGAATAATATTTTTAGAACCCGCCCGCTCATGAAGATTATCAACATTTTGTGTCACAATTAATACATTTTCACTGCCGAGCTTATGTTCAAGCTCAGCTAAAGCAAAATGCGCTAAGTTTGGTTTTACCTCAGGGCTTTGTAATTTTTTTCGTAGCATATTATAGAAAGAATGGACCGCAATGGGATCGCGACTATAACCTTCATAGGTTGCAACATCATTAACATCATACCCTTCCCACAATCCATTTTGTGCACGGAATGTCGATAGTCCAGATTCCGCAGAAATACCCGCACCAGTTAAGATAACAAATTTAGGTTTTTGCAGCATATCTATCTTCCTTCTTATTAATAAGCCTTATTATCAATGAAACAGATTATTGACTATATTCTGTCGTAAATATATGTAAGGCTGGTTTGCTTAACTTTTGATATTGACTATAAGCTGTTGCTACTTCAAATTTTATTTCATCTTTTGATTTACCATCCAACCAACTATTGATCATAGCATGAATACTATAAGCTTCTGGCGCCATACGGTGCAAGGTTAAGATCAACGGGTTAATACCTAAACGAGATAGTGGTGGTGTAAAATATTTCTGACTTTTACAAGCAAATACTGCTGCATAGCGTGATTTTTGTTTTTCTTGTACATTTTTGGGCAAAGTGTCCCAGCGTAAATTATCGGGTAAATAATTTCGCCATGACCACTCCATTAAGGAGTCATGACCAATATAAATAACTAAATTGGCTTTTCCCCCTGCGATAATTTGAGTATTATCGATTGAATAAGACGCTTCTTTCTTCCCAGCTGAATAGGTTATAAAATCATTAACAGCATCATCAATATATTTACCATCATAAGCCTGTGCTATAATATAGACATCTTTTGTTTTATGTTTATAAATTATTTCTTCCAAAATTTTACTATTCTCTGGTTTATTTATTTTTATCTGTTGCCACTCTTTTTGTTTATCAAAATAGGTTTTAAAACCATAGGCCGCCCCCCAATAAAGATTATTTTTTGGATCTTGACCATTACCAATTGCTTTAGGAACCGGAGCTATTCGCTGATATTTGTTATCACATAAAGCGACAACAACATGAATCACTTTTGAATCAGCAAAACATGAAAAAGATAAACACATTATTGGTATTAATAATAGATATTTACTCATTTTCTCCATTTATTATCAAATCTCCATTCACTTCGTATTTTACAATTACATTATTTTTATACATCATTTCAGAACGAATACATGCCGGAGCACCACCGACATTGTTTTTGGTCATAGTGTCTCTCCAGATTTCATTTTTTCTATAGATAACACCTTGCCTTTTAATAAAGGCATGCTGCTTTTCATAAACATGATAGCTGTATAGTCTTTCTGCATCACATAATAGCTCACCCTCTAGTTGGTGATCGCCAACATGAAGCATAATTTGAAACGTTTTATCGGTAGGATTATGAATAATAAGATCAATATAATTATAAAAAATAGCGGCACCCGAACCAAAAGGTAACACTCGACCATCATCAGGAAAAGGATCAAAGCTATGATTTGCTCGTTCGACTATTTGGAGTTCTGAATGGAGAGCTAACCAATGAATTAAATTACTGATCTGACATATACCACCGCCAATACCTGAACGAGCTACGCCAAATGAAAGTTCCATTCCATTCACAAATCCTCGCTTTTTAGTTGGTTTTCCGACTAATCGGCAAAACGAGAAATATTTACCAGGTTTAATTAAGATTCCATTTAACGAATCAACGGCAATTTTTAGGTTTGTGACTTTATTGTATTGAAGCTGAATATCGCTGTTACCCAATCGACGTATTAATTTGGATGTATGTTTTTTATAACGATATGGTAAACGTAAATCATGACTTCGTTCTAAGCTATATTGACGTGAAGAATAATACCAAAACAAATGACGAAACAAGCGACGCTGATTTACCCTTAACCAATAAAGTAAGGGATGATAACTGGATAACGGCTTTCGCATTATTGCTTTTTCCTTATATTCTACTAATATCGATTATAGCATCAAAAGATTTATATACTATGTTATATAAGTTTTTTAAGTTTAAAAAATTGTTACAAGACGCTTTGGTTTATTTACCAAAATACCTTAACATTTAACAAATTTAATCTCTTCGACATAATTTTAATCACACAGTTCGCTTAATACGTTTAGGAAATGGATAAAATGAAAACAATAGGTTTAATCGGTGGGATGAGCTGGGAAAGTACAGTGACTTATTATCAAGTGATCAATCAAATGGTAGGAAAATCATTAGGAGGATTACATTCAGCCAAGACGCTTTTATATAGTGTCGACTTTCAAGAAATTGAACATTGTCAGTCCAATGGTGAGTGGGATAAAAGTGCGCTCATTTTAATTGATGCAGCGAAAAGACTAGCATTAGCTGGAGCAGATTTTATCGTGATTTGTACCAATACGATGCATAAAGTCGCAGATCAGGTTCAAGCTGCCATTGATATTCCCATTCTCCATATTGCTGATGTTACGGCACAGCACTTAATCAAAGGCAATATTCAAACGGTTGCTTTGCTAGGAACAAAATATACGATGGAACAAGACTTTTATAAATCAAAACTGATTAATAAAGGTTTAAAAGTGCTTATTCCCGATGAGCAAGATAGAATGATCATCAATCAAATTATCTATGATGAACTCTGCCATGGCATAATTAAGCCAAGCGCTAAACAAGCTTATCTTGATATTATTGATAAACTTGTTAAGCATGGGGCACAAGGCGTTATACTGGGTTGCACTGAAATTGGCTTGTTAATCCAACAGGCAGATTGCCTGACGCCATTTTTTGATACCGCTTTATTGCATGCCGAGGAAGCCGCCTTATTTGCAATAAGTTAATCATTTACTCTTTATCAGTATATTCTAATATATCACCCGGTTGGCAATCTAAGTGTTTACAGATTGCCTCGAGGGTTGCCAGTCTGAATCCTTTTACTTTACCTTGCTTTAGTAATGATAAATTTTGTTCAGTAATACCGATTGCGGCTGCCAAGTCTTTGGATTTAACTTTGCGTTTAGCCAGCATTACATCTAAATTTATAATAATTGCCACATTAAGATCCTATTAAATCGTTTTCTAGGTTAACGTCATTGTATCGTACTCAACGTTATTATTTATATGCCATATTTAGATAAACTGTCTATTTTCTTCAGCGATCTGACTGGCTTTTTTTAAGATCTGACCAATTAGCATAATACTGATTGCTAAAAGCAGTGTCATAAAATCTTCACTAGTAAACGATACCGTAAAATAACGCTCAGGTTGATTGTAACTTAATATTGCCGTTATTACCGGTTCTGAAAGTACGCCCATTACCGCCCAAATCACCAAAAATTTACCAAAGTTATAACAGTATTTTGTTGATTTAACAGAAAAATAGTCTGCTTGCGCAAAATTAACCAGCATTAATCGTAGTTGATTAAAAGCATAAATTAAAATAACAATTCTGCCGGTATCAATAAGTGTTGCTAAGGCAGCTTGCCAAAAGTTTAGGTCTGTAGAAATGTCGATGCTATCATCCATTGTCGTGGAAATGAAAAAAGAATATCCATCCGATCCAAACCCAATATTGTTCTTATCAAAAAAGTAAAATAACAAAGGCGATATCGTTCCAATCAGCATACATAATAAGATAGGGATCAAAATTAATACTGACATCAATTTACAATATTGATTTAAGCGAGTCTGATTTTTAGCTATATCTGTGTTCATTTTTATTTCCTTTTGGTTAAATTTACCAAATAGAGTATAAGCTGAGGGAAATAAAAAAACAACAATTTATTAAAGTAAAACGATAATAATTTATCGTTATTCACTTATTTGTGATTATAAAAAAGCCTTGCTGTTTAACGGCAAGGCTTCAAAAAATTAACTAATTATTTATGCTTCAATAGCAACACGTAGTTTTTTCATTGCATTTTTCTCGAGTTGGCGTATACGCTCAGCCGAAACACTATATTTATCAGCCAAAACCTGCAATGTTGATTTGCTATCATCAGCATCTAACCAACGCGCTTTAATAATATCTTGGCTACGCTCGTCTAATTGAGATAATGCATCATGTAATTTATCAGTTGCATCATTTTCCCAATTATCATTTTCAATTGATTTAGAAAAATCAGAATTAACATCTTCTAAATAAAGCGCAGGAGCAACAATTGAATTATCATCGTCATCACTATCAATATCAAATGACATATCTTGCGCTGACATTCGTGATTCCATCTCTAGTACATCTTTACGACTTACGCCAAGCTCATCAGCAACCATATCAACTTCAGCACTATTAAACCAACCTAAACGTTGTTTATTTTTTCTCAAATTAAAAAATAATTTTCTTTGCGCTTTAGTGGTTGCGACTTTTACAATACGCCAGTTTTTTAGTACGTATTCGTGAATTTCAGCTTTTATCCAGTGTACCGCAAAAGAGACTAAACGTACTCCCATTCCTGGATTAAAACGACGTACCGCTTTCATTAAACCAATGTTACCTTCTTGAATCAAATCAGCTTGTGGTAGACCGTAACCAGAATATCCACGCGCAATATGCGCAACAAAGCGTAAGTGAGACAAAATTAATTGTCTTGCTGCATCAACATCATCATGATAATAAAGTCTTTCACCTAGAGACTTTTCTTCCTCAGCTGTTAGCATCGGATAAGTATTTATCATACGAAGATATGATTCAATATTTCCTTGTGGGATTAAAGCACCTGCTTGCATTTTTAAATCAGTACTCATTTAATTCCCCCCTTAAATTAGACTAATTTTGTTACATCTTACTTGTGTAACAAGTTAAATTCTTTCTTTTAATTTAGACCACTAAAATGTGATTTAGTTCACATTTTTATCATAATTTTTATTATGTAGGATCTGGTAAAAATGGCAAATATTTAATCCACCATTATGAAGCTATAACCATTTTATTCAAATACTTTTTAGTAGCAATAAATGCTGAAAACCAACCTATAATCATCGAGAATAAAATAATTAATAAGCTTTCATCCCATGAAAGACCATTTATATTAACTATTGTTCCAAAAACATCCGATACATGCAACATGGTTGAATCTATTTGAAGGATAAATACTTTCGATAGAACCAAAGCCAAAATAGCACTAATTAATCCAGTAAAAATACCATTATATAAAAATGGTCGTAAAATAAAGCCTTCCGTTGCCCCAATCAATTGCATAACCGTAATCGTTTGCCTGCGAGCAAATATATTTAACCGAATGCTGTTCCCAATAACCAGTGACACAGCAATGATCATAAAGATTGAAATCGCCCATACTATTGATTTGACCATATTGGTTAATGCTGTTAATCGCGTAAACCAACTGTCATCAAGCTGTACATCATCGACACCATCTATTTTTCGTAATTGTGCTTGTAGATCGTGTAATTTATTAGTTTGCTTAGCTTCTTCAACTGGAAAAATGATAGCAACTGCAGGCAATGGATTGTCAGCAAGTAAATCAAGTGCATCATCAAATCCTGACCAAGTTTTGAATTCATCGCGTGTTTCATCTCGAGAAAGATAAGTCACATTTTGAACTTCAGGAATCGTTTTAAATTCGTCAATTAAATTATTAGTTTGCTCTGGCGTTAGTGTTTTGTTTATATAAACTGTTACGTTAGGAGTTGGATACCATTGCTCTGCTGCTTGATTTGCATTTTTCAATAGTAAATAGCCTATTGTCGGTAAAGTAATTGAAATAGCAATAACAAAAATAGTCAGCAAAGAGGCAAATATATTTTGATAAAAATAGTTAAATACATTATGCCATGCATAGCCAATCTGCCTTTTCCACCGCCCTAAAAAGCTATTATTCTTTTTTTGTTTAGATGGTTTAATTTTGGCTTTTATCATCAACTTTTAACCTCTAAACGTCCTTGATTTAAATTGAGTATTCGATGGTGTTTTCGACGAATAAGCCCCATGTTATGCGTTGCCATCAGTACAGTTACACCAGTCTGGTTAAACTCTTCAAATAATTTCAATATATCTTTTGAAAGTTTATCATCTAAATTACCAGTAGGTTCATCAGCAAGTAATACGGTTGGGCGATTAACAATAGCTCGAGCTATTCCTACGCGCTGCTGCTCCCCGCCAGATAACTGTATTGGATAAAATTTCATTTTATCAATCAATCCAACTTTATCTAATGCTGCTGAAACTCGTCTTTTAATTTCTTCGGCTGGCTTTCCTAAAATGATTAATGGAAAAGCCACATTCTCATAAACAGTATGATCTAATAATAATTGGTGATCTTGAAATATCATACCTATTGTACGACGCAAAAACGGCACTTGATGTTTTTTTAAACGAGAAACATCAACACCATTAAGTAATACTTTACCATCATTCGCTTTTTCTAAACCACAAATCAAACGCATTAATGTGCTTTTACCTGCACCTGAATGGCCTGTTAAGAAAGCCATTTCCCCTTGCGATAAAGTAAATGTTATATTTTGCAAAGCTGGCTTTCCACCAGAATAAACTTTACTAACACGTTCAAATCGAATCATGATTTATCTCTATTCTTCTGCTTCATCAAACAGTGCGTTAATAAAATCATCAGCCACAAATGGTCTTAGGTCTTCTATTTTTTCACCGACACCGATATAACGGATTGGAATATTAAACTGATCAGCAATGCTGAATATAATACCACCTTTCGCAGTACCATCTAATTTAGTCAATGTCATCCCTGTTACACCAACAGCTTCATTAAATAATTTAGTTTGGCTAATAGCATTTTGGCCTGTTCCAGCATCTATTGTTAACATGATTTCGTGAGGAGCAGTTTCATCTTGTTTTTTAATTACTCGTACAATCTTTTTTAATTCATCCATCAGATGTGATTTATTTTGCAAACGTCCTGCAGTATCAGCAATTAATACATCAATATTTTTCGCTTTTGCAGCTTGAATGGCATCAAAAATTACCGATGCAGAATCAGCATTAATGTGTTGTGCAATTACTGGGATATTATTACGTTCACCCCAAACCTGTAATTGTTCAACAGCAGCAGCGCGAAAAGTATCGCCAGCTGCAAGCATAACTGATTTACCTTGTTGTTGAAATTGACGAGCTAATTTGCCAATTGTCGTCGTTTTTCCAACACCGTTTACACCAACCATCAATATAACAAAAGGTTTATGACTTTCTATATTTAGAGGTTGTTGAGCACCATCTAAAATAGATTTCATTTCATTTTTTAATAGATCATGTAATGCATCAGCATCTTTTAATTCTTTTCTTGAAGCTTGTTGTGTTAATGTGCTTATTAATTTTTGTGTGGTATCGAAACCAACATCAGCAATGATCAATTGCTCTTCTAATTCTTCAAACAGTTGATCATCAATCTTTTTTCCTTTAAATAAGCTAAGAAAACCAGATCCTATATTTTGTTTAGTTTTAAAAAGACCTTTTTTTAAACGAGAAAAAAAACCTTCTTTTTTTTGTTCAATCATAAATAACTTATCCCATGATCAATATCAATGATCATTTTATCTTATTTTATTATAAAGCCCAACGTATTCGATCAAAGAGAGTCATATTATTGATCTATTTGATCCTTGAATCTTTTAAGGATCGTGAATTAAATTTAATTATTTAATATAAAGATCGTTGAGAGTAATAGATCGCCATTCTCCTTGGGTTAGGTTGTGAGTAAATAAATTATACTTGCCAATCTGAACTCGAATTAAACGTAAGCAAGGAAATCCAACGGCGGCACACATTCTTCTAACTTGTCGATTTTTTCCTTCTGTTATAGTAATACTTATCCATGAAGTGGGAATTGTTTTGCGTTCTCGAATAGGTGGGACTCGTTGCCACAAATTAATAGGCTTTTCTAAAAAATCCACGATTGCAGGTGCGGTGTGAAATTCCTTTAATTGTACACCACTGATTAATTTATCAATCGCTTGCTTATCAATTAACCCTTCAACTTGTACCCAATAGGTTTTAGGTAATTTAAATTTTGGAGAACTAATTTTAGACTGCAATTTACCATCATTGGTCAGTAATAATAATCCTTCACTGTCAGTATCTAAACGACCAGCAGGATAAAATCTAGGCATGGATATATAATCTTTTAATGTCTGATATTTTTCATGAGCAGAAAACTGTGTCACGACATTAAATGGTTTATTAAAAGCGATTAATGAACTCATTCTATCCTCAGAAGAATTAAATAACCTTAGAATGCAAAAAAGCCCAGCATTGCTGCTGGGCTTTCGCTCTAATTTAAAAGTCTGGCGGCACCCTACTCTCACATGGGTAATA
>NZ_JAFNNL010000011.1:0-994 GCF_026536805.1 Gilliamella sp. B3482 | reverse complement strand
CAAGTTGCCTGTTGCCTGTTGCCTGTTGAAAATTATAGAACATATGCGACAATCCTGTCAAGTATATTTATGATTTATTTACTATTTTTTGTTTTTTGATTACATTTTAGCTATCCAACTAAAATTATCCGGAAGTATAGTAGTTGGAAAAATATGATGCAATAATTTTTTTATTTTATATTGTTAACATTTGTAAAGAAGATCCAAAAAAGATCTAAAATACTGTTAGCTAAATTATGTTTTAATTGATAAATAAGGAATTTACAAATCTTTAAAATTATGGTTTTTAATCCCAAGAAAATATAATTTTATTTAAATTTTGTTCATTTATTGATTTGTAGGTGGGGTTTTAAATACCAAAACCCCGCTCCTCAACTTTATTGCAATAAAAAACGCAAAAATAACTCCACCAAGGTGGGGTTTATGTGGGCTATGCCCACAAAATTGCTTTTATTGTACGACCATGCTAAGGCAAAGTGCAAAGCCCTACCGATTTATCATACGAGGGTTCAGCCCAATGTACATGACCATCTTGAGGAAAAACAACGAACCGGCTTAAACCTTTTACATCACTGGTCCAGTACCATCGGACGGCGTCAAAGTTGGTTCGGTCATATTTACCTATATTACCCCACTCCGCAAGCAAGCCTGCACCAATTGTACGCATATAATAATCACCTGATGATGAAGGTGTACCACCAATAATTTCATAACGTTTTGCATTAGTTAAATCCTTAACTTTAGGAAGGCGATAACCAATACTATTACACCAGGATTCCATGCTAGGATAGCTGTAATAAGTTTTACCTCGGTTGACAAACCATTGTTTTAACGTAAAACCATATTTAACGATAGCTTTACCACTACTATCTCGACCAACTAACTCGAATGTCTGAGGCAAAGTAGGCTTAGTAATAGGACCAGGATTGCTGGAATTCCATTGGGATTCAGTTGCAACAGGGCCAGTTAAGGTAACCCGTACGCCTGTCGCTGT
>NZ_JAFNNL010000008.1:0-98198 GCF_026536805.1 Gilliamella sp. B3482 | reverse complement strand
GGGTATTACCCATGTGAGAGTAGGGTGCCGCCAGACTTTTAAATTAGAGCGAAAGCCCAGCAGCAATGCTGGGCTTTTTTGCATTCTACAATTAGTAAAAGTATATTCATGAATCATTTATTATTCAGATCCATTTGTCTAAGGAGTAAACAGTGGATAATTTAAACTTTTTATATCAATTTTTTGGTTCAGATTTTATTGAAAAATACACAACAGTCCCTCAACTAATTGGTATATTAGGTTATCTTGTCGGTGTTAGTGCCTTTTTGCAACGTAATGATAATGCATTCCGATGGCAATTAACGATTGTTAACGTCATTATGACGCTGCATTTTTATTTATTAGGTCCTGAATCCTATCCTGCTGCTATACTCAATATTGTAAATATTTTTAGGAATGTGACTTCTACTTATACTAAGAATTTTTTAGCAATGTTTTTCTTTATTGCATTGATGTGGATATTTTATTTTTTTACAACGCCGGATTGGAAGCAATTCATTAATTATTTCTCGGTTATTGGAACGACATTAGTAACCATTGCGCTATTTCGATTTGAACAACAAAAGATGCGATTACTTATATTATTGAGTAGTGCTTTATGGATCATTTATAGTTTATGGATAGGCTCTTTAGGAAGCCTAGCGATAGAGATTACATTTGCGCTAATTAATATTATTACTATTATTAAATTATCCCAAAAATCTCGCATATAATATTAGATTTAGACGATTAATATCATTTTCCTATTTATTTATTAGTGTATGTATGAAACAATTCAGCTATATAAAAAATAAATTTTTGAGGTAGTCAGTGATCGATAATGATGGCTACCGTCCAAATGTAGGAATCGTTATTTGTAACAGGTATGGTCAAGTACTTTGGGCTCGACGTTATGGGCAAAACTCTTGGCAATTTCCTCAGGGCGGAATAAAACTAAACGAAACACCTGAACAAGCAATGTTTCGTGAACTTAATGAAGAAGTAGGATTACAACCCAAAGATGTAAGAATTTTGTCGGTTACCAATGGCTGGCTAAGGTATAAACTACCTAAACGAATGATTCGTTGGGATAATCAGCCTGTATGTATCGGCCAAAAGCAGAAGTGGTTTTTATTAGAATTAATTTCTGATACATCGGTAATAAACTTAAATATTTCACCAACGCCAGAATTTGATGATTGGAAGTGGGTAAGTTATTGGTATCCTATAAGGCAGGTTATTGCTTTTAAGCGTGATGTATATCGTAAGGCGATGAAAGAGTTTTCTTTGCCTGTTTTAACTATACAATCTGACATAGAAGATCCTATAACAAATCTTTCTAAGAAAAAACGATTTAACTTCTTTACTCATAAACGAAAAAATAAACAGCGTGTTAAAAAATGAATCAATTTTTACAATTCCCCAATTTTGATCCAATTGCTTTTTCAATCGGACCTATTTCCTTACATTGGTACGGTGCAATGTATTTATTTGGCATACTTGGCGCCTTATATTTAGCTAAGCGACGAGCTAACAAACCAAATAGTAATTGGACATCGCAACAAGTTGAAAATTTACTATTCTGGGGATTTTTAGGTCTCTTCATTGGTGGACGATTAGGCTATATATTATTTTATAACTTTGATGCTTTTATTGATGAGCCTGCAATCTTATTTCGAGTTTGGGAAGGAGGAATGTCTTTCCATGGTGGATTGATTGGTGCAATTTGCGTTATTGCTATATTTGCTAAAAAGACCCAAAAAACATTTATGCAAGTAGCCGATTTTGTTGCACCGTTAGTTCCGATCGGTTTGATGTTTGGCCGTTTTGGTAATTTTATCAACGGTGAACTTTGGGGACGTGTAACTAACTCATCAATTGGTATGTTATTTCCGACTTCGACTCATGCCGATTTTATGTTTGTACAATCACATCCCGAATGGTTTTCTTTATATAGCCAATTAAATGGTGTTTTACCAAGACACCCATCACAACTTTATGAAATGGTATTTGAAGGTATAGTCTTATTTATTATCTTGAACCTTTTTATCCGTAAACCACGTCCAACAGGTGCTGTGTCAGGGCTATTTTTGGTTTGCTATGGAATATTCAGATTCATCATAGAGTTCTTCAGACAACCAGATGAACAGTTAGGATTATTTTTGAATTTTATTAGTATGGGGCAAATTCTCTGTCTACCAATGATTATCGGTGGAATTTTGATCCTTTTATATGCATATAGATTTAACAATAAGGTTATCTCAAAATGAAACAATATTTAGCATTAATGCAAAAAATTTTAGATGAGGGAACACCTAAATCAGATCGAACAGGGACAGGTACATTATCGATCTTTGGTCATCAAATGCGATTTAATTTGCAAGATGGCTTTCCGTTGGTAACAACAAAAAAATGTCATTTACGTTCAATTATCTATGAATTGCTTTGGTTTCTTAAAGGTGATACCAATATTAATTATTTAAAAGATAATAAAGTAACGATATGGGATGAATGGGCGGATGAAAATGGTGATCTTGGCCCGGTTTATGGTAAACAATGGCGTGCTTGGGGAGCCGCCGATGGTCGTCAGATAGATCAAATCTCTCAAGTAATTGAACAAATTAAACATGATCCTGATTCAAGACGAATGATCGTGTCTGCATGGAATGTTGGCGAACTTGATCAGATGGCATTAGCGCCATGTCATGCTTTTTTTCAGTTTTATGTTGCTCAAGGTAAACTTTCGTGTCAACTTTATCAGCGTTCATGTGATGTATTTTTAGGATTACCATTTAACATTGCCAGTTATTCGTTAATCGTTCATATGATAGCTCAACAGTGTGATTTAGAAGTCGGTGATTTTGTTTGGACTGGTGGAGACACACATCTTTATTCTAATCATATGGAACAGACCCATTTACAATTAAGTCGTGAGCCGAAACCATTGCCTAAACTGGTTATTAAACGTAAGCCACCTACAATTTTTGATTATGAGTTTGAAGATTTCGAAATTGTTGGCTATGACCCTTATCCTGCAATTAAAGCGCCAGTAGCTATTTAAAATAAAAAAAAGTTGAGGAGCGGCCTTTTTGAGCATATTTCAATTTAATAATTACTAAAAATTATAGAATAGGGATTAATCAATTTAATCCCTAACATCTTTTTTAAAACATTATCTTTACAAAAAAATCTATTAATAAAATGATGTTCCATCATGCTTAATTATTTTATTTTTCTGCCGCTTGATTCAAGATTGGTATATAATAATTCACTTTGTTTAAATTGTTATTTAATCTTAATATGAGTCAAGAAATTCATCCTACTTTTACAAAACGGTTATTACATCCTCGTTACTGGTTAACGTGGTTTGGTATTAGTGTTTTATATCTAATCGTATTGTTGCCATATCCAATAATTTATCAAATAGGAAAAGGCTTAGGATTGCTTTCAATGAAGTTAATCGGTAAGCGTAAAGAAACCGCAAAACAGAACTTGAAACTATGTTTTCCTGAAAAAACCGATCAAGAACGCGATAAAATATTAAGAGATAATTTTATTTCAACTGGACTTGCTATATTTGAAACGGGTATGGCTTGGTTTTGGTCAGATAAAAGACTTGCTAAACACTCTTCAATTGTAGGTGATTCGCATATCACTCGCATACAACAATCTGGACAAGGTGTTCTATTAATTGGGATTCATTTTTTAACGTTAGAGCTAGGTGCACGTATTTTAGGAATGAGTCATCCTGGTGTTGGTGTTTATCGACCAAACGATAATCCGGTTATGGATTATATTCAATTAAAAGGACGTTTAAAATCCAACAAATATATGTTGGATCGCCATAATACTAAAGGCATGATTAGAGCACTAAAAAATGGTGAATTGTTATGGTATGCTCCTGATCATGATTATGGACCTAAAAATAGTGTATTTGCTCCACTTTTTGCTGTCGAAAAAGCCGCAACCACAATAGGGACTCGAATTTTAGTTAAATTAGGCCAACCAGCAATTATACCTTTCACCCCTAAACGTGAAACAAAAGGTCATTATACCGTTTATGTGACTCCTGAACTTAAGGGATATCCTATCGATGATGATGTTCAAGCAGCCATGTTTATGAATAAAGCAATTGAACAAGAAATTCTTAAAGCACCAGAACAATATATGTGGTTGCATCGACGATTTAAAACTCGTCCCAAAGGGGATGCACCTTTATATACTGATAAAGTTCAATCAGATTAATTTAACAAATTCGATTGTGAAAAACGATAAGATACGATATGCAAAAACTAAATAAAATAATTTTGTATTGCCGGCCTGGATTCGAAAAAGAATGTGCGGCAGAAATAACAGATAGGGCCGCACAAAAAGAGATATTTGGATTTGCGAAAGTTAAAGAAAATAGTGGTTATATAATATTTGAATGTTACCAAGATGGTGATGCTCAATTATTGATTAAAGAAATTTCATTTCGAACACTGATTTTTGCCAGACAAATGTTTATTGCAGGTGATTTATTAGATAATTTACCAACAGAAGATCGTATCACTCCTATAATCGAGGCATTATCTGGTATTGTTGATAAAGCAGGTGATTTGCGTGTCGAAGTTGCTGATACGAATGAAGGTAAACAATTAGCAGGATTTTGTCGGAAATTTACAGTTCCTCTTCGACAAGCTTTACGAAATAAGCGCATCCTTTTAAAAGTTCAAAATCCATCACGGCCAGTAATTCATCTATTATTCATTAACAATAATAGTTGTTATGTAGGATATTCCTTAAGTCAAAATAATTCGCCTTTTTATATGGGAATACCAAGATTAAAATTTCCTGCTGATGCCCCAAGCCGTTCCACGTTAAAACTAGAAGAAGCTTTTCATATTTTTATTCCTTATGAAGAGTGGGATGAACGACTAAAAGGTGGTTTAAATGCAGTTGATTTAGGTGCGTGTCCTGGAGGATGGACTTATCAATTAGTCAAAAGAAGCATGATGGTATATGCTATAGATAATGGACCGATGAATGAAAAACTTATGGAGTCAGGGCAAGTTAAACATTATCGTGAAGATGGCTTCAAATTTATACCTAAAAAGCATAATATTTATTGGCTAGTGTGTGATATGGTTGAAAAACCAGCCAAAGTAACAGAATTAATTGCCAAGTGGCTTATTAATGGTTGGTGCCGAGAGACAATTTTTAATCTCAAGTTGCCAATGAAAAAACGTTATGAAGAAGTAAAACAAAATTTACAATTACTAATAAAAGAACTAAATAATAATCAAATCAATGTACAAATTCAGGCTAAGCAGCTTTATCACGATCGTGAGGAAGTTACTGTTCATGTGCAACGAATTTGGGGATGAAAATTTATAAGAGAATGGGTATGAAATTAAAACAATCCTTTTATGCTATTGTTATGTTAGCATTATTTTCGCTTTTAATTGGCTGTAATCTCAGCTTATCGAAAAGTGGTAAATATGATGAGACTAAAGATTCCAATTATTATTTGTCGCAAGCTGAATCAAGTTCAGGAAATGCCAAAATCGATTGGCAATTGTTAGCTGTGCGGGCTTTAATAAATGAGAATAAATTGTCTCAAGCAAACAAATTATTATCTGAGCTTCCTGCGAATCTTAATGCTGAACAACAAAAAGACCAATTATTATCTCAAGGCGAAATAGCGGTCAGAAAAGGACAGCCATTTAATCTTAATCAACTATCTGCTGATAAATTAAATGATTCACAATCATATCGTTATTATTCAATAAAATTAGCTTTAGATCGCAAAGCTAGAAATATAAATGAACAAGCTCATGATTATTTGTCTTTACAAAAATTTGCCCCTGAGAAACATCAAAAGCAGATATTAAATAATACTTGGAAATTCTTTAGCAAACTATCTGCAAGTCAAATAAGCCAAATTTCTGCCCTTGAAAATGAAGTAATATTAAAAGGTTGGATTGATTTAAGTTATACATATAAAAGTAATAATAAAAAAGCATTAGCTCAGTCAGGTGATAGTACTGATGTTGTTGATGCAACAAATAGTAGTCAAAGTGCACAATTAAAACAAGCTATTGAAGATTGGTCATCAAGATATCCAAATCATCCAGCCCAAGAGATTGTTTCGGCGCTAGTAGGTGGCCAAAAGCTTTCAGTTGATAATGTAAATACGAAAACAGTTGCTTTATTATTACCTTTAAATGGTTCTTCTCGTATATTTGGTAATACAATTCGTCAAGGTTATGTTGATGCTGTTAAATTTTATCCACAAGAACCGCAACAAAATGTTGTTGTTTTAGATACCACATCATTACCAATGGAAAGCTTAATTGAACAAGCTCAAGCACAAAATGTTGAATTAATTGTTGGTCCATTGTTGAAAGAAGAAGTCATTAAAATAAAACAGTTAGCACCTTCTATTCCTGTTTTAGCATTAAATAAAGTGGATGATGGTACTGTTTCCTCTAATAAGATGTGTTTCTTCGCATTATCTCCTGAAGATGAAGCAAAAGATGCGGCTGACCATATTTTTGCTCAAAATAAGCAAAAACCACTATTAATTGTTCCACAAACTGATTTAGGTAGACGAGTTGCTAAAAGTTTTGCTAAACAATGGTCACAAATTGCTAATGGTTCTCAAGCTTATGTCCAATATGTCGGTAGTATCGGTACTTTGAGGGGCAATATGAATCATAATAGTGGAATAAGTTTAACTGGCCGTCCAGTCTCTTTTGATGATGGTAGTGCTACAACATCATCAAGTTCCGCTGGTTTTGACGCGATTTATGTTTATGCATCATATGACGAATTAACGTTAATAAAACCAATGCTTGATTTGGGAGCGGGCAAAACTATTGGTAATGGGTCATCATCAGTTACGCTTTATTCTAGTTCTAAAAGCCATGTAGCAAGCGCTTCAAATGATTTTAACTATGATATGAATAAAACTGAGTATGCTGATATTCCATTGATTATTAAGTCATCTGATAGAATGTCTTCCCTTATCCCTGGCAATATTCAAAAAGATTATTCTTTAACTCGATTATACGCTATGGGTATTGATGCATGGAGACTCGCTAATCGTTTCAATCAATTGGATTCTTATCAACCTAATTTTTTAGATGGTATGACCGGTAAATTGTCAACAAGTAATCAATGCGAAGTAACGCGATCACTTTCTTGGCAAGAATATGTTTATGAAGCATCTGATCAGTCCTCACAGCAAAGCGAATAGTAAAAAAATTGGTAAGTATTATGAACAATTAGCTTGCCAATTTTTAACCAAGCAAGGACTTGTATTATTGGAACAAAATAGCCTATACCAAATTGGTGAAATTGATTTAATTATGCGAGACAAAACCTGCTTGGTCTTTATTGAAGTTAGATATCGAAAAAATGCCCATTTTGGTGAAGCTGAAATGACAATATCGTTTAATAAACAATCTAAAATTAAACAAGCTGCACAACTTTGGATGTTAGAGAATAACTTTAATATTGAAGAAACAGAGTTTAGATTTGATGTTTTTGCCATAACGGGCAAAGATCAAAAATGGATAGTTAATGCGTTTTAATGGTTAGGTGAAAAACGTGCAAGATTTAATAAAAAATTATTTTACTGAAAGTATTCAAACTCAAATAGTGATGGCGGAATCACTAGGCTCTTCAATTGAAAAAGCAGCTAATATTATTGTTGGTGGATTACTTAATGGTAATAAAATTATGGGATGTGGTAATGGGGCTGCGGCAGCGAATGTACAAAGCTTTACTTCACGCTTAATTACAAGTCTTGACATTGAAAGGCCAAGTATTCCTGCTATTGCTTTAGTTTCGGATAATGTTTTGTTAAGTGCGATATCAAATCATGAAGAGATATATGCGCGGCAAATTCAAGCTTTAGGGCAACAAGGTGATATTTTGATTATATCCACTTGTGAAGGTAATAGTCGCTCAATTATTCGTGCCGTCCAAGAAGCTGTGATAAAAGATATGAAAATTGTTGCATTAACCGCATTTGATGGCGGTGAAGTAATCGGATTGCTTGGTCAGAATGATATTGAAATCAGAATTCCATCTTACAAAAAGGTGATGGCCTACGAAATGCACACAATGATTTTGAACTGTTTATGCCAATTAATTGAAAATACTTTGTTTATTCATACAGAATAAGTTGAAATAAAAACAGTTTAGTTCTGCATTAATAGCTATTTTTGTGCTATAATTATAAGCTATTTTAAGATTTAAATTAATAAGAGAACATGGTGTTATGACCGAACTAGCCAAAGAAATAACTCCCGTCAATATTGAAGACGAATTAAAATCCTCTTATCTTGATTATGCAATGTCTGTTATCGTCGGGCGTGCTTTGCCTGATGTACGTGACGGACTAAAACCCGTCCACAGACGAGTTTTATTTGCTATGCATGAAGCTGGATACGACTGGAATAAACCTTACCGAAAATCTGCTCGTGTTGTCGGGGATGTAATCGGTAAATATCATCCACATGGTGATTCTGCTGTTTATGACACTATCGTTCGTATGGCACAACCATTCTCATTACGTTATATGCTTGTTGATGGTCAAGGTAACTTTGGTTCTGTTGACGGCGACTCTGCTGCTGCAATGCGTTATACCGAAATTCGTATGCAAAAATTTGCAGGTGCATTGTTGACAGATCTTGATAAAGAAACCGTAGACTTCTCGCCAAACTATGATGGATCAGAAATGATCCCTGATGTCCTTCCAACTCGAATTCCTAATTTACTCATTAACGGTTCATCGGGTATTGCAGTTGGTATGGCAACTAATATTCCTCCTCATAATTTAGCTGAAGTGATTAATGGCTGCTTGGCATTCATTGAAGATGAAAATATCTCTGTCGATGGTTTAATGGAGTATATTAAAGGTCCAGATTTTCCTACCGCAGCATTAATTAATGGGCGTAAAGGTATTGAAAATGCCTATCGAACTGGTCGTGGTATCATTTATATTCGTTCTAAAGCAACGGTTGAAGTTGATGATCACACTGGTCGTGAAACGATTATTGTTAATGAAATTCCTTATCAAGTTAATAAGAAAAAATTAATCGAGAAGATTGCAGAGTTAGTCAAAGATAAAAAAATTGAAGGCATTTCAGCACTGCGCGATGAATCAGACAAAGATGGTATGCGTATTGTTATTGAGATTAAACGCGATGCCGTTGGTGAAGTTGTTCTAAATAATCTTTTTTCATTAACTCAACTACAAGTTTCTTTTGGTATTAATATGGTGGCTTTACATAAAGGCCAACCAAAACTATTAAAATTAAGAGAAATGATCGAAGCGTTTGTTCTTCACCGCCGTGAAGTGGTAACGCGTCGAACTATTTATGAACTTCGTAAAGCTCGTGAACGTGCGCATGTATTGGAAGGTTTAGCTATTGCATTAGCTAATATAGATCCTGTAATTGAATTAATCCGTGCCGCGGCTACGCCTTCGGAAGCTAAAGCTAAACTATTATCGCAAGCTTGGCAACTAGGTAATGTTGCTGCAATGCTTGAAAAAGCTGGTAATGATGCTGCTCGACCGGAAGATTTAGCGCCAGAGTTTGGTATTCGAGATGGCCATTATTATCTTTCAGAAGCTCAAGCTCAAGCTATCTTAGATCTTCGTTTACATCGATTAACCGGACTTGAACACGAAAAAATTCTTGATGAATATAAAGAGTTATTAATTCAAATTAGTGGTTTACTCCATATTCTTGCAAGCCCTGAAAGATTAATGGAAGTTATTCGTGAAGAGCTTGAAGCGGTTCGCGATCAATTCCAAGATGCAAGAAGAACAGAAATTACTGCAAGCAGCGCTGATATCAATATTGAAGATTTAATCGCTCAGGAAGATGTTGTAGTTACACTTTCTCATCAAGGTTATGTGAAATATCAACCGCTATCTGATTATGAAGCGCAACGTCGAGGTGGTAAAGGTAAATCGGCAACAAAAATTAAAGAAGAAGATTTTGTTGAGAAGTTATTAGTTGCGAATACTCACGATACTATACTTTGTTTCTCTAGCCGTGGCCGTTTATATTGGATGAAAGTGTATCAATTACCAGAAGCCAGCCGAGGTTCTCGAGGTCGTCCAATTATTAATTTATTACCGCTAGAAGCTGATGAACGCATTACAGCAATTCTACCTGTTCGTGAATTTGATGATGAACATTGTGTATTCATGGCAACAGCACAAGGTACTGTTAAGAAAACCTCTCTAATTGAATTTAGTCGTCCTCGAAGCGGTGGCATAATTGCGATTAACTTACGTGATGATGATGAACTTATTGGTGTTGATTTAACAAGTAATGAAACATCTGATATCGTTGATGATGAAGAACTAAACGATGATGTGGTTGTTGAAGAGACAGATGGTGATGATGAAGTCTCTCAAATTTCTAATACCGAAGACATTATGTTATTCTCTGCTAATGGTAAAGTGGTTCGATTCCCAGCGAATAAAGTTCGTTGCATGGGACGAACAGCGACAGGTGTTCGAGGTATTAAATTAGAAGGTGATGATAAAGTTGTATCACTAATTGTTCCTCGAGGAAATGGTGCAATCTTAACTGCAACTCAAAATGGTTATGGAAAACGTACTGAACAAGAATTATATCCAACTAAATCACGCGCTACAAAAGGGGTTATCTCTATTAAAGTGAGTGAACGAAACGGTGCAGTAGTTGGTGCAGTACAAGTTGAAGAAACTGACCAAATCATGCTTATTACTGATGCGGGTACCTTAGTACGTACTCGTGTATCTGAAGTAAGCATTGTTGGTCGAAACACTCAAGGGGTAACCTTAATTCGAACAGCCGAAAACGAAAAAGTGGTCGGATTACAACGAATTGCTGAAACGGAAGATGATGATGAATCGGAATTGTCCCAAGAGGCTTATGATAGTGATGATTCCGCTCAAGAATCCGAAGAATAATTTTTAATTATAAAAAAGGATTAGCCACACAGACTAATCCTTTTTTGTTTTCGAAAACCACGACAAGGAATAGAATTACATGTCTTTCTCTATAAAAAAAGTTGTAACTAATCTTGCTTGGCAAATTTTAATTGCCTTGGTCTTAGGTGTAGTGGCAGGTGCTTTTCTATATGAATTAACTGATCCTAATCATGAATTACATTCATATTATCAATTTGCAATTGTTAATATTTTCCAACCAGCAGGTGATATCTTTATCCGCTTAATTAAGATGATTGTATTACCAATTATTCTTAGTACTTTAACGTTAGGTATAGCAGGCATTGGTGGTTCAAAACGTTTAGGAATGCTTGGTTTTAAAACTATTCTTTATTTTGAAATTATTACCACTATTGCCATTTTATTAGGTCTTTTTTGGGGAAATTTCTTTGCACCTGGCGCGGGAATTGATTCTTCAACGTTAGCCTCAGCAGATATTAGTAAATATACTAAAGCAGCTGAAGAACTTAGCGGTAAACCTCACGGTTTAATTGTTATGATTTTAGACATGATTCCAGCTAATATCTTTAAAGCAATGTCTGATGGTGCAGTTTTACCTGTTATCTTCTTCTGTGTCTTTTTTGGCTTAGGCTTAATGTCGCTACCGGATAAACAGCGTGATCCATTTTTATTCTTGTTAAAAGTGGTATCAGATACAATGTTTAAAGTCACTAATATGATTATGCGTTACGCACCTATTGGGGTATTTGCATTAATCACGGTAACTGTTGCCAAATATGGATTCGCTTCATTATTGCCATTACTGAAATTGATTTTAACCGTTTATTCAGCAATGATTATATTTACTTTGGTCATATTAGGTTTAGTTTGTAAATTATGCCGATTTAATATTTTTACCTTATTAAAAATATTGAAAGAAGAACTCGTCATTGCGTTTTCAACTGCAAGCTCTGAAACAGCTTTGCCTAAGATCATTGAAAAAATGGAAGCTTATGGTGCACCGAAAGCAATTACGAGTTTTGTTATTCCTACTGGATATTCATTTAATCTTGATGGTTCAACATTATATCAAAGTATAACTGTTATTTTTCTCGCGCAATTATGTGGTATGGAATTAAGCATTCTAAATCAAATTATCATCGTTATAACATTGATGATAGCGTCAAAAGGGATTGCTGGTGTACCAGGTGCCTCAATTTTGGTACTTTCTGCGACTTTGGGCAGTATTGATATACCGCTTGATTATATTGGCTATATCATGGGAGTTGAGCGTATATTAGACATGGGACGCACTGTGGTTAATGTGGTTGGTAATGCCTTAGCAGCTATTGTTATTGCACGCTGGGAACATGCTTTTGATGATAAAAAAGCAAGAGCATATGAGCAAGAATATTTAAAATAAGACATCATTTAATTTATAAGGCTTCAGTTGAAACTGGAGCTTTTTTATTAATTTAATCTAATTATCACAATCATAGATATAAAAAAACCCAGCTAAGCTGGGTTTTTTATTTAAAAGTAAAATTATTTAATTTTAGCTTCTTTATAAACAACGTGCTGACGAACAACAGGATCGTATTTTTTGATCTCCATTTTTTCAGGCATTGTTCTTTTATTTTTGCTAGTGGTATAAAAATGACCGGTACCAGCAGAAGAAACTAATCTAATTTTCTCACGTACACCTTTAGCCATGATATGGTTTCCTTATTAGTACTTTTCACCACGGGCACGAAGTTCAGCTAAAACTGCATCAATACCCTTTTTATCGATAGTTCGCATACCTTTAGCAGATATACGTAATTTTACAAAACGTTTTTCACTCTCAACCCAAAAACGGTGAGTTTGAAGATTTGGTAGAAAACGACGTTTAGTAGCATTCATCGCATGAGAACGATTATTTCCCACTAAAGGACCTTTTCCTGTTACTTGGCATACTCGTGACATGTCAATAATTCTCCGAAATTTCTATGCTTAAGCCTTGGGCGTAATATGTTAATGGAATTAACCTCGTCAGGCTTTTAGTTTGCTGCAGTTCTATTTGAGAAGCAGTCTAACCTCTCACACTACACCCATAATAATGAGGTAGCGAAGTATACGCTTTTACAGGTAAATTCTCAAGCATTATCTTATCTAAGCTTAAAAATAAGTTTTTAATTGAAAAAGATTAATAATTCTAAATTGATTATGATGACGAAATAATTATCTCATAATTTAGATTGTTTTTGTTCAATATAAAACGATTTAATCTTATAATAATTGTGTTTTAATACTATGGATTTTAAATTTCATCTATTAGTCTGAATTTATTTACTTTCAAGGAGATAGTATGAGTCAGTTTACGCCATATAGCATCTATGGCATTATCGGTTATCCTTTGGGGCATAGTATGAGCCCACTTATTCATACTACATCTTTCCAAGATTATGGTATTCCTGCCGTACTTGTACCTTTTCCTACACCACCAGAGGAAATTGCGACACTTTTTAAATCAGTACGATTACTAAATATCCGTGGTTTGTGCGTTACGATCCCTCACAAACAAACTATTATTCCTTATTTAGATGAAGTCACTGATCATGTTAAAAAAGCGGGTGCAGCTAATTTAGTTTATTGGGATGGTGATAAGCTTTGTGGCGATAACACCGATATTATTGGTTTTATGCAACCACTAGCGCAAAAAAAATTACCAGCTGAATATAAAAAAGTGTTAATACTTGGGGCGGGCGGTGCAGCACGTGCGGCGGTTGTTGGATTACAAGATCTTGGATATAGTGATATAACAGTTACCGATATTGTCACTGATTTACCCGAAGCATTAGCTAAAGAATTTAATCTTAAAACGGTAGCGTGGTCGGATAGAGATAAAGTTGAAGCACAAATTATTGTCAACTCTACTCCATTAGGTATGCAAGGTAAATTTGAAGATCAAACGCCTTATGAACAAGCATGGTTTAAAGGTAAAGGCATAGCTTACGATATTGTGTACACACCATATAACACGAAGTTTAGACAAGAAGCTGAAAAAGCAGGATGGGAATCGATTTCTGGACGTGAGATGTTTATTGGTCAAGCAAATGCTCAATTTAAAATTTGGACAGGAAAAGAGCTTTCAGATAGAGCAAAACAAGCTGTGATTGATGCTTTATCAGGTAAATAAAAGCTAAAAATTAACCATCTCATTCAATTGGGATGGTGACTGAATATTTAATCTTCATCTTAAAAATTTATTAAATCGGCTAAGATTGTTAAAGTGATTAATAAATTTAAAATGTGATTAAAAAGGAGTATTTATGACTAATTTAGAGTTACAAGCATTTCGCCGTTTTCTGATGCTAAAAGTATCAGAGGCAAGTGAGTATATCGGTAAAACGGACGTAAAAACTTGGCATGATTGGGAAAACGGAGTTTTACCTGTACCTGAAAATGTCGCAACTACAATGAAAGAATTAAAAAATATTCGTAGTGAAAAAATAAAACTGATTATCAATAGTATTAATGATCGTGTTGGAAGTAATACCATTCGATATTTCATGACATACCAAGAGTTTAAAAAAGTGAATCCTGAATTAGATGTGATTCAATGGCGATTGCATCAATCGATTGCTACTGAACTTTATTTTAGAGGTTTAGAAAAGTTGTGTTGATTGTTATGCTCAACACTAGATTATGTTTAAAGAATGCTAGGTAAATTGCATTAAATTATTTACACTTTTTTGGATATTATTATTCATTAAATCATATGGATAATAAAATCAAATTGTAAAAAAATATTGCAAAAATAAAAATGAATCACTAGCATACATAAATAACTTATTTTAAGATCTGTATATCAAGAAGGGCCCAAAATGAAAAAAATAATTTTTTTAGTTGGCGCAAGAGCTGCTGGCAAAACAACAATGGGTAAAATGTTAGCCAAAGAGTTATCATTTTCTTTTATCGATACAGATTGTCATTTACTTGAAACCACGCAAAAAACGGTTGCTGAGATTGTAGAAAAAGAAGGTTGGGAAGGTTTTCGTGCTAGAGAAAGCCAAGTCCTTATTGATACCGCTAAGCCAAATCGCGTTATTGCAACTGGTGGCGGTATGGTATTAGCTGAGAAAAATCGACAGTTTATGAAGCAAAATGGTGTCGTCATATTTCTATCTGCACCTGCTGAAATATTAGCAGCTCGTTTGATGAAAGATCCTAATATTGCTCAACGACCATCATTAACGGGTTTATCAATTTCTGACGAAATGGAGAAAGTTCTTGCTGAACGTTTACCTTTATATCATGATGCTGCTCATCATATTGTAGATGTTGATCAAGATGAAAATTTAATTCTAAATCAAATGATTGAAAAACTGAAAAATCATTAACTCTACTTCTTTCATTATCTTCCATTAACTATTCGCTAAGCTATTTTTATAAATTAGTTTTTATCTATTTTATGTTCTTGAATTTTTCAAAAAAGACTTGCCATTGGATAAAAAATAAATAAAAATACAAAAAACATGAATAAATATTCATTTTGAATGGTGGTGCGATGAAAGAAAGAACAACTGAACTCGTTGATGGTTTAAGGCATTCAGTACCTTATATTAATGCACATCAAGGCAAAACATTCGTTATTTTATTAACTGGTGCAGTTTTAAAAAGTAATAATTATGCAAGTATCATTAGTGACATTGGTTTATTACATAGCTTGGGTATTAAACTGGTCATTGTTAATGGTGCGCGTAACCAAATAGATGAATCACTGAAAAATCATAATATTAAACCTAAATACCATAAAAATACTCGGATCACTGATGGCCCAACTCTAGATGTAGTTAAACAGGTAACAGGGTTATTACAACTTAATATTACCGCCAGCTTATCAATGAGCTTAAATAATACACCTTTGCAAGGCGCACATATTAATGTGGTTAGTGGTAATTTTGTTATAGCACAACCATTAGGTGTTGATGATGGTGTAGATTATTGCCATACAGGTAAAATACGTCGAATTAATAACGAAGCAATAGATGAGCAATTAAATCGTGGTTCGATTGTACTATTAGGTCCTGTAGGTGTGTCAGTTACAGGTGAAAGTTTTAATTTATCGTCAGAAGATGTTGCAGCCGAAGTAGCTATTCGACTTAAAGCCGATAAACTAATCAGTTTTTGTGCAGAACAAGGTGTACTTGATGAACAAAATCATGTAATAACTGATCTGTTCCCAGTGGATGCTGATAATTATGTTAATCGCAAAGAAGAATGTGGTAAACACCTATCTAGTGAGGCTCGTTTTTTGCGTGCGGCATCCAAAGCATGTCGTAATGGCGTCCGTCGTAGCCATTTAGTTAGCTATTTAGTAGATGGCTCTATTTTGCAAGAACTGTTTTCTCGTGATGGTATTGGTACACAAGTTGCTATGGAACATTCAGAGCAAGTTCGCTTGGCAACAATCAATGATATAGGTGGAATATTGGAGCTGATTCGACCACTTGAAGAGCAGGGTATCTTAGTTAAACGTTCACGAGAACAATTAGAGATGGAAATTGATAAATTCACTATTATTGAACGTGATAATATGACAATTGGCTGTGCTGCGCTTTACCCTTATCCAGAAGAAAAAATGGGTGAAATGGCTTGTTTGGCGATTCATCCACAATATAGAAACTCATCACGCGGTGATTTATTATTAGAAAAAATTTCAGAAAGTGCTAATAATTTAGGATTAGAAAAAATCTTTGTGCTTACCACTCGAAGCATTCATTGGTTTCGTGAAAAAGGTTTTAATCCAGCTGAAGTGGATGATCTACCGATTAAAAAGAAACAACTCTATAATTATCAAAGAAATTCAAAAATATTAATGTTTGATTTAATTTAAATTTATCGAGAAAAAGTCCGTTATAGCAACGGACTTTTTGATTAACTAAATAGCTTAACAATAAATTCAGTGATTAACGATAAGGATGTGAAATCAGGATCAGCAAAGGTTACACCTTCAACACCTAAAAATTTGAAGAGAGGTAATGCGAGGGCTGGCAACACACATAAAAGTAAACCATTAACGAAAGAGGCAATAACCGCTCCTCTTGCTCCACCTGTTGAGTTACCAAATATTGCTGCTGTTCCACCAGTGATGAAGCTTGCCATAATTCCGGGAATGATAATAGGTAAACCAATAAAAGGGAAAACGACCACACAAGCTATTTCAGTAAAGAAACTCACAATAAAACCAACTAATACACAATTTGGTGCTTTATCAAATAACACCATTGGATCGACCGCCGGCACACAACCAGGTGCGACAACTTGGGCAAATCCTTTAAAAGCTGGGATGATTTCTTCAGTAAAAATAGCGACCCCTTTTTTGGCAATATAGAGTCCTCCGGCAAAAATAGCTGATTGTTCCAACGCAAAAATAATAAACGTATTGTTTTTAAGTATCTCATTCAAATACTCAGCGGATGAAAAAGCACCGGATAAGCATAGTAAAACAAACATGGTAATAAAAGTCGCAACATCTGATTGCCTTAAAAAGCTAAAACGATCATTTATTTTAATCTTTTCGATATCATTTTTTTTATTTCCTAGCCATTTACCTAAATAGGAACCTAATAAGTATGAAACTGTACCAGCATGGGCAATACAATAATCATTATTCCCTATTATTGTACGGCTAAATTTAGAGAGTAAAGTTGGAAATATCGCCATATAAAGGCCAATAATCATTGCGCCAGTTGCAACAATGATATAGCCATTATAGCCCATACCTTGTAAAACTGCGGTAAATGAAAATGCCATGAATAGCACTAAATGCAATGATAAATAAATCGATTTAAAGCGGGTAAATCTTGCTAATAGTAGATTAATTATCATCGCAAAAAAGAGGATAAAGGCGGCACTAGTACCAAGTGATTCCATCGTCAATGCGGTAATGGCTTCATTACTTGGTACGACCCCATGCATTCCAAATGCATGAGTAAACATGTTACTGAACATAATTAACACGCCACCTAAGATTTTTCCACCCGTTTTAATTAACACAAAACCAATAAATGAAAGTAGGGTGCCAGTAATAATTTTAGAAAGTTTTGCTCTCTGTAGTACCAATCCTATGAACGCAACTAATGCAATAATGATAGCAGGCTGACCAAATATATTTAGAAAAAGATCCATGTTTTTGCTCCAATTTTAATAACAAAACTAAAGATCATTATAATTAAAACAGCGTTCCAAATTGTGTTTTGGATCACAAATTAACAAATGAAATATGTAAATAATCAATTGGTAGCAAATTATTGATCTTGATTATGGAACATTAATTAAACTTTTTAGTTGATGATTTTCTGGGTTGATTGACGTTTATTTGTAAAAATAATTGAGGAGTCTATACCATTTCATTAAGTTTTGAGTTCTATATTCAATTACTTAATTTACATTGAACGGATAAAAATCATTTTAGAGGCGAGCTTTTAAAGTCAAAACGATTAATGAGAGATCACGTTGTGGTAAAAAGAAACATTAAAAAACAGCATAATGAACAAAAGCGTGATATCTTGCTTGCGCTTAGTCGGTATTGATTTCACGGAAATTAATGATAGATAATGCACTTTTTAGCGAAGATCAATGAAATATTCTGTAGTTCTTCAAGTAAATTTAATAAGACTATTTATTGCGTTAATTTTGAGTCAGAAAAATAAGCGTTACCTGTTTTGTTTGTCGGTTTGACAGTTTCAATTGGTAACGCTCTAGTTTGTGAATTTTTTATTAGCTCAAATCTGAGCCACCAAATTAATATTGATGAGTAATATGACTTCCTTTTTCTTTAATAATATCTGATCCTTTTTCTACATTAATTTTAGTGTGGCTAAACTCAACTGATGCGTTACGAATTTTAAAACCGTTTTCCGCTTCAATATTGATGTTTGAAAATCTAATATTATTGAATGGTTTTTCTGGTGTTCCAATAATAAAACCAGCGTAATTACTTTTACCTTTTACAGTAAGATTATTGAAGCTAATGTTATTGAAGTATGGGGTTTGTTTATGCTCTTTTGGTTGTTCAGTATCCGCAGGATAAATCTGATCGCCTAACATAAATCCACCAGCAAATTCACCTTCTTGCAACGCTTTAATTTTTGCATCTTTTGTTGTTGGGCCGCCTTTATAATAAGCTGACAAAACAATTGGCGTTTTTACATTGACCATTGTTGTATTGTTATACTCAATATCTTTAACTTCACCACCTTTGCCTCTTGGCGATTTGATTCGAATACCATACATCGCATCGGTAAAGGTATTATTTTCTGCAAGTAAATTGCTCACACCGCCATATGTTTCTGAACCAATAGATAATCCACGACCGAGCATAAAGTTATTATCTGCAATATAAAAATCATGGCTAAGGTTGTTTACTGTTGATTTAATGGCAACATGGTCATCACCCACACTTATTGTGTTTTTTGTAATACTGACTCTTCTACTATCCATTGGATCAATGGCATCCGTGTTTTGCCACCAAGCTGGAGCGGATATTGTTGTTTTATTAATTGTAATATCTTCCACATTTTTAAAAACAATATGAAAACTTGGCGAATTTTGTATTGTGACGCCTTCAACTAAAATATTGTTAGCGTTTTTAAATAAAAGTAGACGTGGGCGATTTGTTGGTCCCTTTTTTCCGGCTTGACGAGTCTCGGCGCGGTATTTTTCTAAAAGCGTTGAACCTTGTCCATCAATAATTCCTTCACCGGTGATAGCAATATTTTTCTCTTCTGCTATATTAATAAACCCAATCCATTGTTTTGTTAGTGGTAATGATTCATCTGATGATGACCATTTTTTTTGTTCTTCTGAAGGATGATATGCACTTTCCTCTGCTGAAGCTTGTACTACCGCCCCTTTTTCTAAATGAAATTCAATATTACTTTTTAAAAATAGCGGTTCAGATAGGTAATAACCCGCAGGAACAATAACTTTACCACCGCCATTTTGCGCACAATCATTAATAGCGGTTTGAAATGCTTTTGTATCATACCAAATACCTGTTGCTTCAGCGCCATAATCTCTGACATTACATTGTTTATTAGGAATATTAAGTTTGTCCAAAGTAACTGGAACAAATGGTGGTGAAGCTATCACAGCGAAACTGGCGGTAAGCGTGAGTAAACTAATAGATAATCCATTTTTTATAATTAAACGATACATGTTTTTTCCTTAATGAAGAATAAAAAAGATGAAGTATAAAAATGATTATCTAGGTTAATAGTCTAAGAATCTGTTAATAGAGTCACAAATTTAAAAAATAATTTATAAAAATTGAAATGACGTTTTAATTTACGCAAGTGTCGGCTTTTTTATGAGATCAATTAACTAATTGATTTGCCATTTCATCACTAATGACTAATACATCAATATAATTTGCATTTAATGCAGCGATTAAACTGTTAAGTTTTTCAGCGTCGCCACTTGCACATATTTTTAGAGGGATTTTTTTTAAATTTTCTAACGTCACGCCAATAATTTGATCATGGAATGGTGTTTGTAATTCTTTACCATTTTTGTCGTAAAATCGCGATAAAATGTCGCCGACAATTTTTCTGTTAGTAATTTTTTGAAAAAGTTCACCATAAAAACCATACCAAATTGAGCTTTTGGATATAGCTGGACAACCAATACTAAATAAAGCAATTGTGATCTTATTCCACCAATCATTGAGTTCTTTCATGTGCTGAGTTTTTTCAATTTCAGTTTTTAAATTAGCGGTATCAACGATAGCGGGGTAATCAATTAATATTGCTTTACTTTTAAGTTTATCGGAAAGTTTACAAGCTATATTATTTACGTGGTATTTTGTTTCGATCTTGCCAGAAGGGCCACCAATCATTGGTACGATGGTAACATTTTCAAATGTAGCATTATCATTTTTTAGACTATTCACAATATAATTGATCGAGCGTCCCCAGGACACACCAATCACATCATTATCGGTAATATTTTTGAGTAGGACACTTGCTGCCACATTACAAACAATCTGATTTTTACTTTCATTGTCTATATCAGTGTTGACGGGTACAACAATGACTTGTTTTAAATGATATTTATTACAAATTTTTTCTTCTAACGCTATATCAGGTAACAGATTATAATTAATCGAAATTGAAACAATGCCTAGCTCGCGTATTGTTTTTAACATTCGACTAATGCTTGAACGATGTATGTTAACTATTTTTGCTATTTCGGACTGTGTTTTATTCTCTTCATAATACAATTGAGCAATCTTAATTAACATCTTATGCTGTTCAAACTCGTCGTTGCTAAAATTTTGATTAATCATAGTAGCGTTATCTTATTATCTTTAGTTATTAAAAAACTCCATATTTTTATTCAAATCAAGATGTCACAAATAAATGTCATCTTGATTTGAATAGAGTATAAATCAAGAATCAATATCAGGAAAATAATTTAAAACATAATCTTCAGCTTCTTTTGACCAAATACCATTATTTTTAGAGAGTATTTTTTGTAAAGTAATATCATCCGCATTTTTATCTAATGATTCTATGCATTTAAGATCAAACTTTTTGTGGGTATAAACTAATTTTTTTCCACCTTTAATCTGATCCTGTATTTGAGTGACTTTACTTGCTTGGTCTATACCCATAATATGAGTTACGATTTTTGCCACATCTACCGAACCTGATTCGATTAGTTTCACCGCTTCTCGCATATCATTAGTATTACCGCCTGAAGTGCCAACGATATGGGTAAAGTTATAATGAACATCGTAGAAATTAATTTCAGCCGAAAAGTTTTTATCTTGGGGTCCAGCAAAAAAGTTAAGGCAACCGTCAATCGCTAATAGTTGAGAGGCGAGTTGAATTAACTCTTGAGAAGGTAAGAAAACAAAAACATCATCAAAACTTCCTGTGGTGGATTTATCTTTTAATAATTTCGCTTGATCATCGACATTAGAAATATCCACAAATTCTAATTCAATACCATTACGAGATTGATAAAGGGTTTTTAGATGTTCTATTTTCTCTTTGCTACGACCAGTTACGACAACCTTTTTAGGTGCGATGGGTCCCCCTAATGCATAATCTATTGCTAGCATACCCATAGGGCCCGTACCACCTAAAATAATCAGATTACCATTAGGCTTTATGCCCATAATATGTTCATAACTATTTGGCTTTAAATGAAAATTAGCATTGAATGCCCCAATGATACACGACAATGGTTCAATTAATGCACCTTCGAAATAAGTTTGTCCATCATAAGGAATCAAACAGTCTTGTTTTAGTACATCATGGTTAATTATCATGTAAGTTGCACAACCACCAGTATAAGGATAAGAATAACCTACGCAATATGGGCTATCAGAAAGTTGTAAATTGGCCTGAACGACATATTTTTGTCCTGGTTTGAATTTATGTTGCCATTTTTTTCCAACTTTTATAATTTCGCCGCAGCACTCGTGCCCAATAATAATGGGGTTATTTTTTAAGTCGGGTGGCGTTTTCTTATGATTTTCACCTTGATTGACTAATTTTAATGAAGACATACACATACTATCTACAATGACTGTAACTAGAATTTCATCATCAGTAATTTCAGGAAGTTGAAATGACTCCAATCGCAAATCATTTTTTCCATACAGTCTAACTGCTTGAGTTTTCATATATTCCTCTAATTCTCTAATTTGGTTAAATTTATTTAGGAAAAGGTTTAAAGCGTTTTTATTTCAAGAAATCAAATTACTATCAATAAAGTTCTCGGTAATTGCTTTAAACCTTTTTATTCATTTTCAACGGTCAATTTTTTATTTCTTTAACGCTTTAACCTTTAGCAAGAATACCTAAACCATAGCCAATAATACCTACCGCAAATAATGCAAAGATTAAAATTATTGGACTGACTTTTTTCCTTAACAATTTCATCATCAAAAGTGTTAACGCTAATGGCAATAATCCTGGTACAAGGTCATTGAGAATACCTTGTACTGTCATAATGACCGCTTCTCCATTCATGCCGGTCGTTTGTGATACAATAAGTGGGACATTTATGGAGGTCCATTTTGTGACTAAGACACCCATGATAAATAGGCCTAAAATTGTTGCGCCTTCTGTTAATTTTGGAAGAATATTACCTGAAAGATCTTTAACAATTCCGATTCCTTTAGATAATCCATACGTTAATCCATACCATTTCATGGCAAGTCGAATTAAGTTAAATAAGATAAAAAACAGTAATGGCCCAGCTATATTTCCGGTTAGTGCTAGTGATGCCCCAAGCGCTGCAGTTATTGGACGTAAGGTTCCCCATACTAATGGATCACCCACTCCCGCTAACGGTCCCATTAAACCAACTTTTAAACTGTTAATTGTGCCATCAGAGATATCAGCACCATTTGCTCGAGCTTCTTCCATTGCCATGGTAACGCCTATAACGGGTCCACACATTGCTGGAGTCGTATTGAAAAACGTTAGATGTCTTTTTAATGCTTCACGTTGCTCCTCTTTGGTTTTGTATACTCGTTTGATTGTAGGAATCATATCCACACAAAAAGCTAAGGCATGAATTCGTTCATAGTTGAAAGATGCTTGTTGAAAATTAGATCGAATAAATGTACTAACAATATCTTTCTTTTGAATGGTATTTAACATTTCTTTCATAATAGAATCCTTATTTATTAATCGTCTAACTCGTCATCAGCAATGATTGAATTTGCCACAATACTTTTTTCGCTATTTTTAGTCGTGTTAAACTTTGAATTTAATTGGACATAAATGGTGGCAAAAATAACACCTAAAATACCGAATGAGAGTAAACTGAAGTTTAAGTAACCTCCAAGAACAAAGCCTAAATAGAAGAAAGGTGCTAAATATTTAACCATCATCATGTTTAATACCATTGCATAACCAACTACCACAATAAATCCACCCGCAACAGCAAGACCACCAGTAACAATATCTGGCAACATGCTTAATAAGGTGTTAACGGTATTGGCATCAACATAAATGGCGACCAATGTTGCTGGTATTGCTACTCGTAAAGCTTGTACAAAAAGCGCGCTATAATGTAAAAGTTCTATTTTTTTGAATTGAACTTTTTCTGCGGCATTATCAGCTTCATGTTGGAAGACAACCGTGATTGTTCTTGCAAATACCGTTAGAACTTGACCCGCTGCTGCAACGGGGAGGGCGATTGCGATTCCAGTTTGAATATCTTGTTTACCTACTACAACTAATATCGCGGATATAACACTAGCCAGTGCTGAATCAGGTGATTGTGCCGCACCAATATTCATCCAGCCTAGTGCAATCAATTCAAGCGTACCACCTAAAATGATACCTGTTTTTATATCACCTAATATTAAGCCTATGACGGTACAGGCAATTAATGGGCGATGAGTTTGAAACTCATCAAGCACACTTCCCATACCTGCTATACAAGAGAAGATGAATATTAATACAATTTGAAATAATGAAATTTCCATTTTTTGCCTCCTTGTTTATTCCTATTAATTAATAGGGAATTCTTGTTCAAGCAGCTTGATAAAATCGACGTTAGGATCGGTAATTACCACTTTTAAGCAAAGATCAACTCCCATCTCATGCATCTTTCTAAATGCCGATACATCGTTTTCATCCACTGACACCGCTTTAGTAATCTGCTTTTTACCTGCTTTGAAAGACATACCACCAATATTGATACTCTTAATTGGTATACCTTGTTCGATTAATCGCAGAATATCGGTTGGATTGGTAAAAAGATAAAACACGGTATCGTTTTCATATTTTGGGTTTTTATAAACCGCTGCCGCTTTTTCAATACTCACAACAGAAACTTTAATTCCAGGAGGTGCAGCTTGTTTAACTAATGTGGCTCGGATTTCGTCATTAGCAACTTCATCACTAACAACAATGATTCTTTCTGCTTTTGCTTCTTTGGTCCAAACTGTTGTGACTTGACCATGTATTAAACGGTCATCAATGCGTACTAAATTTATAATCATTTAGAGTTCCTCTTCTTCAGCGATATTTTTAGCTATTTTTTTGAAAGATTTGATGAAATCGGATTTCATGTCATTAAGTTGTTCAAAAGTTTCTTCAAGGCTAATTGAAGAGTAATCAAGATGTAATAACGCTAAACAAAGTGGTAAAGATAAACCACTGATGACTTCGATGTTTTCTGATTGCATTGCCAACATTGCCGCTGCGTTATAAGGGCTACCTGAAAAAATATCAGTAATAATGATGAATGGTTGCTCAGTTGATTGATTAATAATTTTTAGATATTTGTCTTTTAATGTCTCAATACCATCACCTAACTGAAAAGTGATAGCCCGTACATTTGGATACTCACCAGCTATCATTTCAATGCTATTTTTCATTTCCACGGCAATGTTTCCATGACCCGCTAATATAAAGTTCATCTCACACCTCTTTCACAAATTCTCTTGTTTCTTCACAAATGTTTAAATGAATTTATATGCACAAATGCTCAAAGTAAATCACTAATGTGCAAAAATGTGACGTAGATTTGATTTTCTTGCAAAATAAAAGAAATGGTTTTTTTCTTAACGAAAAAAGGAGTATTTTGTAAGGCTAAAAAAATAAGGGTGATCGAAATTAAATGATCATTTCTTCTTAACTTAAATGATCAATGGAATTCTGTAGGATTTGTGAAGTAAATGACTTTTTAAGATAGAACCCTCTTGGGCGAGTTAAAATAATCTCGCCATTTTCACCAATGGCTTCAGTTAAAGCTTTTCCATTGGCAGCTTTAGGTCTGATCTGTAAATAGGTGCCATACCGCGCGGTGATTTTTTCAACTTGACCAAGTGCTATCATATCCATTAATTCTTGCCAATCTTGTTTAAGTTGTTGCTCTTGTTCTAAAGTTGGTGTCCAAAGTATTGGTTTTCCAACTTTTCTTTCTGCAAGAGGTATACTTCTTTCCCCTTCAATCGGGATCCAAAGTACTTTGCTAAGCTTGTATTTAACATGGCTGGTTTCCCAAATCACACCGTGATTTGCCATTAAAGGAATAACACTAACAAAGGTAGTTTCTAATGGTTTACCTTCTTTATTGACTGGAATTGTTTTTAGTTCAATGCCTAAATTAGAAAAGTCTTGTTCTGCTTTACTGCCGGCATTCGCACCAAGATAAGTTTCAATCAGATTGCCTACCCATCCTTTTTGTTTATTAAGATTAGCAGGGATAGGAATATTGACATATTTAGCTATCTCAGCAAAGCTATAGCCAGCGGCCATTTCTGCTCGATTCAATAACTCTTGTTCATTAGAAGGATAAAAGTTTAGCATCTGTTTCGAATAAATTTAATAATATCCACAATCAATTATATTGGTTGTGGATATTAAAATAAATCATTATTAACTTAGCTGTTCAACCCATTTAGCATAACTTTCAATGATTGATGAAAGAAAAGACTTGGTTTTTTCGTTAATATTGCCACTTTCATCAAAAGCTGTACCAATATTACCGATATAAGCTTCCGGTTGTTGTAGGGTAGGCATATCAAGAAAAACTAAAGATTGTCGTAAATGATGATTTGCACCAAAGCCACCAATAGCGCCTTGTGATACAGAGACCACAGCAGCTGGTTTTTTAGACCAAACACTTTTACCATAAGGGCGTGATCCAACATCAAGTGCATTTTTTATGACAGCGGGTAACCCGCGATTGTATTCTGGTGTAACAAAAATCACACCATCACAATTGGCAATTTCTTGGCGAAAACGATTATAGGATTGTGGCGGTGTATCAGTATCAATATCTTCGTTGTATAAAGGTAAATCACCGATTTGGATGATATTTAGTGAAAGTGATGATGGCGCAATTTGTTGAAAAACTTTGGCTACTTTTAAGTTATAGGAATCTTTACGTAAACTACCAACAAGTACTGCAATTTTTTTACTCATTTTTGGTTCCTCTTAAATTGAAAATAAGAGACACCATGAATGTCTCTTATTTATGATAATTACAGAACTTCACAGAGCTTTAGTGTCCTGATGAGTCCATTCTACGACCTGTTTCAAATAGGAACCATGCGCGTCTTTCAGTTTGATCAATCCACTCTTCAATTAAACTAGCTGTTGCGGTATCGTTATATTTGTCACAGATATCATGTGCTACGCGCATACGTTCTGTAAGTTTGATGTTATCTTGACAAAGTTCAGCAAGCATATCTGATGGTTCAACAAAATCAGCATTGTTGTCTGAAATACTTTGTAATTTAGAAATATGACCAATTGAACGTAAAGTCGTTCCACCTAATTTACGTACACGTTCAGCAATTGGATCTGTCATTGCAAATAGTTCTTCACCATGGTCATCTAACATTAAATGATAATCACGGAAATGTGGACCGCTGACATGCCAGTGGAAGTTTTTAGTTTTTAAATATAGAGCAAACACATCTGCTAATACAGAGTTCATTGCGCCAGAAATATCTTTTGAAGCTTTTTGGCCTAAATCAGTTGGAAATAAAATTGCAGATTGCTGTAATCTTTTGGCAGAACTTACATTTTTTAAAACTTTTGGAGCTGTTGATGATTTCGAAGCCGTTGTGCTTTTTTTTGTAGTACTTTTAGCCATGTAATATTCTCCTATAGGTGAATTAAATGATTATTTAACTAACACCAAATTACGCCAACTCTTTATTAAAGTCCAATCAAAATGAGCTATTTTTAACTATTACTGCTATATCAACTATCTATGAATGATTAATTACCCTATTTTTTTCTATTGTTTAAAATATTTCTTTCAAAATAAAAGAAAATGTTTCAAATTGTGATCTAGTTAAAGTTTTTTTATTTCATAATTGTTAATATTTCTTTGCAATTTAAATCAATAGGAGAAAATATGATTGATACAATTTCATTTGGAGCCGAGTGGTTTATCGGTTTATTCCAAGAAGGCGGTAAAGTGTTAGTCGGGATGGTCACCTCGATTTTACCTTTATTAATTTCATTGTTAGTAGTTATGAATGCGGTCATTAAATTTATTGGACAAGACCGCATTGAACGTTTAGCTCAAGCTTGTGCGGGTAACCCTGTTTCACGTTATTTATTACTTCCTTTAATTGGTACATTTGTATTTTGTAATCCGATGACACTAAGCTTAGGCCGCTTTATGCCAGAGTTTTACAAACCTAGCTATTATGCAGCATCCTCTTATAGCTGCCACTCAATGAATGGTTTATTTCCACATGTAAATCCTGGCGAACTTTTTGTTTATTTAGGGGTTGCTGCTGGATTAACTACATTAAATTTACCATTAGGTCCATTAGCTGTTAGTTATTTCCTTGTCGGTTTAGTTACTAACTTCTTTAGAGGTTGGATTACTGACTTTTGTACAGCCATTTTTGAGAAAAAAATGGGAATTAAACTAGATAGAAAAGTTCATTTATAACAATTATCTATCACGATATAAGGAAAATAAAATGGCTAAATATATTCATATTGAAAAAGGTGAAGCAGGTTGGGGTGGTCCATTAGAGCTTCCAATTGTTGCTGGTAAAAAAATTGTTTACATTGCAGCTGGTACTAGACCAGCAATAGTCGATACTTTAGTTGAACTAACTGGTTGGGAAGCAATTGATGGTTTTAAAGAAGGTGAACCACCAAAAGACGAAATAGGCGTTGCTGTAATTGACTGTGGTGGTACTCTCCGTTGTGGTATTTATCCAAAAAATCGAATACCAACTATCAACATTCACGCAACTGGTAAATCAGGACCACTTGCACAATATATTGTCGAAGACATTTATGTTTCTGCTGTTAAGCCAAATAATATCAAACTAATTGAAAAAGAGGGTGATGTTGTAGGAGAAACAGCTCAAGCAAATACTAAAGCGTCAGAATTTAAAGATTATGACAGTAGTAAAAAAATCACTGAACAAAGTGATGGCTTATTAGCCAAAATTGGTATCGGTATGGGGTCTGGTGTAGCAGTTTTTTTCCAAGCTGGCCGAGATACTATTGATACTGTTCTCAAAACGATTTTACCTTTCATGGCATTTGTTTCAGCCTTAATCGGGATCATTATTGCATCTGGATTAGGTGACTTCATTGCCCATGGATTAGTCCCTTTAGCAGATAATCCACTTGGTTTAGTAATATTAGCATTAATTTGTTCTTTCCCATTACTTTCACCGTTCTTAGGTCCTGGCGCGGTAATCGCGCAAGTTATCGGTACATTAGTTGGTGTACAAATTGGGTTAGGTAATATTCCACCTCATTTAGCACTACCAGCATTGTTTGCCATAAATGCTCAAGCTGCATGTGACTTTATCCCTGTCGGTTTATCACTAGCAGAAGCAAAACAAGATACTGTTCGTGTAGGTGTTCCTTCGGTTCTAGTAAGTCGATTTTTAACTGGTGCACCAACCGTATTAATCGCTTGGGCAGTGTCATTATTTATCTATCAATAGACATATTTAAGTATTTAGGGATGAACATCATCCCTCTTTAGCAAACAGTGAAATTTGAAAATTTCGCTTCAACTAAAAATTAAAGAAGGTTAACGATGTCGAATGTTATCTATCAATCAAAAATTAATCAAATTGGTGAGTTTGCCCCAGATGCATTGGCTGATGGCATGCTAATACTATTTAAAAATGGCGCGCCATCAGACTTAGCTGATTACTGTTTTTTACATAGTCATGATGATTTAAAACAAGATCTACAAGTAGGGCAAGTATTTCAAATTGGCAAATATACTTTTCAAATTACCTCCGTTGGCGATGTTGCTAGCACTAATTTTCGTGAATTAGGGCATATCACATTAAGGTTTGACGGTAGTAGCCAAGCAGAATTACCGGGAACTATCCATGTAAAAGGTGACATTCCAAATCAACTTTTTGTGGGTGATGAAATTAAAATTTTAACTAATTAAGGAACAAAGAATGAAAAAAGTTGCAGTTGTTGTAGGTGGAGGACAAACTTTAGGTGAGTTTTTATGTAAAGGGATTGCTGATGCTGGTTATAATGTAGCTGTTGCTGATTTAAATATTGAAAATGCAAATAAAGTAGCAGATGCTATCAATCAGAAACATGGAGCCGGTACCGCAAAAGGCTTTGGTGTTGATGCAACAAATGAAGAGAGTGTGATTAAACTTGCACAAGATGTTGATAATACATTTAACCGAGCTGATTTAATGGTTTATAGTGCAGGTGTTGCTAAAGCAGCTCCTATTACAAACTTTGCTTTAAGCGATTTTCAATTATCAGTAAATGTTAATCTTACTGGTTACTTTTTGTGTGCTCGCGAGTTTGCTAAATTAATGCTCAAACATAAAACGGCTGGACGAATTATTCAAATAAATTCAAAATCAGGTAAAGTTGGTAGTAAACATAATTCTGGTTATAGTGCTGCTAAATTTGGTGGTGTTGGTTTAACTCAATCATTAGCACTTGATCTTGCAGATTATGGTATTACTGTCAATTCATTAATGTTGGGTAATTTATTAAAATCACCAATGTTCCAATCATTAATTCCTCAATACGCTAAAAAATTAGGTATTCCAGAAAACGAAGTTGAGCAAGTTTATATTGATAAGGTGCCACTTAAACGTGGTTGTGATTATCAAGATGTGCTTAATGTCTTATTATTTTATGCAAGTGATAAGGCTTCATATTGTACTGGACAATCAATTAATATTACTGGTGGCCAAGTAATGTTCTAATTAAAATTAAAGTGCGAAAGTGTTTGTTATCACTTTCGCATTTTTATTTAGCCTAAATTATTAATGGAGATAGCCATGAACATGACGACAACTTTAATTATTTTTGCGCTTATGGCTTGGTGTGTCCAAATCATATTTAGTTGGTTGCAAATTCGCCGATTTAATCAAACCTTTTTAGCGATGAAAAAAGGGCGATATTTGGGGGTTGGTCGTAGTCAAACTAAATGGTTTAAGCCAAGAGTCTTAATTGCTATCTCATTAGATGAAAACCAAAATGTAATTGATTCAGTAAAAATGAAGGGCATTACAGTATTTGCATTACCTAAAGCTATTCCTCAATTACATGGACTTAATGCAAAAGAGATTATACCTGAAACGATTTACCCAAATGATCCTGCTTCGCGAAGTGCATTATCAGTTGCGTTAACCGCGAGCAATAAATAGTATTTAACTTTTATTTTGAAAAGTATTTTCTTTTATATTGAAGTATACTATCTTGCAAAGTAAATGATCTTATTTACTGTGAAAATAATGGAATCTTGGCATGAAAGTTAAACAAAGGCAAACCGCAATTTTAGAATATTTACAAAATCATGGACAGGTTAGTGTAGATGAATTAGTCGCACATTTTCGGACTACTGGAACCACTATAAGGAAAGATCTTACTCAACTTAATGAGAGTGGATTAGTTTTAAGGACTTATGGTGGAGCAATGCTAAATCGAGAAATCGGTGACAGAGCTATTGATCATAAAACCTACATTAATACTGCTGCTAAAAAAGCGATTGCTCAAGAAGCCGCTAAATTGATCCATGAAGGTGATTCAATTATTTTCGATGCAGGCAGTACTGTCGCACAGATGATTCCAATGTTAGCCCAGTTTAATAATTTAACTATTATGACCAATAGTTTACATATGGTTAATGAACTGGTAGCTAATGATAACGATCAAACCATTATTTTAACAGGTGGCACTTTTCGCCGAAAATCAGCTTCCTTCCATAGTAATCATGCATCAGCAATTGCGGCCTTTGAATCTTATACTTTTGATAAATTATTTATGGGTGCTGATGGTGTTGATGTAGTTGGTGGTGTGACAACATTCAACGAAAGCTATCATGGTAGTGTGGCGATGAGTAAAGCCGCTGCAAAATTGATTTTACTCGTTGACTCAACCAAATTTGGGCGACGTAGCCCAAATGTCGTTTGTGATATAGAATCAGTTGATACGATTATTACAGACAATAATTTAGATGATAAATATTACGACGCATTAATTCAAAAAGGTATTAAAGTTATAAAAGTAAAACCTTTAGATAAGTAAAAAGACATTAAAATATAAAAAAAGTTGAGGAACGGGGTTTTTGACGTTAATAATAGTGGTAATTTTATTAAAATTGGTTTGATATTAACGATCTATCTGAAACACTTGAATAATTTCTAAACCTAATATTATGCGTTCGGACATGGAAATAATTGCCCGAACGCCTTAGCAAAGTGGATTAGAACAATAATCTTGCTCGAATTGTACCAGCGACATTTTTTAGTTTAACTAATAACTCTTCTGCTTTATTTTGTTCTACTCTATCAATATCAATCACAACATAACCAATTTTAGAATCAGTCTGTAAATACTGAGCTGAAATGTTTAGACCTTGTTCTGCAAATAGCGTATTTATTGCAGTCAACACGCCGGGTTGATTGTGATGAATATTAATAAATCGACTAGATCCTTTTGCCGGAATCGGTAATGATGCTTCAGGGAAGTTAACCGCTGAAAGTGTTGCGCCTGTATCAGAATATTTTGCCAACTTGGTTGCAACTTCAATACCGATATTTTCTTGAGCTTCAGTAGTTGAACCGCCGATATGTGGGGTAATAATGACATTATCAAATTTACACAGTGGTGATTCGAATGGATCGCTATTAGTTGCCGGTTCACTAGGGAAAACGTCAATAGCTGCTCCACTAAGTTTATTGTTTTCCAACGCTTGAGTTAAGGCTTCAATATCAATCACACTACCGCGAGAGGCATTAATCAATATAGAGCCTGATTTCATCATGTCGATTTCTGATTTGCCAATCATTTTAATTGTGGTTGAGTTTTCTGGAACATGCATACTTACAATATCACTCATGGCAAGTAATTCTTTCATGGATGAAATTTGTTTGGCATTGCCTAATGGTAATTTAGTTTCGATATCATAAAAATAAACATTCATGCCTAATGATTCAGCCAATACGCTTAATTGACTACCGATATGGCCATAACCAATGATACCTAAATTTTTACCACGCGCTTCATGAGAACCTGTGGCTAATTTATTCCATTTCCCCTGGTGAGCTTTGGCATTAGCTTCAGGTACTCGGCGAAGTAATAAAATCGCTTCAGCCAATACTAGCTCTGCAACAGAACGCGTATTAGAAAACGGTGCATTGAAAACAGGAATTCCTTTAACGGTTGCTGCATCAAGTTCAACTTGATTGGTTCCAATACAGAAACAACCAATTCCTGCAAGTTTTGGGGCTGCATCGATTATATCTTTTGTTAAATGTGTTCTTGAGCGAATACCAATAAATCTTGCATCTTTAATTGCCGCTTCAAGTTCGGATTTGGATAGCGCACCTTTATGATATTCAATGTTGTTAAAGCCTGCCGATTTAAGTGTTTCAATCGCGCTAGGGTGGACACCTTCAAGTAATAGAAACTTGTTTTCATCTTTGGTTAACGCTTGAACAACCATTTCTTCCTCTCTATCTTTAATATTTAAAACAATTTGTCATGCAAAGTTATTAATTAAAAAAGTAATTTATTATTTTTTTATTTCTTTCACACCAGAACTCGTGCCTACCAAAGCGATATCAGCGCCTTTATTAGCGAATAACCCTACTGTGACTACACCGGCGATACTATTAATCCTATCTTCTAATTCCATTGGTTTTGCAATTACAAGGTCGTGAACATCTAAAATAACATTGCCATTGTCAGTAACCACTCCTTGACGATAGATAGGTTTGCCGCCAAGTTTGAATAATTCTCGAGCAACATAAGAGCGGGCCATCGGAATGACTTCTACTGGAAGTGGAAATTTCCCGAGAACGTCGACCACTTTTGACTCATCAACGATACAGATAAATTGTTTTGCCAGAGCCGATACTATTTTTTCACGTGTTAACGCGGCTCCTCCGCCTTTAATCATTTGCATATTATGATTAATTTCATCTGCTCCATCGACATAAATATCTAAGCTATCAACGTCATTACAGTCTAAAACTGGAATACCATAGCTTTTTAATTTTTGGGTTGACGCTTCTGAACTAGAGACAGTTCCTTTTATCTGATCTTTTATTGTTGCAAGAGCATCAATAAAGTGAGCCGCAGTAGAACCTGTGCCTACGCCTACTAATGAATCTGGTTTAACAAATTTAAGGGCTGACCAACCTACTGCTTTTTTTAGTTCATCTTGTGTCATGATATCACCGTGTGTAAATATAATTTTGATCAAAAAATTAAAATTTTAAAAGCAAAATTGTTTAAGATATGGCATAGTACCCAATTGGGAAGCAAAAATCATTAGTATTTTAAGAAAATCTATAAGGTTTTAGATCTATTTCAAATTTTTTGCAAAATTAAAATAGCTTGAATGACCAAGCGAAGATCAAATCATTAGTAAAGAGATTATGAAGCGTCCAGATTATAGAGCATTACAAGCATTAGATGCAGTGATAAAAGAACGAGGATTTGAACGAGCAGCTGACAAATTGTGTATTACGCAACCAGCAGTATCGCAACGCATTAAGCAATTAGAAAGCTTTTTTGGTCAGCAACTATTAGTAAGAACGATTCCTCCAAAAGCGACTAAACAAGGTGAACATCTTTTAGGATTATTGCATCAAGTTGAATTATTAGAACAACAATGGTTAGGTGACAATGAGCAAAATACTACGCCATTGTCATTATCAATTGCAATTAATGCTGACTCTTTAGCAACTTGGTTTTTACCCGCTTTAAAACCAGTTTTAGATAAAAATATTTTACGCTTTGATATTCAAGTCAAAGATGAAGAGCATACGTTAGAACTTCTACGCTTAGGTACTGTCGTTGCTGCAATTAGCATTCAACCCAATCCTTTACCGGGATGTTTATCTGATTTATTAGGTGCATTGGATTATATTTTTGTTGCTTCTCCCGAGTTTGCTAAAAAATACTTTCCTAATGGTGTTACTCGTTCATCGCTTTTAAAAGCGCCTGCAGTGGCATTTGACCATTTGGATGATATGCACCAAGCCTTTTTGCAAGAAAATTTTAGTCTTACACCAGGTAGTGTTATTTGCCATATTACTAGTTCATCTGAAGCTTTTGTCCAATTGGCTAAACAAGGTTCTGCATGTTGTATGATACCAATGTTACAAGTTGAACAAGAGTTAAAAAATGGTGAATTGGTTAATTTAACGGAAGGCTTATTTCAAAGACGTATGCTGTATTGGCATCGCTTTGCTCCAGAAAGTAGCGTGATGCAAAATATTTCTGAAACATTGATTTGTTACGCTCAACGTATATTGTCGCAGCCTCAAGATCGGAAATAATTGTCAAATTAGCTATTTTGAGCTAAATGTAGAACTGTCCCATTTACCCTATCTCATAATTTATAGAGCTAAAAAGATGAGCCAATTGAAAAACGATCGTTATTTACGTGCATTACAATGTTTACCTGTGGATTACACGCCAATTTGGATGATGCGCCAAGCCGGTCGATACTTACCTGAATATCGGCAGCTTAGGGCTAAAGCTGGTGATTTTATGACGATGTGCCAAACACCAGAACTTGCCTGTGAAGCAACTTTACAACCCATTCGGCGATTTGATCTTGATGCTGCCATTATTTTTTCAGATATTTTAACCATTCCCGATGCAATGGGACTTGGTTTATATTTTGAAACAGGCGAAGGGCCTAAATTTAAAAAAACGATTTCTTGTTTAGATGATATTGCACAATTGCCTATACCTGATCCAGGACAATCTCTCAAATATGTAATGGATGCTATTGGGTTAACGAAAAAAGAGTTAGGTGGCAAAGTTCCATTAATTGGCTTTTCTGGTAGTCCATGGACTTTGGCAACTTATATGGTTGAAGGCGGTAGTAGTAAAACCTTTACTAAAATAAAAAAGATGCTTTATTGTGAACCTAAAGCATTACATTTGCTGCTAGAAAAATTAGCTAACAGTGTAATATTGTATTTAAATGCTCAAATTGAAGCTGGCGCCCAATCGATTATGATATTTGATACTTGGGGCGGGGTGCTTAGCCATGAAAGTTATCGAGCGTTTTCTTTGCATTATATGGAACTTATCTTATCTCAACTAAAAAGGGGTAAGAAAAGCCAGAATATCACTTCTTATGTTCCTGTGACGCTATTTACAAAAGGTGGCGGTTTATGGCTCGATACGATTTCTAAATCAAGGGCTGATGCCATCGGTGTTGATTGGACAGTGGATTTGAATCAGATAGAACAAAAAGGTAAGATTGCCATACAAGGTAATTTAGATCCTTCTATATTGTATGCCAATAAGGAAACGATTGAGTCTAACGTTGAGTCAGTTCTATGTGAATTTGGCTATTATAATGGTCATGTCTTTAATTTAGGACATGGTATTCACCAAGATATTCCCATTGAGCATGTACAATATTTAGTTGAATCAGTACACACACGGTCAAAAAGGTTTCATTCATGATTAAAAATCCTATTCAATTAAGAATAGCAAAATTGCCAGTTTGGAAGCAGCGTTTATTTATGGTTTGTCTATGCGAACGAATGTATCCAAATTTTATTTATTATTGCAATTTACAACAAGATGAACAATCAGCAATAGGATATAAAAAAATTCTAGATCTTATTTGGGAATCACTATTGATTGAGAATGTGAAAATTAATTTTGATTTACAACTTGAGAAACTTGAATCGTTAATTCCAGTCATTAAGGAAGATAGCCCATATATGGTTTACCCTGCTATTGATGCTTGTCAGGCTCTTAGTGAAATTCTACACTCTTATATAAGTGGTGAGATGGATGAACACTCAGCCAAAGTTAGCTCTATTTCCGCAACTACTGTAGCTGAATTTGAAATGACAAAAGATAATATTGAACTTTCAGAAGATGAACAAGTAACTTTGCCTAGTGTAATTGATGAATTTGATTTGCAGTGGGAAATTTTTCGCTTATTGAGTGATGAAAATAATGAAATGTTAGACTTGATTAAAGGCTTGAAAATGGACATTCGGTCTGCAGAAACTAGCAATATTGGTGTTTTTTTGAGCAATTAAATCGGTTAAAGCGTGATTTTTTTAATTTTTATTAAATTTTTCTTTAACATTAGGCAAATATAGACTACATTTAACAACAATGTAATCTAAATCAAGTTTACAGAAGCAAAGTTGGGTTTTAACTTTGTTTATTAATGTTAACTTTAACAATAAAATAAATATGTAAGGATATTCCATGAATAAAACAGAACTTGTAGATGCTATTGCTAGCAAAGCTAATATTACTAAAGTTGCAGCAAAAACTGCTTTAGAAGCAACTTTAGCTTCAATCACTGAATCATTAAAATCTGGTGAGCCAGTTCAATTAGTTGGTTTCGGTACATTTAAAGTTAATGCTCGTAAAGCTCGTACTGGTCGTAACCCAAAAACTGGTAAAGAAATCAAAATTGCAGCAAGCAAAGTACCAGCATTTGTTTCTGGTAAAAGCTTAAAAGAAGCAATCAAATAATTTTATTGCTTTCTATTAGAGAATTTTTTAAGGCCATAACTAATCGTTATGGCTTTATTTTTAACTCCAACTTTTTAATCTATTTTTTCTTGAGTTTTTAGAAACGATTTTACTTATTATCTAAACCGTTAATTTAGCAAATTTAGCATTTAATTGATCAGCTAAATCTTGCGGTGATATTTCGATTTCTAATCCTCTTTTACCCCCTGATACCATCATCGTTGCATATTGTTTAGCACTATCATCAATAAGTGTAGGTAATAGCTTTTTTTGCCCGAGAGGACTTATCCCACCGACTAAATAACCTGTTGTTTTTTGTGCTAGATTCGGGTCAGCTAATGCTACTTTTTTGCAATCAAGAATTTTAGCGGCTTGTTTAAGATCCAATGTACAATCAACCGGTAATACACAGACTGCTAATGATTTATTGTCCCCATTTATGCATACAATCAGTGTTTTAAATATCTGACCTGAAACAACATTTAGTTCTAATCCAAGTTTATCCGCAGCTTCTTGTCCATAATGGGTTTGTTGTGCGTCATGTTGATATTGATGGATATTAAATTTAATTTTATGCTTTTTGAGCAATCTAATGGCTGGCGTCATAATAGTAAGAATTATTATAAGTGAGAATGATGATCCCTATTAATTGCCATTAATAGGGATTTTTAGGATTAAACTAAACTATACTACATAAAAAAATTAAGAGATGATTTGTTGATTGTTTTGATTATTATCATCTAGTTTCGGTAATTCAACATTATTAGATACGTTGTATAAGCGATAGAAGAAGCTATATACAAAGAAACTAATAAACATAGATACTATTGAAGTAATAGTCGCTACAATAATATTATTACCCAATAAATAATTAATAAGCCCTAGAACGATAGTAATCCCAAAAGAAATTAATACCATTAGTAAAGGTGCTTTCCATTTTGTTACAGCTAATTTATGGCTTCCAGCAAATCTTTGAAAAAATCCTATTGAATCTGGAACTATTAATGAAGCACAAAAGTAATTCACAATGATGCTTATGATAAGATATATAGCAAAACCTATCAATATAGTTAATAATACAACTAACTTTTGGGGTAATATCATTCCGATAATCCACATAATTAAAGAAAGCAAAATTCCTGCTATAATAAATATAATAAAATAAATAGCGGTAAATCCTGCAAGATTTAGAAAAGCAGGTAATATGCGTTGTGACACTAATTTCGTATCTAATTTGTCACTAGCAGTTAAATTATAAATAATACCAATTGCCACGGCACCAATAAAGATGAAGACAATTGTTAAAAGCAATAATCTTCCAAATAATGCACCAAGAACTTGAGCTGGATTTGAGTAATAGACCATGCTAGCTACAAGAGCAGCTGGATCAAAAATAAGATACGATAATAATGAACTAGCTAATGCAAGCACTACGCTTGCGATTGCGATTAGTGGGAATCTATTGCGAATAAAGTTAACTGTTTTTTCAAAAGTAACTAAAAATGATAAATTGTTTTGTGAGTCCATCGTTTTTCCTTATGGGTGGTAATACTAGTATTACCACGGTCTTTATATTTAATTCAAAAGTTATGATTGTAGTATAGAAATATCGGCAACCTTTAAAAATAAATTTTGTAATTTTTTCAAAAGAGCCAATCGGTTTAGTTTAATTTTTTCGTCATCAACCATTACCATTACTTTCTCAAAAAAAGTATCAATAGGTGCTTTAAGTGATGCTAATTCAATTAAGGCATCTTGATATCGACCTTCAGTAAAGTAAGGTGCTAACTTATCTGTCAATATTGCTATTTGCATAGCTAATTCGCTTTCTGCACCCGTTTCAAGAAGTGAAGCGTTAATATTTTCAGGGATAGCATTTTCAGTTTTAGACAAAATATTTGATACACGTTTATTTGCTTCTGCTAATGAAGAAGCTTCAGGTAACGTTCTAAAATGTGTTACCGCATTAACGCGGGTATCAAAATCTGCAGGCTTGGTTGAATTAATTGCCAAGACAGCCTGAATGGTATCTATCGCAAATCCTTTTTCTTGATACCATGCTCGGAATCGACCTTGCATAAAATTAACAATATCTATAACAACATTGTTGTTGGTTAATTTATTTCCATATAAAGATGTGGCAAAACTTGCTAGCTCAACTAAATCAAGAGGTAAGCTTTTTTCAACAATAATACGTAATACACCAATAGCTGCACGGCGAAGTGCAAATGGATCTTTATCACCTTTAGGATGTTGACCAATACCAAAAATACCAGCTAATGTATCCATTTTTTCGGCAATAGATACCGCACTAGACACAGGAGTACTTGGTAGTTCATCGCCTGAAAAACGAGGTTTATATTGTTCTTCAATAGCGGTAGCGACTTCAATACTTTCACCATCTTTAATCGCTATATATCGACCTATGATGCCTTGTGTTTCAGGAAATTCAAACACCGTGTTAGTAACTAAATCACATTTAGTTAATTTCCCTGCACGTTTGGCTTGTTCAGTGTTAGCACCAATTTTTTCAGCGATGAATCCAGATAAGGCCTCAATACGAAGTGCTTTATCTTTAACTGTACCAAGTTGTTGTTGAAATAAAACCGTCTCAAGGCGAGGAAGGCGATCTTCCAAACGTTGTTTTAAGTCTGTTCTATAAAAAAATTCGGCATCAGCTAAGCGTGGACGAACTACTTTTTCATTACCAGAAATAACAACTTGAGGATCTTTCGATTCAATATTGGCAACGAAAATAAAGTTTGGTAATAGTTTTCCTTGTTTATCATAGACAGGGAAATATTTTTGATCGCCTTTCATCGTATATACCAATGATTCAGCTGGAACTTCTAAAAATCTTTCTTCAAATTTTGCTGTTAATACTACAGGCCATTCAACCAATGATGAAACTTCCTCAAGTAAGCTTTCAGTTAAATCTGCTTTACCATTAAGTTTTTCAGCAGCTTCTTGAGCTTGCTGCTTAATGATTGATTTTCGCTTGTTATAGTCAGCAATAACTTTGCCTCGTTGTTCAAGGATTTCAGGATATTGGTCAGCATTATCAATGGTAAATTCTTGTTCACCCATAAAGCGGTGTCCGCGAATAATACGATCTGATTGAATGTCTAAAATGACGCCCGGTACGAGTTGATCACCATATAGCATAGTTACAGTATGGCTTGGTCTGATAAATTCAACTTGGCGAGCTGCCCAGCGCATAGGTTTAGGAATAGGTAATTTATTTAATGCATTTTTAACCATATCACATAATAAATTAACAACAGGCTGTCCTTTTTGATTATGAGTATAAGATAACCATTCGCCTTTATCTGTTTGAATGCGCTCTGCTTGAGAGATATCGATGCCACATCCTCTAGCCCAGCCTTCTGCTGCTTTTGTTGGTTTACCATTTGCATCAAATGCGGCACTTACCGCAGGACCGCGTTTAACAACTTGGCTATCTGGTTGAGTGTCATTTAAATTCAATACTTTTAAAGCTAAACGGCGCGGCGATGCAAACCAAAGTACCTCACCATGTTCTAAGTTAGCATTATCAAGTTGTTCAATAAAATTAGCTGCAAAGCTTTCAGCCAAAGTGCGGAGTGATTTCGGTGGTAACTCTTCAGTACCGATTTCTACTAGAAATGTTTTTTGCATAATATATCAATTCCTACTTTGATGCATTTTGGTTAGAACGTTTATTTTGGCACATTGGAAATCCAAGTGCTTCACGAGAAGCGTAATATGCTTCAGCAACCATTTTTGTTAATGTTCTGATACGCAATATGTAACGTTGTCGCTCAGTTACTGAAATAGCTTTGCGGGCATCAAGTAAATTGAAGCAGTGAGCTGCTTTTAAAATACGTTCATAAGCGGGTAGCGGTAGAGGTTTTTCTAATTCAAGTAACATTTTTGCTTCTTTTTCATGTTGTTCAAAACAATAAAATAAGAAATCAATATTAGCGTACTCGAAATTATAAGTGGATTGTTCAACTTCGTTTTGGTGAAAAACATCACCATAAGTGGTTTTACCAAATGCGCCATCACTCCAGATTAAATCATAAACGCTATCTACGCCTTGAATATACATAGCAAGGCGTTCTAAACCATAAGTAATCTCGCCAGTCACCGGTTTACACTCAAGACCACCAACTTGTTGGAAATAGGTAAATTGGGTCACTTCCATACCGTTTAACCAAACTTCCCAACCTAATCCCCATGCACCTAATGTTGGATTTTCCCAATTGTCTTCTACAAAACGGATATCGTTAACAGTTGGATCAAGACCAAGCTCTTTTAGTGATCCTAAGTAAAGTTCCTGGATATTATCTGGTGATGGTTTTAAGATAACTTGGAATTGGTAATAATGTTGTAACCTATTAGGATTTTCACCATAACGACCATCAGTAGGGCGACGAGAAGGTTGAACGTAAGCAGCATTAATCGGTTCAGGACCAAGTGCTCTTAAACAGGTCATTGGATGAGAAGTCCCTGCGCCGACTTCCATATCTAATGGCTGAATCACTGTACAACCTTGATTAGCCCAATAATCTTGTAACGTAAGTATTAAACCCTGAAAGGTTTTGACATTAAACTTTTGCATGATGTTATCTTTGTGGTTAAATTAATTTTTACTACAAATTAAATAGTGCTACATTTTATACTTTTTATTAGTGCTTGTGAAATGCCTAATTACTTTTATTAATTAAGTTACATAATATAGTTTTCATTTTGCATCTTTACACATTTGTAGGTATAGTAAAGTTATCTTTATTGCTTGGTAATAAATCATAAATAAAAAGGCCATGTCTATTTATCGTAATCTATTGATTATTTTATTTATTGGATTAATGAATACACATTTTGTGTATGCTGATGATAATCAACAATTAGAATCATTGCGTCGTTCAATTAAAGAGCATGAAAAGCGCCTAGCAGAACAAACAAAAGAACGGACTCAATTGGTCAATGATCTTAAAAACCAAGAAACTGAAATTGCTAATTTACTTACATCGATTGAAAAAAATGGTCTTACGCTAAAAAAATTAGATGGGGAAATTACTTATTTAATCAAGCAAATTGATGAATTAACCATTAAACAAAATCAACAACGAGATGAGTTATCCAAACAGCTAGAAAGCGCATTTAAATTAGGAAAAAATAGCAATTTTAAGTTGATCTTTGCTAGCGAACAAAGTGAGCGTAATGAACGCCTTATTACTTATTTTCGTTATATTAATGAAGCAAGACAACAACAAATAAATAAGCTTCGTGAAACGCAATTACAACTCAATGAAAAGAAAAATGCTTTGCAAAAAAAGCAAGCCACTCAAAAAACACTACATAACAAGCAAAAACAAGAGCAAATAGCCTTAGAAAAAAATCACCAAAAACGCCAAAAAACTATCAATTCTCTTGAATCATCAATGCAAAAAAATCAACAAAAATTAGCTCAACTTAAAGATAATGAAGCGAAATTACAGGCTAAGATTGCTCAAGCAGAAAGAGAAAACCGTCGAATTGCGGAAGAAGAAGCAAGACAAGCCAAAAATATCCAAGAAAAACAAAAGAACACAAATTATACACCTAACGCGGATGAACGTGCATTAATGGCTCGAGTTAGTGGTATTGGTAAACCACAGAATCAATTTCTTTGGCCTGTAAATGGTAGTATTGCTCATCGATTTGGTGAGGCTTTGCAAGGTGAACTTCGTTGGAAGGGAATGGTGATAAATGCCAAAGATGGCACACAAGTCAAAGCAATTACTGATGGTCGAGTTATCCTAGCCAGCTGGCTGCAAGGTTATGGTTTTGTGGTTGCGCTTGAGCACGGTAAAGGCGATATGAGTTTATATGGCTATAACCAACGTGTTTTAGTAGAAGTCGGTGATAATGTTAGGACAGATCAGCCGATTGCAATTGTTGGTTCAAGCGGAGGTCAAAATACTCCTGGGCTTTATTTTGAAATTCGCCGAGATGGTAAAGCATTAGATCCTAGTGGTTGGTTAAAATGATTAAACGTATATTACATATAGGGATATTATTATTAAATGTAAATAGTGCATATGCTGCGAAACTAGCGTTAGTGATTGATGATTTTGGTTATCGTCAACATAATGAAGAACAGATTATTTTATTTTCACCCAACATTACAATTGCTGTTTTACCACATTCACCAAATGCCAAACATATCGCAACCTTTGCTCATCAACATGGTAATGATGTGATTATTCACTTACCTATGGCTCCTATGGGGAAACAACCTCTAGAAAAAGATACTCTATTTCCTTATATGGATGAAGCAGAAGTAAAAAGAATTGTTGATGATGCAGTATCCCTAGTTCCATATGCAATTGGTGTAAATAATCATATGGGCAGTTTGATGACATCAAATTTCAATGGTATGCACAATGTTATGAAAGCGTTAAGTCATCACTCAATGTTTTTTTTGGATAGTAAAACGATAGGTAAAACTCAAGTAAAAAATGCCGCAACTGATTATAATATAACTGTAATTGGGCGTGATGTATTTTTAGATGATCAGCAGATAGAAAGTGCTATTAGTCAGCAGTTTGATCTGGCAGTTAAAATTGCGCAAAAAAATGGTTATGCTATCGCCATTGGCCATCCACATCCTCGAACCGTTAATGTTTTAAGAGCAAAATTAGCTAATTTGCCTGACAATATCGAATTAGTTAAAGTCAGTGAATTAATTAAACCGGCTAAACCTAAGCTAACTCTGAAAGATATTTTTGAAAAATATAAAAAACGATTTGAGGAGTTACCAAATTTTGAACTTTCAGAGTAGTAGTAATTATTTTTTTTCAAGTGTTCGATGACGAATTTGCACTTGTTTATTTTGCGCTTTAAAAAACTCGGCTAATTGTTCTGCAATAAAAACAGAACGGTGTTGCCCGCCTGTACAACCGATGGCTATCGTTAAATAGCTACGATTATTTTTTTCTAACATTGGTAACCACTGTTGTAAATAATTGGCTGTTTGATAAATGAAATTAGTAACTTCATCATGTTTTAGTAAGAAATTTTTAACAGGCTCATCTAAGCCAGTTAATGGACGTAATGATATATCCCAATGCGGGTTAGGTAAAAATCTTACATCAAACACGAAATCAGCATCGACAGGTAAACCATGTTTAAAGCCAAATGATTCAAAAATCATGGTTAATTCCCGCTCTTTTTTTCCTAAAATCCGTGAACGAAGAATATTAGATAACTCATGAACTGAAAGATTATCAGTATTAATAACTAAACTTGCGTGTGATTTTAAAGGCTCTAAATACTTCTCTTCAAGATCAATGGCTTCTTCTAAAGAGTATTTTTGATTGGTTAGTGGATGTATTCGTCTTGTTTCGCTATAACGTCGGATCAGAGTATTACGACTACAATCAAAAAAGATTATTTCAGGAGTAACGGAGGATGGTAATCGCTGAAAAATATCATGATCAAAATTAAAGTTAGCTGGTAAATTGCGAATATCGATACTAACCGCAACAGGTGTATTGTTATCTTTTAATGATTCTGCAAGTTGCGGTAATAATGCGACGGGAATATTATCAACACAATAAAAACCCATATCTTCTAATGCGCGTAATGCAATTGATTTTCCTGAACCAGAACGGCCACTTACTATCAACAATATCACAATATCGACTCCAAAATAATTGGTGCACTAGTATATACTGTTTAGTTCAACATGTGCAATTCATGAAAAGAAACAATAAGCTAAATAAACTCTCTAATAATCTGTTTTTATTTTAGCTATTAACTGTTTTAAAGCCTGTCCACGATGAGAAATCTGACTTTTATGTTCTTTAGTTAACTCTGCTGCACTGCAATTAAGCTCAGGAATATAGAATAATGGATCATAACCGAAACCACCACTTCCATGAGGTTCATTCATAATTAATCCATTCCATTTCCCTAAACAGATGATTGGTGTAGGATCATTTTCGTGTCGCATAAAAGCGAGTGCACAATAAAAGTATGCTGTCCTTTTTTCTTTAGGCACATCTTTTAATTCAAGTAATAGCTTTTCATTATTGCTTTTGTCATTACCATGTTCTCCCGCATAACGAGCAGAATAGATACCAGGTTGCCCGTTTAGTGCTTGAACAACTAAACCTGAATCATCTGCTATCGCCGGTAGTTGAGTCACTTTTGCGGTATGTCTTGCTTTTAAGATGGCATTTTCAATAAATGTTAGACCGGTTTCTTCTATATCAGGAACATTGAAGGTATTTTGGGCTATAACATCAAATCCAGCATCGGCTAAAAGCGTTTGTAATTCATTGACCTTTCCTTGGTTATTAGTGGCTAAAACAATTTTCTGCATTTAATGACTCCATGATATTAGTTTTATATCGTAATTAGTTAATCAAGTATAGCAAGTAGATGTACGCTTAAATTTTAAAAATCAGGTTCACAACGGAATGTCAGAGTTTCACCGGTTTTAGGATGATTTATTGTTAGATGTTGAGCATGTAACAATAACCTTTTTGACATTGAAAATGCTTCAGGATGAGCATAAAATTTATCGCCTAAAATAGGATGCCCTATAGCTTGCATATGCACTCTTAATTGATGAGAGCGCCCTGTAAATGGAAACAATGCCACCCGAGTTGTATTATCATTATTGCGTGAAATAACTTGATAATGTGTTAATGCATATTTGCCATTTTCATGATCTACCATCTGTCTTGGGCGATTAGGCCAATCACAAATTAATGGGAGTTCGACTTGGCCTGCATCATCCTTAAGGTGACCGTGGACCACAGCAATATATGTTTTTTTAGGTATACGCTCTCTAAACTGCTTTTTAATTTCTCTATCTGCTAATTTAGATAAAGCAGCAACCATAATGCCACTCGTAGCCATATCTAGACGATGGACTGATTCAACATAACTATATTTTTGTTGTAAACGATGAATAATACTATCTATAAATTGTGGTTTATTTCCTGAAACCGACAAAATACCAGGTTGTTTGTTAACCACAACAATATGATCATCTTGATATAAAATAGTTAACCAAGGATCAATGGGGGGATGATATTCCAAAAGCATTTAGTGTGATAATTGTCAAATTAAATTGTCACACATTCTAACAAACTCGGTAAAAAGTGCCAGTTGAAATAAACTTATTTACTCCAGATTGACTTTTTATTAGCTGAAAACAATTGGCAAAATAGTATGATTAAACTAACAAAAAGATAGCAAGCAAAAATGATTATCATCCATTGCGACATTTCAATAGTTAATAACGACCAGATTTTTTCTGAACAAGAACCATAAGCATTAAACATGCCTGGTAACCATTCATTTAATGGTAACCAAGAAGGGAATTGGACATTAATTGCACAGGTATCACTTAAATCCGGTTCGAACTGCAAATGGGCATGAAAAGTTGCTAATTCAAACCCCTTAAAAGCGCTAAATAGCCAGATTAATATGCCAGCTAGTCTAAATATTAATTTTTTGGGGTTGATAAGTCCAACGATGCTGCCAAACATAATACCGTAAATTGCACATCGCTGATAAATACATAAAGTACAAGGAGCTAGGCCTAAACCATGTTGAAAATAGAGAGCGGTCAATTCAAAAATAGCGGTGGAAAGAAACAATAAAAACCAAGCAAATCTTCCTCGAGAGTATTGGTTGAGTAAATACAACATACTATTTTATTCCTCCATATTCCGCTATAATCATTTTATATTAAGGTTATTAAAATTAACCAATCTTATTCTTATTACCATTAGTGTAGTTTATTTTTAAGTAATGTAAAACGACTTTTATTTATTAAGGGTGGATTAATCTTTTCTTATGGACTCAAACGTTCAACAAACAAAATTACAAGTCTCATTTGTCACAATCACTGAAGAAAATGTGACACAACGAATTGACAACTTTTTAATAACATACCTTAAGGGTGTGCCTAAAAGTATGATTTATCGCATACTTAGAAAAGGGGAAGTGCGTGTCAACAAAAAGCGGATTAAGCCAGAATATAAATTAGCTGTTGGTGATGAAGTTCGAATTCCACCTATTCGTTTTTCAGAAAAAACAGTTCCTGAAATTTCAAAAAAACTGAATAAAGTTGCTGATTTAGAAAAATCAATTATTTATGAAGATGATGTGATTCTTGCGATTAATAAACCATCTGGCATTGCCGTACATGGTGGAAGTGGCTTAAGTTTTGGCGTTATTGAAGGATTAAGAGCATTAAGACCTGAAGCCAAATTTTTAGAATTAGTACATCGTATCGATCGTGAAACATCTGGTGTTTTACTTATTGCTAAGAAACGTTCTGCACTAAAAGCATTACATGAACAACTTCGTTTAAAACAGATGCAAAAAAATTATTTAGCTTTAGTGAAAGGTAACTGGCCTTCTGAATGTAAAGTTGTACAAGCACCACTATTAAAAAATGTACTCAAAAGTGGTGAACGCGTGGTTAAAGTAAATGCAGAAGGTAAGCCATCTGAAACACGATTCAAAGTGGAAGAACGCTTTGGTTTTGCAACCTTAATTAAAGCTAGCCCAGTAACTGGACGAACGCATCAAATTCGTGTACACACTCAATATGTTAATCATCCAATAGCATTTGATGATCGTTACGGAGATAGCCAATTTGATGAATTATTAGCTAAAAGCAAACTTAACCGATTATTTTTACATGCAGCCAATGTGAAATTTATTCATCCGAAAACTTTACTAGAAATGCAATTACATGCCCCGATGGATAATATATTGCAAAACTGTTTAATCCAGATTAGAAATGATAAATATCAACAATGATTTAAATGAGAAGGTAATCAACAATAATGAAAGATCTTAATTTATATTTAATTAGACATGGTCAAACCGAATGGAATATTAAAGATCAAATGCAAGGATCGAAAAATTCGCCTTTGACAGAAAATGGTGTTTTAGGCGCTCAAATCACTGGAAAGCATCTGAAAAATATACCTTTTATACAAGCCTACTCAAGCCCACAACAACGGGCTAAAGAGACTCGAGATTATATCATTCATGAAAATGACAATGTCATTCCGACTTTTGAACTTGATAATCTAAGAGAAATGGATTTTGGTCTTTGGGAAGGCAAACATGTTCCTTCATTAAAAAAAGAAATACCTGAATTCACGACTTATTTAACCGATCCTGAAAACTTTGACTCATCTATTAACCAAGGTGAAAACTACCTTGATATACTTTCTCGTATGAAAGAAGCTTTAAATGTTATCGTAAAAAATGCACCGCAAGATCAAGGTAATATTTTAGTTGTATCACATGGTACGGTTTTAAGAATATTACTTTGTGTTTTAAATGGTGGAGATTGGCGTAGACATCGTGATGAAGATTATTTCCCACGAGTGTTAAATACCAGTATAAGTGTAGTTAACTATAAGCAAACTGATGATAAGCCTGAGGGGGAATTTTCAGTTAAGTTTTATAATAATGTCGATCATTTAAATAATTAATTACCGTTAATTCTGTCATGTATACTCGGCTAATTAAGTTATTAGCCGAGTAATATTCAGACTACCTTCTGCTATAAGCAGCGTAACGTTTTTGTAATTGTTTCAATTGATTAATTCTTGCGTCAATTTTTGAAATTAATGTTTGATTACCTTTAGCTTGAGCTCTAGCATTGGTTAATAATTGAATTGCTTCAGGGAAACGTCCTTCAAGCGCGATTGATTCTGCCCTTGCACTCATTTCTTGAGCTCTCGATTTTATTCCCCCATAAGCGGTAACCAGTAAATCCCAACCATTAGTATCATCATTGTGATCAAATGTATAACGATGTAATAAACTCACCGCTTGCTGATATTGGCCGTCTTTTATATAAGCATTAGCAAGATTTAATTGTAATACAGCATTATCCGGTGATCGTTTTAAGGCAGATTGTAAACGAGCTATGGCTTCTTTATTATTATTACTTTCTAAATTGATATCTGTCATTAAATCAATATACCAAATATTATCTGGATCATTATCTAATAACGGTTGCAATTGAATTTTTGCTTGAACAAGATTTTTACTTTTGTAATTACTTAGTGCGACGGCATAGGTTAGCGCCTTTTTACCCTGATCGGTATTCAATTTGCGATAATTATCAAGTAATAGTTTAGCGGTATTATTATTTCCCATAAGTATTGCTATTCGGGCCTTAGCTAAATAATAACTTAATGAGGAAGGTACATTTTTTTTAGAATATTGCAAAGAGCGATTGCGCATATCCGATAAACGGCTATTCGGTAATGGGTGAGTCATTAAAATTTCAGGCGGTTTACTACTGAAGCGACTTTGATCAGCCAGTTTTTGTAAAAATTCAGAAGATGCATGAGGATCAAATCCGGCTTTCGCTATGGTTCTAAGCCCAACTCTATCGGCTTCTTGTTCATTTGATTGAGTAAAACTAATCATACTCTGTGTCGAACTTGCCATGGTGGTTGTCATTGCCGCCATACCCGCTTCTGGATTAGCTAATGTTAATAGTAATGAACCTAAGGCTCCTCCCCAAACATAAGGACTATTTTTATTTTGAGCCTCCATAGCGCGAGCTAAATGGCGTTGAGTAACATGCCCAATTTCGTGAGCCATAACCGAAGCTAATTGGCTTTCATTATCAGTATCCATAATTATTCTTGAATGAATGACAACATTACCGCCAAAAAAAGCAAAGGCATTTAGCACATTACTTTTCATTATATAAAAATGGAAAGGGGTTTGAACTGATTCAGATTTAGAAACTAATTTTTTCCCTAAATTATTAATATATTGATTTAAGACAGGGTCATTGGCTATAGGAGCACTGCCTCGTAACAATCGCACATAATAATCACCCATCTCTTTTTCTTGCCCGATGCTTAATGTGGTTGCAGCTGCGGTTCCCATCTCAGGTAGTGTTATATTATCTGCTGCATAAACAATAGGTGTATTTTGTAAGAATAGTGATGTTGATAGTACCAATGCGATTGCTTTTTTTAACATATTTATGACTCATAAAAAAATTTGATTATGAAACATTTTAGCTTAAAAAAAAGACAATATCACTTTGAATTTTTTATCAAATTGAGCTATTTATTTGATAAAGACTATTTAGTTTATTAAATTAAATAATGAAATTATTCAAATACAGCATGGCGAATATATTCTACATCAACGTTTTCAATGTATTTTCGTATGTTAGGATAAACATTGTAGTGATGACCAAATTCAGTTTGCATTAACTCATTAATTGCTTGAGATTTAGTCCAATTCTCAAAAACCAAACGGTACATAGCAATAGTGACGCCGGTACGATCACTGCCTTGCCAACAATGGATTAATATCGGTTTAGGAGAGGTATGAATCGCTTTCATTACTTGGATCATTTTCTCATCAGTAATATCACCTGCCCGCATTCGAATCCAAACTTCTGATATCTGTGCATTTTCGACTAACTCTCGATCGCTGTGAAATAGCCGTAAATTTATAATGGTTTTAAAGCCAAGTTTATCAAGCTGCGCTATCTGCACTACACTTGGTTGCTCAGAGCGATAGACATCATTAGAAACTTGATAAAAATTATCGGGGAGATGTAAAGAATTGATATTAGATTGGCAACCACTAATGATAAAGCACAAGTAACACAATAAGAAAATATTAGTTATTTTGGATATTTTATTACAGGCCATTTGTGCTCCAATATTAAAATCTAATTCTTAAGTTTATTGTTGACGTTTTTTAATAAATTCAACGATATCATCAACTTTAATTAATTCTTTATTGCCACCCGCACGATGTTTGTATTCCACTTCACCATTATCAAGGTTACGTTCACCAATAACGATAGTATGAGGAATACCAATAAGTTCGGCATCTGCAAACATAACACCAGGACGCTCTTTACGATCATCAAATAATACTTCAATACCCAGAGCTTGGAGATCGGCATAAAGTTTTTCAGCAGTGGCTTGTACTTTTTCTGATTTATGCATATTCATTGGAATAATGACAACACTAAATGGTGCAATCGCTTCTGGCCAAATAATCCCTCGATCGTCATGGCATTGTTCAATTGCAGCTGCAACAATTCGGCTAACCCCAATGCCATAACAGCCCATGATCATCACATGGTTTTGTCCATCTTCACCTTGGACAGTTGCTTTCATTGCTTCTGAATACTTAGTACCAAGTTGGAAAATATGCCCAACTTCAATACCACGTTTAATTTGTAATGTCCCTTTACCATCTGGGCTAATATCGCCTTCAACCACATTACGAATATCTTCAATGCGAGGTAAAGCGACATCTCTTTCCCAATTGATATTGAAATAATGTTTATGATCAATGTTGGCGCCAGCACTAAAATCACTCATTACTGCCACATCACGGTCAATGATGATTGGCATATTAAGGTTTACTGGTCCTAAAGAGCCAGGTCCTGCATTCACTACCGCGCGAATTTCTTCTTCAGTTGCAAATTCAAGCGGTGATGCCACAATATCAATTTTTTCCGCTTTAATTTCATTCAACGTGTGATCACCACGAACTAATAAAGCTACAAGTTGGTGCCTACTCTCTTTAGTCGCCTTGACCATGAGTGTTTTAACTGTTTTTTCAATCGGTAAATTGAATTGTGCAACTAATTCATCAATTGTTTTGGCATCAGGAGTATCAACCAGTTCCATTGCCTTAGTTGGTGCTGATCGGCTTTGCGTTGGTGCTAATGCTTGTGCCATCTCAATATTAGCAGCGTAATCAGATTCAGTTGAAAAGACAATATCATCTTCACCACTATCGGCTAATACTTGGAACTCATGCGACCAGTTGCCACCAATAGAACCCGTATCAGCACGCACAGCTCTAAAATTTAAGCCAGCACGAGTAAATACCGCACTGTAAGCCTTATACATATCATCATAGGTTTCTTGTAAAGATTCTTGTGAAGTATGAAACGAATAAGCATCCTTCATAATGAATTCACGCGAACGCATTACCCCAAATCGTGGACGGACTTCGTCGCGGAATTTGGTTTGAATTTGATAAACATTAAGCGGTAATTGTTTATAGGAACTGACTTCATTACGAAGTAAGTCAGTGATCACTTCCTCATGGGTTGGGCCTAATACAAAATCACGGTCACCACGGTCTTTGATACGTAATAGCTCTGGACCATATTGTTCCCAACGACCACTCTCTTGCCAAATATCAGCAGGTTGCACAACTGGCATTAACACTTCAATTGCCCCTGCTTTGTTCATCTCTTCCCGAACAATATTTTCAACTTTTTTAAGTACACGATAGCCAGTAGGTAGCCAAGTATATAATCCTGCGGCAACTTTACGGATCATGCCAGCACGTAACATTAATTGATGGCTTATCACTTCAGCATCAGCGGGTGTCTCTTTTAATGTAGATAGAAGATATTTACTGGTTCGCATAAATTTATCCTGAAAAAAATAATGTACTAATAATATACTAAAATGTGAGCTAGTTTAGCAGTACCTAACGTAACACTAAAGTAATTTTATTGGTTATTGTTGTTATGAGTAAAAATATAAAGTAAATTTAGATAATTATAAGATTAGAAAAATAATAAGGTTGAATATTTTTGAAATTTTTATCTCGTATTGCTCTTATTTTGTTCTGCATGATTCTACTTTACTATCCATTCAAAATCGCCAAATACCATTTAATGGATATGAGTTATGATGAAATTTCAAATGTCGGTTGGCACTTTGATACTTGCAAAACTAAAGATGATGCTTTAGTAAGCAGTGATGATTGCCCGTGTGGTGGATTAATCGAACCGGATGATGGTTTTTACATTAACAACGAAGGATACATGTTCTTGGATAATGAACTCTATGGTAAGGTGACTTTGATAGAAAAACCAAGCTATTTTCAAACGGAGCTTTATACAGGGGGAACATTAAAAATTGAACATATAGATACAGGGTTCATTTGTTACTACGACTCTGTTATGGATTAAAATAACGGGTATTATAAAATTGTTACTATGATTCTATATAATCATTTTGACATGTTTTTAAACCAAAATTAGGTGTCAAAAACCCCGCTCCTCAATTTTTTTTAATTTATTTAAGGATAAAAATTTAATCTCAATTATTAGCTTGATTAGCTAATACTTATCACCATAATATAGCACTATATAAGTCATTTTTTATTCATAACTACGTGCATGTCAAAGATTATAAAAGGGATAAAATGGGTTCAGTTTTTGAGATATTTAAAATTGGTATAGGTCCTTCTAGTTCACATACAGTTGGTCCAATGCGAGCGGGTAAGGCGTTTATTGATCAACTGATTGATAATGGGCAAATGCCATTAGTGACAAAAATTGTGGCAGATGTTTATGGTTCTTTATCACTGACCGGCAAGGGGCATCATACTGATGTTGCAATTATTCTTGGATTATCTGGCGAAAAGCCTGATACCGTTAATATTGACCAAATTCCCCATTTTATTCAAACCATGAACCAATGTGGTAAATTACCGATATATAATGGTAAATACCAAATCGATTTTTCTAACGAAAGCATTATTTTTCATTCAACTTTTTTACCATTACATGAAAATGGTATGACGTTAAGCGCTTATCATGATAATGAACTCATCGTCCAGAAAACCTATTATTCAGTGGGTGGAGGAAAAATTGTTGAAGAGGAGCAGTTTGGACAACAAGAACAGAATTCTGTTGATGTGCCTTATCCTTTTTCAACAGCAGCGCAATTATTGAAGCATTGTGATGATAATTCGTTGTCGGTATCGAGTATTGTGTTAAAAAATGAGTTACAACTGCATAGTTATGAAGATGTTGTAAATTATTTTTCTTTAGTTGGACAAACAATGCTTGATTGTATTAAACGCGGCATGAATACTGAAGGATTATTACCTGGTGCGCTTAAGGTTCCTCGTCGAGCAAATGCACTTTATCGCCAATTATTGACTAGCAAAAATAATAATGATCCAATGATTATTATTGATTGGATAAATATGTTTGCGTTAGCAGTCAGTGAAGAAAATGCCGCAGGGGGAAGGGTAGTGACGGCTCCTACCAATGGCGCTTGCGGCATAATACCAGCCGTTCTTGCCTATTATGATAAGTTTATCGATCCGGTCTCGCCCGATATTTTTATTCGCTATTTTTTAACTTGTGGAGCCATTGGTTTACTTTATCAAAAAAATGCATCTATTTCAGGTGCTGAAGTTGGTTGTCAGGGTGAGGTCGGTGTTGCTTGTTCAATGGCGGCTGCTGGTCTGGCTGAATTGTTGGGGGGTAATCCTCAGCAAGTTTGTATGGCAGCCGAAATTGGTATGGAACATAATTTAGGTTTAACCTGTGATCCTGTTGATGGTCAAGTACAAGTTCCTTGTATTGAACGTAATGCGATTGCTGCAGTTAAAGCAATTAATGCGACACGCATGGCATTAAGGCGCACTACTGCAGCTATCGTTTCGCTTGATAAGGTGATTGAAACTATGTACGAAACCGGAAAGGATATGAATGCAAAATACCGAGAGACTTCGCGCGGTGGGTTAGCAATTACTGTTCACTGTAGTTAATGATGAAAAGCTAATTATTTGAGACTTCAGCTGTACAATGTAAGTAATCACTCACCGGCGTTAATTTAGTGAGTGATAAATGTTAAGTTATAAGTCTTAACGAGTCACTGTTAAAACATTACCACTATTGCTCGATGCCACTATTATGTGATTATAAATAAGAGTGGCATATCTAAGTATTACAACAATCTTTTTTGCATCTTTTAATATGCAGATGCATTTAGGAAAATTAATTATTTAGTGCGATTAATCGTTATGCATCTAATTGTTTTCTTAATTGTTGTTTTTTTAAGCTTTCTAAAATCTTGTTATGAATTCCACTAAAACCACCATTACTCATAATCAAAATGGCATCGGTTGGTTTGGCTGATTTTGTTATCATTTCAACTAATAAGTCAATATCAGCTGTCCAATAAGCCGGTTGGATACAGGCATCGACTACATCAGCAACTAACCAAGGTAGTTGTTCTGGTTGGAACATATATATTTCATCAGCGCGACCTAATGATGGAGCAAGTTCATCTTTTGAAATCCCTAACTTCATTGTGTTAGAACGAGGCTCTAATACTGCTAAAATTCGTCGATTTGCACCAATTTTGCTGCGTAATGCTTCTAATGTTGCTAAAATTGCCGTTGGATGATGAGCAAAATCATCATAAATTTCAAAGTTATTGACCTCACCATATAGCTCCAAGCGTCTTTTAGCATTTAAAAATGATCCTAACGCTAAACAAGCATCTGCTGGATCTATACCAACATTGTGTGCAGCGGCAATTGCCATTAAGGCATTATGCATATTGTGTTCACCAACTAAAGAATAGTTAACTGTACCCATCTTTTTGTTGTTGTAATAAACATCAAACTGGCTGGCATCATTAGCAATCTTTTTCGCTAACCAACCGTCTTCAGATTCGGTAAAAGATTGTTTACTCCAACAACCTTTTGCTAATACTTGTTTTAAATTGACATCTTCTTGAGGAGAAATAATCAATCCTTTACTTGGTACTAAACGAACTAGATGATGGAACTGTTTCTGGATAGAACTAAGATCATCAAAAATATCTGCATGATCGAACTCTAAATTATTCATAATCAGTGTTTTTGGACAATAATGCATGAATTTAGAGCGCTTATCAAAGAATGAACAGTCATACTCATCCGCTTCAATAACAAAAAAGTTGCCTTCACCTAATCTTGCTGATACTTCAAAATTACCCGGAACACCACCAATAACAAAACCTTGTTTGTAGCCTTGTTTTTCTAAAATCCAGTTAACCATTCCAGCCGTTGTTGTTTTACCGTGTGTACCTGCTACAGCAATAACCCAACGGTCTTTTAGTACATTATCATGTAACCATTGTGGTGCAGAGACGTAAGGAATGTTATTGTCCAAAATGTATTCAACACAAGGATTTCCTCTTGATAGGGCATTGCCAATGATAACTAGATCAGGAGTTGGTATTAATTGTGATGGATCGTCTCCTTCAATAATATCAATATGCTCTTTTTGTAACAGCGTACTCATTGGTGGGTAAACATTTTTATCTGATCCTGTTACTTTGTGACCTAATGAACGAGCTATTAATGCAATACCGCCCATAAATGTGCCACAAATCCCAAGAATATGAATATGCATTTTTTGTCCTTAATGTTGTATAAAATGTACTAATGATAAAACTATTGTATTGCTAATTTTATTTTTGTGATTAACTGTTCTGATTTTACAGAATCTAGTAATTATAGTCGATCTTAATCGCTTATGCGATAGGCCAGATATGTCTTATCATTAATTTTAGGGTTTGATTTCCTCGAAACTCATTTACATCTAAGTGATAAACAATTTTTGCTTCTTTTATCGTTTGGTCTGGCCACTTTGTTAAATTAACATTAAAACAGATCCCTTCAATTATTGGTCCCCCATTTTTGGGTTCTAATACTAATTTAAGGTGTTTTTCAGCAAATATGCGTTGCTGATGAATAATAAATTCGCCATCAAATGTAGGTTCGATAAATCCTTCACCCCATGGACCAGAGTCTTTTAGTAGTTTTGCAATTGAATAATTAAAATCTTCGTTATTTATCTCGCCATCGGTTTCAATCGTTTGTTCAAGTACCTTCAAATCAAGTTGCTCAGTTATCACTGTTTCTAAAAGATCCCTAAATTTATCTAAATCTTTTTCTTGAATACTTAATCCAGCAGCCATGGCATGACCACCAAAGCTAACCAAAATATCTGGATATCTTTGATTCAATTCATAGAGTACATTTTGTAAGTGAATACCATCTATTGATCTTCCAGAACCTTTCAATAATCCATCTTCTGTCGAAGCGAAACATATCACAGGACGATAATATTTGTCTTTCAATCGTGCTGAGACTATACCAATAACACCTTGATGCCACTCAGGATGATGTACCACTATTGAATTAGGTAAAGAAGGTTTATGTATCTGTTCAACGTGGGATAAAGCTTCTTGATACATCGTTTGCTCAATTAATTTTCGATCACTATTAAGCGTATCAAGGTCGGCTGCTTGATTGACTGCACTATCATAGTCTTCACATAACAATAATTCTACGCTCAGAGACATATTATCCATTCGTCCAGCAGCATTTAGTCTTGGGGCTATATAATAAGCAAGATCTGTTGAGGTGAACGTGAGGGGATCTCGTCTGGAAATATTTAATAATGCTTTAATTCCTTCACAACAATAGCCTGCTCGGATACGGCTAACACCTTGATGGACTAGTATTCGGTTATTTAGGTCGAGTTTTACCACATCGGCAATAGTGCCAAGGGCAACTAAGTCTAATAAGCTAGCAATATTAAATTCTTCTAAATTATGTGTGGTGAACCAGTTTTCCTTGCGTAATTTTGACCGTAATGCCAGCATAAAATAAAAAGCTACACCAACACCTGCTAAATGTTTTGAAGGAAAAGTGCAATTTGGTAAATTAGGATTGATAATTGCATCCGCAGGAGGTAGTTTTTCTGGACATAAGTGGTGATCGGTAATAATGACGGTTAAATTCGACTGTTTTGCAAATTCGACCGCCTCAACAGCAGAAACACCGTTATCAACAGTAATAATAAGATCCGCTTTTTGTAAAATTGCTTTCTTTACGACGTTAATACTTAAACCATATCCATCATCAAAACGATTTGGAATAATATAATCGACAAATTGACACCCCATTTTTTTTAACGCTTTTACCGTTAATGCGGTACTGGTTGCGCCATCGGTATCAAAGTCTCCAACAATCATTATTCGCTCATTGTTCTTCATTGCAGAATAAAGAATGTCAACAGCTTTATTGGTCCCATCTAGATTGTCGTAGTTACATAGATTACGAGTGGTATAGTCTAGTTCTTGCATAGACGTTATTCCGCGCAATGCATATACTCGCTGCAACAATAACGGAATGTCATTTGATAATTCTGGTAGCGTTTCGGGTAACTTACGATGTATTAATTTATCTGCTTTCATATGATGAATGTTAGCGCGTATGCGCTAACAATTTTTTGTATTCTATAATTTAAAGGTTATAAATTATACAGTACTAGTTATTAGATTTCTTTTTTAAAATTTCGATTAATTTATCAGCCGGAACGTAACCAGAGACAAGTTGTCCATCAGGTAATACTATTGCTGGTGTTCCACTAATACCTAGTTTTTTACCAACGTTAAATTGCTGTGTTACATAAGGGATCATGCTATTAGCAGGTGAAATTTTATTACCTTTATATGCATTTTCAAAAGCGGCTTTGCGATCAACTACACTCCAAATGGATTGCATATTTTTACCTACTTCACTATCTGCTCCTGCTCGTGGAAAAGCAAAATAGTGAACTGAGATGCCTGCATTTAAATATTGCTCAATATTTTCGTGTAATAATTTACAGTAGTGGCATGTGTAATCGGTAAAAACTGAGATAACATATTGTTCATTTGGAGCTTGATAAACAATGGCGTCTTTTTCAATTGATTTCATTAATTTTAAGTTATTGCTGTTGGCAATATTTACTGGTTCACTGCCTTCAAGATTATAGATTGGCCCCTGAGTTAAGAATTTACCATCATCAGTGACATAAAAGATACCATCAGGTGTGGTAACACTTTTTAGCCCTTGTATTGGGTTATTTTCGATTGTAATCTCTTTGCTAGAAAAACCTAACTTTTCCATTGTTTTTGTAATATCGGCGTTAGAGGCTAATACTGAAGTTGAGATCAATGCTAAACCTAAACTGATTACTAATTTTTTCATTCAATTATCCTTAGTTTATTGAACCGCTATGCGCGAGGATGATGTTTGCTGTGCAACTGTTTTAATCTTTCTGTTGCAACATGTGTATAAATCTGTGTAGTTGATAAACTACTATGCCCAAGTAACATTTGTACAACACGCAAATCGGCACCATGATTAAGTAAATGCGTTGCAAAAGCGTGTCTAAGTACATGAGGCGAAAGGGCTTCTATATTAATGCCCGTTAGTATGGCATAATATTTTATCCTATGCCAGAAAGTCTGTCGTGTCATTTTTTTACCCAATCGACTTGGAAAAAGAACATCAACAGGGCCATTTTTTAAAAGATCGTTGCGCGCATATTTGAAATAGTATTCAAGCCAATAAATAGCCTCTTCTCCCAAAGGAACTAAACGCTCTTTATTTCCTTTACCAACGACTCTAACTACTCCTTGTCTAAGACTTACATCGCTAATCTCTAGATTCACTAACTCCGAAACGCGTATCCCTGTTGCATAAAGCACTTCTAACATGGCTTTATCTCGCAATTCTATTGGATCATCAATACTTGGTGATTCAAGAAGAGCATCAACCTGTAATTCTGTTAGATCTTTGGGTAACTTTTTGGGTAATTTGGGCGATGATAATATAGCTGATGGATCATCCGTACGATAATTTTCTTGATATAAATATTGAAAAAAACGTTTAGTCGCACTAAGTAAACGAGCTGAACTACTTGCTTTATAACCATCTTTAACGCGTTGCAATAAAAATTCCTGCAAATTAATTGATTGCGCAGTGATGAAATTAACTTGCTGTGATTGCAGTGATTGGCTTAAAGCAAACAGGTCGAGTTTATAAGATTCGATAGTATTTTCAGAAAGATTTCGTTCCAACCAAATTGAGTCTAAAAATTGTTCAATTAATATTTTATTTTGTGATGATATCTCTTTATCAGACATTAAAAGCCAACTCTTTTTTCGACGATTTTTCCTATTATATACTAACTGCTAATAACTATTCACTTTAGTTTATGTTGGAAGAATCTTTTGTATCTTTTCTTTAGCCTACGATATACTGCACTATCAGTTATTTTTTATAATAAGTTATGCTGAAACGAAATATTAATCTTTTTATTGTGCTATATGCTTTTTTGGTAATAGGTCTTGAAACTTATATTTATTGGCATACACGACTTCGGCCTTGGCAACCAGGAACACCTATCGGGAGAATGGTTTTTTATTACAGTTTTTTTACCGTGTTGTCTAATCTCATGTTGGCATTTAGCTGTTTGTGGTTAGCCTTTAATCCAAACTGTAATCGATATTTATTTAAAGTGATTCGATTAAATGGTTTAGTTGGAGTAATTATAACGGCTATTGTCTATAATCTAATATTAAGAAGTATTCATAAACCACCGAGTACATTATTACAATTTACTAATGAGAGTTTACATGTCGTTTTACCTATTGCTGGCGTATTAAGTTGGTTAATATGGGGGCCATTTCGACGCATTCATTTCAAGATTATCGTTGGCTCGTTTTTGTCAATGCTAATTTATGGTATTTATATCTTCACAAGAGGTTATTTTACTAATCAATATCCCTATCCTTTTATTAATGTAGTGAAGGTTGGTTACGCTAAAGCGCTTTATTCCTCTGGATTGGTTTTTGTGCTGTTTTTAGTCTTGGCTTTTTTATTATGGGGCATTGATTGTTTTAGGAGACGAATATGAAATTATTTATTTATGAACACTGTCCTTTTTGTGTACGTGCAAGAATGATTTTTGGCTTGAAAAATATTCCGGTTGAGCAGCATGTTTTTCTAAGTAATGATGCTAAATCACCAGAAAGCATGATTGGCGAAAAAATGGTACCCATCTTACAAAAAGAAGATGGTAGCTATATGCCAGAAAGTTTGGATATTGTTGCTTATATCGATAGCAATTATGGCGGAAGCCCTATTTTAACAGGACCTAAAAATCCAAAAATTGAAGCTTTGATAAAACAACTTCAACAATATGACTATAAGTTAGAGTGTCCGCGTTATATCAAACTTGGTTTAGCTGAATTTGCTACTCAAGATGCTATTGATAATTTTGTCACAAATAAGAGTAAAAAGATGGGATCGTTTGATGAATGTCTTGCTCAGACTGATTCGTTAATCGCTAAGGTAGCTGATTTATTTACTCAACTTGAATCTTTAATTACTTCACCTAATGCATGTAATGGCTTATTATCTTGGGATGATATTTGTTTGTTCCCAATATTACGCAATTTGACATGTGTTAAAGGACTTAAATTTCCAACTAAAATCAGAGAATATTTAGAATCCATGTCTGAAAAAAGTAAAGTAAATTTATTTTTTGATAAAGCTATCTAATTGGAGATATTTGCAGGAGTATCAAAAAGTAATCAGCTAATTAATTGCTAATTATAAGAGTACAAGTAGGAAGAAAACTTGTACTCTTTTTTGTATTAAATCTTCGTTATAAATTTTAAAAATAATCAATTAATTGCTTAATACAGGATCAATAATTTCAATCTTATCTTTGCCACCATACACATCATACCAAGGTGTTGCGTATTGTTTTAAGATTTTGTTAAGGTGCTCAACATTTTCACGACCAGTTGTATCTAGCCAACGTTTTAAGCCATCTTTACCGCCGTTAGCATATGCTGCCACGCCTTCAAACCAAGTTGCACGACCGCCTAAAATACCACTGTATTTAGCGCCATGTTCGCCAGCAAAAATAAGCTCTTCATGGAAAGTTTTGGTTGGTACACCAGCACTTAAGTAGATAAATGGGCGTGTGGCGGCGTCACTTGCTTGTTTAAAATATTCAGCCGCTTGTTTTTGGGAATATACAACTGGATTATTGTCGTTAAATCCTTCAACATTTTTAAATAGAACTGGCACTTCTACTTTTAAGATATCGATGTAATAGTGATCTTTAGTAAATTCCTCAATAGTTTTGATCACTTTTTGAGGTTTGATTTTGGCAAATTCAGGGCTTTTATCATCAGTCACCACATTATCATAGACAATTGGTTCGACAAATACCGGAATATCAGCGGCTCTCGCTTCATTGCCTAAACGTTCTAAAAAGGCATGTTTTTTATCTAAGATATCTTGAGGATCATCCGGATTATAATAAACAAGGACTTTTGCTGCATCAGCACCTTTTTTCAATAAACGTTGCAGTGAATCTTCAGGCAAAATATCGGGTAAACGACCGGGAGTATTGGCATCATAACCAGTTTTTTCATAAGACATGATTAAGCCAGCATTTTTATTTTTAGCAGCCATACCTTTGAAACCAAGTTCTTCATCAAGCAAAATGGCACTAACATATTTGGTTAATTCCTGAGAAACAAGCTCTTTAAATTCATAAACCATGTCAATGTGATAACGCTCTTGACCAACGGCATTTTGCATCATTTTTACCATTGAACCACGCTGATCGATTGCTAATGCTGCAATTACGCCATCTTGGTTAGATAATTGTTGCATACGGTTGAATTTTCCACGAGAAATGCGTTTTGTTGCCATTTTAGAACTCTCCATTTGTTAAGATTTTGTTATTGTAGGTATTTGTATGGCTAACTATTAATCATTTAGTGCTAGTTTTGATTTTTGTTTGCTTTTAGATATTTTCTTTTAAATAACAGTTAGTTCTTGTATAGTAGTACAATTTAATAGACTGATTGTAAACAATTATTTACAAGGATGATTATGCCAAATTCTGCAATTTCCCAAAATGTGAGAACATTAAATAATCAGGATTATAAAACCTTAGCGCTTTCCGCGTTAGGTGGCGCATTAGAGTTTTATGATTTTATTATTTTTGTCTTTTTTTCAATAACGATTAGCCATTTATTTTTTCCGACTAATATGCCTACATGGTTAAGTCAAGTTCAGACTTTTGGCATTTTTGCTGCCGGCTATTTGATTCGTCCTTTTGGTGGTATTGTGATGGCTCATTTTGGTGATATATTTGGCCGCAAAAGAATGTTTACACTTAGCATCCTATTAATGGCTTTACCAACATTATTTATTGGCTGCCTACCAACTTATGCCAATATTGGTATTTTTGCGCCATTATTACTGTTAATCATGCGATTATGCCAAGGACTTGCCGTTGGTGGTGAAGTTCCTGGAGCATGGACATTTGTTGCCGAACATGTTCCTAAAAATAAAATAGGTCTAGCGTGTGGTATTTTAACTAGTGGATTAAGTTTAGGTATCCTGCTTGGTTCGCTGGTATCGACAATAATGAGTAAAAGTATCTCGGTAGAACAAATGAATGAGTGGGGATGGCGAATTCCATTTATTATCGGCGGTATTTTCGGTTTAATCGCTATGTATCTACGTCGTTGGCTAAAAGAAACGCCGATTTTTCTTGAAATTCAAAAGCGTAAAAATCAAGAATTATCAAGAAAGTTGCCAGTAATTACTGTGATTACCCAATATTTACCCCAAACAATTTTATCGATGCTACTTACTTGGGTGTTGTCAGCGGGTATTATGGTGATAATGTTAATGACGCCAATTTTGTTACAAAAGCAATTTGGTTATTCAGCAATTGAAGCTTTGCAAGGGAATATATTGGCTATCATCGGACTGATTATCAGTTGTACGTTTTACGGTATGATGATGGATAAGTTTTCGATGGGCAAAGTACTTGTTGTTGGTTGTATCGTGGCTGCTATCATGATTGCTATATTTTATCTATCACTAGATAATCCGAATCTTCTATTTATCACTTATTCATTAGCAGGTTTTAGTGTTGGAATTGTCGGTTCTTTTGCTTATTTTATGGTTAAAGTGTTTCCAACTCAGGTGCGTTATAGCGGTGTGTCGTTCTCATTTAATATGGCTTATGCCATAGCTGGTGGCTTAACGCCATTACTAATCTCATTTTTCAGTGATTTTGTGAGTAAAATGGCGCCCGCTATTTATGTTGTTGGATTATTTGTGTTAGGTGCATTGATCGGGCTATTTTTATTAATCAATAATAATAGCCAAAAATATATAGCAAAAGATATCTCTTAACATTTAATAGATAATAAAAAAAGTTGAGGAGCGGGGTTTTTTAAGTTCCTCAACAATTATATTTAGCTTATTTTACTGCTTTTTCCCAGCTCAATAGTTCGAATGACTCCAGCTTTCACGCTTCGTTGTAACCCTGCTGCAAAATCACTATTATTTAGTTCATACAAACTATGTATTCCAACTCCGGCTGGCGAGTTATTAATATCAAGTAATTGCCTTGGATGTTTTTGACTTAATTGAAGCATTGAGGCTGCGCCGTGTAAATTTTCGATCGCAATACGTTTGGCCATATCTCGGGGCAATCCAACTAAAACTCCAGCATCAACTAACGATTCATAAAAATAATAAATATAATTCGGTCCTGCAACAGCATAGCCAGTAAAAATATCAAGCAGTGATTCGTCAATATATTCAAGTTTACCAAAACTTTTGAAGAATTGGGTGACGGATTTTTGTTTCGCAACAGCCTGATCATTCTCGTCGGTAGCAATACCTGAATAACCAAAACCTGTATCGGTAAGTGTATTTGGAATCGTTCTAATAACAGGAAGATCAACTTTTAAGGATTGTTTTATTTGGGCAATTGTTACTCCAGCAATGATTGAAATGATAACAGTCTCTTTAACATCCAATTGTTGAACTATCTTACTCCATGCATCTTGAGGTCTAACACCCAATACAATAATATCTGCATTGACGATTTTGCCAGTTGGGGTAACGCCATAAGTTGAATGTAAATAGTCTAAGCGAGATTTAACAATATCGTTCACTAATATATTTTGGGGTTCATATGTTTTATTTTTTATCAAAGCGCTAATAATCGCTTCAGACATATGGCCACTACCTATAAATAAAATTTTACTCATACTCATAGTTCCTATTTATAATTGGCTAAAAATCATAACTACACCATATGTTTCACTGGCAGGTACGATAATCGTATCATTTTGTAAATTGTATTTAATTTTTCCTTTTTCTAGTGCTTGTTGGGTTTGCGCTAATGATTTTGTTGTGAAGCCTAAAGCAACTTTACGATCTTGGTCGTTATTCGCTTTACTTACTGACGAGCCAAAAAGATGCTGTATTGCACTTGGTGTAAGGTAATCAATAAATTTATCTTCAGCTTTTAGACGTACGCCTCCGTCAATTTCGATAATGTTTGCTGAAGGGAAAGTTTTTTCAAGCAAGTTAATTGAGGAACGGGGTTTTTGAGCTTCAATAATGACTTGATTAATATTTATTACACCATTTGGGTGCGTTTGCCACTCTTTACGCCAAACGAGTTCCGGGGTCAGTTGGTCGCAAAAAAAGATCTGTCCATTTGGTGTATAGGAAGGGGCTAATCTGACGGTTTTAAAACGCGCCTCAGGTTTAGTGCCATCATTTAATTCGACAGGTCTAAAAAAGGATTTAGGACCGTCACCCTCAACTTTTATACCTTGGCTAACTAGTTGTTGATAAAGTTTGTTGGCATCTTTGGTTTTGAAAACCAACCCAGTTAGCCCGTCAGCAAAACACCAACTTTTATCTACTTTACCCGCATTTTGAGGTTCAAAACCTAAAAGCTCAAGATATGTGGTCGTAAATATCGCTAAATTGTTACTTGTTCCTAGTGAATGGTGGCCCCTTGGGGTTGTTGTGAATCCCAGTTTTTGATATTGAGAATTTGCTTGATCGAGCTGATCTGATACGGTGATTACAACATGATCAATTTGTGGACTAAGTATTGTCATTATATTCACTCCTTAAATATGAATAGCGGGAGACATATCAATTAATCGATGTGGATTCCATCCTTTACCAGGAACCGCATCAAGTAGATCTTTGGTATAAGATGCTGTCGGATTTAGAAAGACTTGTGATGCGATACCTTGCTCGACGATTTTTCCTGATTTCATTACAATAATATGATCACAAATTTGTGCAGCAACTCGAAGGTCATGGGTGATAAATAGAACCGTTAAATCTAGCTTTTTTTGTAATTGTGTTAATAGTTCAAGAACTTGTGCCTGAACTGAAACATCAAGCGCCGATACCGGTTCATCAGCAATCAATATTTTCGGCTCTAATGCTAATGCTCGAGCAAGGCCTATTCGTTGTCGTTGTCCTCCCGAAAATTCATGAGGATAACGGTTTAATGCCTCGCTTTCCAATCCCACCATGTTGAATAACGCTTTTGCTCTTTTGATTGCTTCGTGTTTGTTTGTTCCGTGAAGTATTGGTCCAATCGTAACTTGATCGCCGACTTTTCGACGTGGATTTAATGACGCATAGGGATCTTGAAAGACCATCTGAATATGGCGTGAATATTGTTTAAGTTTTTTCCCTTTTAAATTGGCAATATCTACATCTTCAAAGTTGATTTGACCGCTGTCTATTTCTAATAATTTAATAATGCATCTGGCTAACGTTGATTTACCTGAGCCGCTTTCTCCCACAACGCCTAAAGTACTACCTTTATGTAACTTAAAGCTAACATTATTAACCGCATAGGTTGTACGTCGGTTTTGCTTAAAAAAGCTATGATTGTGATACGTTTTTGATAGGTTGTTCACTTCAAGAATAATTTCTTTATTAATACGTCGAACATCACCAGGAGTAAGGGGAGGGACAGCAGCTATTAACGCTTGTGTATAAGGATGTGTTGACGAATTTAACACGTCACTTGCCAAGCCTTGCTCAACGAGTTGTCCTTTCTGCATAACCGCAATACGAGTTGCAATATCAGCAACTACACCAAAATCATGAGTAATGAATAATACTGCGGTACCTTTGCGTGATTGTAGTTCGCGAATTAATTCTAATATGCATGCTTGAGTTGTGACATCTAAAGCTGTTGTTGGTTCATCAGCAATCAAAATAGCGGGTTCTAATGCTAATGCCATAGCAATCATGGCACGTTGACGCTGGCCACCAGAAAGTTGATGTGGATAAGCTTTAGCAACAGACTGCGGATTGGGCATTTGCACATCCGTTAATAATTGGATAACTTTCTGATTAATCTCTTGTTTAGTTAACTTAGTGTGGATAGTGAACATTTCACTAATTTGATTAGCGATGGTTTTTAATGGATTTAGCGCAGTCATCGGGTCTTGGAAAACCATACCAATATGCGCACCACGAATTTTACGCATTTGTTCATCATGGTAAGTGAGTAAGTTGTTTCCGTCGTAATCAATCTCACCTTGAGAAGCAATAATACCGTCAGGTAATAATCCCATGATTGCATTGGATAATAAAGATTTACCCGAACCACTTTCACCAACAATACATAGGATTTCGTTAGCATAAAGATCGAGTGACACATCATTAACCGCATATTTTCGATCCGAACCATGAGGCAAATCTAGGGTTAAATTTTTAATTGATAGTCTTTTTTGATTCATCGTTTTTTTAACCTTGGATTGAGTGCATCATTTATTCCTTGTCCAACTAATGATGCAGATAAAACGGTTAGCAATATTGCAATGCCAGGAATAGCTGAAACATACCATTGTTGACGTAATACTAGTCGTCCATTACCGACTAGATTTCCCCATGATGAGATATTGGGATCGGAAAGGCTTAAAAAGGCTAGCGCACTTTCCATTAATATCGCGGTTGATAAAATAACACTGGCATACATAATTACTGGCGGTAATGCGTTTGGTAAAATCTCTTTAAACATGAGTCTAGTTGAGCTCATGCCTATGGTTTTTCCCGCCTGCACAAATTCACGATTGCGTAATGATAAAAATTCTGCTCGAGTTAACCTTGCAACGGGTGGCCAAGAAACAACACCAATTGCAATCACCACAATATTGATTGTTGAACCAAATACCGCAACAGCAACGAGTAATAGTAAAAAGTTAGGTAAAATCTGGAATGCTTCTGTAAGGCGCATCAGTATGTCGTCAACCCATCTTCCGTAGAATCCTGAAATAGCACCAATAACCACACCAATAATAATTGCTATGAATGTTGAGATGAGTCCGATAATCAGTGATACTTTTGCACCATGAAAAAGCTGGGCAGCGATATTTCTTCCTGCCTGATCTGTTCCCAGGATAAATTTAGGATTTGTAAAAGGCCATTGTAAGGGGCGGCCAGCTAAGCGAAGTGGATTTCCAGGAAAAAACCAATCTGCGCTTAATGCAATAATGATAATTAATAACAGTAAAATTGTACCAATTCTAGCAATTGGGCTACGGAAATAGTCTTTTAATATCGCCATCATTAATGTCCTGTAATGCGTGGATCGAGCTTTGCGTAAAGCATATCGACAATAAAATTAATAATGATAACGAGTATTGCTGAAACAAATACTACGCCAAGTAAAGTGTTTAGATCTCTTTGTACTACAGAATCATAGGCAAGTCGTCCTAATCCAGGAATGGCAAAAATGGTTTCAATAACCACCGAACCGCCTAACATGGTGCCTGCTTGTAGACCGATTAGTGTTATCATTGGTAACATGGCGTTACGTAGTATGTGATTAACCAGTATCTGGCGGCTACTTAATCCTTTTGCTTTAGCAGTTTTAACAAAGTCTAAGGTCGATACTTCAAGTAATGAAGCGCGCATAATGCGTAAATAGATTGCTAGATAAACTAAAGCTAGGGTGGTAGTAGGCAAGATTAAATACCATGCAATATCAAAAAATGCTGAAATACCCGTTAATGATTCGCCGATACTGCCAAACCCACTAGGTGGTAACCAATTCAAATAAATTGAGAAGAAGACAATTCCCATGAGAGCTAACCAAAATGAAGGTGTTGAATAAAATATTAGTCCCAATATTGAAATTAATGTATCTTGCCAGCGGTTCACTTTTTGAGCGGATAAAATGCCAAGGATTGTACCGAAGGTAAACGCTAAGAACATTGCGCAAACCATCAATAGTAATGTAGCCGGTAAACGTTCTAAGATCATATGGCTAACTGGCTTATTATATATTGCAGATTGCCCCAAATCTAAATGAACTAATCGCCATAAATAGTTGATTAATCGTGAACTTGTTGATTGGTCAAGTTCATATTGATGACGCATTTCATCAATAACGCTTGACTCGGCACCACCAATTTGGGCAAGTAAAGCATCCACTGTATCGCCAGGCGCCAATTGTAATAATAAAAATAGCGCAATTAGTATGATAACCAGTGCTGGAATCGTGGTTAATAATCGTCTAAGTGCTAAAGTCAGTATATGCGTCATCATTTCACCTTAACTTAGTGTTCTATCCATACATCAAACCAACTACTTGATGGCCAACGTGCTGTATTATGATGATTGTGTACTTTGTTATTAATCACTGAGATGAATTCACGTTCTGTTGCGAACCAGAGTGGTAGTTCAGTATTCACGACATCAACTAGTTGACCATAAAGTGCTTTACGTTTGACTGGATCTATTTCAGTTGCGGCACTATCGATTAATTGGTCGACAGCATCTGATTTCCAGCCATATTGATTTGTCCAAGGTGCTCCTTCAGGACTGCCAGAACGTAACCAAACAGTTGTCGAAACTGCTGGATCGCCTCTATATTGGTGCCACCCTGTAGCAATATCAAAATCGTGGAGTTTATAAACAGCATTTAAAGCGCCAGCAGTGTCGAGATTAACGATAACCACATTAATGCCGACTTCAGCTAAAGATTGTTGGATAAATGTTGCAAAAAGTGGAACATCTTCACCATTATTAATATGGACTAATTTTAAGGTAAAACGAGTGCCGTCAGCTTTTCGTGGATAACCCGCTTCATCTAATAATTGTTCAGCTTTTTCTCTATCAAAAGGGTAAACAATTTTACTGTCTTTAGGGTAAAAAACGTTTGATGATGGAATAATACCGGTTGCAGGCTTACCAAATCCGTATAAAAAGTCATCGATGAAGAAAGGAATATCGAGTGATTGAACAATTGCTTTGCGAACGTTTAGGTTAGCAATGATCGGATTGCGGAAGTTAAATTCTAAAGTATTATTGAAAATATTTGCTTGAGAACCTTTTGTTAAAACCTCAAATTTTGAGTTTTGTTTGAATCGATTAATATCAGCAAGGCTTAATTTTGAGTATGCACTTAAATCAATTTGTCCACTTTCAAGTGCAGCTGATGCTGAAGAGTTATCGTTAATAATGCGCCAGATTATTTTATCTAAATAAGGATATCCTTTTCGCCAATAATCAGGATTGCGTTCAACAATAATATGTTGTCCTCGTTGATATTCAACGAACTTGAATGGCCCAGTCCCTACGGGTGCGGTGTTATAAGGATTATTTAATACATCGGTACCTTCGTACAAATGTTTGGGAACAACATAGCCAAGATCAACTAAAGCTCTTAATAGTAAATCTAATGGCATTGGACGAGAATAATTGAATACCACTGTATGGTCATCAGGTGTATCGACAGAGGTTAAATTAAGTTGTAATGCAGTTGAGAAATTTAATCTTTTTTTCCAAAATTCTAATGCGTTATATTTTACATCTTGTGATGTAAAGGGTTTACCATCGTGCCATTTGACACCTTCGCGTAATTTGAATGTTATTGTTTTTCCATCTGGTGAGGAAGTCCATGATGTAGCAAGAACAGGAACAATTTGGCTATCTGCATCGAGATCAACTAATGATTCAACTACTTTTCCTGATACTTCATATACACCCGTTGATGCACGTAAAGCAGGGTTGAGAACCCTTTGTTCTCCAGAATAATGGACAACTAGTGTTCCACCTCGTTGTGGTGTTTTTTCATCCGCCACCGAATAAAATGGCAACAAAATTGACAGTAGTCCTATAATAAATATTTGTTTAATATTGAATAATTTCATGTATGCTCCTTGTTGTCACCATATTTTCGGTATTTATAACAATGAAAATTTTTAGGATTTAACTATAAAAATTTTTAGTAAATTTGAGAAATGCCGATATCGCATATTTATATTACTTTTAGTTATATATTTACTCGCGAGGCTAACTTGTAGAATTTTTATGATCACCAGTTTTTTTAGATGTTTAGGGTAAATATCGCATATACACAATAAATTAAAAATAATTCTCATTTTTATTGATAATTGTGAAATAGCGCATATTTTTTCTAAATAAATAGGCTAAAATAAAAGCAGTTATGTTTTTAAATTGTAATTATCTAGGAGAAACAAATGAAAGCTGCAGTTATTAGACAAGAGTGCGATGGTCAAGTTGAAATTAAAGATATTCCTGTACGTCCTTTAGAAGCGGGGGAAGCTTTAGTTGAGGTTGAATATTGTGGACTTTGTCATACCGATCTTCATGTTGCAGCTGGAGATTTCGGTAAAAAACCTGGTCGTGTAATTGGTCATGAAGGTGTCGGTATCGTGACTAAAATTGCGCCTGATGTAAAAAGCTTGAAAGTTGGTGATCGTGTCAGTATTGCATGGTTCCATGCAGGTTGTGGTACTTGTGAATATTGTATTTCCGGTAACGAAACATTTTGTCGTAGTGCATTAAATTCTGGTTATACTGTTGATGGCGGTATGGCTGAGCAATGTATTGTTAAAGCTGATTATGCGGTAAAAGTCCCTGATGGATTAGATCCAGCTCAAGCAACAAGTGTAACTTGTGCGGGGGTTACCACTTATAAAGGAATTAAGGTAGCTGATACTAAACCAGGTCAATGGCTCGCAGTATTTGGAATTGGTGGTCTTGGAACGTTGGCTATTGAATATGGTAAGAATGTTTTTAATAACAAAGTTGTTGCTATTAGTAACAGTGATAGCCAGTTAGAATTGTGTAAAAAACTTGGTGCTGATTTAGTTGTTAATCCTAAAAAGGTGGAAGATGTTGGTGCCTATATTAAAGAGCATACAGGTGGTGGTGTTCATGGTGCAGTTGTAACTTCAGTTACTAAAACTGCATTTAATCAGGCTATAGGTTCTGTTCGTCCATTAGGTCGTGTTGTTGCATTAGGTCTTCCTTCTGAAACAATGGATTTAAGTATTCCTAAGACAGTTTTAGATGGTATTCAAGTTTTAGGTTCTCTAGTTGGTACACGTGAAGATTTAGCCGAAGCATTTCGTTTTAGTGCTGAAGGTAAAGTTGTGCCAATAGTTGAAAAACGCCCATTTGAAGATATCAATAATATGATTGATGAAATGAAAGCGGGTAAAATTCGTGGTCGTATGGTTATCGATATGAAAATGAAGAAAAAATAATCATTATCATTGAATTGTTAAAAGTCAGCTTTATGCTGACTTTTTTATTAAACAGAATGTTAACTATTTTATAACTTGTATGACTTTTTTTAGATTAAGAATAATCTTTCTTGTGTTTTATAAATAAAACCCTATCATAAGCCAATTTTGCTTGCTTAATTGATAGATTTAAGGGGTTGTTTATGTCTGAGCACAATTTAGAGAATAATTTGCGGAAAGATTTGGGTTTACTTTCTGCACTATCACTAGTTGTTGGAATGGTTTTAGGGGCTGGTGCCTTTATGAAACCGCCAGCGGTACTGGAAGTAGCTGGGGATTATAATTTTGCATTGTTAGCTTGGATAATCGGTGGTGCTTTTTCTATTTGTGGTGGTTTAACACTCTGTGAATTGGGCGTTATGTTCCCGAAAACAGGTGGCATGTTGGTTTATTTAGAAAAGATTTATGGTGCGAAAGTTTCACATCTATATGGTTGGATGATAACCGTTTTATTCGCACCATCATTAGTAGGCGCATTGGTAGGATATTTTAGCTCAGTTTGTTGTTTATTATTTGATATCAATGATTCTTATCGATTGGCAGTTAGTGCCGGGGTTTTGGGGTTCATTGCATGTATCAATTCAATAGGGGTTAAACAAGCAGGATATCTGCAAACCATCGCTACTTTTTGTAAACTTATTCCAATTTTGTTGTTAGCAATATTTGGATTATGGAAAGGTAATGGTCAAGTTGCATTATTTAGTTCAAGCGGTCAAGGAATTGAAACTACTGCGCCATTTGCAGTAGCAATATTGGCAACCTTGTTTGCTTATGATGGTTGGGCGCAAGTAGCGTCCGTTGCTGGTGAAATTCGTAATCCATCAAGAGTGTTACCCAAAGCCATTATTCTCGGCATTATATTTTTAGTAATAGTTTATGCATGTATTAATATTGCATTATTCAAAATATTTCCTGTAAAAGAAATGGTTACGCTTGGACATGATGCATCTGCGGTGGCTTCACAACGAATGTTTGGACATTTAGGTGGTAATTTAGTTGCAGTTGGCATTATGGTTTCAATTTTAGGCGGTATCAATGGTTATATCATGACGTTATCGCGAACTATGTTTAGTATGGCAGAACGAGGTACGATTATTGGAGCACGTTTTTTAAGTACTATTGATGAAGATAGCCGTTCTCCGGTTAATGCCATTATTGTTTTGGTCATTTTTTCGTTTTTGTATTCAATATTACTAGATGCTGATCGGTTATCTGAGATTTCAATGTTTGCGATTTGGGTATTTTATCTACTTACTTTTGTTGGCGTGATTATTGCCAGAAAAAAATATGCTGACGTGGCTAGGCCTTATAAAGTTATCGGTTATCCTATTATTCCCATTGTGGCTATAAGCGGAGCGGCTTATGTTATTTATGGTATGTTGATTTATCAAACTGTAAACGGTATTGCTTCAATCTGTTTGACATTGATAGGTTTACCTTTGTACTACTATTATCACAGAAAAAATCATAATAAAGAGCTTTCACTTGGTGAAATGAAAAGATATCGTGTCAAAACACAATACGTTATTGCTTGTGGAACTTTAATCGTTATAACTGCATTAATTGTGTATGGTTATATCATCAATTGAAATATATTCCTTAATAAATACATTCAATAAACCGACTATTGTCGGTTTATTTTTTTAAACTTAGATATAACTTGAAATTAAGCTATAAATATTTTGATCATAATAGGTGCCATTAAGATATTCTGCTTGTTTAAGTGTTCCTTCATAATCAAAACCACAACGCTGAGCAACTTGGTTGCTTTTTAAATTAGCTACTGAGCATTTTATTACAAAGCGTTTAATAAATTTTTTTTCAGCATAATAATGTGTTAGTGCTTGGACGGCTTGCGTAATAAAGCCTTTTCTTTGTGCTTTGCTATCTAGCCAATAGCCTATATAAGCTGTTTTATTGCTTTTATCAATATGGTTAAAGGAAAGTAATCCAACTGGTATGTTATTATTTAAAATAACATAGGTTTTAGTTTCATCTCGTTGATGTTTATTAAAACAATCTGCTAAAAAGTTAGCCGTATCTGACTCGCATTTGCTTGGCCATGCCATAAATTGACTGAACAAAATACGATTTGAATCAATAATGTGATATTGGCATAATGAGCCGTTGCGGTTTTTAGATAAATATCTTCAGTGACATAAATTCCATTTTGTTGGTTATCATCCATTTTTTATTCCTTTAAAAAACAACTATACAATGACTATTTTTATAAAATTGCCAGACTGATTAGTCTGGCAAATTAGATGGATTTTAATCGATACAATATTATCTATTAATCATTATGGATATCGCTTTTCGGTTTAGCTACATAGTTATACACAACTAATAAAGCGAAGATACCAACAATAATCATCATGATAACATCTTTATTAAACCATTTTGCCATATTACCAAGTAAAATGCCTACACCACAAAAATCGACATCAGAAAACGTGGTATTGGCAAAACCAAGTGCTCCTAACACAGGTAATAATACCACAGGTAAGAATGTCACTAATAAACCATTGGCAAATGCGCCAAGCATTGCACCTCGACGTCCACCCATTGCATTACCAAATACGCCAGCAGTTGCACCACAGAAGAAATGTGGAACCACGCCCGGTAAAATCAGTACAGCGTTAAGTTGACCTAGAACAAATAATCCGACTAATCCACCTAAAAAGCTGAATAAAAAGCCAATTAATACGGCATTAGGGGCATAAGGAAATACGACAGGACAATCTAAAGCTGGTTTGGCATTCGGGACTAATTTTTCTGAAAATCCTGTAAATGCTGGGACAATCTCGGCAAGAATTAGGCGTACGCCTTGCAGTATGATAAAGACACCCGCTGCAAAAGTAATCGCCTCAATGATGGCATAAACTAAATAATTATCACCACTGCTAAGATTGCTTTCAACATAATTTGAACCGGCAAATACAGCTAAAATGAGGTAGATAATCATCATGGTTAACGAGATTGAAATTGAACTGTCACGTAAGAAGCTTAAGTTTTTTGGCAAATTCATCTCTTCGGTTGAACGAGATCCTTTTCCAACTGCCATTCCAAGCCAACCAGCTAAGACATAACCTAGTGTACCAAAGTGACCAAACGCGACATCGTCATTACCAGTAATTTTGCGCATTTGTGGTTGAGCTAAAGCTGGGAAAAACGCCATAATTAGCCCTAAAACTAATGCGCCAGTAAAGACTAATTGCCAATCTTTAAACCCTGAGACAGTTAAAATAATACTAATCATACAAGCCATATAAAAAGTATGATGACCAGTTAGAAAGATGTATTTTAAACGAGTAAATCGAGCAACGATAATATTTGCAATCATACCAAACGCCATAATTAAAGCAGTTGCTGTGCCATACTCATTTAATGCCATTGAAACAATGGCTTCATTGTTGGGAACAATTCCTTGTAGTTCAAATGCTTGTTCAAACATTAAGCCTAATGGGGTAATGGCACTGATGAGTACTGTTGCACCACCGCCTAATACCAAGAAACCTAAAATAGTTTTAATGGTTCCTTTAACCGTATCGGCAAACGATTTACGTTGAGCCAATAATCCTACCATTGCGATTAAACCAACAAGTACCGCTGGAACTTTTAGGATATCAACAATAAATTTTACTATTTCCTGAATCATAGTAACACCTCAAAATTTGCTTAGTTTTTGGCAAAATGTTCAACGAGTTTCTTTTCCAAATCGTTGATATCAATAATATTATTTAATACTACTAATTTTTCGGTTGGAATTCCTGAGCTGGTAGCTAGATCTTTTGTCATCACAAACAGGTCTGCTTGATCTGGCGTTGCCGAAGCAAGATCTGCATGGGTCACTTCTGCATCAATATTAAGTTTTTTGAGGACTTTTTTGATATTCATTTCAACCATAAAACTACTACCAAGGCCTGAGCCACAAACTGCCATAATTTTCATATTGTTTATCCTTTTACTTATACGTTGGAAATTAATATTGTTTGATAACCGCCAAAATTTCATCACGATTTTGTGCATTGAAAATTTTCTGGATATCGTCAGATTCGCCAAAAAGTGCCGCCAATTGAGTTAACATTTCGATATGGCTGGTACTATCGTTAGCGGCTAATAGAGTGATTAAATAGACTGGATCGTTTTCTTCTGAATTAAATTTAACGCCTTGTTTAACCAATAGCATCGATAGGCTTAATTGGTTTACACCTTGTTCAGGCCTTGCATGAGGCATTGCAATTCCAGGTGCCAAAACATAATAAGGTCCTATTGATTTGTGTAGTTCAAAAATAGCCTTAACATAATCTGATGTAATTGTTTTATTCTTTAATAATGGCTCAGCACAAAGTATTATTGCTTCTTGCCAATCTTCGACTGAATCAACAACATTGACTGTTTCATTAGTTAACCATGTACCTAACATTTTACCTCCATTAAGACCGTTAATCATTTTGATAATCGGTTAGAAAATTATCATATTAAGTAATAATAGAAATCAAAAATTGTCAGAAATGTGATAGCGCTATCAAAGTTAGAAAATTTTTTTTCGATTGTGTGACATAGATAACATTTTTAATGTATTAATTCTAAACTATTCTGCTTTGACATACTAGAATTAGAAAAAAGTCACAATTTAGTTATAAATTGCTTGATGCATTGTAGATGATTATTGAGTAATCTTCTGTTTTTTATATCTTTACAGAAAAATTGTATGCATAAATGAATATATAAATCAAATTCAATCGGGATGAAAGATGCAGGATACTAAAAAACGTCGAAATACAGGGCAGATTACTTTATTTGATGTTGCTAAATATGCTGGCGTGGGAACAATGACTGTCTCTCGGGCTTTACGCACGCCGGAAAGAGTATCAGATAAGCTTCGACATAAAATTCAATTAGCTGTTGAGACATTGGGCTACAAGCCGAATGTCGCCGCCAGTTTATTAGCGTCAGCCAGCGCCAATCGAGTGATTGCCGTTATTACCACTCGAATTTATGATTATTCGGTAAGAATATTGCTTGATTCGCTACAGACACAGTTAGCTAAAGAGGGGTATACCACGCTTATCATTGAATCTTATCATTATCATAAACAAGAGTCCCAATTATTAGGGACGCTTTATAGCCATAATCTTGAAGCTGTCTTGCTGTTTTATGTTGAAAATGATGATCTGATAAAAAAAATTGTTCAAAATAAAACAATCACCGTAATGAATATCGGTAAAAAATATGATGGTTCAATCGATGTCGATGTTGGCTTTGATGATAGTTTAGCGATGCATAAATTAACAGAGCATGTGATTAATAAAGGGTATCGAAATATTGCCTTACTTTGTGCAAATCAGCAATATCATCTATTTCAACAGCGTTTACATGGTTGGCATAAAGCGATGCTCAATTATCACTTGCCGACTAATCGTATCATTCATGCCGCCAAACCAGCGAACTTTAGTACCGGCGCACAATTGCTTGCCGATATTTTGTTAAACTGGTCTGAGGTTGATGCGTTAATTTGTACCACCGATGAATTAGCTTGCGGTGTGCTATATGAGTGTCAACGGCGACATATTCGAGTTCCTTATCAATTGGCAGTCAGCGGTTTTGGTGATAATGAGTTTAGTGAAGTCTGCTTTCCGCCGTTAACCACTGTTGCATTACCGTCTAAACAAATTGGCGAATACACAGCGACGTTATTGCTAAATAAATTAAAAAATGGGGAGCCAATTAAATCAGAAAGCACGGAGTTTTTACCGATCATAAAATCACGAGCCAGTTTGTAATAAAGAATAATAAAAGAGATAATAAAAAAGCCTACTCAATGAGCAGGCTTTTTTATTTAAATTGGTCGGCGAGAGAGGATTCGAACCTCCGACCCACTGGTCCCAAACCAGTTGCGCTACCAAGCTGCGCTACTCGCCGTTAGGATGCGCATAATACTGCGCTAACCTCGATGTGTCAATAGTTACCCCTAAAAATTATAATGATAATTTTTATTTTGCGAAAGGAGCGGGGGTTTTGCCAATTCTTTGGTAAAACTCGACGACAAATGCTTCGTAACGTTGATTAGCAACCGCATCACGAATTTCAGCCATTAAGCGTTGATAATAACGTAAATTATGGATGGTATTGAGTCTTGCCCCTAATATTTCTCCACATTTATCTAAATGATGAAGATACGATTTCGTGTAATTTTTACAGGTGTAACAATCACACTCAGGATCGAGTGGGGTCGTGTCATCTTTATATTTTGCATTACGTATTTTAATGACCCCATTAGTAACAAACAGATGCCCGTTCCGTGCGTTACGTGTTGGCATCACGCAATCAAACATATCAATACCACGACGAACACCTTCAACTAAATCTTCAGGTTTACCTACACCCATTAGATAACGTGGTTTATCAGCTGGTAATTGAGGGCAAGTTCCTTCTAAGATACGATGCATATCGGCTTTCGGCTCACCCACCGCTAATCCGCCAACGGCAAAGCCGTCAAAACCAATTTCGGTTAATCCTTTAATCGAGATATCACGTAATTCTTGATGTATACCGCCTTGTACTATACCAAATAAGGCATTTTTATTGCCTAATTCGTCAAAACGTTGGCGACTACGTTTTGCCCAACGTAGAGACATTTCCATTGATTTTTTGACATAGTCCCACTCGGCAGGAAACGGCGCACATTCATCAAAAATCATTACAATATCTGAACCAAGATCATATTGGATTTCCATTGAAATTTCAGGTGATAAAAAGATTGAATCACCATTGATAGGATTACGGAAATAGACGCCTTCTTCTTTAATTTTTCGAATATCACCAAGACTAAAAACTTGGAATCCCCCAGAGTCGGTTAAAATCGGGCCTGGCCACTGCATAAAATCATGCAAATCACCGTGTTTACGCATAATTTCTTGTCCAGGTCTTAACCATAAATGGAAAGTATTACCCAATAAAATTTGTGCACCTGTAGCAGCGACTTCTTCAGGGGTCATACCTTTGACGGTACCATAAGTGCCAACTGGCATAAATGCGGGTGTTTCAACTGTATATTCAACACCACGACGATCGAACTTCATTCGTCCACGACGAGCTAAGCCGTCAGTATTATCTAGTTCAAATTTCATTTTTTTGTTAACCTCTTGCGACCAAATAAACAGTTTGGCGCTAATTATTGATATAATACGTTATCGTATTATTTTTGCGGTGCGTAGTTTATCGTGCTAAACCTAAATAGACAATATCTATAAGGATCTTTGAGCTTTTGAAATATATTATTTTCTTATTTGTAGTAATGTTAGTTGGATGTCAAAATCAAATACAACCAACTATCATTTCATCTGAACGAATTAAAACATTATCTGACTCTGATATATTAGCTATTAGTCAACAAGCTTGCATTGAAAATGATAAGAAGGCAATTATTGCACCCGATTATCATTTTCTTAGTAAGAGATTATCTAATCTTAACAATAAGTTACCTAGAAAAATAAATAATATTGAATTAAGTTACAAAGTTTATCTTGATAGTGAACCTAATGCTTGGTCTACAGCTAATGGTTGTATTCGAATAAATAGTGGATTGATGAAATTACTTGAAGATGATGAGTTACAAGCAGTGATTGCTCATGAACAGGCTCATATTGCACTAAAACACGGAATAAGTTTATTTAGACAAGCGCCTTATATTGAGATTACTGATAAATCCAATGAAATAGTGATTATGGTAAAAGAAGAAATTTCCCATCAATATGAGGTTGAAGCAGATAATTATGCTTTTGATTTATTAGTTAAGGAAAAAATAGATCCCAAAGGATTGGTTAATATGCTAACAAAAATGCCAATTCACGCTAAAAATCAACCAACATCCCATCCAACTAATATAAATCGTATTAATAACATCACTAACAAGTTAAAGCATTATTAGTATTTTTATATTTTGCCAATTAAATTTAGGTAAAATTTAATTGGCTATAACTTATTTAGTAATTAGCATGGCATCACCATAACTAAAAAAGTGATATTTTTCGTTTACTGCATGTTGATAAGCTCGCATGGTATTTTCATAGCCAGCAAATGCAGAAACTAACATTATTAAAGTGGATTCAGGTAAATGAAAATTAGTAATAAGTGCATCAATTACTTTAAAATCAAAACCTGGATAAATAAATATCTGAGTATCTTCAAAAAAAGGTGCAATTTTGCCAGATTGTTTTGCTGCACTTTCCAACGCTCTGACTGATGTTGTACCGACAGCAATGACCTTATTTCCTCGGGCTTTGCATTCTAAAACTGCTTTGACAACTGATTCTGGTACTTCTGCATATTCAGCGTGCATGATATGCGTTTCAATATTTTCAACTCTTACTGGTTGAAATGTACCTGCACCGACATGCAACGTTACAAATTCCATTTCGACACCTTTGTTTTTAAGCTTTTCTAATAAAGGCTCATCGAAATGAAGACCTGCTGTTGGCGCAGCAACTGCACCAGGCACTTTACTATAAACAGTTTGGTATACCTCACGATCTTGATCTTCATCAGGTCTATCTATGTAAGGTGGTAAAGGGATGTGTCCAATTTCATTCAAAATTTTAAGTACATCATCAGGAAATTGTAATTCGAATAAAGTATCATGGCGAGCAAGCATGGTAACGCTAATATTATTTTCCTCACCTAAAATGAGTTCAGCACCTGCTTTAGGTGATTTAGATGCTTTTATATGTGCAAGAGCTCGATTATCTTCTAATAAACGCTCAATCAATATTTCAATTTTTCCACCCGATGCTTTTTTCCCATATATTCGAGCCGGAATCACTTTTGTGTTATTGAAAATAAGTAAATCCCCCTGATTGATGTAATCAGTGATATCAGTAAATACTTTATCTTCAATATGACCTGTACGGCTGTTAAGTGATAATAATCGGCATGAACTTCTTGTTTCTGATGGGTATTTTGCAATCAGTTCTTTTGGGAGTGTAAAATCAAAATCTGACAGTTGCATATTTGTGTTCCTCAAAAAATGAGGCACTAGTCTAAAGTGCTAATAATGACTAAGCAAGTAATTATTTGTTGATTATTATTAAATTTGCGTTAAAATTCAAAAAATCTAGCTTTAAGTTAGAAAAAAGTAAATTTTGTTAATATAAGGAAAAGAGTATGAAAAAACATCAAAAAACTTTGCTTGTTGCACTACCTTTAGTTGCAGCTATGTCGTTAGCTGGTTGTAAAAACATGAGTGCTAACGATTTAACTAGTCTTGGCATGAAAGGTTTGAAAGCGGCAACACTCAGTGATAATGATGTGAAAGCATTAAGCCAAAAATCATGTGCACAAATGGATGCTCAATCAAAAATTGCTCCAGCTAAAAGTGCTTACGCTAAACGTTTAAATAAAATTGCTAAAGCTCTTGGTAATAATATAAACGGTACACCAGTTAACTATAAAGTATATATTACTAAAGATGTTAACGCATGGGCAATGGCTAACGGCTGTGTACGTGTTTACAGCGGTTTAATGGATATGATGAATGACAACGAAATCGAAGGTGTTTTAGGTCATGAATTAGGTCACGTAGCTTTAGGTCACAGTAAAAAAGCAATTCAAGTTGCTTATGCTACAGAAATTGCTCGCGATGCAGCAGCAGCATCAGGTAATGCAGCAGTTGCTAAATTATCTAAATCAAGTATTGGTAAATTAGCAGAAAAAGTTATCAATGCTCAATTCTCACAAGCACAAGAACAAGAAGCGGATAACTTCTCATTTGATTATTTAATCAAAAGAAAAATTAATCCAGCTGGTCTTGCAACAGCATTTGATAAATTAGGTGGCGGTGAATCATCAATTTTAAGTAGCCATCCATCTTCATCTAAACGTGCACAAAATATCCGTAATAAATTAGCTGAATTAAAAAGATAATTAATTCATATTACTGGTTAAATAAAAAGCGCCAATTCTGGCGCTTTTTTTATTTGTATCTAATTATTGTTTATAACTAGATAAAAAGTTACCAAAACGGTTAATAGCATCTTCCAGATCACCGGTATGTGGCAGTGCAACAATTCTCACATGATCGGGTTTGTGCCAATTAAAGCCACTGCCTTGCACTAACAATACTTTCTCTTGTAATAAAAAGTCTAATACCAACTTTTGGTCATTGTGAATATTAAACTTTTGCTGATCCAGTTTTGGAAACAGGTATAAAGCGCCTTGTGGCTTAGTACATGAAACGCCCGGGATCTCATTTAATAATCGCCACGCTAACATACACTGATCATATAAACGTCCGCCCGGTACAATAAATTCATTAATGCTTTGATAGCCACCGAGTGCACCTTGAATAGCGTGTTGTAATGGCACATTGGCGCATAAACGCATCGAAGCGAGCATATTTAGTCCTTCAATGTAGCCTTTTACATGCTGCTTAGGTCCACAAAGCGCCATCCAACCTTGTCTAAAGCCCGCTACTCGATAGGTTTTTGATAGTCCGCTCATAGTAACGACAAATAAGTCAGGAGCAAGGGAGGCAATCGAATGATGCACAGCATCATCGTATAAAATCTTATCGTAAATTTCGTCGGCGAAAATAAGTAAATTATGTTGGCGAGCAATTTCAGCAATCTCAAGTAACACTTCTTTGCTATACACGGCGCCAGTTGGGTTATTAGGATTAATGATCACAATCCCTTTGGTTTTTGGCGTGATTTTACGTTTTATATCCTCTAAATCCGGTGACCAGCTAGCCTCTTCGTCACATACATAATGAACGGCATTGCCACCGGATAAACTAACTGCCGCTGTCCATAATGGATAATCGGGCATTGGTACTAAAATTTCATCCCCGCTATTGAGCAGTGCTTGCATGGATTGCACAATCAGTTCAGACACGCCATTACCGATATAGATATCTTCAACATCAAGATTGGTGATCCCTCTTGCTTGATAGTGTTGCATAATGGCTTTACGAGCTGAGTAAAGCCCTTTTGAATCGCAATAGCCTTGCGAAGAAGGTAGATTACGAATGACATCAACCAATAGTTCATCAGGGGCGGCAAAACCAAAAGGGGCGGGGTTTCCAATATTGAGTTTAAGGATAGTTTGACCTTCTTCTTCAAGTCGTTTTGCATGATCTAAGATAGGTCCACGGATGTCGTAACAGACATGATCCAATTTATTGGATTTTTGGAAATTTATCATAACTTCGCCCTTTCAATTTATGCTAATAATATTTTTATTTTTGTTGAAAAAAACAATCTACTCCTATTTCGATAATTTTTGAAGATGTTATTATAATCAACTCAATAAATATCTTTTAATTGTGTGAATTTTGTGCGGAGTATGTGATGAAAACGATTTTAACTGTTATAGGAAAAGATCAAACCGGAATAATTGCCGGAATTAGTCAAAAGCTGTTTGAATTAGATATTAATATCTTAGATGTGAGCCAAACGATTATGGATGAATATTTTACCATGATTATGTTGCTTGATTTATCCAAAATAAAAGCCTCGTTTGATGAAGTGAAAACTTCATTAACGCAAACAGGTGATAGACTCAAGGTTAAAGTCAATATTCAACGAGAAGAGATTTTCGATGCTATGCATCGTTTGTAATTTCAATTCTAATTCTACATTTCTTATTTAAGGATAGGACTAATGGAAACAAAACAGATCCTCGAAACAATTAAAATGATTGAGGAAGAAAAACTTGATATCCGCACAATAACCATGGGAATTTCTCTCCTTGATTGTATCGATAGTAATGGTGAGAAAGCGCGTCAAAAAATTTATGACAAAATAACCACATTGGCTAAAGATCTTGTCAAAGTTGGGGATCAAATTACTTCCGAATTTGGTATTCCTATTATCAATAAACGTATCTCAGTGACGCCGATGTCATTAATTGCCGGTGCCAGCGATGACAAAGATTATGTTGCCTTTGCTAAAACCCTTGATAGCGCAGCTAAAGCGGTTGGCGTTAATTTTATTGGTGGATTTTCTGCCTTGGTACAAAAAGGCTACCATAAAGGTGATGAGATTTTAATTAAATCCATTCCGCAAGCACTGGCGCAAACTGAGCGTGTGTGTGCATCGGTCAATGTTGGCTCAACCCAAACCGGTATCAATATGGATGCGGTTAAGCAAATGGGGCAAATTATCAAACAAGCGGCAGAGTTAACCGCTGATAATAGTAGCATGGCATGTGCAAAATTAGTTGTATTTGCCAATGCAGTTGAAGACAACCCTTTTATGGCCGGCGCATTTCATGGTGTTGGTGAAGCCGATTGTGTGATTAATGTCGGCGTGAGTGGACCTGGCGTTGTTAAACGTACGCTTGAGAAAGTAAAAGGTCAACCTTTTGATGTGGTTGCCGAAACGATTAAAAAAACTGCATTTAAAATTACCCGTATGGGGCAATTAGTTGGAAAAGAAGCATCAGAGCGCTTAGGTGTGAAATTTGGTATCGTAGATTTATCGCTCGCACCGACGCCGGCAATTGGTGATTCGGTTGCGCATATTTTAGAAGAAATGGGACTGGAAGTGGTCGGCACACATGGCACAACGGCAGCTTTAGCGATGTTAAATGATGCCGTTAAAAAAGGTGGCGTAATGGCGTGTGGTCATGTCGGTGGTTTAAGTGGCGCCTTTATACCTGTTTCTGAAGATGCAGGCATGATTGATGCGGTTAATTGCGGGGCACTTAATTTGGAAAAACTCGAAGCCATGACCTGTGTGTGTTCAGTTGGTCTTGATATGATAGCCATACCGGGTGATACCTCCGCTGAAACGATTTCGGCTATTATTGCTGACGAAGCGGCAATCGGTGTCATTAACCACAAAACCACAGCCGTGCGGATTATTCCGGCTGTGGGATTAAAGGTGGGTGATAATATTGAGTTTGGTGGATTACTCGGTCATGCTCCTGTGATGCCGGTGAGTAAATTCAGTTCATTTGATTTCATTCATCGTGGCGGACGAATTCCGGCACCAATTCACTCTTTCAAAAATTAAATAACCTTCAATACTTATTGTGATTCTGTCTATTAAATTGCTAATAGCAGAATCACAATTGCCTAACTATCTAACTTGGTATAACTATTCTCAGATATTTCCCGCATTTTTTAGCGATAACTTTTATCCCTATGATGTGCAATTTTATGGATATTTTTTGGTATCAAATCCAATAGTCTGCGCTGTTTTAATTTCCTAAAATCAATGACATCAAATAATTACTGTATGAGTTAGTCATCAAAATCAGCCCGATTTAAAAATGACTAACGACATAATGATGGAGGATGAAATGGAAAATGAATCTAATAACCAGCTGTTTTGTAACGATCTGATTGTGTTAGATAGAGACTTCCAAAATTCAAATCAATTTTTTGATTTTACTTTTTCAATTCTACAACGTGGTGGTTATGTTAATCCAACATTCTTAGAAGCGATTAAACACCGAGAGTCTTTATTTCCGACCGCTTTACCGACCAAACCTTATGTGGTGGCAATGCCACATACCGATATCGAACATGTTATTAGACCATTCATTTTCTTTACTCGAGTGAAAGGAACAATCCCTTGGTGTGAAATGGCAAATAATGATCATGTTTTAGATGCTAATTTTATCTTTCTATTGGGATTTAACCAAAAAGATGGACATATTGATTTATTACAAAAATTGATGTCCTGCTTGGTAAATTCATGTTTTTTAGAGGCGCTATATCAGGCAAAAACAGAACATGAAGTTTTTAACTTATTGACGTCAAATATCCATTTATAAGGAGGCATTATGAAAAAGGTTATTGTTGCATGTGGGAGTGGAGTGGCCACATCACAAACGGTTGCAAGTAAAGTGACACGCTTATTAAAAGAGAGAAATCTTAATGATATTAAAGTGGAAGTTGTCGATCTTAAGTCGGTTGATTCTCACATTAAAAACAGTGCGGCATATATTGCCATTACCAAAATTGAGAAAACATATCCTATCCCGGTTATTAATGGCATTGCTTTTTTAACCGGAATAAATATGGATGCAGAACTGCAAAAAATTATCGATGCCTGCAAATAGGAGTGTAATTATGGACTTTCTTGGAACAGTTATAAATTATATTTTGAATTTAGGTGCACCGGTATTTGTGCCTATCATAATGCTCATTGCGGGCTTAATTGTACGTATGAAATTTCGAGACGGGGCATCGGCCGCTATTACTTTAGGTGTTGCGTTTGTTGGAATGAGTATGCTGATTGGTTTTATGGTTGGCGCAATAGGCGCTGCTGCACAAACCATGATGGAGCGAACCGGTATTGAACTCAGTATTGTTGACGGTGGTTGGACAACAATGGCAAATGTTTCGTGGGCTTGGCCATATGCTTTTTTAATGTTTCCCCTGCAAGTTGGCGTCAATATCTTAATGTTGGTATTGAAAAAGACCGATACGTTTAATGCTGATTTATGGAATGTATGGGGTAAAATTTTTACTGCCTTTATTGTTGTTGCCGTAGCAACGCCACTTGTGGGCGGAATAATTGCGCTGATATTGGCTTTTGTTGTTGCAACGTTGCAAATTATTTTAGAGCTCAATTCCGGTGATATTAATCAGCATCGAATCGAAAAGTTAACCGGTATTCCGGGCGTAACTTGTACGCACCGAATGCTATTTTTCAGTGCCATTTATTATCCTTTTGATCTTCTATTACGCAAAATCCCCGCTTTGAATAAGCCAATGGATGCAGCAACCTTGCGTTCTAAACTAGGGGTATTTGCTGAAAATCACGTAATCGGATTTTTATTAGGTGTCATTTTTGGGATTATTGCTGGTTATGATGTGGCGGCCATTTTAATGCTAGGAGTGCAAGCGGCGACCGCTTTAATGCTGTTCCCGATGATCTCAAAATTATTTATGCAGGCGCTATCCCCGATTTCTGAGGCGATCAGCGATTATATGAATAAACGCTTTGCTGGTCGTAAACTGTTTGTGGGTCTTGATTGGCCGTTTATGGGGGGAGCAAGTGAAATCTGGTTTACTTTAATTGTCGCCATTCCTATCACCTTAATTTGGGCAGTAATTTTACCCGGCAATAAAATCTTACCATTTGCCGGCATTATTAATATCGCACTGGTTGTGCCAGCTTATATTTTAACCAAAGGCAATACATTAAGAATGGTGATTTTAGCTATCATCGGTGTGCCATTTTTTCTGTTTGTCGGAACGCAATTTGCGCCAATTATTACCGATTTAGGCTTAGCCACTAAGGCGATTGATATTCCAAACAACCAACTTATTTCTAACAGCTCTATTGATGCACCTGTCTTTACTTATGCATTTTCATTTATTTGGCAATGTTTACAAGGCTATTTTGTTCCATTGATATTGGCTATTTATTGGTGCACTGGCTATTTCTTTTATGCACGTGAGCTGAAAAAAGAGGCACAACAAGATAGTGTTGATCTGAAAATAGATGAGTAAAACTGGACTATTTGTAAACAGGTAATTAGTACAAACTGATGGTAATGCTCGTTATCATCAGATAACGAGCAAGAGGCTAATAATTATATGGTTGTTGATAAAAGAATTCATGCTGTTTTAAATGCATTAATTCAAAATCCAAGTGTCAGTGGCGTAGAGCTGCAAAATAAATTTGGGTTAACCCGTAAACAGCTTAGTTATACCTTAAAAAAGATTAATGATTTTCTTGAGTCATCAAATCTTGAATTAATTAAACGATTTAAAACCGGAAAATTTAGCATTCCTAAAGTCGTGATTGAAACCTTTAGAGACGAACCCGTCTCGCTTTCTATTGGTCGATATATCTATTCAGAAGATGAAAGAGTGCATCTACTGCTATTTTTTTTATTAACCAGAACTGAGCGCTTGTCATTAATTCATCTCTCCTCAGCACTGACCGTTAGCCAAAATACGGTGATTAATGACATTAAAAAAGTGCAAACCCTGCTCGATCAATATCATATGCAGGTAACTTATGATCGTGAAAATGGTTATCGCATTGTTGGCACAGAAATTAATAAGCGCTATTTATTATTAAAGCTAATTCATCGCATCATTAATATGCCAATAGCCGATAAAATTTTTCGGCACAATAAGATTATTACTCAAGGCCGATTAGAACAAGTCGGACAAGTGTTTAGTGAAATTGAACGAAAATTAAAAATTGTTTTTACCGATGAACAACTGCAAGAATTAACCTATTTTATTGGTTTTATGCTACACCGAATTGAAACCAACAAAAAAATAGAGTTATTGCCGGAAAACTATACCGATGTAGCAAACAGTCGTGATTTTCAATTAATGAAAAAATTAATTGAACGCTTTGGCATTACCGATCTGAATGAGCAGATTTTTTTAACGGTATTGGTACAAAGTTCCAATATCCAAACATTATCAGACAAATATTTTCATCTCGATGCCGTGTTATTAGAGAGTGCAGTTGAAGTTATCGATAATTTTGAACAGATCAGCTGTATTACCTTTCAGGACAAAAGTGAATTAATTGAACGTATTTATCAACACTGGAAACCGGCCTATTATCGCATCCGTTACCATATCACCAACATCAACAGTGTTTACGATATTGTTTTGCAAGAGTTCGGTCATTTACATGAAATGGTACGTAAAGCCATAGCGCCGTTTGAAAAGATACTGCATTGTAATATGCCGGATGAGGAAGTGGCGTTTATTACCGTTTTATTAGGCGGCTGGTTAACACGAGAAGGGCTAATTAACCAAATTAAAACAAAGAAAATTGCCATAGTTGTTTGTGAAAATAGCGCCACAGTCTCTACTTACTTATATTTGACTTTACAGGTGTTGCTTCCGGAACTTCACTTTTCTGATGCCATGTCTAAACGAGAGTTTGAAAAGTATAAACACTATTATGACATTGTTTTTTCAACCTCACATTTATCCACCGATAAACTGCTCTTTATTGTTAACCCTTCGTTGAATAATTTGCATAAAAATGCATTACGTAACCAAGTTATTGGCACATTACAAGGGATTGACCCAAGCATTATCCAAGTTGAAGAACTGATGCTAATTGTTGAAAAGTTCACCCATATAAAAGACAGAAAGGCGCTACAAAAAGAGCTTACCGCCTACCTGTATAATGATGAACTCAATGACAATCCGCTACGAATCAACCAACAAGAGATCCCTTCGCTGGCGGATTTAATGCAAAAAGAGCATATCTACCTTGCCCAAACAGCCGATATCTCATGGCAACAGGCGCTGGAATTAGCGGCTAAACCACTATTAAACGGGCAATTTATTGAACGTTATTATCTGGAACGAATGATCAACAAAATCCAATTTGAACAGCCCTACATTATGCTGGTTGAAGGGTTAATTATTGCGCATGCCGGTATTGATGATGGTGTCAATCAAGTTGCCATGTCGCTACTTAGGTTACCCGACAAAATCGATATTGGTGGCTATATGCAAGCCGATTTAATTGTAGTGCTAGCGACCAACAATCCACAAAAACATCTTAAAGCATTGGCGCAATTAAATGAGCTATTAGAACTTCATGACGGTTCAACCCATTTACGCCAAGCCAAAAATAATCAAGAAATTTGGGAATTATTTGCCCGCTATCAATGAATATTTTGCCTAAAAAGGAGTGTTAAAATGTTAGAGATTCAAAAACTATATGTTGTCGATATGGCTAAGAAATCCAGTGAATGGGGACTTTGTAAACATAAAGCAGGTAATTCAAGTGTTCGGGACAAACAGACCGGCTATGTGCTAGTTACCCCAACAACCATTGATAAACAACTATTAACCGCACGTGATATTGTGGTTATGGATCTAGATGCTAATGTGATTGAAGCGCAATCCGGATTAAGGCCGACTAGTGAATGTTTGATGCATTTGGAAATTTATAAGGCTCGTCCGGATGTGTTTGCCGTTTCACACACCCACTCAATTTTTGCAACGGCATTTGCGGTATTAGCAAAGCCCATTCCGGCAGTTGTTTATGAGTGTGCTATTTTGAATTTAAAAGACGGCGTGATTCCGGTTGCGCCATATGGTCGCCCTGGTACGCCGGAACTGTCAACTAGTGTCATTGAGCCAATTAAGCGAGCCGATGCCATTTTAATGGAAAAACATGGCGCCATTGCGGTGGATAAAGATCCTTATGAAGCGGTATTAAAAGCGGCCTACATTGAAGAAATGGCAGAGATTTATTATCACGCATTGTTGATTAATGGTGGTAAAGATCCGGGTGGATTCCCGCCGCAAGAGTTACAAAGTTGGGCATATCCTTCCCAAATAAAATTTAAACAATAGGGTAGGTGGATAATGAAAGAGAGGAAAAGTCACGCTTAAATGACAGAAACAAACAAGTTAATAAATCCGCCAACACTGTTAGCGGATTTATTTTTTTAAGACATCTGAATATATTCATTCATATATTTTAAAATATAAGCCATTGAAACAGCGCCCGGATCCATATGACCAATAGCACGTTCACCTAAGTTTTTAGCTCGACCAAATACCGCTATCATCTGTTTGGTTTGCTCTGCGCCTTCCATTGCTGATTGGGCAATTTTAGGTAACGCATCTTTCAAGGGTAATTGGCATAATTCATTTGCGCTGGTTGCCGCAGCTGCTAAAGCATCAACCATGGTCTTATCACCCGGTTTAGCATTGCCTCGTTGATAGACAGCTTGCCAACCTTGATTAAGTAGTGTTGCTAATGTGCTGGTATTAAATTCTGCCTCACCAATAATACTTTTACCACCAGCTCTAAATAAAGTGCCAAATATTGCACCGGAAGCCCCGCCCATACTGGTCATTAATTTTGTACCAACTTGATTGAAAAAATCACCAATATCATTTGGCTTAAACTGATTGTCTTGTAACAGTACTATTAATGTCGCAAATCCTCGCTTCATACCAATACCATGATCGCCGTCGCCAACAATTTGATCTAAAGCGGTTAATGTTGGCTCACTTTCCACCATTTTTTCGGCGACAAATAACATCATTTTACGTAGTTGTGACAAGTTCATTCTATTTTCTCCATCCTAAGGTTTGGCAAGGTAGGTCATAAAGGTGTTGTAACTGCTGATCTAATTTCATTAAGGTGATCGAAAAGCCGGACATTTCCAATGAAGTGCAAAAATGGCCAATGGCAATATCATGGCTGATTATGCCTCGTGAATCGAGTTCAATACCGACTTTTCTGGCAATAATTAAAAGTTCGGTATTACTCATCGTACCTAGGTTATTAATCATTACACACACCCGATCATCACGCACAAAAGGCAGATCGTCACACAATCTATCTATCATCTCTTTAACCACATCGTCGGTGGTGGTCATTGTTTGACGGCGTAAACCGGCTTCACCATGAATACCGATACCAATTTCAATTTCGTTATCTGCCAGTTCAAAGTTAAAGTTATTCGACTGAGGCAAAGCGCAACCATTGAGCGCTACACCGATAGTGCGTACGTTATTATTGGCTTTTGCTACGACTTGATAAAGCTGGTCAAGATCATATTTTTCCAATTGCGCTGCTGCGCCGGCTATTTTATAAAGAAACATAATACCGGCAACGCCCCGACGATCTGAGATTTTAGAAAGCGGAGCTGAAGCAATATCATCGGTTGCGCGAATGGTTTTGGTGGTAATATTTTCTTCGGCTAAAATTTCGGCGGCAATATCAAAATTCATCCCGTCCCCGGAATAGTTACCATATAAAAATAGTGCGCCATGACCTTGATGTGTGGCTTTGGTCACTTCAATTATTTGATCAGGTGAGGGCGAGGTAAACACTTCGCCAAGTGCACAGCCGTCAATGCTACCTTCACCGATAAAGCCGGCAAAAGTTGGCTCGTGACCGCTACCGCCCCCGGAAATAACCACAACTTGATCATCTGTGATGTGATTGCCATAAACTGCAAAGTAGTTTGGAATTGCAGTGAGTTTGCCATTATATCCATATACTAAGCCTTGCATCACTTCTTGCCTGACATTGTTAGGATCGTTGAGTAATTTTTTAGGTTTGCGCATTTGCTTTTCCTCTTTTTTAAGCATAATTAACCAGCGATATTTTAGGAAAAACAAATAATTGAAACGAATACAATTAATGACAAATAATATCCCACTGGTTGCGCATCATCGGGATGTAAATTTAAAGTGCCTTGCAAAGCATATATTGCAACTTGAGTCCTTGAAAACGAATATATCGACATTATTTATGTATAAATTAGTTAGCAAAGCAAATTATCTTTATTATTGGTAAACAAGTTTTTGGAGTGTTGGGTGTTTAACGATAAGCACCTTCGATAATCAATTATGAAATCAGAATCCTACTTTCAACGTTTTAGCGGTATTGCAAGACTTTATGGTGAAGCGGCATTAACGCAATTTTCACAAGCTCATATTTGTGTCATTGGTATTGGTGGTGTTGGGTCATGGGTGGCCGAATCCCTTGCCCGTAGTGGTATTGGGCAAATTACCTTAATTGATATGGATGATGTGTGTATCACCAATACTAATCGGCAAATTCATGCGTTAAATACCAATATTGGTAAAGCTAAAACTGCTGTTATGGCTGAACGAATTTTACAGATCAATCCACAATGCATCGTTAATGTCATTGATGATTTTATCAGTCCGGATAATGTTGCAAATTATTTAGGGTCGAAACAAAACCCTCGCTTCAACTTTATTATTGATGCCATTGACAGCGTGCGTGATAAAGCTGCGCTTTTAGTGCACTGCAAGCGAAATAAATTAAAAGTTATCACCATTGGTGGTGCAGGCGGGCAAAAAGATCCGACCAAAATTAAAATTGCTGATTTAGCCAAAACCGTTCAAGACCCGTTAGCGGCTAAATTGCGTGAGCGCTTAAAAAATGATTATAAACTCAATAAAGATAGCAAAGGTAAGTATGCCATTGCGTGCGTCTTTTCGACTGAGCAGTTGACTTATCCATCTCAAAATGGTCAGGTTTGTTCCACTAAAAGCCAAGCTGAAGGTAGTAAGAAAATGGATTGTCAGTCCGGATTTGGCGCTATTACTACCGTGACAGCGACTTTTGGTTTTGTGGCTGTGAGTTATGTATTAGATAAGTTAATTAATATTTGATTTTTAATTTAATTTAGCTAAAGAAACAATTTTGCTTCCTTTAGCTAATTAATTATATTTTTTTAAAATCTTCAAATTTAATTCGCTTAAAGTAATAATAAATTTTGTTCTTTTAAAGAACATTCATTTTTTGTTAAATATCTTATTGTATTAAGTAAAAAACTGATTTACGATATTCCACAATTTCGTTTTGCTATTATAAATATGTTCAAGGAAGACGCCAAACGATCCAAGTTTATTTTTTAATTTTCAAGGAGAAATCTATGGCAGTAACCAATATGAATGAGTTAAATGAGTTAATGACTCGAGTGAAAAAAGCTCAAGAAACTTATTCTACTTATACTCAAGAGCAAGTTGATAAAATCTTCGTAGCAGCAGCAACAGCTGCAGCCGCAGCTCGAATTCCTCTTGCACAGCAAGCTGTTGCTGAATCAGGAATGGGAATTGTTGAAGATAAAGTTATCAAAAACCTATTTGCTGCTGAGTATATTCTTAATAAATATCGCAATGATAAGACTTGTGGTGTTGTTGCTGAAAATGAGCCATATGGCACTATCACTGTAGCTGAACCATTAGGGATTATTTGTGGTATCGTTCCAACTACAAACCCAACATCAACAGCGATTTTTAAATCACTAATTAGTTTAAAAACTCGTAATGCTATCGTATTTTCACCTCATCCTCGCGCTAAAAAATCTACCATTGAAGCAGCTCGAATTGTGCTAAATGCTGCAATTAAAGCTGGTGCTCCAAAAGATATTATTGGTTGGATTGATGAACCATCTATCGAATTATCTAATGCATTGATGCATCATGATAATGTGTCTGCTATCTTAGCTACTGGTGGTCCAGGTATGGTTAAAGCAGCTTACAGTTCTGGTAAACCAGCATTAGGTGTTGGAGCAGGTAATACTCCTGTAATAATTGATGAAACAGCTGACTTAAAACGTGCCGTTGCATCAGTGTTGATGTCTAAAACATTTGATAACGGTATGATTTGTGCTTCAGAACAAGCTATTGTTGTTGTTGATTCTGTCTATGACGAAGTTCGTAATTTATTAAAACAATATGGCGCTTATATTTTAAATGCTAAGGAAACCAAAGCAGTACAAGGTATTATCTTAAATGATAAAGGAGCCTTAAATGCTAATATCGTTGGTCAACCAGCAACTAAAATTGCTGAATTAGCTGGATTTAAAGCGCCTGCAGGTGCAAAAGTGCTTGTTGGTGAAGTGAGTAAAGTTGACTTATCGGAACCATTTGCTCATGAAAAACTTTCTCCAACTTTAGCTATGTTTAAAGCAAAAGATTTCAATGAAGCAGTAGATAAAGCTGAAAAATTAGTTGAAATGGGCGGTATGGGTCATACCTCTGTGCTTTATACTGACCAAGATAGCAATCGTGATCGTATTGCTTACTTTGGTAGTAAAATGAAAACATGTCGTATTTTAATTAATCAACCAGCTGCTCATGGTGGTATTGGTGATTTATATAACTTTGATTTAGCTCCATCTTTAACACTAGGATGTGGTTCTTGGGGTGGTAACTCGGTCTCAGAAAATGTCGGTCCGAAACACTTAATCAACAAGAAAACAATCGCTAAGAGAGCAGAAAACATGTTATGGCACAAATTACCAAGTTCTATCTATTTTAAACGTGGCTCACTTCCAGTTGCTTTAAATGAAGTAATTGAACAAGGTGCCAAACGCGTATTTTTAGTAACCGATAAATTCTTATTTAACAATGGTTACTCAAAACAAATTACCGATCAACTTGAAGAACGTGGTGTAATTTGTGAAACTTTCTTTGATGTTGAAGCAGACCCAACATTAAGTGTTGTTCGTAAAGGTACTGACTCAATGATAGCATTCCAACCGGATACTGTTATTGCTTTAGGTGGTGGTTCTCCAATGGATGCCGCAAAAATTATGTGGGTACTTTATGAACATCCAGAAACAAAATTTGATGAATTAGCATTGCGCTTTATGGATATCCGTAAACGTACTTGTCATTTCCCTAATATGGGTAAAAAAGCCAAATTAATTTGTGTGACAACTACTTCTGGTACTGGTTCTGAAGTTACACCGTTTGCGGTAGTAACAGATGATGCAACTGGCCAAAAATATCCATTAGCTGATTATGCAATTACACCAAATATGGCAATTGTTGATGCTAACTTAGTAATGAATATGCCTAAATCACTTTGTGCTGCAGGTGGTTATGATGCGGTAACTCATGCCTTAGAAGCTTATGTGTCAATTATGGCAAGCGAGTTCTCTGATGGACAAGCATTACAAGCATTGAGCATATTGAAAGCATATCTACCTACAAGCTATAAAGAAGGGGCTAAAAACCCAGTTGCTCGTGAAAAAGTGCATAGTGCTGCAACGTTAGCTGGTGTTGCATTTGCTCAAGCATTTTTAGGTGTTTGTCACTCTATGGCTCATAAAATTGGTGCTGCATTCCATATCCCTCATGGTGTGGCAAATGCAATGCTGATTAGTAATGTTGTTCGCTTCAATGCAACAGATAAACCAACTAAACAAGGTACGTTTAGCCAATATGGTTATCCTCAAGCCGTTAGACGTTATGCTGAAATTGCTGACCACTTAGGCTTAACTGCTGCATCAGATAAAGATGAGAAGAAAGTTGAAAAATTAATTGGTTGGTTAGATCAATTAAGAAAAGATCTTGAAATTCCATTCTCTATTAAAGAGTTTGGTATTGATGAAAAAGCTTTCTTAGCTCAAGTTGACCAACTTGCAGTTGATGCATTTGATGATCAATGTACAGGTGCTAACCCTCGTTATCCTTTAATTGCAGAATTGAAACAAATTCTACTTGATACTTATTACGGTCGTGCATATCAAGATAAAGGTGATATCAGTGAAGACGTAGCAGTACATACAGCAGCTAAAGGTGTTGCTTCAACTAAGAAAAAAGCAACGACTAAAAAAGCAACAAAAAAGAAATAATTTAACACATTATTTTTGATTAAATAAAAACCTGAAATAGTCTATATTTCAGGTTTTTTTTATATTTTTGATTTTTTTTTAAGCAAACAATAAAAAAAATGTTTTTTTTGCTTGCAAGGTTAAATGTTCTAGTCCATAATGCGCAGCACTTAGGCCGGCTTAGCTCAGTAGGTAGAGCAACTGACTTGTAATCAGTAGGTCGCCAGTTCGATTCCGGCAGCCGGCACCATTTTCCTAAGTAAATAGTTTATAATGATTCGGGGTGGGGTTCCCGAGCGGCCAAAGGGAGCAGACTGTAAATCTGCCGTGTCACACTTCGAAGGTTCGAATCCTTCCCCCACCACCATTATCTAACATTAGCAATTGCTAATTGAAGCATTTAGGTAGCCGAGTTTGAACATGCGGGCATCGTATAATGGCTATTACCTCAGCCTTCCAAGCTGATGATGCGGGTTCGATTCCCGCTGCCCGCTCCAATTGCTGATATAGCTCAGTTGGTAGAGCGCACCCTTGGTAAGGGTGAGGTCGGCAGTTCAAATCTGCCTATCAGCACCATTCTTGTTACTTTCCTAAACTTCTAAAAAAATTATATTTGATAGCTTTAAAGCTTGTCACTAGATGGCTTTATCTGTTATTATGCAAAGCTAATTTTAAATTAGTATTATGTTAAAACTAAATATGATACTTGGTTAATGTGGTGATTCACCACCGATTTGTATTACATTGAGGGACTATAAATGTCTAAAGAAAAATTTGAACGTACAAAACCCCACGTTAACGTTGGTACAATCGGCCACGTTGACCATGGTAAAACAACTTTAACAGCAGCTATTACTTCTGTACTTTCTAAAAAATACGGCGGTCAAGCTCGCGCATTCGATCAAATCGATAATGCACCAGAAGAAAAAGCACGTGGTATCACCATCAACACTTCACACGTTGAATACGATACACCAACTCGTCACTACGCACACGTAGACTGTCCTGGCCATGCTGACTATGTTAAAAACATGATCACTGGTGCGGCTCAAATGGACGGTGCTATTTTAGTAGTAGCAGCAACTGATGGTCCTATGCCACAAACTCGTGAGCACATCCTTTTAGGACGTCAAGTAGGTGTTCCTTACATCATCGTATTCTTAAATAAATGCGATATGGTTGATGATGAAGAATTATTAGAATTAGTTGAAATGGAAGTACGTGAACTTCTATCTCAATACGATTTCCCAGGTGATGACACTCCAGTAATTCGTGGTTCAGCGTTAAAAGCGTTAGAAGGCGATGCAGCATGGGAAGAAAAAATTGTTGAATTAGCTGAAGCTTTAGATAGCTATATTCCGGAACCAGAGCGTGATATCGATAAACCATTCCTACTTCCAATTGAAGACGTGTTCTCAATTTCAGGTCGTGGTACAGTGGTAACAGGTCGTGTAGAACGTGGTGTGATCAAAGTTGGTGAAGAAGTTGAAATCGTTGGTATCAAACCAACAACAAAAACAACTTGTACTGGCGTTGAAATGTTCCGTAAATTACTAGACGAAGGTCGTGCTGGTGAGAACGTAGGTGTATTACTACGTGGTACAAAACGTGAAG
>NZ_JAFNNL010000001.1:708535-710189 GCF_026536805.1 Gilliamella sp. B3482 | reverse complement strand
AAAAATTAAGTCTTGATAAGTGACACTGAAGATTCATTTGAATTATGTCAGAGACAGTTATTGAGCATCAAACTTTAAATTGAAGAGTTTGATCATGGCTCAGATTGAACGCTGGCGGCAGGCTTAACACATGCAAGTCGAACGGTAACATGAGTGCTTGCACTTGATGACGAGTGGCGGACGGGTGAGTAAAGTATGGGGATCTGCCGAATGGAGGGGGACAACAGTTGGAAACGACTGCTAATACCGCATAACGTTGAGAGACCAAAGCATGGGACCTTCGGGCCATGCGCCATTTGATGAACCCATATGGGATTAGCTAGTTGGTGAGGTAAAGGCTTACCAAGGCGACGATCTCTAGCTGGTCTGAGAGGATGACCAGCCACACTGGAACTGAGACACGGTCCAGACTCCTACGGGAGGCAGCAGTGGGGAATATTGCACAATGGGGGAAACCCTGATGCAGCCATGCCGCGTGTATGAAGAAGGCCTTCGGGTTGTAAAGTACTTTCGGTAATGAGGAAGGTGGTGTATCTAATAGGTGCATCAATTGACGTTAATTACAGAAGAAGCACCGGCTAACTCCGTGCCAGCAGCCGCGGTAATACGGAGGGTGCGAGCGTTAATCGGAATGACTGGGCGTAAAGGGCATGTAGGCGGATAATTAAGTTAGGTGTGAAAGCCCTGGGCTCAACCTAGGAATTGCACTTAAAACTGGTTAACTAGAGTATTGTAGAGGAAGGTAGAATTCCACGTGTAGCGGTGAAATGCGTAGAGATGTGGAGGAATACCGGTGGCGAAGGCGGCCTTCTGGACAGATACTGACGCTGAGATGCGAAAGCGTGGGGAGCAAACAGGATTAGATACCCTGGTAGTCCACGCTGTAAACGATGTCGATTTGGAGTTTGTTGCCTAGAGTGATGGGCTCCGAAGCTAACGCGATAAATCGACCGCCTGGGGAGTACGGCCGCAAGGTTAAAACTCAAATGAATTGACGGGGGCCCGCACAAGCGGTGGAGCATGTGGTTTAATTCGATGCAACGCGAAGAACCTTACCTGGTCTTGACATCCACAGAATCTTGCAGAGATGCGAGAGTGCCTTCGGGAACTGTGAGACAGGTGCTGCATGGCTGTCGTCAGCTCGTGTTGTGAAATGTTGGGTTAAGTCCCGCAACGAGCGCAACCCTTATCCTTTGTTGCCAGCGATTCGGTCGGGAACTCAAAGGAGACTGCCGTTGATAAAGCGGAGGAAGGTGGGGACGACGTCAAGTCATCATGGCCCTTACGACCAGGGCTACACACGTGCTACAATGGCGTATACAAAGGGAGGCGACCTCGCGAGAGCAAGCGGACCTCAGAAAGTACGTCTAAGTCCGGATTGGAGTCTGCAACTCGACTCCATGAAGTCGGAATCGCTAGTAATCGTGAATCAGAATGTCACGGTGAATACGTTCCCGGGCCTTGTACACACCGCCCGTCACACCATGGGAGTGGGTTGCACCAGAAGTAGATAGCTTAACCTTCGGGAGGGCGTTTACCACGGTGTGATTCATGACTGGGGTGAAGTCGTAACAAGGTAACCGTAGGGGAACCTGCGGTTGGATCACCTCCTTACGAAGAGCTCGTAAGTGTTCACACAGATTGTTTGTTTAGA